>DATMKY010000083.1:0-73597 GCA_035570955.1 Edaphobacter sp. | reverse complement strand
GGGCCCACCTGGAGGGCCGCCCTGTCCACCACGGTTACCCTGTCCTTGAGCTCTCGCACCAGTCTCCGGACCAAAACCAAAGACCTTGGTAAGGCGGACGTTCGTTGTGAACTGAGCAGGTCCGGTGCAAAGATTGATCGGTACGGGCGTATACGTTGTACCTGCAGTGGGAGTTACAAAACTTCCGCAGCCTGTAATGGTATTGGTTCCGGGATTGCCAGGGGCAATGCCGTTCGCCGGGCCAAACGCGGGCCTTGAATTAGCTTGTCCGGAAAGGTTAATGGATCCCGTCGTAATGTTGTAAGGTGTGCCCGCGGAAAGGATGAGGATCGGGCTCAGGGTAATCGCGTGGGGCAGGTTTAGGCTCCCGAACAGGAACAATCGGTAACGCGTATCGAAGGTCGAGCGCCCGTAATCCTTGCCAATGTTATAGAAGTCTGTCGAAGGGTAGGTGGTGATACCGCCCGTATCGGACTTCGCAAAGTTAAGCACTCCGTAACCTGAGATGGAGAACAGCGGTTTCGGGCGAATATTTACATTCGCTATCAGCTGATTCTGCCGGTAGACGCCGCCCGACTCGTAGGTATCCAGAACAATAGGATGGCCGCCTGCCGGCGGAGGCACCGGATAAACAGGGTTGTTGCTCGAATCCAGGCCAATCGGCGAGTTCGCGTTGATGCTGTAGAACTGATGCACGCCGTCAGCACGAACGTAATTGACTGAGAGCGTCGCTCCGCGGAAGAGCTGCTGATCCACGCCGAAGGCGTAGTGCAGCGTGTAGGGGGCCCGTAGACTCGGCGACGCCGAATAGGTTTTATTTCCCGATGAAGAGGCTCCTCCCGCGCACGCAGCTACATTCTGCGGCGAGCAGGCCTGAGGAGGATTTGTAATTTGCGTCTGAATCTGGTTCTGACCGTTTGACTCGAGCGTAGTCATGATGTTGCCAAGCTGGTACCGGTCATAAAACATGCCGAAGCCGGCATTGAGAACAGTCTTTGCGTTGCCACCCTTGCCCAATCCATAGCGAATGGAGACACGCGGGGCGACGTTGGAATGGTCCGATAGATGATTCTGTGTCTCATACCGAAGACCATAACTAACTGATAGATTCGGACGAGGCTTCCAATCATCCTCGGCGTAGAGGCCGATATCCCACATCGTCGTGCTGACCGGATGAAGAACCTGCGTAATGCTGAACTGGCTGGCCTGCGTCGGATATACAGCTTGTGAGCCCGTCGGGCAGAGCGAGATCTCCAGGCAGCTGTAGATAAACGTACCGTTCGTTCCTGCCGTCGTCGTATTGTCGTCGTTCGTCGAGCGCAATCGTCCACCAAGCCGGATAAAATTCTTCGCCAGCTGGATCGAAGTATAGTTCTGGACTTCAATATGGTTCTGGGTATCTGATGAATTTCCCGTAGCTGACCCGCCAGCGGTAAAACTGCCTTGCACTGAGATCGTCGGATTTGTGCTCAGGGCTTTCTCTGTCGCGGTCTCTCGCTGATACTCGAACCGGGTCTCGTTGATCACCCGCTGACTCACAATCTGGGTATCGCTCACCTGCAGTGTCGTTTCCGATGAGCTGGAGTCGTAGCCTGCACTGGGCAGAACCAGCCCTCCAACTCCTACGTTGTTCTGATCATTCTCCTCATACATGAACCGCGTCACCAGCGTATTCTTTTCGCCCAGTGCGAGGTCGACGCGTGGGTTGATGTCGGTCCGCGACTGCGGCTGAGGATTCGCCACCGTATAGGGACACGTCGTCTGCCCCGCTGGGCAGGTCAGTGTAGGATCGAACGCCGGCATATTCGGAATGATCGCATTGACCAGGTTATTGTCCTGAATGGAACGGTGAGATCCGCCTACCGTGAACGACGCTGTCTTTGTGAGTGGTCCTGAAATATTTCCCAGCACCAGGATCGTGTGATACGGCGGCTGTGTCTGCTGGGGCTGGCCCGAGCTGAGAAAACTATTGAGCAACGGATTGGCCGAGTTCAGAGCCGAAGTAATGCCCTGCAGATTGATCTGCCCATGAAACTTGTCTGTTCCCGGCTTGGTGAAGACCTCCACACGCCCATACCCCAGACGGTCGTACTGCGCCGAGAACGGATTCTGATTGATTCGGATCTCGCGGATCGACGACTTAGGAGGAAGCTGCCCGCCCGTAAATCCATCTACATAGATCTGTCCGCCGTTCGGGCCCGCCGCCGGCCCGGCCAGTGCACTCAACTCCGACGAGAGCTCATCCGGATCGTCCGACAGCGCATCGAGGTCCTTACCCTTCAGCACAGTTGAACTGGCATTGTTGTCGGAATCGACACTCACCTGAGCCGCTGAGGTTGTTACATTCACCTCTTGCTGCTGCTGCTGAATCGCCATCTGCACATCCAGCGACAGGTTCTGTCCCGCAGCTACCTTCACACCCATCTTCACAAACGTCGCAAAGCCCGGCATCGTCACCGTCACCGAGTAGGTTCCCGGCGGAACGTTGCGCACCACATAAGTTCCATCGCTTTGCGACTGAATCACCAGCGCCTTGCCCGACGTCGGCGTCAGTGTCACCGTCGCTCCTGGAATCACCGCCTGCTCGGGATCGGCAACCACCCCATGCACCGTCGAGGCGGTCTGCTGGGCGATTGCAGCCATCGGCGTCCAGGCTAAAAAGCAAAGTAAAACAATCTTCCATGTGACACGAAATGACATACTGCTCCTCAAATTTTTCTCGTAGCGTTCGTAGAAATAAGTTGCTTCTAAAAAGAACTAATGTGCGCCGCCACCCTCAGGTGCTTCGCCCCCGATATTCCATGGAGACAGGGTCATTGCAGGCCCGCCGCTTGGCGTTGCTGCCAGAATCGGTTCCACTCCAGACAACAAAGTAACCGCTGTCACCGCAGAACTGCTGGGATCAGGCTGCGACGCTACGATCATCACTGCATCGCCTACCTTCAAATCAGCGATCGTCTTGTTCGGCAGCCGGCTCACCATATTCGAGAGATCGCCTCCAGCCGATCGTCCCGCTCCGCCCGGCCGTCCGCCCTCGGGCGCATTCGCCTGGCCGCTCTGCGGAGCAGCTCCGCCTGCTGCGCCGGCGGCACCACCCTTGGCACGAGCCGCAAACATCGCGGCTGCCTGAGGCGGCAGACTCTTCACATTCGAGTTCCCAGTAATCGCAATAGTAAAGGTTTTCTTTGTTGCCAAGTCCTTCAACGTCAGCGTTCCCGCGGTTGCATTGATCGTTGCAATCGTTCCAGCCAGATTCTTGAACGATCCGCTGACAATCTCCTCCGCCTGGATCGACGAACCATCATCCGACTTATTGCCGCGCACGCGAAGCTGATCGCCGGCTTGAATCTGCGCCAGTGTTCCGGGCTTCGCATCCTCAAACTTCACCGAATCTCCGGCATAGCGCCGGTACTGCGTCGTGCCCGAAGTCGTCACTACTACTTTGCGGGCCCCGACCGCAATCGTCACCGTTTCAGAACCAGCATCCACCGCGCTCACAATGCCACCGCTCCCGCGTTTCTGCCAGTCCGCCTGCTCCGCCTCATGCTTCTGCGCGATATCGGTCGATTTCATCAGAATCACGCGCGATGCTGTAAAAGAACTCGCATCGTCACCCGCTTTTCCGTTCACAAGCACGCGATCGCCGGTCGCAATATTCGTCAGTGCAATCGCCTGCGCCGTCTTCAAATCCGTACTGCCCGGAGCGAGTTGCAGAATTCGCGCTCCATCGGAGACACTCACCGTTACTACCTGCCCCGCGTCCGTCTTCAGCGTCAGGCTGTTTCCCGAAACAGCGGTTACTGTGCCAAGCTGACGTGCGGCAGCCGGCGCAGCGGCCGGTGCCTGCGCCAGCACATTTCCCCCCAGACACCAAACCGTCGCCGGCAGGATCAAACCTGCTCTCAGGACTGTCGTCCGGAATACACCCACTTCCTTCAACATGCTCATGCCCTCAACTTGATGCAACTCTTAAGTTCCGCTTCAGGTCGGCCCGCTGAAGCCGTTTTTCTCTACGCTGGTCTCTAAAGAAGACGAATTAGAGACACAAAAGTTTCCGCTCAAGAACAATACTTTCGTATTGAATTCCCCGCGAAGCAAAGGCGAAGCGAATCAATGAATATACCGATATCTCTATGATACCTGTTAGACAGTCCAGGCTCCCGTTTTTACTGGGTCGCCAGCAACTCCTTGACCGCTCTCTCCAACTGCGCATCCGAACCGGTCTCCGTCTCGCCCAGAGGACGCTCCACTTCAACATCCACAGGCCGTGGATGCATCTCCATAGTCTGTCCACGCATGTCCTGAATTCGCCATCCCGGCACCCGAACCGCCGATCCATCGATGAGCGGCTGCGCACCCGTGAAGATGATCCAACCTGCCGTAGGTTCTCCGACTACCTTGCCTAGCTTCAGCGACCGATAACCCTCAGTGAAATCCTCAGCGTCCGACAACGACGACTCATTCGTCACAAGCACCGTCGGCACACCAAGCGCGCGCTGCCCCAGATTCTGCCGTGAAGGCACCGGGCTCTGTCCACGCGGCGTCATCATCAGATAGTTCTGCCGCGTGAATACGTCCAGCGCGTAGCCATTGATGTAGCCGCCGTTGTTGTTCCTTACATCGACCACAACGCCCTTCTTCGACTCATTCTGCGCATCGAGATCGATGTATAACTGCTGCAGCGAGGCGTCGCTCATATCCGCCAGATGCACATAACCAAGCTTGCCTCCGCTCATCTTGTCCACGAGCGCACGTCGTTCCTCCACCCACTGTCGGTACAACAACCCAACCGCTGCAGTCGACGACACCGGCCGCACCACCGCTTCTCGCCTCTTGCCTGCAGTCTCGATGCCAAGCGCAACGCGCTTACCGACCGTATCCTCCAGCAACCTATCCACATTGGTCCCCCCAAGATCTTCCCCGTTGACGCTCAGCAGTCTGTCACCGGGCTTGATCGACCCCTCAATCGCCGCGGGACCAAGTGCAATCACCTCGCGCACGATCAATCCCTTCCCTGTCTCGTACGCGTCGCGATCAAACCGTAGTCCAAGATTGCCTACCTGGACCGACTGCGGTCCATTCCCGGGGCCGCCGCCGCGATTAATCCCCGAGTGCGATGAATTCAGCTCACCAATCAGCAGATTAATATCCCGCCGAAGCTCATCCGATGTTTTCGCACCTGCAATATACGGGGCCCATTCATCATGCAGCTTCAGCCAGTTATGCCCATTGAAGTCCGCATCATAAAACCGCCGGTTCAGCGTCTCCCACGCCTCTTCAAACACTACCTTCTTTTCAACGTCGAAATCGATCTGCATCGGCGCCGTCACTGCAATCGTCTTCGGTGTGCGCGATTCAAGCGCAATCGTCTTTACTGTCCCATTCTCGAGATAGAAGACCTCTTTGCTGTCCGGCCCAAAGACATAGTCGCTCTTGCGTCCCGGCGACGAGGTCAACTGCCGTGCAACCTGCGGCTCCTTCGAAAGTTCATCCAGCGGAAACGTATAAAGACTCTGCTGATTCGCCGCACGCGCTGCAAATACCATTGTCTTGCCATCCGGACTGATCACCGGCTCTTGCGCATTCAAGCCCAGCGGCAAAAATGTCAACCGGTCGCGAATCCCATCAAACACAATCTTCACCGGCTCAACCTTCTTCTTCGGCTCTGCCTTCGCATCGCCTTTCACATCGCTCTTTGTATCAGCCGCAGGAGCCATCGGCTTCTCTTCGCTCGGTGTCGTCACCGGAGTAGTCGGTGACCCGGGCGTCTTTGAGGGCCGGAACAACTCGCGGAATTCATCCTCGCGATACTTTGGCACATGCGGCAGCAGATCTACTGCCGCAATCTGGGCTTGTTCGCTCCGTTGCGAAGTATCGAACAGAATGTACTTCCCATCCGGAGACCACGCCACCCCACCGATATTTCCGTTCGCCAGAAAACTCACCGGATGCGACTCGCCACCCGCCGCAGGCACCACGTGCACATTGCGAAACGACCTGCTGTCATCCGCCGTGTACGCAATCCACTGGTTATCCGGAGACCACGCAACCGAAGCCTCCGGAAGCTCTCCACTCGCAACGACGCGATCCGCGACCGCAGCTCCGACCTCCGTAGGAACCGTCAAAACATGTAGTTCCTTTTGATTCCTCACATAGGCCACGCTCTTTCCATCGGGAGACCACCTCGGTTCACCATCGTCACTCCCGGCGTGCGTCAGCACGATCTGCTTCGACGTAGCAAAGTCATACATCACAAGATTGTGTCCGCTCGCCTCGCCTGTCCCCGCTTCCGACCGGTATGCAAGCCTCATTGAGTCCGGCGACCAAACAGGATCACCCTCCGCCGTGGGCGTATGTGTCAACCTCTGTGCCTCACCACCATCCTTTGCCGAAGCCGCAAACACCTCGCCATGCGCAATCACAGCGATCTTTTTTCCATCGGGAGACAGCGCCAGCTTATTGAAGTTCGTCTCCGTCACGTGGGTCACACCCGGCGAAGCCGGCAAACCGCGCAGCGCAATCTGTATCTTCTCCGCCTTGCCCGAAGCGGTATCCATTCTCCAGATTGAAAAATTTCGTTCAAATACAATCGTCTTGCCACCGTCTCCAATACTTGGCCACAACACACGACCTTCCTTGAAGTGCGTCAGAGCCTTCGCCGACACAGGCGCACCCATCGGAGCGGCCCAGATGTTCTCCGCCCCGGTCGCGTCGCTCATATAGAACAAGGTTTTTCCATCAGCAGACCACATCGGCCATGCATGCTTGGCATCAGCCTTGAGCAGCATCTGATACTTGCCACTCTCCGCCACCGGCTTCAGCCATATCTCGGTCTCATCGATATGAGCATGCCCATTGCGCCACCATTGCGAGCTGCTAATCCCCCGCGCAATCAGCGCGATCTGCTGCCCATCCGGCGATGGCGCGCTCTCAAACTCGTTCAAGTAACGCTCATGGCTTACCTCGAGCGGTGTTCCACCCGATGAATTCACGCGAAAGATATCGCCCTGCCCGGCAATGTCATTCACCGCTGAGGTGAAATAGATCCACTTCCCGTCATGCGACCATCCATCCAGCGAATCCGGGCGATCCGAATAAGTCAGCCGCATCAACTCGCCCGTTGCCAGCGTCAGTACATAGATATTCCCCGCTCCTGTACGAGTCGAAACAAAAGCCAGCTTCGTCCCATCCGGCGAATACAGTGGCCGAGATTCCGTCGCCGGATGTGTGACCAGAAGATGTGCCTCCCCGCCCGACGCAGCCACCGTCCACAGATCCCCGCCTGAGGCAAACGCAATTTCTCGTCCATCGGGAGAGATCGCCGGATCGCTCAGTGACGGCAGAACCGCCTGCGCCACCGCACCCTTATCCAGGCACAGAATCCCAAAAACAAACACGCCAAGGACCGAACGGCGAAAGAGCAGCGACATGGCAGACACTTCCTTCAAATTGGAAATAGGCAGATAGGAAATTCTACACAACCTACGCCACCGTCTCCGTCGACAGGATCGCCATCGAGTCGGGAGGCAGCAGCACCATTGCACTCTTCCTCACCTTCACCTCAGGACTCGAAGCCATCACCAGCGGAGTGCGGCTAGGATTCTCAAACTCCATCAACTCTTTGCCCAGGTTGAAAATCACTGTTACCGCCCCGCGTTCCATCACCAGCCACCCCTTCTTTTCGTCAAAAAGAACCTTCGTTTGCCCCGGCTCTCCATTGTTTAATGAAGTCGACCGACGCCTCAGCTCAATCAGCCGCCGATACCACTCCAGCATCTCCTCATGCCGCCCTTGGTGCACCTCATCCCATTTCAGCTTCGAGCGCTCGAAAGTCTTCATGTCCTCAGGATCGGGAATCGCCTCCGGGTCCCACCCAAACGCCGCAAACTCGCCCCTCCGGCCCTCCTTCACTGACCTAGCCATCGCCGGATCATCATGATCCGCAAAATAAAGAAACGCCGTCGAAGCCGCAAACTCTTCCCCTTGAAAAATCAGCGGAACAAACGGCGCTGTCAGCACAAACCCTGCTGCAATCTTCGCTCGATCCCACCCGACGACCTGATCGATCCGATCCCCCACAGCTCGGTTCCCAACCTGATCATGGTTCTGAATGAACCCAACAAACTGATGCGGCGAAAGTCCCTCCACAGGGCGGCCGTGGGAGCGCCCGCGATAAACCGAGTACGTCCCATCCTGCACAAACGTCTTCGTCAATGCCTTTGCGAATTTCGCAATCGTTCCAAAATCAACGTAATATCCCTTCTCTCCACTACCGCGTTGCAGCACCGTAAACAACGCATGATGAAAATCATCGCTCCACTGCGCATCCATCCCATATCCACCCAGCTCGACCGGTTTCACCACTCGCGGATCATTCAAATCGCTCTCCGCAATCACTATCAGCCGCCGCCCCAGCTTCTCAGAAAGCGCCTTTACCTTATTCGACAGTTGTTCCATAAAATGCACCGCCGAGCGGTCCACATATTCATGCACCGCATCCAGCCTCAATCCATCGATGTGATAATCCCGCATCCACATCAGCGCGTTATCGCAGAAGAAGCTGCGTACCTCATCGCTTCCCCAATCTTCAAAGTTGATCGCTCCACCCCATGGTGTGTGGTGCCTTTGCGTTATGTAAGGCCCATACTTCCCGCTGTAATTCCCAACCGGTCCAAAGTGGTTGTAGACCACATCCAGCAGCACAGCCAGCTCATATGCGTGGCAGGCATTCACCAGACGCTTCAATCCATCCGGGCCACCATAACCCTCATACACTGCAAATAACGATGCGCCGTCATAACCCCACCCATGCCTCCCCGGAAATTCCGCTACAGGCATCAGCTCAACATGCGTAACACCGAGTTCCTTCAAATAATCCAGACGTTCAATCGCCGAATCAAAGGTACCCTTTGCGGTAAACGTACCAACATGCAATTCATAAATCACCGCACTCGCAAGCGGTAGAGCATTCCATCCCTCATCACCCCACGCAAACGCTTTCTGGTCATAAACTCGGGACAAACCATGCACGCCTCGCGGCTGCCATTCCGAACGAGGATCAGGCCAAGCCTTCGGATCGTCATCAATCACAAACCCGTAATCTGTTCCCGACCCAGCCTGCTCTACCTTAGCCCGCCACCATCCACGCTCGTCAGGGCCTTCCATCGGATACGTGAGATCGCCAATCTTCACCCACAAATTCTTCGCATGCGGAGCCCACACCGAAAACTCATGCATCGTTCTTCTGTGCCCCCCCACCCTCGCGCACCAGCAGCGCAACCGGAAAATCCTTCAGCAAAGCCTTCATCGTATTTACCCCACCCTCAACGCTCCCACCCGTCATACGATTCCTCCACCTTCCCGGCGGTAACACTGCAATCGTGTCCTTCCACGCGCCGCCGAGCTTCAATGTCAGCCTCGGAACTACCGTAGCCACATCCTCGCCGCGCAGATAAGCAATCACATGGTCATGCCTGTCCCCATCCACCTCCAGCGGCGTATACTCCGCTTCCGCGCCAAAACACTCCGGCCGCTCGCGCCGCAGTTCCAGTGCCTTATGAATCGTCCACAACTTCGGCAACCCATCATCCGCCCGCAACATCACCTGCGCGGCCACATCAGTTCCGTTCATATGCTTCAGCTCACACAACAATCGTTTCCGCAGCGCATAATCGACTGGCCGCCGGTTATCCGGATCCACCAAGCTCAAGTCCCAAAGCTCCCCTCCCTGATACAAATCCGGCACACCCGGTGCCGTGTATTTCAGTAGTGTCTGTGCCAGAGAATTCACCCGCCCAGCATCCTGCACTCTCCCAACAAACTGCTGCAACTCCCGCAGAAACGGTGCGTAGTTCAACGTCAACTCGATAAACATCCGCAACGCCTCTTCAAACTCCTTGTTATTCGCTACCCAGCTCGTCTGCTGCTTCGCTTCGCGCACCGCCTTCAGCATGTAACTCTGCGCACGTTCCATCGGCAGCGGCCAGGCCCCAATCAGTGTTTGGTAGTACAAATACTCCGTATTCCGATCAGGCATCGCGGGAAACCCACGCTTCACCGTCCGAAACGCATTGTTCATCCGTGACCACCGCTGCACTGTCGAACCAAACCGTCCAGGAATCTCCGACAACACCGCCAGCCGCGCACGCACATCATCGCTTCGCTTCGTATCGTGCGTCGAAAGCGTCGTCATAGTCGAAGGATGCGTCTGCTGCATCTTCGAGCAATACGCATGAAACTCCGCAACACTTAGCCCATTGCGCCCGGGATCACTCCCCACTTCATTCATCCCCGTCAGTCGATTAAAACAATAAAAAGCTGTGTCCTCTACACCCTTCGCCATCACCGGTCCAGTGAACTGTTGAAACCGCTGCACAAACTCGGTCTCGTTTCTGCCCTTCTCTACCATCGTCAACACATCTCGCATGAAATCGAATAACCCACCGTCGATATCCTGCCGCTGCTGCTTCGCACACTCGGTCGCCTCTTCAATGTGCTTTCGGTCTTCTTCTGTAATCTCATCGCGATCCGGCACCACGTAAGTCCGATACACCGAAAAACAAGCAGCAACTTCACGAATCGCCCGTCGGACCTCGGCTCTGGTATAGTCACGCCGGTCGCGGTTCGCCTCGCATATCTCAACAAAGATCGACGTGAGACGATTCACATCGCTTCCCAGAGCCTCCTGCGAAACACCGATCTTCTTCTCATGCGCGATCGCCGGAAACTCTGTAGGCTGCTCGGTAAACTGCCGGTAAATCTGGGTCAGCTCCATCATTCCTTCCGGCGCAACCAGCGCTCCTGCGGCGACGTTCAGAAAGTCGTATCCCGTCGTCCCCTCAATCGGCCAGCTCTCTGGCAGGTACTCCCCGGGCTCCAGAATCTTTTCACCAACGACATAAGCATCCGGGGCATGCTGACGAAGCCGCTTCATATACTCCAGCGGATCGCGTAGCCCGTCAGGATGATCCACTCGTACGCCGTCAATCACCCCGCGCTTCAGCCAGTCGATTATCAGTGCATGCGTCTCTTCGAACACATGCTCCCGCTCTACGCGCAGACCGATCAGCGTATTCACATCAAAGAACCGCCGGTAGCTCAACTGCTGGTCCGCGGTCTTCCAGTACGCCAGCCGGTAGTTCTGCTGATTCAAAAAATCATCCAACCCATCGAGATTCCCATTCAGCTCTGCGACCGACTGATCGATCGCCTCCCACACACCATGCTCCTCTTTGCTTAGCCGCTCCAGCAGGTCGAAAAGCACTACTTTATCCCGGTGTCTTGCAAGAATTGTCCGTCGATCGACATACTCCGGCTGCGGCAATCGCCCGAACGACGCTGCAAGAAAACTAAGGGTGTCCGACTTCGCATACTCCGCCGCACGCGCAAGAATCACCGGCAATGCAGTCGGCGATGTCGGCAGCGTCTGCGACGAACACTCCACCTGGAAGCGGTTTCCCCTCCGTACCACCCTGATCCCACCTGCCTGCAACACCTTGCCGTACTGATCCCCAAGAATCGGAACCAGTACCTTGTCCCGAAAACGCTCCTCCTGCGGCTGCCATTCGATATCGAAGAATGAAGCATACCGGCTCGAAGTCCCGTTCTCGAGCACATCCCACCAATATCTGTTCTCCTTACCCAGCGACATGTGGTTCGGCACAATATCCAGCACCTGCCCCAGGTCGAGTTCACCCAGCTTCGTGCAGAAACGTTCGTGCCCCTCAGCGCCACCAAGTTCCTCATTCACCCGCTGATGCGAGACCACGTCATACCCATGAACACTTCCCGGCGCAGCCTGTAGATAGGGCGAACTGTACACATGCGAAATCCCAAGCGCGCGAAGATAGTCCGCAATTCCCGCCGCATTATCGAATGTAAAGTCTTTATGGAGTTGCAGCCTATAGGTCGAACATGGAATCCGTGGCATTGTTGTCAACCGATCAATAAACTCGTTCAGGAAACAAGGCAGCAGAGAAACTAAACAGGTTTTTGATTAGAGGCACTTCTTGGCACGTTAGGTTGTACTCACGAAAGCACATTCCATTCACCGCAAAGCCTGGGGATGCCATAGGCCCGACATCGCAAACGCAGAATGAATCAACGCAATATGCGACAACGCCTGTGGGAAATTACCCACCATCCGTTTCGTTCCCGGATCATACTCCTCGGCGAGCAAACCAACATCATTGCGCAATGCCAGTAATCGCTCAAACATCTTCGTCGCATCACCTCGCCGTCCAATGAGCCACAAGCAAGTCACGAGCCAGAAGCTACATGCCAGAAACGCACCCTCACCCGCGGGCAAGCCATCATCTGTCTTCCGAGTGTCGTATCGCGCAACAAACACGTCCTTCAACAATCGCGCTTCAATCGCCTCGATCGTACCCACGATTCGCGGGTCGTCCATCGGCAAAAATCCAACCAGCCCGATTCGCAAACATGATGCATCGAGTTGCTGCGAACCATACGCCTGCACAAAACTGTTTAACTTCTTATTGAACCCCTTTGCACAAACCTCTTCGTGAATCATGTCGCGATTTTTCTTCCAACGCCTGACATGCCCAGCTCCGTCAAATCTCTCGTGTGTTTTTATCGCCCGATCAAGCGCCACCCACGCCATCACTTTTGAGTGCGTAAAATGCTGGGGCTCCCCGCGCACCTCCCATATTCCCTGATCTGGCTCCTGCCACACTTCGCACAGATGATCGATCAACGCCGCCTGCACCGCGCTTGCCGAGACGCGCAGCTCCTCCTCCGCGGGCGGAATCCGATTCAATGCAGCGGCCACTTCTCCAAACACATCCAGTTGAAACTGTTCCACCGCTGCATTGCCAATCCTCACTGGCGCTGACCCCTCATATCCCGGCAGCCATCCAGCCTCCCACTCCACAATCTGCCGCTCGCCGCAAATCCCATAGATCGTCTGAATCTGTCCCGGCGCCCCAGCGATCGCGCGCATCAGCCACTTCCTCCACTCCACCGCCTCATCGACATAGCCCGCCTGCATCAGGATCAGCAGCGTGAACGCAGTATCGCGCAACCAGCAATATCGATAGTCCCAGTTGCGCGTTCCGCCAATCTTCTCCGGCAACGAAGTCGTCACTGCCGCAACAATCCCACCGGAGGGTCGATACGTCATCGCTTTCAAAGTCATCAACGACCGTTCCACCGCCGCGGCATAAGGTCCTTTGTACTTATTCTTCTCGTTCCATCTCTTCCAGAACTTCTGGGTCTCCTTCAAAGCATCCTCGGCAGACTGCACCGGAGGCACCGTCGCGAGGGAAGACAGGTTCGTCAGCGTAAAACTAACGGTCTCTCCTTCACGAACCGTAAACTCGCTGCGCGTGGACATTCTCTCGCCGCGTAACGGAGCCTCGGTGTGCAACACCAACATGTCCGATCCCGCAATCGCACGCAACCCGTGATCTGCGCTCGTCACCCATGGAATTGTCCTTCCATAATCGAATCGGATCGAAAGATCCATCTGCATCGACACCTTGCCACGCACCCCCCGTACCATTCGCACCACACGCGAGTGCTCGGCTCGCGGGGGCATAAAGTCGACAAGCTGGACCTCACCATCTTTCGTCTCGAAAAATATCTCCGCAATCAGAGTGTGCGGCTCATACTGCCGCCGGGTTGCCTTGATCTTGCCGGCAGGCGCAATCTTCCAGTGACCGTGATCGCAAGTCCCCAGCAACGCGGCAAAGCACGCCCCGGAAGAAAAATTTGGCCAGCACAACCAGTCGATCGAGCCCCCGCGGGAAACAAGTGCTGCTGTCTCGCAGTCCCCAATCATGCAATAATCTTCAATCGGCGAACCATGCAATGCTTTTGCGCTGTGTCTAGTCTGCTCCGCCACGGACTTTACCTTTCGTTCCGCTGTATATCTTCTGCCTGCAACCACATACGACCGATTCTGCATCTCTTTTGATTGAAGAGAGACATTCATACGATGCGTGTGGCGGTATTTCTGGTTTTGGAATAGCAAAGGCATTTCATTGAACCCACAGGTCGCCTCCGACAATAGGCCGGAACAACCAATTTTTTTTGAGCCGCCGTTAAATAAAAAGAAAGAGCAAGATCGCCCGATGGCCACCACGGAAACCAATGTCGACCTCACCTCCACTTCCGCAGTCGGCACGTCCGGCCTTCTGATTAGTCTTCCTCCCCTGTCTCAGGAGGCCTTCGATGCCACCCTTAGTAATCTCGCTCTCGCGTTCCCCGGCGAAACCGTCCTCGTCGCCACACCCGACGCCGCCCCGCAATCTTCGTCAGGAAGCCCCCTCCGCTTGCTTCCCTACACCGTCACTGCAGTCTCCACGACCCCCTGGGTCCCGACAGCCGCAGACTACCTCAATTCCTACAAACTCGCACAGGAAAACAGGGCTACCGCTTGCGTCCTTCTCGGCGCCGAAGCCCAGTCCCTGCATCCTGAATCCATTCGCGCCCTCGCCAAATCCACGGTGCAATGCGACCTCACCGTCGCTCACTATGACCTCGGCCCCCGCGAAGGCCTGGTAACCTCTGCAATTCTCTATCCGGTCACTCGCGCCTTATTCAGCACTCGCCCGCGCTTCCCTCTCGCAATCGATATCGGCCTGTCCATCCGCATGGCTGAGCGCCTCGCCACCGTTGCTCAACGTTTCACCGCCGCCGGACAAAACGACGCTCTCCTCTGGCCACTTAACGAAGCCGCCACCGCCAACTACACCGTCGCCGAGGTCAACATCGGCTCGCGCACCTTCGCGCAACCCATCTCAGCCGACGTCAATGCTCTCCTCGCGCAGATCACCGCATCACTGTTCGCCGACATCGACGCCAAGGCAGCCTTCTGGCAACGCGCCCGAGGGACACAACCCTACCAGCCCGTCAGTTTCACCACACCCGTCACCGAACCGCCCGACATCGGCCCCATGCTCGACGCCTTCCGGCTCGCCTATACCAACCTCCACGACATCTGGTCGCTCGTTCTACCGCCCAACTCGCTTCTCGGCCTCAAAAAACTCTCGCTTATGCAGCCCGAAAATTTTCGCATGCCCGACAATCTCTGGGCACGTATCGTCTACGACTTCACACTTGCCTTTCGTCTCCGCACCATCAATCGTGGACACCTTCTCGGCGCCCTTACACCTCTTTATCTTGCATGGGTCGCCTCGCACCTTACTCTCATCAGCAGCGGCACAGCCCCGGAAAAACATATCCAGGACCTCGCCATTGCCTTCGAAGCCGATAAACCATACCTCGTATCCCGCTGGCGCTGGCCCGACCGCTTCAATCCATAAGAACAGCAAGGAGAAACACACATGTGGCAACAAGTCGAACTCGCCCTGAGGCAATCCGCTGAAAGCGTCCTGGTCAAACTAGCCCGCTTCTTCCCTGGTCTTATCGCCCTTCTGCTCGCTGTCGTCGTCCTTACGGCCATTGGAGCAGGTCTCGCCGCTCTCCTCCGCCGCAGCCTCACCGCTGCGCGTTTCGACGAGCGCCTCGCCCACAACGTTATCGCCCCCATCTCCGATTGGTCTCCTGCCAACAGCCCCACCGCGCTCATCGCCCGCGTGGCCTTCTGGGGGTGCTTCCTCCTCGGCTGCTTCATCGGCATCTCAGCCTTTGACGCTGCTTACCCCGGCGACTCGCCCATCTCCACCATCATCATCCCCTACCTAACCCACTCCATCGGCGCAGTCCTGCTCCTCATCGCTGGCACCGTCATCGCCCGCTTCCTCGAGCGCTCCGTGCTCATCAGCGCCGTCAACGCCAAGCTTCAATACGCACGTGTCCTTTCCCTTGGCGTCAAATGGCTCGTCCTCGTCCTCACCGCCGCGATGGTCCTCGATCACCTTCAAATCGGCGGAGCTGTCGTCGAGCTAGCCTTCGGAATCCTCTTCGGCGGAATCGTTCTTACCCTCGCTCTCGCCGTAGGCCTCGGCTCACGCGACATCGTCAGCCGTTCCCTCGAGCGCAGCGCCTCGCTCGATCCCATGCCTGGCGACCCCGACTACAAATCGTCCATTCCCCCGGAAAACCTGCGCCACTTCTAATTCAAGTCGGCGCAGCGCACCAAATTCAAATCGCCTCCGGGGACGACGCAACATCCTTCGGCTGAACCCGTGGTGCTAGAAATCCATATACCGCCACAACCGCAAAGCCAACAAGCGGGACTATATATCCCTTCGCGAGGCTTCCTGAATTCCTTGCAATAAAACCGAGTACAAGTGGAAAGAGCGCTCCACCCACAATCGCCATCACCAAAAGCGACCCCGCCAGTTTCGTATTGGGGCCCAGTCCCTTCAGCCCAAGCGCGAAGATCGTCGGGAACATGATCGACAAAAAGAATCCGCTCGCTACGACGCCCCATGCACCCACAATCCCCGGCTGCGTAACTGTCACTGCCATCAAAAGCACGTTCGCCACGCCATAAAATCCAAGCATCCGGCTCGGCGATACATATTTCATCAGCGGTGTCGAAACAAACCGTCCCAATGCCAGCGCTATCAGCACGCCCGTAAGATAGTACGAAGCATGGCGTTCCGTCACAGCCGTGTACTGCTTCATATACAGAATTAGATTGGACCAACTTGCTATCTGCGCCCCAACATTACAGAAATTTGCGAACACCGCAAACCACAGGTGCGGATACTGAAATAACTGGCGGAAGCTCCCATGGTCACCGACCTCGCCTTCATGCTCGCTATGCATTGAAGGAAATGTCATCCGCGACAGCACCAACGCGCACAACAGAACCACCGCGCCGAACGCGAGATACGTGGGCACTACCCGCATGATCTCCGTGTGCAGATACGCTTGGTAGGTTCCTGCCGCCCGCATCTGCTCAATCTCCGGGACAGTCTTCTCCACGCCCGAAAAAATAAACTGCGCCCCTATCAGCACGCCGCAGATCGTCCCCGGAGGGTTGAAAGACTGTGAGAAATTCAATCTCTGTTCCGAGGTCTCTGCCGGCCCGAACTGCGCAATAAAAGGATTCGCCGAAGTCTCCAGAAACGAAGCACCACTCCCCACAGTAAACAGCGCCACCAGGAACGCGAGATACTGGTGGCTCACCGCCGCCGGCCAGAACAGGATCATCCCGCTTCCAAACAGGCACAGCCCAGTCACCATTCCTGCTTTATATCCCCACTTGCGCATCAGCAGCGCCGCCGGCATTGCCATAACGAAGTAACCGGTGAAGTTCGCCGTCGAGACAAGCTGCGCGCTAAAAGTCGACAGCTCAAACGATTTCTTGAACTGCTGGACCAGAATATCCGTCAAATTGTTCGACATCCCCCACAGAAAAAAAAGCACCGTCACCAGCGCGAAAAGCACCATGTGCCCGACCGGAAAAACCTTCCGCTTTCCCTGTCCTTGTGACCGTGTACCCGAACTTACCGACGTCGAAACCTGCATGCACACCCCCAAATCGCTGAACCCATCAGACCCAAATTCACGCGCTGACCAGCTGGAAAAACTTGTCGCCCAGTCTATCTCACCAGCCTCTCAACAGACTCATGTAGAAATTTATGATTCAAGTTCGCCGCGTTCTTCACTATTGGCATACTATGGTCTTTCGCAAACAGCGCCTCGCGCAGGGCCCTCTTACAAATTCATCCCCAAATTTGGAGGACTTCTCATGGCAACGAAAAAGAAATCGACTACGCCTCATCTCTCTGTCTCGCCCCGCACAGTTCTGCCCGGCAGCGAAAAGAAGCCTTTCGTTCTAAGTGCTGGTGAAACACCTACACCAGCCGGCACGAAGATAATGGTCTCTGTCGTCGTCCGCCGCAAGACAGCGCTTAAAACCGCCAACCGCACCGGCAAAGCCCGTCTTACCCACGCCCAGTACCGTGCAAATCACGGAGCTGATCCCGCAGCAGTCAAGCTAGTCCGCGCCTTCGCCAAGGAGTACGGCCTTACCGTTGCGCCCGACACCCCAGGCCCCGAGCGTCGCACCGTCAAGCTCCTCGGTACTGTCGCCGGCATGCAGAAGGCCTTCGGTGTCACCCTCGTCAACAAAACCCACAACGGCGAGACCTATCGCGTCCGCGAAGGCAGCATCACCCTCCCAGCCGAACTCATCGGTCCCGTCGAAGCCGTCCTGGGCCTCGACAATCGTCCTCAGGCCCACCCTCACTTTCGTGTCTTCGGTGAAACCGGCGATCTCTCCGCGAATATAGCGCAGGCCGGAGGCTTCGCCCATCCCCATGCCTCAGGAAACGGTTCCTTCACCCCACCCCAGGTCGCTGCGCTCTACCAGTTCCCACCCAACGCCTCAGCCGCCGGCCAGACCATCGGCATTATCGAACTCGGCGGCGGCTACCGCACGGCCGATATCACTGCCTACTTCAAATCCATCGGAGTGAAGGCACCCAAAGTCACTGCAGTCCTGGTCGACGGCGGTAAAAACTCGCCATCCAATGCCAACAGCGCTGACGGCGAAGTCATGCTAGACATCGAGGTCGCAGCGGCCGTCGCACCCGGTGCCAATATCGTCGTCTACTTCACACCAAACACTGACCAGGGCTTCATCGACGCTATTGCAACAGCCGTCCACGACACCAAAAACAAGCCAAGCGTCATCTCGATCAGTTGGGGAGGCCCCGAGTCGCAGTGGACTGCACAATCCATGAACGCCCTCGACGCAGCCTGCCAGTCCGCGGCAGCCCTCGGCATTACCATCACTGCAGCCGCAGGCGACAACGGTTCCACCGATAACCTCACCGACGGCAAAAACCACGTCGACTTCCCTGCATCCAGCCCACATGTGCTCGGCTGCGGTGGAACAAAACTCCAGGGCAGTGGCAACAACATCTCATCCGAGGTCGTATGGAACGAGCTGACCAACGATGAAGGAGCAACCGGAGGCGGCGTCAGCAACTTCTTCCCGCTTCCCTCGTGGCAGTCCGGCGCGGGCGTGCCCAAACCCACCAACCCTGCGGGTGGACGCGGCGTGCCAGACGTCGCCGGCGACGCAGACCCCACCTCCGGTTACGTTATCCGTGTCGACGGCAAGGGCATGGTCATCGGTGGAACCAGCGCCGTAGCGCCGCTCTGGGCTGGCCTCATCGCCGTTGCTAACGCCATCAACGGCAAGAATGCTGGCTTCATTCAACCCGCTATCTACTCCGCCAAAGGCAAAGCCGCCTTCCGCGACATCACTTCAGGCACAAACTACAACGGCTCGCCGGTAGGGTTCAAAGCTGGCCCCGGTTGGGACGCATGCACCGGCTTGGGTTCTCCTATCGGCTCCAAAATCGTCACCCTAGTTAAACCGGCAGCTGCCACCAAGTCCACCAAAAAGAAAGCCAGCAAAAAAGCTGCAAAGAAAAAATAGCCAGAATCACAAGCGTCTCCGCAAGTTAAGTCCCATCCACCGTTCACGCGCTATGGATGGGACTTGGCATCTTTGCTTCTCAAGCCTGCAATAAGACACTGAAAACGGGATGTATTCCGTCGAGAACACTGCAAAGGAAGCAATTCGTTTCTAGCTCAGTTATCTCTCAATAGACCGACCAAACTCCCGGCGTCGCAATCTCCAACAGATGCCGATCAGGGTCCCTGAAGTAAACACTCGTCCCCCCCCGCTCCCACGTTCGTTTCTCTTCAACTGCAATTCCGTTCTCCACCAACCACGCTTCCCATCTCGCCAGTTCAGTGGGTTCGATTGCAAACGCGACATGCAACTCGCCATCCCCGTTGTGTGGCGATGGCCCCGTAAGCGAGCCACTCTTCTTGAACAACAACAAAACCTGCCGGCTCCCGGCTTTCATTGCGCAGCCACGTTCTCCAAAATCGCTGATCGCGCGGAACCCGAAGATCTTCTCGTAAAACTGAGCGGACCTCCTCACATCTTTCACATACAGCGCAGATTCCAGAATTCCTTCTGACTTTGGATGCATACCACCTTCCCAGTTAAGCGCCTTATCGTATCGCAACGTCGGCGCTTCGCGAAATTTGTCAGCCCTTTTCCGAAAAATACTTTCCTCGAATTCAGCCTAAAATCAATCGTTTGATAAGCCCAAACTACATAACCCAAACAAATCAAAGGAAACCAAGTTGACATTTTTTCCCAGGAAGGAGTCAACCACATCAATACTTCGCGCGGGACAGCTTTCGTTCTATCCTTGACGCTACCCCGATGGCAAAAGCTTCCCAAATCGTCGGTCAATCGCCTCCGCGCAAAGAAGGCAAAGCGAAGGTTCTCGGCTGCGCCCAATACGTCGATGACATCACCCTTCCGGGCATGTGGTACGGAGCCACCGTTCGCAGCACCATCCCCCGGGGCCGCATCACCTCTATCACCTTTGACCCCACCATTTCCTGGAACGAATTCACCATCGTCACGGCCGCCGACATCCCCGGCGAAAACACAATCGTCCACCTGACCAAGGACCACCCCTGCCTCGCAAGCAGCCACGTCAATCACGACTCCGAGCCCATTCTCCTGCTCGCGCACCCCGACAAAGCCGTGCTCCCCGCCGCTATCGCATCGGTCCACATTACCTACGAAGAACTCCCCGCCATTTACACCATCGAAGAATCCGAAAAAAAAGACCACATCATCTGGAACGAAGGCAGCGAACCGAACACTTTCAAAAGCTACGTGATGCAGAAGAATCAAGTCTCAATCCCTGATGAAATCTGGCAAAAAGCGGACTACATCGTCGAAGGAGAGTACCGAACCGGCGCCCAGGAGCAACTCTACATCGAAAACAACGGAGTTATCGCGGAGTACGATGCCGAATCCGGCGTAACAGTTCGCGGTTCGATGCAATGCCCGTTTTACCTCGTCCACGCCCTCGAGCTGGTCTTCAACCTCCCCGCCGAAAAGTGCCGCGTCATCCAGACCGAAACTGGAGGAGCCTTCGGCGGCAAGGAAGATTTCCCAAGCGTCATCGGCAGTCACGCCGCACTACTTGCCATGAAATCAGGTCACCCGGTGAAGCTCTGCTACGACCGTGCCGAAGACATGGCGGCAACGACCAAACGCCATCCCTCGCGAACCCGCCATCGCACCGCAGTCAGCAAAGACGGTAAACTCCTGGCCGGAGAGATTGACTTCGCGATCGACGGCGGAGCTTACGCCACGCTCTCACCAGTGGTCCTCTCTCGAGGCACCATCCACGCTCCCGGCCCATACAGCTGGCCCTACCTGACAGTCCGTGCCAAAGCAATGGCGACCAACATCCCGCCGCATGGAGCATTCCGCGGCTTCGGCGCCCCCCAAAGTATCTTTGCCCTCGAACGCCACATGGACAAGATCGCCAAGGTAGTCGGCCTCACCGCGGAAGAATTCCGCCGACGCAACTTCCTCAGCACAGGTGATCGAACTGCCACAGGTCAGCTCCTCAACGATCCGGTCGACATGCAATCTCTGCTCACCCGAGCTCTCGAAGAGTCCAGCTACCACGTCAAGCGCGCCCGGTTCGACGCCGAAAACTCCAACAACACCATCAAGCGAGGTATAGGCTTCGCCACCTTTTTTCATGGAGCAGGGTTCACCGGCTCCGGAGAACGCCGCCTCAATTCGGAGGTAGCCATTGATATCGACCTGCAGACAGGTCGCCCGCTCATCCTTGTCTCATCCACCGAATTCGGTCAAGGTACCAACACCATACTCTGCCAGGTCGCGGCACAAACCCTCGGACTTCCCTACGAAGACGTAAGTATCGCTCAACCCGACACGCACCTCGTCCCGAACTCGGGACCCACAGTAGCCAGCCGCACAGCAATGATTGTCGGCAAGTTAGTTGAGCGCGCCTCGACACAAATACTAGAGAAGCTACGTAGCGACGCTGCCCTCCCGACCCCGTACACTCCTGCCGATTTCAAAAAAGCCGCCATTCGCTACGGCAAAGAGCAAGGCAACCTCGAAGTATGCGTCCGCTACGAATCCCCCGGCAACATCGTCTGGGACGACGAAACCTACAGCGGCGAAGCCTACCCCGCCTATGCGTGGGCGGTTTACGTTGCTGAAGTGGCCGTCGACACCACCACTTACTCCGCACGTGTCATCAACTTCTACACCGTTCAGGAAGTCGGCAAAGTGCTCCACCCGATCCTAGCTGCAGGCCAAATCGAGGGCGGGGTAGCCCAGGGCATCGGCTATGCTCTTTACGAGAAGTGTCTCTGGCGTAATGGTCACCTCGCCAATAACCAGATGACCAACTACATCATGCCTACTAGCGCCGATCTGCCACCTATCCACGTCTCCTTCGAAGAGACCCCCTCGCCGCACGGACCCGGCGGAGCCAAAGGCATCGGCGAACTCCCCATGGACGGCCCCGCCCCCGCCATCCTCAACGCCATCGAGCACGCCACCGGCCTCTCATTCAACGAAATTCCCTTGCTTCCCGAAGACATCTTCGAACGCATGACCCGTATTGTCGATGGTGGAACAGAATCCCTCGAACCAGCCGTCGCAGGCCCTATTTTCAGTGAGACGAACACATGATCCATCTCGATACCACTCATCTTATTGCCACCATCTGCATCTTTCTTTCCGGCCTCGTCACGCTTTACATCACCTGGTTTACTGACGCCTTCATTGACCGCAAACAGATCCGCTCCCTCCCAATGATCGAGCAAGCCAAAGCGATTCCGCTCTGGGTCGGCCTGATTACAGCGTTTGGAATGGCGTGCATCATATTCGCGATCGATGTTTTGATCTTCGGTCAAGGTTTTTCCCGATGACGAAAATCCAACTCACCATCAACGGGACAGGGAAAGTCGTGGAGACTCCGTCGATGAAGCGTCTACTTGATGTTCTTCGCGAAGACCTGCATCTTACCGGTGCCAAAGAAGGCTGTGGCGAAGGAGAATGCGGAGCCTGCGCAGTCTTGATCGATGGGGACCTCGTCAACTCCTGTCTCGTCCCTGTTCTGCAGGCCGAGGGCGCTGATATTACAACTATCGAAGGGCTCACGCTCAATGAAAAACTTCACCCAATCCAAAAATGTTTTCTCGAAGAGGGCGGAGCCCAGTGCGGAATCTGCACTCCGGGCATGATTCTCGCCACTCATCATCTTCTCGACAAACATCCGCAACCAACACTGTTACAAATTCAGGAAGGCCTCAACGGAAATCTCTGCCGTTGCACCGGCTACATGCGTATCTTCAACGCCGTCCAGCAAGCCTCCCTCGCCGGAGCTACTAAATAATGAGTTTTCTGGAATCCGAATTTGCGATGTTATTTTCGCATGATCTTCCCACGTCGTTTACGGAAAATGTGATCCTTACGATCAGTGGGTCGATTGGTATAGTCATCGGAATTTCATGTAACAAGTTCAACTATTCGAGAGGCTTCTACGGGATATCGGACAAAGTAGCGCCGCTCTGGGCAAGTCGCGTCTTGTTGACTGGAACCATTTGTCTAACCCTCAGGGATGTATCAGCTTTTCTTCCTCAATGTCATTTTTCAAACTTAACTACCGAGATTAACCTTGCGCTCCAACGTCAATGAATACGATCTGATCGCGCCAAAATCTCTCGACGCTGTTCTTCAGATTCTCGCCGACTCGCCTGACCGCTACACCCCAGTCGCCGGTGGTACCGAACTCATGGTCGCGCTCGGAGCAGGCCGTCTTCAAGCCAAAAAATTTATTTCGCTTTGGAATCTCGAGGAACTCCGCTTCATCGAGGCCACTTCGGATGCAATCATCATCGGGGCTGGCTCCACCTTTACCGATATTCGCAAACATCCCACCATCACAGATGAACTTCCCATCCTCGCTATGGCTGCGAGTTGGACCGGCAGCATCGCCAACCAAAATCGCGGCACCCTCGGCGGAAACATCATCAACGCCTCGCCTGCCGCCGACTCGCCCCCGGTGCTCCTTGCCTATGAAGCGGGAATTACTCTTGTCTCCGCACGCGGAACTCGGACTCTGCCATATCGAGACTTCCATCTCGCATACAAAGAGACCGAACTTGAACCGGATGAACTTCTGTTCAGCATCACCATCTCGCGCAATCTAAAAGGCTACAAATCCTATATCCGCAAAGTTGGTCCACGCAACGCTCAGGCGATCTCCAAAGTTGCCATCGCAGCTCTCGCCCGAATGAAGAACGGTCGTATCGAAGACATCCGCATCGGCGCCGCGAGCCTCCGCGAGTACCCCACCCGGCTCATCGCAACGGAGCGTGCCCTCATCGATAAAGTAATCTCTCCCGAAACGATCGCTGCCGCCCGCGTCGCAGTCCTCGCCGAGGCCCGCCCAATTGATGACATCCGCAGCACGGCAAAATATCGCTCTACGGTGGCCGCAAATTTAGTAGAAGAATTTCTCAATACGCTTGAGCCTTAGTCAGCTCGAAGCATGCACAACTTCGCATCATTCAATATCAAGCGCGCACTGCACTTGGAGATACCGCGACAGCCCACCCTCCCTTACGTGCCTCTCAACATCCTTCGCAGAGAAACTTCGTGATGCCCCGGGTTTTCCCATGCAACACGCTTGGACCTCGGCAATCACTGCAAGCGCAATCGCCTCCGGGCCATCTCCACCGAGATCCAAACCAACAGGCGCATGAATCTGCTCGCAACAAGCAGCGACCGTCCACCCAAGTTTCACTGCGACCTCGCTGACGAGCAACGAGCTTCTATGCCGTGCACCCAACAATCCCAGATATCTCGGCCGCAAAGGTAACAGAACTGCCAACAACTCTCGATCCTGTTCGTAGCTATGAGTCATCACTACCACAGCATCCTCTGGCCGAATCCCACGTACCTCGCTCAACCCCGACTTCACAACGGAGACGTTTTGTGCCTCCGGAAACCGCTCCACCCGCGCCAACTGCGCACGTCCATCCATCACAGAAACATTCCATCCCAACAATGCAGCCATACTGACAAGGGGTTTTGCATCATCTCCAGCACCCAGAATGAATAATCGCTGCGGTGGAGCGATCCTCTCCACGAATATTCCTTCCGGTGCGTTTTCAACCCAATTCCGACTCATGACTCTATCTCTTGCAGCAACAAGGTCAAACTCTGTGAGCCTGTCGCTTGCAAATGCAAAATCCCCATCCGCCTCAAGTACGGCACGGGACAACCTCTTCCCTTCACCAGGCAGCCAGGTCAGGACAGTCATCGTCTTCCCGGCAAGCGTCGCCTCCAAGGCAGTCATTAGTTCGCGACATTCGAGAGTATCGCCAGGCTCGATTAGCAAATCCACCACGCCACCACATCCAAGTCCGAACGGCACCTCCGCCGTGTCATCAAACATTGTCGAGTAACGCTCGACAATCGCACCGTCGCGAGCAAACCAGCCCGCCTTGCGGAGAACCTCGGCCTCCAGGCAGCCCCCGCTGATTGTTCCGGTGGATTCTCCATGCGGTCCCAAAAGAAGACGAGCTCCGGGACGTCGGTAGCTGGAACCCTCGGCCCGCACCAGCGTGATCAACGCAGCCGCCCCTACCTGTTGCCACAACCGGACGATCTGGCGGTACTCCACCATCCCGCGACCTCATACCCGCTTAAAAAAGTTTAGTCCAATTCAAACGCTCGAACTAGCTCACACTTTAGTGGTACAAAACGGGCGAAAAAATTACCAGCTTTTTGCTTCGCCCACCCCATCATTAAAGGGAAAGAGAAAAACTTTTCTCTTTCTCGCGCGCATCGTGCATCAACGTTGCGAATAGTACCCAGAGAGGCAACAAAGAGCCCCTGTGATTTCACCATTTTAAGCTGTTTTTGCCAGTCTGCTTTCCTATAGTTTTGCAATGTGCAGCTAATCGATTCTTACAGTGCCACTGCACGCCTTTTTTGACAATTTGTGTACCACGATGGGGAAAAAATTCCCCGGTCTGTGGAAGTTCATCGTCCAAACAGATCTTCAGTTTCATCGACTAAGTCGAACATTCGACCTGATTCCCTTTTGGTTCACATTACTAGGAGTTTCAACATGCGCACGAACTGTTTTTTTGGAGTTCGGGTCTTTACAAGCCTCGTCTCCTTTGCTGCCTCCATGTTCGTTCCGGCCCTCGCAAACTCCCAGGCGTTGACCGCTGTGCTAAGCGGAACACGCTATGCAGGCACTATCACGCCCGGTTTCAATGGAGACTTCGGATCTGCGACGACAGTAAGCCTCAATGCACCCTCCTATATTGTCTTTGACTCGCACGGCAATCAGTATCTATCCGATACGCTGAACAACTGTGTTCGTAAAATCGATTCCTCAGGTTCGATGAGTACGGTAGTGGGACTTGCAGTTTCTGGCAAGGGAGACACGTGCGCAACCTCCTCGAACCCAACTCCGGGACCTGCCCAGGGCCTTTATCAGCCAACCGGCCTGGCCGTTGACAGTTCCAACAATCTCTACATTGCTGACAGCAAGCACAACTGCGTGCGTATGCTGCCGAATGGTTCGGTCGGTGTAGCTTTTCTTACCCCCGTCGCCGGCACCTGCGGATCTGGACCCTCAACGACTCCTAACCCAAATGGCCTCATCCTTGATTCCGCCAACAATCTCTACATCTCGATTCAGGACACTGAGGTTCTCCCCGCAATCAGCACGTATCAGGTCCTTCGTCAGACACTCAGTTCGAGTTTATGTGTCATGGCCGGAACTCCCTCGACCCTTGTCCCCAGCCCTTGCGTCGGCATTACCGGAAGCGTAACTCTGAATGCCCCCTCTGGTCTTGCGATCAGCGCGACGGGCGATCTTTTTATCGCGGATACTGGCAACAATTGCGTGCGACAGATCGCAAACCTTACTACTTACAAAACCGCCGTAGGCCAATGCGCCAACGATAACTCCGGCAACCCTGCGACCGGCCTGAACAAACCCTACGGCCTTACTTTTTCGCCGATTCAAACTCTCTTCATCACTGAAACCAGTCCCGACAACGTCGTCAGCTACAACCTGGGATCTTCCACTCTCGCAATCGCCGCGGGTCTACCGAATGGTGCCTCAGGCCCTTATAGCCCAACTCAGGACGGCAATTCCGCCCTTAGCACTCCCCTCAATGCCCCACGTGGTATCACTGTCGACAGCTTCGGCAACTTTGCCCTCGCCGACTCCGGCAACAGCATCGCACGCAAGCTGAATGGCAACATCATCTTCCCCTCAACGCCAGTGGGTAGCACCAGCGCTGCGATGCCGTTGACCTTCGTCATCAATCAGAACGTCAATCTGTCCGCATCCGCGAGTTCAGACTTCACCATTTCCAGCAACAGCTGCGCTGGCCCATTGAGCCCAGCCACTGCCGGTTCGCCACCGAACACATGCCAGGTCTCGGTTCGCTTCACTCCGACACGTCCCGGCCTCCGGCGCGCACCGATTAAGTTGACCGACGCTCTCTCCGGCAACATCATCCTGCAGGGACTCGAAGCTGTCGCGACGGGATCCCTCAGTGTTTTTACTCCTGGCACTGTCAATACCGTCGCCGGCTCTTTAGGTACGCCCGTAGCCGTTGCCGTTGACGCCGGAGGTGATGCGTACATCCTCGAATCCGGTACCACGCCCGGCACCGCCGATCTTCTTTTTCTACCCGCCGCTGGAGGGCCGCCTCAACTTCTGATCCCGCAAGGCGCGGGCTTGCTTACGCCCTCTGCTCTCACACTCGACTCTGCGGGAAACCTCTTAATCGCTGATGCCACCCACGGCACCGTCGCTCGCTACGGAGCCGACGGCAGCATCAATACCAACTATGTCACCGGCCTCGACACCCCCACTGCCATCTACGCCGATGGTTTTGGAAATCTCTTCATTGCCCAGGCGGGCACAACCCATAACGTCATCGAAGTCTACGCCGGCGGTTCACGCCGCATTCTTTCTGCGAGCTTCACCTCGCCCAGCAGCCTTGCCCTCGACCTCAATGGTATCCTCTACATCGCTGACGCGGGAGGACATCTCGTCTATGCGCTGGATAAATCCAACATCCTCCATGAAGTCGCAGGAAACGGAACCACAACAACATCCGTATCGGGTCAGGCAACGGGTACTGCGCTGCTGTCGCCATCTTCGCTCTCGCTCGATGCAGCAGGCGATCTCTACATCGCAGACGCCGCAGCGAATCTTGTGTACATGGTCTTTTCCTCCACGACGAGCACCGGAAGCAACATCGCAACCATCCTTGGAACCGGGGTCGCAGGCAATGCAGGAGACGGCGGTTTCGCCAATCAGGCGCAGCTAAACAATCCCGTAGGAGTCGCTGTTGACGGCAGCAGCAATCTCTTCGTGGTCGATCAAGGCAACGACTCGGTACGGGAGATCACCTATCCACCAGCTCCTATCTCGTTCGGAACCGTCTTGGTCGGACAAAATTCTCCTGCCTTGATCCAGGGCGTAAGTAACTTCGGAACGGACAACCTCAACCTTACTACCCCCCTCTCCGTCTCCGATTCGCACTTCAGCGTCGATACCAACTCCACTACCTGTGGAACAACGATCATCGCCGGTTCAACCTGTAGTCTGGGCGTCATTTTTACACCTACAGGAAATGGTCCGGTCACCGGCAATCTCTCGATCGTTACTAATTCGTACAACAGTCCTCAACAGGTCCAACTTACAGGCACTGGACAACTAATCGTGCCATTCCAATTCACGCTGCCTCCGCAAACGGAAATCTATGGTCAACCTTTCCCGGAGACGGTCGTAGTCTCCAATGGCAGCCCGGCTCCAACAGGTACCATCACTTTCACTCTCGGCAAAAAGGTCCTCTGCACGCTCACCGCCACTCTCACCCCCACAACAATCTGCGACGCGCCAAATAGTGACCTTGCAGTTGGCTCTTACACAGTCACCTTTGCCTACAGCGGCGACACCAACTATGCCCCGGCAAACGGTTCCGTCACTCTAACGGTCATCCCCGCTACGCTCACTGTTGCTGTCGATAATTTTTCCCGCCAATACGGTGCTCCCAATCCAACCTTTACCGGCGCACTGACAGGAGTGATCCCAGGCGACACGATCCTTGTCTCCTATTCCACTGCCGCGACGGTAACGAGCCCCGTTGGGACCTATCCCATCATCGCAACACTGACTGCAACCGGCACCACCGTCCTCTCCAACTACACCGTCACCAACAATGCAGGAACACTTACCATCACTCAGGCGCCACTGACCATTGCAGTTCTTGACGCAACCCGCCAGTACGGCCAGCCGAACCCCGCGTTCAACAGCACAACGCATGTGACGCTCAATGGTGTCACCACGACGGGGACTTTGAACGGCGATGCTATCTCCGTCACTTACTCCACGCCCGCGACGATAACTTCGCCCGTGGGAACGTATCCAATCAACGCAACCGTCTCAGGCCTCAATGCTGGGAATTACCTCATTACAGTTGCCCCGGGAACCCTAACCATCACGCAGGCGGTCCTCATAGTGACTGTCGCCAATGCATCACGTCCTTACGGATCGCCCAACCCAGCATTCTCCAGCAGCGTCAGCGGCGCGCTTAACGGTGATACTTTCATCAACACTTACTCAACTCCTGCAACGATAACTTCGCCCGTAGGAACCTATCCGATCAATGATGTCGTAGGAGGCCCAGCAGCCTCGAACTACATCATCCAGGTAACGCCCGGCGCTCTCACTATCACACAGGCTTCGCTTACCCTGAATGTCGCGGCCAACAGCATATCTCGACCCTACGGAACCACGAATCCACCATTCGCAAGCACAATCACAGGTGCGCTCAACGGCGACACCTTCACTATTAGTTACACGACGGCCGCCACCATAACTTCGGCGGTTGGTTCCTATCCAATTACTCTGACCGTCTCCGGCGCGGCCACTGCTAATTACACCGTAACCACCACGGCCGGAGTCCTCAGCGTCACACCCGCAACGCTCACTGCCACTGCGAATAGCGCCAGCCGTACTTATGGCGCCGCGAACCCATCTTTTACGGGCTTCACTACCGGCCTCGTCAACGGTGACACCGTCACCCTCAACTTCTCGACCATCGCTGGCGTCAGCTCTCCCGTAGGGACCTACCCCATCGTCCCTACCGTCGTCGGCAACTCGTCTAACTACACCGTCGTCCCGGTTAACGGCACCTTGACCATTACTCAGAATCCCACTTCACTGGTCATCAACGTCAACAGTGCGACCCGCCTCTATGGTCAGCAGAACCCAAATTTCACTGGGACGGTCGTCGGCGTTCTTCCTGGCGATAACGTAGTCGTCACCTACTCTTCGTCAGCAACTTCGGCCTCACCGGCAGGCAACTACCCCATCGGCGCTAATGTCTCTGGAACCTCCGCCAACAACTATGTCGCTGTAATTTACCCCGGCGCTCTTGCGATCACACCCGCACCCACGGCCACAACAGTTACAAGTTCAGGCTCACCGGCGACCATCGGAGCCAATGTCACCTTCACCGCCACTGTCACAACCACCTCAGGAGCGGTGGCCGGTAGCGTCAATTTCTCCGACGGCGCTACTCTTCTCGGTACAGCAGTTCTCAATAGCAGCGGAGTCGCAACTTTCTCTACCTCAACTCTGAGTCTCGGCAGTCACATCATCACCGCAGCCTTTCAGGCCAATACCAACTTCAGTGCCAGTTCTGCGACGCTCACGCAGGTGATGAACGCACCGGCAGGCAGCTTTACCCTCGCTGCATCACCCGCCACGCAGTACATCACCGGTGCAGGGGCAACGGTCTTTCAGATCACCGTCACTTCGGTAGGAGCCTTTGCCGGGCAGGTCAATCTGGCCTGCTCCGGACTGCCCGCAGACGCGGCCTGCTCTTTCGGAAGCAATCCTACCCTCACTGCCGGCAGCTCAACCACAGTGGCGATGACCGTCAACACTACGGCTGCAGACGCCGAGTTTCGCCGGCCGATGCCTCGCGAGTTCAACCCTCGCGGCGTCGCTCCGATCACTTTCGCCGCAGTCTTTCCAATCGAATTCACCAGCCTCGGAATCTTCTTCGCAGGTCTTCGTCGTCGCAAAAAACTGGGCTCTCAAAAGATCCGCCTTCTCGCTTTCCTGGTCGTCTCAATTTGCTTGCTTGGCCTTGCAGGTTGTGGCTGTCCTCCGATTGTGTTTCAGTCCTACACCATCACTATCACCGGCACCAGCGTTACCTTCGTGACACCTGCTCAATCTACCTCGGTCATTCTGTCCGTCGCTAAACAGTAAGTCCTGGTTTTTGGGGATCAGGAAGCAGTACTGTAGTTGGAGGATTTCTCTTTATGTGTTCGCATCTCGTGAGCCACGGCCAACCGAACAGCAACCCGTCGCGCCACGGATCCACAACGATTAGGATCCAGCTTCTCGTCGCGCTCACATGGATGATGACGTCTTCAATCTTCTCAGGTGCACAGGCCATCAAAACTGGTTCCACACCTCCTCCCGATCCCTCGCGTTTCGATCTCTACGCAGGCTACGGTTACTTCCACCCTTTCTCCGGCGAAATCTCAAACGTCCCCTATCAGCCAATCGACGTCGGTACGGTTCTCAGCGCGACCGCTTATTTCAATCATCTTCTCGGCCTTCAAGTTGAAGGCAGTCTCTTTCCCAGCGGCCCCAACGACTGTGTCTTCACCGCTCAGGCAGGCCCCGTCTATCGTTTCCAGAAAAATCGTTGGGTCCCATTCGCCCACGTTCTCGGCGGTGGTGCCAAAGTTGGAGGCCCAATCTTCCAACCCTGCACCTGGGGATGGGGAATGACCGCAGGCGGGGGCCTAGACTACATTCTTCCATTTTTCGATAACCACCTCGCCCTACGCACCATTCAGGCTGACTACTACTATTCCCATGTTGACTATGGCCCAGTAGACCCCGGAAAAGTCACAGGCGGAATCGGGGAAGTCTCTGCATATCGCCTCTCTGCTGGACTCGTTCTTCGCCTCGGCAAGGTCTCACCTCCTCCAGCGCTCCAAATGGGCTGTACCCCTGAGCCGGCGAATGTCTTTCCCGGCGATCCAATCACCGTTACCGCAGCCGCCGCCAACGTCGATCTCAAGAGAAAAATCACTTACGCCTGGACAACAAACGGCGGGTCAATTACTGGCCATGAAGAGACCGCCACTGTTTCCACCGCAGGTCTGGCTCCGGGTGACTACATCGTCTCCGGCCATGTCTCTGAAGGTCCGCGCGCCAGTGAGCAGGCAAATTGCACCGCAGGTTTCCGCGTTCATGCTTACGAGCCGCCGACCATCACCTGCTCGGCCAATCCGAGTACTGTTCTCCCCAACGATTCGTCAACCATCACGTCCGTCGCACGCAGTCCGCAGAACCGGCCGCTAACCTACTCGTACTCCGGTTCCGCCGGCCAGATTGCCAGCAACACCCCAACCGCCACGCTCAGCACCAACGGCGTCAACCCGAGCACCATCACCGTAACCTGCAACGTCGTCGATGACCTCGGCAAGGAGGCTACAGCTAACACAACAGTCACAATCACGACACCGCCGCCACCGGTTGCGCCGCCACCGCGCAATCTCTGCAGTGTTTCCTTCGAGCGCGACAGAAAACGTCCGGTCCGTGTCGACAACGAAGCCAAGGGATGCCTCGATGAGGTCGCTCTCGCCCTCAATCGTGACACAACGTCCAAACTCGTCATTATCGGCAGGCACTCCGCAGATGAAACACCCGACGCAGCCGCGCAACGCGATCTCAACGTCCAGCAATATCTCGTCGACGAGAAAGGAATCGACCCCTCTCGCATCGAGATGCGCACAGGCGGCGAACTCAACCGGAGCCTGGACGACGTTCTAGTGCCTGCTGGGGCATCGTTCATCCCAGGCGACACCAATACCTTTGATACCAACTCAATACGTCGTCGCGGACAACCCTACGCGAATCCCACCAACCCGCATCCCAACAAGCCTCACTAAAGAGGCTGATCTGCAACATTCATTAAGAGAGGAGTCCATCCGGACTCCTCTTATTTTTACACTCATCACCAACACTTCACACGCGATGCAGATGCATCAATCTCATAAGACCCACTCGCGGTCGCGAGTCCTGCAAACCCTTCCGGTGCCACGCCATAAAACGTCAATATCTGCTAAACTAAGCATGTCGAAACAGCGATCCAGCAAGCTACCCGCGCGCGCTTGAATGAATGGAGAGCCTTTTTCATCGACATCTCATCGCAACACAGGTTCGGGGCGTAGCGCAGTCTGGTAGCGCACCTGCTTCGGGAGCAGGGGGTCGTTGGTTCGAATCCAATCGCCCCGACCATTCTTTCAAATTCTTTACTTCCTGCGATCCGGAAACAATCGCGATTGAAAGGAACAAGAGAAGAAATTCCGGTTCACGGTTGAGCTGACGTATCTGTCACGGCGAAAAAAGATAGCGATTGTCCGTCAATGACCGCCATCTGCTGACCAGTCGGAGACATCGCAAACGATTGAGCCATTAGTGGCATGTCTCCTGTGCTTGTACTGAAGATCTGATGGCCGTCTCCCGTGCGATACACACTAATCTCTTCGCTATTTAAATCAATCTTGTTGAAAGCCTTCCCCGGAAACATTGGCTTCACGGTCTTCACAACGCGCACCGCGAATGTCGCCGATGCAGTCGTATCGGCCGCTTGCTCAATCTCTCCCGAAGGAACTCTTGTCTTTACGACCGGATGCCCATCAGGGCGAAGCATGCGATACCAGCGAAGACCGGAGAAGTCAGCGCATCCAGAGAGAAAAAGATAGCCGGACTTCTGTGCGGAGATGGTTGGTCTGCAGTAGGAGGTCGTAGTAACAAGGTGCTGGCGGCTGCCATCCCAGCGTTCTTCCTCGAGCTGCCAGTGTTTCGCATTAGTTGCGTGAAGGCGCAACTCTCCAGAGTCAGAGAGAATCGTCGGGCGATCCGACGTGGAACGCGTTGCGGAAAGAATAAGTTTAAAGTCACGGTCATAGAGCCGAACTTCGATATCTTCTTCAGGTTCGATTCCAGTGTGGTCTACGATCAACCGGTGGAGCGCCTCGGTGTGCCGTTCCTTAATCGTCCCAATAACAAGATGATCGCCCGACGGAGAGACAGAAGCCCATTGAAATACTCCATCTAGAGCAAAAGAGTGAATCGGCTTCAGATCTGGACCGAGAAGAAGAAGCTGTCGGTTCACGTGAAGGAGAATTCTTCCGTTCCCGGCGGGCCATAGGTATTGACCCTGGCCATGAATCTCCCACTCATAAACGTGTTGGATGGTATGGGAGTTAGTGTTGACGACCACCCCGCGGACGGTACGTACTGGAACGCTCCGTATGCCGACTTGTACCCGGCGGTGAAGGCCGTGTGGAACAAAGGTGAAGAGAAGTGTGGACTCATCGAGATAGGTAAGTGTGGCGTCGTGCCCAAACGAATCGATCGCACGATTCAGATTCGCCGAAAAACCCAGGTCAGCAATCGAAAGCCGATAGCTCGTAGTCGCTGTTTTCCTGACGGTAGGAGTATTCCCGACTGTATTGCACACGGAAGAGCAGATATCGGTTTCGTCTACTGGCTCCGGCTCCGGAGCCGTCGATATCGAAGCCGACGAAGATCCGGGAGTAGATACAGATGATGTCGAAATCGCCCTATCTGAAGGACCCGCGCTGGCAACCATCGTGTCATGCACTGAAGTTGCTTGAGGTGGTGTGATCGATGTCTTATCTGGACTCATGGCCAGTGCGGTTGTCTTGGCTCCCGTCATGTTGGGGGACGGTAGAAGAATCATGTTCGTCGTCCGTTCCAGCCGGAGATTTTTCTGCTTCAGAAAGATTCTCGAAACATTCGCCGGTCCGATGCCTGCATCGAGCTGCATCTGGCTAAAACCTACTACTCGGCCGGCTGGTAATTGCGAATTGGCCTGTCCGGAAACACTTGTGGCCCGTGTGAGCTGAAAAGCCAGGTCGCCCTTGTTGTCCAAAGCCCTCTCATAGCTCGTAATCATGTTCTCTGGAGAAAACAGCGCCTCAACCAGCGACCTCGATTCAAGCTCGTCTGTATCTGATCCGGTGGAACTGGGAAGAATTGTGACAACCGTGAGAGGCAGGGCCATGGAAGGTTGATCGTTGCACTCAGCAGTATCGAATCCAATCGTGATACTGGAAAATCCGCTTCGCGAACTTGTCTCAGCTTCGACAACGTGGCCGGTCAGGATCGATCCATGGCGAAGTTTGCAGCCTTGATTTTGCCAGGGATCAAGCACCTTGGCTAGAACCGGATCTCCGGTCTTTAGCTTGTTGGCATAGAGACGCGTGAGAAGTTCCGCATGAACTTCAAACGGGTTTAGAAGAGGGGGTGCATCTGAATGCTTTGCCGAAAACGCCAGCGGGTAGAACCCGCACAAGAAGCATGTGGTTAGCAGAGCAAGAGGCGTTCGCATCCGTAGGCACCGTAACAAGGGACACTAGCAACTCGCCACGAAACGGTTGCAGGAGTTGTGGAATTCTAGCATGCTGCCAGGAACATCTTCCATGCTCGGGATTCCGCACCGAATGCAATGGAGTTGAGTCGCAACCAGGATCATCGAATCATCCCTACCTCATCGAATGAGCGCATCTCAAATGACCTCGACGACAAATCAGATTCTGTGAGACACCTTCGAATGACAGGTCACCCCGATTCTTCCTGCGAATTGCGCCTCTCGTCACCGACGATCCGAATTTTGCACTTTAAGTTGGCGAAGAGAGCCGAAGCACGCCCAAACGGATGCTAAAGGTATCACTTGATCCAAAGTTCGAAAATCGTGGACTAGAGCCGACCATTTACGAAGCGACCTTGAGAAGATGTGAGGCAAGCTGCTTACTTATGAAGAACAGGGGGCGGCGTGTCTTTTAGGGTATCGCTCGGATCAGGAAGATGAATTGGCACATGTCCTTTACCTCCCTTTTTAAAGAGTGGTGGGTTGAAAGAATCTATTTCTGTAACTAAAAGCTCATTCGAGTCATTATCTGCAACAAAATACATCAGCAAATGTTGAGTGAGAGCACCACTCGAGGAGACGGTAGAAACCACGCCGACCGCCGGACCAGTCTTCGAAGATTCGCCTAATGGAGAATTATCGGTCCAGATATCAAGGGCATCGTCGTAAGTGCATGTTAACAGATCATTACTCGCATTGTTGGCTACGAATACTATCCGCAACGTATCGTTGAAGTCCGCAACTGCGGGCGCGAACCTTGCAGCCTGTCGAACGTTGTTTTTCCGTTCCCAGGAGATCCCGTCTACTGAAACAATGTGAAGCAAATCGTGTGAGTCGTTCGCTGCAATGAAAATGGCGTGAAGTAGACCATTGTGAGAGCAAAGAGCTGGCGTGAACGCACTTGCTTGATGAATTTGAGAGTTACTCATCGGATTTTCCTTTCAATGCGGAATTTGAACCAGAGGGGTTTCTGCGCTGCCAGAGGCTCCCGCAGGGAAATGACAAGGGTGGTTGAAAACTGCAAGTCACAAAGACACGAGATAAATTCGGTTCTATTCGTTTCTTTCCTCTATCCGTCATTCCTGACCACTCCAGCCAGGATGCTCTGATGAACCTATCTGAGGATTGTGTGAGCCATATAGTAAAAACGCGACATTGTTGAAAAAATCTGAGAGCATTGCTTCATTGCTGCGTCTTTTTAACTAGCAGGGCTGCTGGAACAGATGATCTCGAATGATCCGCGGCCTTACGTCTAACCTTCGGTCAGTGTCTAAATCATTGCAAGGAGGTTCCTTTGTGCATGAACTCTATTCATGTCCTCCTCGTCCTGAACTCCAAACTTACATCCGTGCCTTCGCTCAGCGAAGGACAGAGCATAAGAGCCTAGAGGTTGTGGAGCCGATGCCCGCATGTCTCGAGGTGATAGTCGATTTTCAATTTGGTTCTCGACCTATCGCTGAATTCGGAGACGCTAGCCTATTCGAGATCTATGAAGTGGGCGTACTAGGGCCAAGTGCCTATCGCCCAATTAATCTTCATCTTCCCGGCGGGGTGGAGTCATTTGGGATCTTCTTTCAGCCTCTGGCATTTTGGCAGCTCTTTCATCTTCCGATGAGCATGCTCGTGAATCGAGACTACAACGGGTACGATGTCCTTGGACCTGAGGCTCGTTTACTGTGGCACAGGATGGCTGAGACGGACGATTTCCTCTGCCGAGTTAAGCTTGCGGAAGAATACCTTCTGGGCAAGCTAGCCTCATCGCGAAGAAATAGTTCGATTATGAACGCTGCGCTCTACATATTTAGGTCGAAAGGCGTCGTGCGAGTAAATGACGTAGCAGGTCATATGTCTTTGGGGCTTCGACAATTTGAGCGCAATTTCATCGCTGAGATCGGGTTGGCCCCTAAGCTGTATTCGAGAGTGGCACGGTTTGAATCAGTACTCGACGCTAAAATTAATTGCCAGAATGTTCGCTGGGTAGATCTGGCCTGTGAATTTGGATACCACGATCAAATGCACATGATAAAAGATTTTCAAAAGCTCAGTGGACTAACTCCGGAATACTTGTTAAATCGTCTGGGCGATATGCGTCCGCCAGTCTCACGGTCGCAGCGATGAACATTTTTCGCCATCCTGTTGTTCTCCCCTTCTTCCTCCGTTACTTTGACCATGAGATATGAACGGGTTGTGTGACGAATCCTGTACCCGGCGGAAAGACCACGCGAATCCTATCGCCAATCGCTTCGCCTCCGTCAACTCTGATGCCCGGATGTCGCGCACGCGCCTCAGTCATATTTTTTCGAACCAGAAGATCCACAGTAGTTCCCGCAAGCCCTTCAAGCGTCAGAGCAAACTCTTCACCCTGATACGACTCATTGAGGACACGCGGTTGAGTTGTCAGGCTCCCACTCTCCGGCAGTTCCTGGTCAGGCAGAGAGATCTCAACTGCAGGCAACGCAAGCGAGATCGTCCTAGACGATACCGGTGGATCATGACAAGTTCCACTTCCGTTTAAGCAGAGCACCGTCGGCCGATTCGACCGAACAGTCCCCACCAGGTACCCATGAGCGCGCTTCAGTTCAATCTCATATAGATCATCCCCCACTCGCACATTGCGAATCTCCGCAGAATTCCATGAAGCGGGCAGGTTCGGTTGCAGACGCAGATTACGATGCACGGCGTCAGCCTCAACCCCAAGCAGACCTCGTATAGCTGGAGAGAGAACCATCGCAGAAGACCACAGCTGATGTGAACTACTCCGCTCGAGCGGCTGAAAGAATCTCCCTGAAAGCACCTCCGTGACAAATCCGGGATCTTGCGCCCATGTCAGATTCACGTTGCGCATCAGCGCCGCATACCCCGCTATTGGCCGTCCCGCGCGATACTGCGCCAGCGATGCCCAACCCGTAAACAATGGCCAAACCGACCCCTGATGGTAGCTGATCGGATCAAACACCGATGCAGTATCATTCACCGAGCGCACACCCCAGTCCGTAGCAAAGTGGTGTGACGCCCACAACGAAAGCATTCTCCCGGGATCAGGAAGAAGTTCCCGCCCCTGCCACAATGCAACTGCCGGAAAAATCGTTGAAGTGTCGTCCCGACTTGCGTCCGCATTCCGGCTGAATGCATAACTTCCATCGTTTAACTTATATTCAGCAACAACCCCAGCGATATGCCGTGCCTGAGAAGACGCACTCGCAGTCAGACTCTGGTCCTGCATGAGTTTCGCCAAATCCGCAACCGCATAACTTGATGCCAGATCAAGCGAAGCAAGATAGATCTCCTGATGTGGCATCTTTGGAGGCCATGCTTCGACCCACCCAGTACCCTCGCTGTTGTCGTAGACGCTATCTCCATCCGAGTCGTGCGCGCGGTCGAACGCGTACGCCTTCTTCATCTGCTCCCAATGCGAACGCAGAAACTCTATATCCCCTGTTGTGCGAACGTAGTCTGCGACAGCCATGATGAAAAGCGGAGTAGCATCCGCGGCTGCATATTCAAAGCCCAAGTTCGACCAATCGAGATCACCATGCAGACTACCGGCGGTCAAAGAATACTCATGCATGATCTTGCCGTCGGCACGCTGGCGCTTGACGAGAAACTCCAGCGCCTGCTTCGCAAGTGTTTTATCGCCATAACTGTCAACAGCATAAAGACTCCACAAAGTATCGCGCCCGAAATACCACCCGAAGCCAGGCCGAGCAGAATCGAAAGATGGATACCAGCCTGCAACCAATCCTGTCTCGTCGCCAGTACGCACCTTGGTCTGCTCAATCGCGACCTCCGCCCACTTCATCGCCTCGTCAAAATGCAGATCAGGTGTATGAACCGTCAAGCGATCATCAAAAAAATTGTTGTAGTAAGCACGAGTCGTCCGATAGACCTCAGGCAACCCATTCGCAGTCGTGACAAGATGTTTTTCCATCGCAGCAATCGCTGCAGGAGAATTCTTTTCGCCCTGTAGGCTGACTTCGGCAATCAATGGGAAGAACTTGTGTTGATCTTGGGACGGATCGAAGTGAACTTTGAACTGAAGCGGCAGCGTCTGGGGACGCTCCTGATATGGAGGCAAATCTCCTGAAGTGGAATCAGGCATTCCTACCATCCCGAAGATCAAGGGGTTATCCGTCGAGAGGACGAATGCTCCTCCGGTGCCGATAGTTCTCCAAGAAGCACTGGGCCTGCCGAAATAAGGTGCAGGCCATTGCTGCATCATCACTGGTTCCAGAGATACAGTAAGTACCGCCTTGCGAATGGACTCAACCTCAAAAAAAATAATGCCACCCTGCACCTGATCGCCGACGGGCACAAACATGTGCTGACGGACAGTGATCGCCGCATGCGAGTACGTGATGGTCGTATGGTCGGGATAAACATCGATAGACGCGGCAACATTGTTTAAATCAATAGGCACCGTGTACCCATCAAGTTCGGCCGTTAGATGTAAATTGTTGAACACCTTCGTCGGTAAAGCCCACAACTCTACATTGCCATTCTGAAGGCCAAGGATCGCACCGGTCGAACCGGTCACCGTAAAAGGATGTTGTGGCTGAACGGCCTGATGAATCCTCATCCCATCCTCTGAAAGAGGAAACTGAGGAATTGGTCCGAAGATATCCTCACTCATAGCGGCACGAACAAGCGGAGAAGTCACAAGAAAGATGCCGAGAATCAGACTGCGCAATCTTGAACTCGACTTGATCATACGAATCAGTTCACTCCCCGTTGCTTGGACGATCGTACACATGCCCCGCAATCTCTATCTGATCACATAAGACACGGACCAGAAGAAAGGGCCGCCGACAACAAATCGGCAGCCCTATTTCATCACAGACAGCTAGAACTCTACCCGAAATGCAAACTGCAACTGACGCATCGGAACATTTGCATCGGTGTTGGTAATCACGCCACCGTTCGAACAGTCCACGCATCGCGCGCCCGAAGCGTTGGGCAGATCAAGAACCGGATGATTGAACAGGTTAAACACCTGGAATTGAAATTGGCCCTTCACATTCTCGACTATCGGAATGTCCTTCAGAATTGCAGCATCTGCCATGTACTGATTCGGGCCGGCAAAAGGATTGCGTCCTATATTGCCGAACGTAGCAAAGGCAGGCCGCCCAAAAGGACTGGACCCGGTACCAACAGGGGTCAGGGAAGGTGTAAAGTATTGAACCGAACGGGTAGTGGGATTGAACGAGCCGGCATGCAATACAAACGCTCCGCTCCCCTTGTTCGGACGACAGTCACTACTCCGTCCAGGCCCGTTGAAGTTGTTGTCGAGGTCCTGATCGAGCCCGCACTCCGCATAAGTAGGAGTAAACCGCGCACCGCTCTGCCACGTCGACGCGCCGCTGACGCTGTAACCTCCAACCAGATAATCCATCACTCGACCACTATGCGACAGAAACATACGATTCCTGCCAAAAGGCAGCTGATAGATTCCGCTGATAACGAAGACGTGCTCACGATTGGTATCGTTCGGTCCGAAACTCACCCTCGGATAGCGAGCAAATACGTTGTCATTCGCATAACCAAGTGCCTGCGACCAGGTGTAATTCACATTGAATTGCAGCCCATTCCCAAAACGCTTATCCAGCTTTGTCTGAAGGGCATTGTAACGAGCGTTCGCAGCAGGAGCAGCCGAAGTCATGCCATTGCTGCAGCAGATCGCCGGTGCACCGTTGTAGGTTGAAATAAATTTATTAAAAAACGGACGACGCGTCGCAATATCACCGGACGCAATCTCCGCAGGTGACGACGGCAACACCGGAGCGTTGAGGTCAAATCCGTAAGTCTCACCGGGATAGATCCGTTCCGCATGGTTGCCAACATAGGCAATCTCAAAGGTGGTATTGGCCCCGAACTGCTGTTGCACAGCCACGTTCCACTGATCCACCTTCGGCAGTTGAATCCGTTCCGGTCGAAACTGTGGATTGAAATTATTGCTGAGCGGAATAATTCCATTGGTTGGAATCGTCGGCGCGGCAGGACGCCCAGGCGGTGACGCAAGCGTCGTTGAAAACTGCCCAATCGCATTGCTCGCAGTAATGTCTTCATTGGCCAGTACAGGCAAATTATGTGTGAGCACACTGCCAAACAGTGTGCCGAAATATCCAACCGTGTCGTACACCTGCCCAATACCACCGCGAATCACCGTATTCGGAAATACCTGATAAGCGAAGCCAAGCCTTCCCGCAAGGTTCAGATAGTCCATCTTCTCGTTGCCATTGCTTCCAATCCCATTGATGCCGACGACACGCGTTCCGCCAGAAACTAGCGAAGCGAACCCTCCATTACCCGTCGCGTTCACCGTCTCTGGATAGATGAGGTCCCAGCGAACTCCGTAGTTCACCGTTAGTTTCTGGGTCACCCGATAACTATCCTGTCCATAAAAAGCAAATCGCTTTTGACGATTTGCTGCATCGTTTTCGTACACATCGAACCGTTGAAACTCATTCACATCGCCAAAAAGCAACGACGCCAGTCCGGAACCTGCGCCGTTCGGCCCTGCAGTAGCTCCGCTGTTGAAATTCAACACACCAGTCCGGTTATTATCGCTCGCATTGCGCAGATTCAACGCATACCGTACATCACCGCCAAACTTGATTGTGTGGTTGCCAATCACCTTCGTCCAGTTGTTATTCAGTTGAAATACCTGCTCGCTCTCGAGCAGAGGGCAATTGCAATTCTGGTTTCCAAAGTTACTGATGCTGTTGTCTGAGACATTGAACGAGGGTAACCCCGCGGTATCGGGAACTGTATTCAGATTCGGAATCCCCGCAGCCGTAGCCGGGCTCCCTCCCGAAAACTTATTCTCCGAAACGTGATAGCTGAAAAACCCGAATCGAAGATCGGTCAACAAGCTCGCGTTCAAAACATAGTCGGCTCCAAGCGCTGCACTTTGGTTTTGCACATTCGAAGTCCCGGTTGTATTCGTAATCCCGAATCCCTGGCCACCAATCGCTCCAAAAGCCGGAGCACCCGAGAGACGGTAGATTGCGTAATCATAACGTCCGAAGGTCCTGATCTTGTCATTGATTGGAACATCGAGCCGGACATCTGCCTGGTCGCCATTGTCCGTTCCATTTCCCGACGCTGCAAAGTTGTTCTGCGTCAGCGAAGACGATCCAGTGTTGGGGCCAGGAAGTTGCCGAAGAAGATTGAGTGCCTGCGGCGAGAGCGCGGCAACAGGAACCGCATTTGGGGCATAGACAGTTGGCGTTCCTCCGGAGACCGGGTATCGATAGACCGAGCCTGACGTCACATACTGACTCAAATCGCAGGTTGTACTGCCAGTCGCCAGGCAGGTATTACGTACCGTCGCCGTAGGAACAGACTGCAGAAAGCTCGCCCCTAGTCTCTGTCTCAATCCCTGATAGTCGACAAAAAAGAAAGCTTTGTCTTTAATGATCGGTCCCCCCAGCCTCCCGCCAAACTGGCTAAAAAGAGTGCTTGGGATAAATCGTCCGGTAATGGGATCACGTACCGCCTGTGCAAAGGGATCACGTGCCTCCAAGGCATCACTGTGCCGGAACCAGAAAGCATCGCCATGGAAGTTATTGCTTCCAGAACGGGTACTCGCACTGATAATGCCTCCTGCCGCTCCGCCAAACTCCGCATCATAGTTCTGGGTCGTGACCTTCATCTCTCCAATCGAATCCAGCGTGGGATTAATCACAATGATTCCCAGTACTGGATCACGGTTGTCGGTTCCATCAAGTAGAAAACCCTGGACTCCATAGTTCGACCCATTCGAGTTCAGCGCCAATCCGCCCTGCGGATTCTCAGGCCCCAGAATATTGAACGATGAATGCTGCATACCGGGGGTCAGCAACGCAAATGAAGTAAAGTTGCGTGTAAGATTAGGCAGCTCCTGAACTGAGCGTTCATTCAAAACCTCGGAGACCTCGGCACGGTCAACCTTCAGCGCCGGAGCCGCTGACGTAACATTGATAACCTGCTGGGAGCCTTGCACCTGCATCGTGATGTTCACCATCTGCGAGGTTCCGGCGTGCAACTCCACGCCCTCCGCCGTTCCCGGAGCAAACGCACCGGATTCGATCTGAACACTGTAGGTATCGGGAATCAGATTATCGGCCCGCCAAAATCCTTCGCCATTACTCCGTACCACCGTCTGCGTTCCCTTCGCGACATCGGTTACGGTAACCTTCGCGTTAGGAACCACCGCTCCCGTATTGTCGACAACCGTCCCAAATAGAGATCCGTAGATTGCTTGTGCGTGGACAAACCGACCGGCCGAGAGTGTTGCCGCTAGGAACATCCCAAGGCATATCAACCTCTTAACATTTTTCATCACCAACCTCCGTAAATGGCATCCAATGGAAAGGGCGGGAACTCGCCCCAGGGCCGTGCGTAACTCTTGGTCCTGCACCAGATAGTGGATGGATGCATGGAAGTGATGAATGGCATCGCCAGATACGCAACTTCACCGTGATTTGACCGTCAAATGGACGTGAAATTTACCGCATAGAGATGAAAACGGTACCGGAACAGCATTGGGAGACAATCGAGTTCGAGGGAGATTCTCGCTGGGATTTAGTGCAACGCATCATTGAGAGTCCACACCTCTCCGGTTCAGCGCGGCTGAAGGACTTCTTGCTTCATGTCAGCGCCTGTGCAATCCGAGGTGATCCCGACTGTGCAACTGAGCAACAGATTGGCATTCAGGTATTCCAACGTCCACCCGGATTCAACTCCAGCGAAGACAGTATCGTCCGGAGTCAGGCGCGGCTCTTGCGCAAGAAGCTCGCCGCCTACTTTAAGGAAGAGGGCGCCACCGAGCCCATCTTGATCGAAATCCCGAAGGGACACTATCTCCCGGTCTTTCGGCCTTCACCGCAGACAAACAAAGACTCGCAGCCCGAAACCACGGAAGATTCCCACTCAACTTCTCCTGTTCTCAAATCGGCCATCATGGCCGCAACGAAAAAACAACGAGGATGGATAACGGTCGCATCACTCGGCCTCGCATTATTACTTTGTTTCTCACTGTTCGTGACATCAAACTTGCAAAAGCAGGTTCGATCCACTCGACCCATCAAACAGCTCTGGGCCCCCTTCCTCGTCGGCGATCCTCCACTCGTCATCTACAGCAACGCACTCTTCGTAGGAGACGCCAAAAACGGAATGCGATACGCCGCCACCGATGGCTCCGACGAACGTGCCACAAACCTGGTGGATAACTACACCGGCATCGGCGAACTCATCTCCGTCCACGAACTCACCAGGCTCTTCGACAATCAGCACTCTGAGTTTCTTCTCAAACGCAGTCCACTGGTTACATGGGATGAAGCCAGGTCCCGCAACCTGATCTTCATCGGTTCGATTGCCGAAAATGGATCGCTCAAGTCGCTCCCGTCTACGCAAGACTTTACCCTTACTGCAAGCGCCAATGACGCGGGTGTCATCAACCACCATCCGCGCCTCGGAGAACCGGCCGTCTACCTGCGCCCGGAGCATCCACTAACCAAGGACTATTCCGTGATCGCGCTTCTTCCCGCCGTTCAACCCGATCACAAGATGTTCGTCTTCAGCGGACTGACGACTCTCGGCACCCAGGCAGCCGTCGAATATGCCCTGCAGCCCGAAACGGTCACCGAACTGTTACGCCAGGTCACCATCGATCACAAAATCCATAACTTCGAGGCTCTTCTGGAAGTTAACATTCGGGGTGGCGTACCACTTCAACCCCGGTTGCTTTCCATTCGCGTCCACTAGAAACCGACCTTCTATGTATAAAAACGGGGCGTCTCCGCAAACATAGGGTTTGCCGTGGAACCAATGCCACATTTCTTGTCTCTCCACCGAGCCGTGGTATAACTTTCCGCACACCCGGAATTTTTCGCATTTCAAGAAACATCTACACGGTTCTCGTGCGCGACCGAGGTGCATTCGGTCCGTTACCAGACCGATCCAAAAATCCAAGGAGAACGATGACGATGCGCAGACGCTGGATAACAATCGTACTGTTGGTCGGGATTGCAGCTTGGTCCCGGGCAGCTTCCGCGGCAGAAATTGCAGGCAGATGGATCGCTGAAGTTTCGAGCAAATCCCTTCTCGAACCCGCCTATGCTCACGTAACTCTCGAAGGCACGGGCGACTCGCTAACAGGAACCTGGGGCAATGACTTAATCAAAGGTTCAGTCCAAGGTTCGGAGATCAAATTGACCCTGACGGACGCGCAAGGAACACAATCTGGCGATCTGAGAGGAACTCTCAACAACAACGAGTTAACGGGCTCCGGCACCATGACAGGCTTGGGTCGTCGTCCCGGCGGGGCAGGCGCAGCCGGGCGCCCGCCAATGCCTCAGGAAGTGAGTTGGAAGCTTACAAAGGAGCCTACTCCCCCCGCCAAGCCACGAGACATCAATTACGAGCCAAAAACATTTCAGGCCTACTACTACGCCGGCAACAAACCTGATATTCACATCTTCCCCGGAGACATCGTTCACACCTGGTCCCCGGACTCAGCCGGAGCAGACAAAAACCTTCAGCGAGTCGCACTCGGTGGCGATGCAAACATTGGTCCGATCTACGTAGAAGGCGCACTACCCGGCGACACCCTCGTCGTCCACCTCATCAAGATCGCGCCAAATCGTCCAACGGCTCGACAAGGAAGCAGGTTTCAGCAATTCACCATCCTGCCTGCATACAATCTCGCAGCAAAATACGACCAGCGTTTTGACGGAGAGTATCAGCTTGACAACGCCAGCGGAATCGCGACTCTCTCACACCCAACCGAAGCGTTGAAAAATTTCAAAGTCACCATGAAGCCAATGCTGGGCTGCATCTCCGTCGCTCCTCCCGGCTTCGAGGCCTTCGGTGGAACTCACCTCGGACCCTACGGAGGCAATCTCGACTACAACGGAGTCGTCTCCGGAACAACGATGTACTTCCCTGTCTTTCATCCCGGAGCTCTCTTCGGCTTTGGCGATGGACACGCCGCCATGGGAGACGGCGAAGTCACGCAAACGGGGCTCGAAACCTCGATGGCCGTCGATTTCTCAGTCGACATCATTCGCGGCTATCAAACTCAGCAGGTACGCGAAGAAGACAACGACTTCATCATCTCCTTCGGAGTCGCGGGCTCACTGCAGGAAGCGCTCAAGGTAGCGACGGCACAGCTCGCCACATGGATCAAGCACGACTACGGTCTCAGCGACAGCGAAGTAGCACTCTTTCTCGGCGCAGAGATGCAGTACAACGTCACAGAATTGGTCGATCCCGAATTTGACATCGTTGCCAAGGTCCCGAAGAGTGCGCTTGCAATGCTGAAAGCAACAGGAACCAAGTAGACGATTTCACGCCACAAATGCGGTCAACGTCTCACTACATATTTCCAAGTAAGTAAAAATACGGAGCAATCTGAATCGAGACCCTCAGTAGTTCTCCGAATTACATAATTCAATAATCTCCGGCATAGTCGAAAGAACCCACTCAGAGGTTCCGACATGAAACGGAATTCCCTCCTCCATCTCTGCACACGCAGAGTTGTATCCATTCTCCTCTTCCCTGTGATGACAACTCCTCTCGTCTTCGGTCAAACATCCACTACGGGCGCCATCCGAGGCACAGTAACAGACGCACAAGGTGCCGTGATTGCAGGCGCAATGGTGACAGTAACTTCGACAACGACCGATCAGGCTCGCTCTGTCAAAACTGACACTGAAGGTCAGTTCACTGTGGGCTTGCTCCCACCTGAGGTTTACAAAATCAGCATCGCTGCTCCCGGTTTCAAAACAGAACAACCACCGCCCGTCACAGTCATCGTCACGGAAACGGCTCGAGCAGACGCCCACATGATCGTAGGCAGCCAGGGTGAGATGGTTGAAGTCACCGCATTGGCGCCACCGCTTCAAGTCGAAAACGCCACACTGGGAACCGTCGTCGACGGCAAAACTATTCAGGAAGTTCCCCTGACCAATCGCAACTACACCCAGGTTCTCACCATGTCTGCCGGTATCGCCGGCGATGTAAACAACGCCGCATCGCTCGGCAAAGGTACGCAGGACGTCTACGTCAACGGGGCAAGCAGCATCAGCAACAACTTCCACATGGATGGCGCCGACATCAACAACTATGGCTCCGGCCGCGCAGGCGACTTCGTTCAGCAGGCAGGCATTGCGATTCCAAATCCTGATTCACTTCAGGAATTTAAGATCCAGACCACCAACTATGACGCAGGCTTCGGCCGCGACGCCGGCGCCAACGTCGATGTCATCACAAAGACCGGCGGCAACAGCATCCACGGCTCCGCGTGGGAGTTCTTCCGCAACGACGTTCTCAACGCCAATGACACCTTCCTCAAGATGCACGGGCAAAAGCGCGCCGTAATGAAACAAAATCAGTTCGGCGGAACCCTCGGCGGCCCAATCATCAAAGACAAGCTCTTCATCTTTGGCACTTATCAAGGAACCCGCCAAGCCAACGGTCTCAGCACCAGTTCATTCTCCAGTCTGGTCCTCTTTCCTGTGACCGATGATCGCAGTCCAGCCGCTATCGGCAAGATCGCTTGCCCCAGCGGAAGCACGGGCAGCAAATGGAAACCTTTCAACGGCGGCGTCAACGTTGCCTGCGACGGCAGCAACATCAATCCAGTAGCCTTGAATCTCTTGCACCAGAAGATCGCCAACGGAACCTACCTCATTCCCACGCCGCAGACCTATGGCATCGATGCAAACGGCAACCCCGTCGGCTCTTCCTCGTTCAGCATTCCGTCGCACTTCAGCGAAGACCAGTTCATGGTTAACACCGACTGGGTTCTCTCCGCCAAACACACCTTGTCCGAGCGCTACTTCTACTCGAACGATCCCCAGAATCTCCCCTTCAGCACATGCTCTTGCACACCTGGTAATGGCCTTACACCCACATTTAACAGTCAGGTCGCCGTGCTGAAACTGACTTCGGCTGTGAACGCCCACTTCCTCAACGAAGCGCTCATAGGTTACATCCGCAGCTACGGCCGTCTTCAGACACAAGCCAATCTCACCTACGATCAAATTGGCATGACGGCCCCAAGCGATCCCACCTATCCCCTGATGCCGATCATGTCTACCACCGGTTACTTTCAACTTGGTGGGGTTAACAACGACGTCTCCTTCTCCGCGGTCAACACCTTCGAAATCAGCGATCAAATCTCATGGACACACGGAAAGCAAAGCATACGCGCGGGCTTCCTCGGGGAGAAGAATCAGTTCAACTTCGATGACCCGAACAACAAGCGTGGTTCCGTAGGTTTCCAGACATTTCAGGACTTCCTCCTCGGCATGAGCGCCGCGCAAAACGGGTCGGGCTTCAGCAACCTCAACTCCAGCGGAAGCCAACAAGGCTCCTACTACAAGGGTTATCGCGGCACCGACATGGCGATGTTCGTCCAGGACGACATCAAACTCAGACCAAACCTTACCGTCAACGCTGGCCTGCGCTGGGAGTTGAATAGCGGCGTCAGCGCGAACCATGGACAGCTCAGTAGTTTCTACCCATCTCTCGTAACTCCATTCCAGCCCGTTCCCTCTACCGGAACGTTTACCGGCTTTGTCGTGCCGCATAACTATCGGCTCACCCTTCCCGCGGGCGTCACCCGTTTAGGCAGCATGAGCCTCTCCGACAACGATCTCCCTATGCACAATTTCGGTCCTCGCATCGGCTTCGCGTGGGAGCCATGGGGCAGCGGCAGCACAACCGTCCTGCGCGGAGGCTACGGTGTCTTCTACACGCTTCCAAACGCGAATTCGGTTCTGCAAACACTCGGAGGTCAGCCATTCGTAAGCTCCGCCACCCTTACTGGAACCGCCAACGCAGCAGCGACCTTTCAGACTCCGTACACGACGGTCCTCACTCCCGGCGTATGGCGGCCCCGCTCCCCTAACTACACTCTCACTGTCACGGGCGTCGCGCAAAACATCGACTCCCCAATGGTTCAGCAGTACAACCTGGACGTACAGCAGCAACTACCATCCAAACTCGTTCTCGAAGTCGGGTACGTCGGAACCCGTGGCACTCGCCTCGCAGAATCTCGCGCACTCAACAGAGCATTCCTCGCCAGTCCAACCAATCCGATCAACAACGTCACGACCAACACAGTAGCCTCTGCGAACTTGCAGGCGCGCGTCCCTTATCAGGGTTTCACACCAAACGGTGTCTCACGCATCGAGACCTATGGTTTCTCCATGTTCAATAGCATGCAGGCGACGCTAAGAAGGCAGGTCAGTCGCGGCGTCTTCCTGCAGGCCGCCTACACCTGGAGCAAAGTCCTCACCACAGTCACGGGTGGTGACGGAACCAACGGCGTCTTCGCCGGCGGCAGCGGCAACAGCAACGACCCGAATAATCGTTACGCTCGTTGGGGACCCGCCGGTTACGACCGCACCAATCGTCTCGTCGTCGCATACACATGGCAGATCCCAGGCGTGAAAGACGGAAACGCTTTCGAGCGAGTTGCCACCAATGGCTGGCGGTTCTCCGGTGTGACCACCTTCCAATCCGGCAAACCGCTTACCTTCACTGACGCCGCTGACGGCACAGCCTACGGAACCGCAAGCCGAGGACAGTTTGCACCCGGCGTCAGCAATCGAAACATCATCAACAAGAACGGCGGCACCATGCTCTCCCGTGTCAAAAACAACAATTACCTCAATCCAAGCGCCAGTCTCTTCATTACCGCGCCGCCCGTCCCGTTCAGCGCCTCTGCAACAACTGGAGGACCGCAGGCAATCGACTACGGCAACACCTCGATCGGCGCTGCTCGTGGTCCCGGAAACGACAACTGGGACATGACAATCTCAAAAACTACCCGCGTCGGCGGACTCCGCGAAGATGCAACACTCGATTTCCGCACGGAGTTCTTCAATGTCTGGAACCACCCGCAATATGCAAACCCCTCAACTGGAGTTGCAACAGCAAGCTACAGCGTAATTAACACCTCCGCCGTTGCCCCACGCTTGATTCAGTTCGCCCTTAAATACGTATTCTAGGAGTGTGCCGGCGTCGTGATACCACTGTGCCGGTTGGTTACTTTGCCGTAAAAACGTACCGCAGTATCTCTTGCTCCCACTAATCTAAGTATTTCTACTTACGCAATTGCGAGGATTCCCCCCACAGGATCCCAAAAATCCGCTATGCTTCAGATATCTCATACATCAAATCTTTCAAGAGCAAGCCCCCTGCGTCATTGCAATAGAACAGCAATCGTACGATTCGAGGCCAATTATGAGACAGCATGAGTTTTTCGAAACTCATATGGTATTTCCTTTTTCCGGAAAAGATGCAGACACCTCTGCGACCTATCTTCGTGCCCTGATTGAAAACAGCCCAATCGCCATTGTCGTCCTCGATGCGGACTATCGCTACTCGATGTGCAATCCGGCGTTCGAAGCCCTCTTCCAATACACCCCAACAGAACTCGCCTCCACCGACCTTGACGACCTGATCGCCGGGCCGGAACTTGCTGAGGAAGCCTCATGCCTCAGTGGTCGCGTCATGCGCGGACACAAAGTCCACATGGTCACCCAACGTCGCAGACGCGACGGTATGATGGTCGACGTTGAAATCTACGGCATCCCGCTCATGGTCGACGACAGGCTGGCTGGCGTTTACGGCCTTTATCAGGACGTGACCGAACGCAACAAGGCTCAAACCGCCTATCGCGAGATCTCAGGCCAGCTCGAGAACCTGCAACAGGAAGAGCGCCGACGTCTCGCCCGCGATCTTCACGACTCGACCTCGCAAGAATTGGCGGTCCTCAACTGGAACCTCACTCGTCTGGCAAATCTCGTAAGCGATTCCAATGAGTCGCTCAGAGCCCTCGTCCAGCAAACCAAAGAAATCGCCTACGAGTGTTCTGCGCGAATCCGAAGCGCATCCTATCTTCTGCATCCTCCTCTGCTGGGCGACGCAGGCCTTGCACCCGCAATATCGTGGTTCGCGGAAGGTTTTGAACAACGCAGTCGAATTAGTGTAACTCTGGAACTCAGCCCCGATCTTGGCCGCTTCCGCGATGAGGTTGAAACCACAATCTTCCGCATCGTTCAGGAGGGACTCGCCAATGTCTTTCGTCATTCCGGCAGTCCTACAGTCAAAATCTCGTTGCAGAAATGCGAACCCTGGCTCGAACTGGCGATCAGCGATCAGGGCAAACATCCTTCACAGGAGATTCTTTACGAAGCCTTGGATCGAAGAAGCGGAGTCGGCATCAGTGGAATGCGCGAGCGCGCGGAACTACTCGGCGGCCATCTGCGTATCGACTGCAGCGATGCTGGAACAACCATCAACGCCATTATTCCGACGGAGATAAACATCCATGGATAACCTCAGGGTTTTAATCGCCGATGATCATCCTCTCATTCGCCGCGGAGTCCGCGATTTGTTGGCATCGCGGGTTGGCTGGCAGGTAGTCGCCGAGGCTGTGAATGGTGCAGAAGCCGTTCAGAAGACGGTCGACCTGAGACCCGACATCGCTATCCTCGATTTCTCCATGCCGGAATTAAATGGGCCCGGGGCTGCAGCTCAAATCGTCAAACACTCACCCGAAACCGGTGTCGTTGTTCTCACAATGCACGACTCCGAACAGGTGATGCGCGAAACACTTCAGGCCGGAGCCCGCGGACTCGTCCTGAAAAGTGATGCCGACCGTGATCTGGTCGAAGCCGTAGAAGCAGTGGCAAGAAAGCGTCATTTCTTCACGCCCAGAATGTCTGAAATGATGCTGGGCGGATATCTATCCGCCGGCACGCCGCACGCTTTCAACGCGAAGAACAAAGAAGCCCAGCTGACCGATCGCGAGCGTCAGGTAATGCGCCTTCTTGCCAATGGAATGTCGAGCAAGCAAGTCGCATCTCAGCTTCAGATCAGTATCCGCACCGTCGAATGTCACCGCATTAATATCAATCGAAAGCTGGGTTTCAACTCAGTCGCGAAACTGGTCCACTACGCCATCCAGCACGGAATCATCGCGCACACGCACCTAATACACTAGACCCGCCAATCGTTCAGATCATATCCGGACGAAAATGACAGCTATCTCGGAAAGGTGCGCATCCCTGCAATGCGAACGGCAAGTCCGCTAATTGACGCGCATCACCATCTCTGGCGCTACACACCCGCAGAATACGGTTGGATCGACTCTCGCATGGCGGCAATCCGCCGAGATTTCCTGCTTCCAGATCTTCTGTCAGAGCTTTCACACGTAGGCGTGGATGGTGCCATCACGGTACAGGCGAGGCAGGCCTTGGAAGAGACGCATTGGCTGCTCGATCTTGCAAACAATCATGAAACTATTCGCGGTGTTGTAGGGTGGGCTCCAATCGCTGCACCTGAGTTTGAAGATTTACTTCCAGAACTCGCAGCGGAGCCAAAGCTCCTCGGACTCCGCCACATCGTGCAAGCCGAGGCAGCCGGCTTCCTTGACGGCCCCGATTTCAACCGAGGCATTCGAGCGATGCGGTCAACCGGCCTCATCTACGACATTCTCATCGCAGAGCCTCAGCTCCGTGAAGCCATTCGTTTCATCGACCGGCATCCGCAACAACAATTTGTCCTCGATCACATCGCCAAGCCAAGGATTGCCATCAAAGAAATCGAGCCTTGGCGAACGAACATCCGCGAGCTGAGCAAACGAAGCAACGTTGCTTGCAAATTATCGGGTATAGTCACGGAAGATTCTTGGTCGCAATGGTCGCTGGAGTCGATTCGTCCATACCTCGACGTCGCGGTAGAAGCATTCCAACCCGATCGTCTCATGGCCGGCTCCGATTGGCCCGTGTGTCTCGTCGCATCTGGCTACGCAGAATGGTGGAACGCACTCAGTAGCTATTTCGCGGGCTTCACCGAAGTAGAGCGAGCAAAGATCTTTGGCATAACTGCTATCAGCACCTACGACCTAAAGGAAAGTAGAGACCATGTCCCACGACGAAATAAAAAAAGATAGCAACGAAGAACGCTACCGACAGGTAGTAGAGCGATCCAATCCGCCTCTTCCAAAAACACCTCGCCCAATTGTCATCCTCGGCGCCGGAGGAATTATTCGCGCAGCTCATCTGCCCGCCTATGCAAAAGCAAACTTCCCCGTCATCGCAGTCGCAGACCCGATAAACGGAAAGGCGGCAGAGCTCGCTTCGGAAAAAGGAATTAGCCACGCCTTCAACTCAATCGAAGAAGCAATTCGCTTCGCACCCCCCGATGCAATCTTCGATGTCGCCGTTCCCGCAACGCAGATCATGACTATCCTTCCTCACCTCCCATCCGGAGCAGCGGTTCTGATCCAAAAGCCCATGGGAGAGACTCTCGAAGAGGCAACACTCATCCGCGACCATTGCCGCAACCGCGGACTCGTCGCGGCGGTCAACTTCCAACTACGCTATGCCCCCAACAACCTCGGCGCCGTCGCGCTCCACCGCGCTGGCCTCCTCGGCGACCTGCATGACATTGAAGTGCAGGTTCGCACCTACACTCCCTGGCAACTCTGGACTTTCCTCGCAACCGCACCGCGCCTCGAGATCCTTTACCACAGCATCCATTACCTCGATCTAATTCGCTCCTGGCTCGGCAATCCCCAGGGGGTTTATGCAAAAACCATCAAGAATCCACAAACCCCGTCACTGGCCGCCACCAAATCCTCCATCATTCTCGATTATGGCGACTCGAAGCGTGTCTTCGTCGTCACCAATCACGGTCACGACCTCCCCACAGAAACACACCGCAGCTTCGTGCAATGGGAAGGAACAAACGGAGCCATCCGCATGGATATGGGTGTCAACCTCGACTATCCCAAAGGAGTCCCCGACACGATTAGCTACGCAGAGCGCGGCATCAGCACGCAATGGAAATCCCTCCCCGTCAAAGGCAACTGGTTCCCCGATGCTTTCATCGGCAGCATGGGTGCACTGCAATCCTTCGTCGAAGGATCAACCCCGGATCTTCCCACCGGCTTCGAATCCGCCTACGAAACTATGGCTCTCGTCGAAGCAGCCTATCGCTCGAGCGCTCGACCTGCCGAACCTGTGCCTCTCTGAGAGCTAGCCCTTAATCACCGTAGCTTGCTTCACAAAATCCGGATCGATCTCGACGCCGAACCCCGACCCCGAAGGCACATGAATCACTCCATTGCTATCGCTCCGCAAACTCGAAGTCTCGCAGTGATATGGCAATTCATTATTAAACTCCTTGAACTCGTGATACGGCCCCGAGTTCGGAATCGCCGACACAAAATGCATCATGTACACATAGCCCAACCCAGTTGAAGAGATATGTGGAATGCACTGCTTCCCAAATGCATGCGCCATCCGTGCTACCTGCATGGATCGAATCATGCCGCCAAAATAAAACATATCCTGCTGCACAATCGACAGGCCGCCATTCGCAATCAGCCACCTGAAATTATGCGTGCTCGGCTCCTGCTCTCCGCCCGCAATCGGAATATCCAGCGCGTCGGCGACAACTCTGGTTTCCTCGTACCAGTCAAACGGCACCGGCTCCTCGTAGAACGCGTACTTATACGCCTGCATCAGCTTGCCAATCGGGATCGCTTCCGCCGCCGTATACGATCCATTCGAGTCCGCTGAAATAATCATCTGGTCGCCAAAGGTCTTCCTCACCAGTGGAATCAGCTTCTCGCTGCGCCCCAGAGGCGTCTCCGGATGCGACATCCTCCCACCCACCTTGAACTTGATCGCCTTTGCATTTGAGATCGCCACATCGCGCTTCAGATGCTCAATCGTCTCCTCAGCCGTAATGTCGCGCTCGCCATTCGCCTGATAGACCGAAATCTTGGTGTTATAAATCTTGTCGCTGATCAGCAAGCCAATCGGCCGCTTCGACATCTTCCCGAACATATCCAGAATCGCAAACTCAATCGTCGCAATCGGCACCCAGATCGCCAGCCCTTGCGCTTTGTAATTGTTTTCATAAACCGTCGACGCAGGAATCAGTTCTTCAAGATCGCGCGCATCCTTCCCTATAAAAAACGGCGCGATATGCTTCGTGAACATCGGATACAGCACTTCCATCTGCTGCGCATTCGAAACCGACAAGCCCTCGTGCCCGTCTTTCGACCGCACACGACAGATATATTGCTTCTTGTTCTTCAGCAGCTCAACCGACCCAATAATCACAGGATCAGGGAACAGCTCGCGCTTGAACACCGGCTCCTTCAAAATCGCGTCAAGCTTCGCATACCGCTCCTTCAGTGTCCCCGGCAACCCATGCCGCGGCGCATTCAAAAACTGCGCCCCCGCTATAGCAGGAAACCCCGCTCCAACCGCGCCACTGGAAAGAGCACTGGTCAAAAACCTGCGCCGGGTCGTATTCATCAGTCAATCTCCTGAAAATCTCATCCAACAATCGAAGCCAGTCTAACCGAGCCGTCACTGCGAAGATGGAGCAACCTCTAACCGCACCACGTCATAACAAATCCCATTAGCCACACCACCCGCAGGAACAGTCAGCACAATCGTATTCGCGCCCGGTTTCAGCAACGAAGCATCAAAACTGAAATCCTTCTCAATCCACGTCCCCTCAATTCCATCGCGAATCATCGACGCCCCCGCACCAAACAAATCCGTCATCGTCCCCGCATCAACGCCGTTCACGGTTATCCCAAGCGTCCGCGTCGAAACACCATCCAGCCCAAACCGCAACGTAGCCTTCCCTGCAGGTCGTTGCCCCGCGGGCATCTCAAAGTGAATTGTCCAAGGTGTAGCCAGTCCCTGATCGCGCCCATCCGCCTTGAACTCCGTGTCATGCGGCACCTGATAGATGAACCAGTCCTTCGCCGGATCGCTTTTCCCAACCGTAAAGTCGACATCATTCGGAAACAGCTTCGCGTACTCGATATACATTCCCCAGTGCCAATGATCATCACCTTTCAGAAATTCCTTCGCCGACCGGTTTGGGGTTCCAATCTGCCAGATCTCTTTCCCATAGCGCACGGGATGCCACTCAATCGTCCCCAGATCAAGCTTCTGCCCTGGCGCAATCGTCACGCTCGCCGTCGCGTCATAAGCACCCAACACCCCATCAGCCACCGCGTGCAACTGGTAAGTCCCCGGCCTCACATTCGCAATCGTAAAGCTGCCATCTTCTGCGCCATGCGTCCAGAACTCATAATGCTTCGCATCGTTCTGCCACGTAATTGGTTGAGGCGGAAAATTAAGCGGACGGGCTCCAGGCGGTCGCGGAGGAACATAAGTCCCGCGATTCACCCGCTGCCCCTGCGCATTCAACTGCGCGGGATGATCAGCATCAGCAGGCACCGGAGTCGCCGTCGCGGGCGGAGCAGCTGCCGAACCTTCACCTCCCGCAGTAGCCTCCGCTCGCGGCGGCTTCGGCGCACGTGGCACCGCCGGCTGATCGGGAAACGACAGCCCTACCCACAGGCTCGAAAACTTCGTCGCAGCAGCCTGTGAATCCATCAGCTTCAACCGACCCTTCACAGTTGCCCGTTGATCCGCAGGCGTATAGTCCACACCCTTCACCCAGCTATAAGGCCACTTCGCAGCTTCCACCGCAGCCTGCCGTTTCGCATCGCTGAACAACGCATTCGGCGTCCCGCCTGTCGGAACATAAATAAAGATAGGCCCGACAACCTTCGTCCAGGGTTCATTCTCCGCAAAGTTCAAAACACTACCGCCATAATGCGTCCCGCGCCAGTAATCCAGCAGCGTAGGATCTCCACCATCCCCATCATCCAAATGCCCTGTAAGTTCAAAGTGCAGCGGCCCGCTCGAGAGATACTCAAACGAAGGATTGATCAGGTACAACCCAACCTTCTCCTTCATGGACGACCACCCATATGCCGGAATCTTTGACTGGTCTGCCGAGTAATCGTACTTATGCTCAGCCCGCCCCTTATAAACACCCGTAGTCAACCGCCGGGCTTCTTTCATATTCAAATCCGTAGCTGCATCCCAGTCCGCACCCGTCGGCATCACCGCATTGCGCTGATCATCAACGGACAGCCAATCAAACACCTTTGCACTCAACTTGAACCCAAACCGGCTCTCTCCCACCGACCCAGCCGGATAAGTAGCCTCATGCGTATAAATCGCATACGTATATAGACCATGCTCCCCACGCCCAAGCGCATACCGAATTTCCAGATCGGCAATCAGCCCACCGTCCTGTCCCGCCGCCGTCGGGTGCGGCCCAAGAATCGACTTGCCATCCGACCACCCCTTAACAGAAACCTCACCACGCTCCCCATTGTTACTCTTCGGATCGATCGTAACCGTATCTTCACGCCGCGCGGCGAGCGCCGGGCTCTGCTCCCAATACCCCGCGTGGTGCCCCGACACAAATCCCATCAACTCTACATCCGGAGTCACCGTCTTCGGCGTCTTCACGGAAACCAGATCGCCCGTAACCTTATCCACCTTCACCGTCAGATACCCGTTCGCCAGCGTATACGTGGGTCCATCATCCGTCAGAGTCACCGGCGGAGCCGTCCCCGCGCCCGCAGCTGAAATCACCGCAAACATCCCCAAAACCGTCACCGCAGACAAGCAGCGAACAAACGTCATCCGAACACTCCCAATTCAGGTGCTTTCCAGTCGGTACGCATGACTCAATCCAAAAGACGCACCAATTTTGCAAAGGGGAAATTGTTTCTGCTAATCAATTTCGCAAAAAAGGCCGCCGCGAATCCATCTCACGCGGCGGCCGGGAAATTTTCGTTTACTCGCCGTTCTGATTGCTTGAGTCCGTATGCACAACCCGGTAGCTCGCATTGCCACGCGACCATACCAGCAGCAACAGGTCCTTGCCCTCCGGAGTCGCATGAGCTGCATTTACAAACTGTTCAGCCGAGGTAACCGGCTTGCGGTCCAACTCCAGAATCACGTCCCCCGGAGCAAGGCCCGCATCATCCGCAGGACTCGCCGGACGAACGCTCTGCACCGCAACGCCGTTCACTCCAGCAGGAATCTGCAGCTGCTGCCGAACATCCGGAGTCAGCTCAGCAACCGCCAACCCGAGCTTGCCCTTCTGTGGAGCCGCACCATCACCATCGCTCGCGACCTCGGCCTCCTTGTGATACTCGCCGACCTTCACGCTCAGGGTCTGCGGAGTTCCGTTGCGCAGAATCCCAAGCTCAATCGTCGAGCCCGGAGTCGTCTCGCTCACCAGCACCTGCAGCGCGCTGCCGTTCTCGATCTTCTGTCCGTTCAGAGAATCGATCACGTCCCCATTCTTCAATCCCGCACGGCTGGCCGGAGAGTCAGGCGTCACCTGCGCAGCAATGGCTCCGGTCGCCGTCCTCAGATTGAAGAAGTTCGCATTCGAAGGTGTCACGTCGTTAAGGCTGACGCCGAGATAGCCGTGGTGCACCACGCCGGTCTTGATCAGCTGCTCCGCCGTCGCCCGCACAAGCTGCGAAGGAATCGCAAACCCAGCACCCGCAAACGAACCGCTATTTGAAATGATGAACGTGTTGATCCCAACCAGTTCGCCATGCGCATTCACCAACGCGCCGCCCGAGTTGCCCGGATTGATCGCCGCATCGGTCTGGATATATCCGCCCGGCTTCCGCGCATCGTCGCGATAAGGATTCTCACGGTTCACCGCGCTAACAATGCCGCGCGTCACTGAGTTCTGGAAGTACCCAAACGGGCTGCCGAACGCCAGCACAGTCTGCCCCGGCTTCAGCTTCGCGGAATCACCCCATGCAATGCTCGGCAGATCGTGCGCATCCACCTTGACCACAGCAAGATCCGTCAGTTTGTCTACGCCAACCAGCTTCGCAGTCATCACGCGTCGATCGCTCAGCGTCACTCGCATCTGCATCGCGCCGTCAACCACATGGTTGTTCGTCACAATGTAGCCATCAGGCGAAATGATTACGCCGCTACCGATTCCGTGCTCGATCTGCGGCTGCTGCGGACGCTGCAACTGTCCGCCACCGAAAGGTCCGTTCGGCCCAAAGAACTGGGCGAACCCCGGAGGAACACCCTGAGGCACGCCTCCCTGCTGGCTCTGGTCCTGCTCTCCGCCGGTCTCATGCTCTGCGGACCCGCGCGAGGTCACCTGAATATTCACAACCGCAGGCGATACTCGCGAAGCAACCGCCTCAACTGCACTGTCGAGTGAAACCAGTGCGGACACGCTGTTATCATCCATCGGCTCCGCGCCCGGCATCATCGCCGCATGGACACCTGTGTGATGAACGAACATCCCCACCCCAAGCGCGAGCGCCAGGGCAGCCCCGGCAGGAACGCCAACGCGCCCCACCTTAGCAACTAATTTATTAGTTTCAAAAGACATAGTCATACCTCAATAAGGGTTTGTACTGCTTGGTTAAAGTTGAAAAACGAGCCAGCCGCCCGGCGTACGCACGGCTGCATATGAACTGGAACTCACACTTTCCGCAACGGCGAACACCAGCCGCGGCGGCCCCATCTCCTCAAACGAGGTCAACACAACAAGTCCTTCCGTGCGATGCGTTTGTGGCATCGCAACCCGGCTTTGCAACACAGGCGGAGCCGCGTGCCGCTTCCGCAGAATCTTCTTCGCGGGAACCATCTTTGCAGGAACCGCAGAAACTTGAGTCAGCTTCGTCGCATCAACTGCTTTCACCGAAGTCACCGGCATTGAAGCTTTCAGCAACGTCGCGTGCGGCGCGCCCAACACTCCGCTTCGCTCATGAAATGTGGCTGCCTGATATCCCGCTGTACCATCTACGTTCCGCATCCGAGCCACAGGTAACGGCGCTTCCGAAAACGCAACAATCTGCGGGCTCCGTGCTAACTCAACCGATCCACCTGCCAAGGCGATAACCAGAGCTCCCATCACCACGCGAGCCTGCGTGCGACCCATTCCTTCGCCGCCGCGCAGAATACGATGCACTCGTCGAGCCAATTCGGACTGCTTCTCCCATGCCCCAAGCGAAAGCGCAGCCGCCCGTCGTCCCAGCCGATGTTCTGCCAGATTCGTCAGGCAAGTCGCATAGGCCTTCGGAGCCTTCGTCATCTGCAATACCGCATCGTCGCAGGCCAGCTCACGCTCGAGGCACAACCGCCGCTCAATCCAGACCAGCACAGGATTCAGTGGGAACACCACCAGGCTTACCTTCTGCAGCAGATTGATCCAATCATCCGCCCGTCGCAGGTGCCCAACCTCATGCAGCACAATCTGCCCAAACTCGGCAGTCGTAAGCTGCGCAAAAAGATCCTTCGGAATCAGAATGCGTGGCGAGAAAAACCCGATCACACTCGGCCTGTCCACCTCATCCGACGTGCAGATCTGAACTCCGTCAAAACCGGCCGCGCACAAGACGTCATCGCAACCTTGAACCACCTCGGCCCGCTTCCAGATCCCGCGTAGCCGCACCGCACTCGCCGCCAGCTTCACGCCACGCGCAAGTGAAGCGGCCAACCACACCGCTGCGATCGCAAAACTCCATCGCACATCCACCTGCAACCACGCAGAACGCCCCGGCGCAACAGCACTGGAGTCAAGCGAATAAACGTGCACCAGCGGCAACACCGCCAGGACGCCAAAGACCGCGGTCCAGATCGCAAATCGTACCGCCGCTGTCGTCTTCGGCACCAGTCTGAGGCAAATCCCAACCCCGGCCGCCAGCACAACACCTTCCCATATCCCCGACACAAACGAGTTCGCCACCGCCCGCGACACGCTCTCGACGTTCTGCATCACTCGCACGCTCGTGGCCAGGTCGATCGTCATTGACCATCCTCCGCGCGCCCATTCATGGGATCGTCCGTCGCTGCCGCAATCGCCTTTTTCAGGCGCTTCAGTTCCTCGGGAGTCACTTCATCGTCACCCAGGAGCGAAAGCAACAGCCGCTCCCGCGAATTTCCAAAGAACCGCTGCATCATATGCCGAATCTCGGATCGGCTTGCCTCATGCTCCGCCACGCACGGCATATACAAAAACGCCCGCCCCTCCTGCCTGTGCTGAACATATCCCTTTTGTTCGAGAATCCTCACCGTTGTCAGCACGGAGTTATAAGCCAGGGCCTCACCCTCCGGCATAGCCGCCACCAGCTCCCCCACAGCCGACTCGCCACGCGCCCACAGAATCTTCATGAGCCGTAACTCAGCCTCCGTCAATGTGATGGACTTCCTCGGTGGCATACTCAATCTCGCCTTTGCCCCCGAAAAAGCATCCTCAGAAGGCCCAGAACTATCTCTGAGACGGAACAACTAATCGATTAGTTAGCAGCTCGGCAAAAAAACCTCACTCACGAGGAAAATTTAAGCCCCCGAAAAAGCGCACTTAGCAACCAGGTTACGTTCACGAAGATGCACTATCACCGCACCCGCCGCCACGTTTTACCCTGTGGAAAATACACAGCCTTCCAATAAAAACGGTACTCCCCCAAAGAAAATTAAAAATCTGCTACTTTACCAGATCCCGATAATCCTCCCGTACCGGAGTGAACACATCCAGCACCTCCGAAGCCTCCAGTGCCGAAGCCTGATGCTCCACCCCGCCATCAACCACAAAACTATCGCCAGCCTTCACATCAAACACCCGCCCATCGACATCCACCCGAATCGCTCCGTTCACCACATACACCAGCTGATGATGGGGATGGCTATGCCGAACCCCTACCCACCCCTTCTCAAAAAAATGCCGCACCAGCATCAACTCATCGCTATGTGCCAACACCTGCCGTCTCATTCCAGCCTCCGGATTAAAACTCTTCGCATCCGCGGTCTTCACAAAATCCATCCCCTTCGCACTCATCGATCATCCTCACTCAAATCACTCTTGAAAATAGACCTGCACATTTACTCTTACATAAGAGAGGCCGTATCGCGATGATCCATCTCGAGGAGATCACCCTCATCGAAGCTCCCATCGATCGCTGCTTCGACCTCTCCCGCAGCGTCGAAGTCCACCTCCTCGGGAATATCCACTGCGACGAACAAGCTCTCGCAATTGCCGGCATCACCTCCGGCCTTCCCGAACTCAACCAGCAAACAACTTGGCGCGCCAAACACTTCGCCAGCTGGCAAAACGTCACCACCCAATACACTGCGATGCACCCACCCACCTACTTCCAGGCCACAATGATTCAAGGCATCTTCGGCTCCATGCAGGCCAATCACTACTTCCGTACCCTGCCTTCCGGCGTCACCGAAATGAAGGATGACTTCCGCGTCGCCGCACCCATTCCCATTCTCGGCCCACTAATCGAGACTCTCTTCCTTCGCCGCTACATGCTCGCGCTTCTTCGCGAACGAAACGCTGTCATCAAGCAACTCGCCGAATCAAACGGATGGCGACAATATCTCCCTCTGCACCAAATCCATCAAACCGGAAGCCTCACTCAATGAAGATCGTCATCCCCGGAGGCTCCGGACAAGTCGGCCAGATTCTCGCCCGCCACTTTCACACCAACGGCCACGAGGTAACCGTCTTCAGCCGAAGACCCCAAACAGCCCCATGGCGAACCGTCTCATGGGATGGCATCACTCCGGGCCCATGGGTGACCGAACTCGAAAACAGCGACGTCTGCATCAACCTGGCTGGCCGCAGCGTCAACTGCCGATACCACAAAGCCAATCGTCGCGCCATCTTCGACTCCCGCGTCCAATCAACCAACATCCTCAATCAGGTCATAACTCAACTCCATCGCCCTCCGAGGGTCTGGCTCAATGCCAGCACCGCAACAATCTATCGCCACTCTCTCGACCGTCCGATGGACGAGTCCACTGGCGAACTAGGTGGCAATGAACCTGGCGCTCCAGATACGTGGAACTTCTCCATCCAGGTCGCCAAAGCTTGGGAAGAAGCCTTCTTCTCCACGCCCACGCCGCGAACACGCAAAGTCGCCCTTCGTAGCGCCATGACCTTTAGCCCCGATCGCGGTGGAGTCTTCGATGTCTTCCTCTCTCTCATCCGCCACGGCCTCGGCGGTACCAATGGTATTGGTAACCAGTTCGTTTCCTGGATCCACGACGCAGACTTCATTCGCTCCATCGAATTCCTCATCGTCGACCAGAATTTTTCCGGTGTCGTGAACCTTGCGTCACCCTATCCACTTCCCAATCGCGACTTCCTGCACGCTGTCCGCGAGGCCTGGGGCGCCCGGATCGCCCTCCCCACACCCTCGTGGATGATCGAAATCGGCACCTTCCTCATGCGAACAGAATCCGAGCTCATCCTCAAAAGCCGTCAGGTTGTCCCCGGCCGTCTTCTCGCCGCAGGCTTTCGATTCACCTATCCCCATTGGCCGGAGGCTGCGAGAGATCTCGTACGACGCTGGAGAAACCATAAATTTACAATGTAACTTCCACCACCCCGTAGTATCGTCTCAACCATGGCCTCTGACGACGCAATCGACCTCCGCAGAGCGCTCGAAACCGACGAAATCGTTCCGTATTTTCAGCCTCTTGTAGAGCTCCGCACCGGCCTCCTCTGGGGCTTCGAAGCTCTCGCGCGCTGGCAGCATCCCCAGCGCGGACTTATCCCCCCGAACGAGTTCATTCCGCTCGCAGAAAACTCCGGACTCCATGGCCTCCTGACCGGAAAACTCCTCACCGCAGTCTTCGCTGCTGCCAAAGACATCCCCGACCACCTCACTCTCTCCGTCAACATCTCCCTCACTCAGCTCACCGACCTTACTCTACCCAGGCACGTCTTTGCCGCAGCTCGTCAAGCCAACTTCCCTCTCCACCGCCTCGTCCTCGAAATCACGGAAAGCGCCCTTGTCACTAACGCAGAGCGCGCAGCCCGCATCGCTAATGAACTCAAAGACCAGGGCTCCCGTCTCGCGCTCGATGACTTCGGTACCGGCTACTCCAGCCTCCGCCACCTTCAACTCCTGCCATTCGACGAACTTAAAATCGACGCCAGCTTCGTGCGCGCCATCACTCACAATCGTGAGAGTAGAAAGATCGCCGCCGCCATCGTTGGCCTCGGCAATAGTCTCAGTCTCACCACTGTCGCCGAAGGAGTGGAAACCCAGGCCATCGCCGACATGCTCCTCTGGCTAGGCTGCGACATTGGCCAGGGATGGCTCTATGGGCGTCCCGTTACGCCCGCGCAACTTCCCGAAATTCTCGCCGAGCGCATCAACTCGCCCCTTCCACCTTCCTCCCCCGAAGACCGCTCCTCACTCACCGAAGCCAGCCTGCCGCTACGTCTCGAAGGGCTCCCCACCCAGCGCCTCGCCCAGCTCAACGCAATCTACGATGGAGCTCCCGTCGGTCTATGCTTCCTCGATCGCAATCTCCGATTCGTCAGTGTCAATAAACGACTCGCGGAGATGCATAATCTTCCCGTCGCCTCCCATCTTGGCCGCCACATCACAGAAATCCTCCTTGAGAAATTCTCTCAATGTGAACCGTACCTTCTCCGTGCCCTCGAGGGCGAGCCCTACGCCGGCCTCGAAATCCACTCCCCTGACCCACGCCGCCCGGGTACCATGCGCACCTTTCTTATGTCATTTCAGCCAGCCCGCGACGAAGTCGACGAAGTCATCGGCATCTCGATCTCCGTCGTCGATATCACCGCTCGGAAGACCGCTGAGGAAGCACTGGCCGAAAGCGAAGACCACTACCGTCACGCCGTCGAACTCAATCCTCAGGTTCCGTGGACAGCCAACCCAGACGGTAGCATCCTCGACGTCAGTCAACGCGGCGAACTTCTCACAGGCCTTTCCAAAGAGGAGATGCTCGGCGTTGGCTGGCTCCGTATCCTGCATCCCGACGACCTCAAACGAACCCTCCATGCGTGGAACGAATCCGTTCGCACCGGCAATTCTCTCGATATTGAGTACCGCATCCTTCACCAGAACGTCGGCTGGCGCTGGATGCGATCTCGCGCTTCCCCTCGTCGTGGCGAAGATGGAGAGATTATCCGCTGGTACGGAACTGTCGAAGACATCGACGACCACAAAAATGCCGATGAAGCCCTCCGCCGCAGCGAAGCGAATCTGCATGCCATCTTCGATGCTGTCCCGATCGGCATCATCATCGTCGATGCGCCGGATGGACGCGTGGTCATGGCGAATCCGCGCGCCGAGCAGATGCTTCGCACCATCGTTTCGCCATCAAACCTCATCGACGATTACTGTCGCGAACTGCTCCCCAACTCGACCACGAACTCTATTCAGTCAGAAGACACTCCACTGGCGGATGCCATGATGGAAGGCCGCCCATTCGGCCCCATCAAATGCCTCCGTACCCACAAGAACGGAGAAAATGTATGGATCAGCCTGAGCATAACTCCAGTCACTGACGAAAAGGGAAACGTCTCTGGCGGCATCGTCGCCATTCAGGACATCGACGAAGACAAGCGCGAAATGGAGCGCCTCTCCGAACTCGCCGACATCCTCAAAAACAAACTCGCCACTCACCGCTAAACTCTACTTCCGCTCCGCCTTTGCCAGCCCGCGATACTTCAGCATCGGCTCTATGTTCGGTGGTGCTCCCAGCCACGCCTCATACATCTTCGCCAGGTCCTCCGTATTCCCCCTCGATAACACCATCGCGCGGAAGCGGTCTCCATTAGACCGCGTCAACCCACCATGATCCTGGAACCACTGGAACGCATCGTCATCAAGCATCTCGGCCCACAGATATGCGTAATACCCCGCCGCATACCCGCCTCCCCAGATGTGGGAGAAATAACTCGATCGGTAGCGCGGCGGAACATAGCTCAGCGTGAAACCTTTCTTCTGTAGCGCCGCCTTCTCAAACTCATCCGGTGTCTGTAACGGTGCACTCACCGGCAACGAGTGCCACTGCATATCCAGTTGAGCCGCAGCCAGCAACTCCGTCAGCGCATAACCCTGGTTGAAGTCAGCAGCTTTCTTGATCTTCGCCGACAGTTCCTCAGGCATCGCCGCGCCTGTCTTGTAGTGCTTTGCGTAGTGCGCAAAGATCGATGGATAAGTCGCCCAGTGTTCATTGAACTGCGACGGAAACTCTACAAAATCCCGCGCCACAGCGGTTCCCGAAAGCCCCGGATATTCTGCCGCAGCGAACATTCCATGCAGCGCATGGCCAAACTCGTGGAACATCGTAACCACGTCGCTAAAACTGATCAGCGCCGGCTCACCCTCTGCAGGTTTCGGCAGATTCGCAACGTTATAAACAACCGGCAGCGTTCCCGTCAGCTTCGACTGGCGCACAAAGCTGCTCATCCACGCGCCCCCGTTTTTGTTATCGCGCTTGTAGTAGTCGCAATACCAAAGCGCCAATGGCTTTCCGTCTGCGTCGAATACCTCGAACACTCGAACATCCGGATGCCACGCCGGAATATCCTTCCGCTCCTTGAACGTCAGCCCATACAACTGGTTCGCCGCATAGAACACGCCATTCTCAAGCACATTGTGAATCTCGAAGTAAGGCCGCACCTGCGACTCGTCGATATCGTACTTCGCCTTCCGCACTTGCTCGGAATAAAACTCCCAATCCCACGGAGCAACCTGGAACCCACCCTTCTGTCCGTCAATGATCTCCTGGATATCCTTTGCCTCGGCCACCGCATTCGCCGTCGCCGCCGGAACCAGAGCATCCATAAACTTCAACGCATTTTCGGGAGTCTTCGCCATCTGGTCTTCCAGCTTCCACGCCGCATAGCTGCCAAAACCTAGCAGTTTGCCTTTCTCCGCCCTTAACTGGGCCAGGCGCGCAATGGTCTCCCGCGTATCATTCGCATCACCACGTTCCGCCCGCATCCAGGAGTCTTCAAACACCGCCTGCCTCGTCTCTCGCACACCCAGCGAAGAAAGATAAGGCTGCTGCGTCGTATTCTGCAGCGCAAGTATCCATCCGTCCTTCTGCCTCTGTTTGGCTGCCCGCTCTGCTTGGTTGATCTCAGCATCCGTCAGTCCCGTCAGCGCGTTCTTGTCTACCGTGAAATAAGCAGCATCCTTCGTCGCCGCCAACACTTTGCTCCGAAAAGCATTCGAGAGCGTTGATTCCTCTTCATTAATCTTCTTCAGCTTCTCTTTGTCCGCATCCGACAGGTTCGCCCCGCTATGCACAAACCGTTGGTAGTAAATCTCCACCAGCCGCAGCCCCTCGGGACTCAGCTTCAGTGACGTTCGCTTCTCATAAATCGTCTTCACTCGCGCAAACAGCTTCGCATCGAGATAAATCTCGTCGTTATGCGCCGCCAACTTCGGAGCCAGCTCCCGCTGCACCTTCTCGAGCGCCGGATTCGTATTCGCGCCCGTCACCCCACTGAAGGCCGCCGAAGCCCTCTGAATCAAAGCCCCGGTCTTCTCCATCGCAACAATGGTGTTATCAAAGGTAGGCGCCGCAGCATTATCCGCAATCGCCCGTATCTCCTTCAACTGCTCCACCATTCCCGCTTCAATCGCCGGCTGATAGTCGCTGTCCTTAATTTTGTCGAAGGGCGGCGCCTGAAACGGCAAAGTACTCGCCAGATAAAACGGATTCCCCGGCCCAAAACTCACCGCAGCATTCTGTCCATCAACAACACTCGAGTTCATCATGATCACACCGGCTGCAAGAACCATCCACAACCCTGAAATACGCCGACAGAGCCGCATTGAATCTTTCACCGTACTCTTCTCCTCATCGAAATCGATAGCTCTAGAGTACGGGACAAACGAATGAATTCGCACCTGTCCGTGCCTCCAAGCAGAACTAAATCAGATCCCTCGCCGAAAATTCCCTCTCCGCCGTACCGGACAAAGTACAATCGCCAAAATCAATGCAGAAGACTTCCCTGATAGCACGCACGCCTCTGCCCACCGCTCTGCCATCACTCGAAGAGCTAGACATCCATTCCCGCTACCACTCCTCCCGTACCGGGGGCGACTTCTTCGACGCCGTCTCAGCCGGTCCTCACATCGTCTTCCTTCTCACCGACATCGCCGGCGCACGCGACAGTGCCCACACCATCGCTGCCGCCATGCAGGATGTCTTCCGTATCCGCGTCCCTCAACTCTTCACCACCGAAATCATCAACATGATGGATACGCTCGGCGTGTTGGCCCACGAAGTCAATACGGCCATTTACAACGCCGCGGGCGGCTCACGCTTCGCCCCTACCTTTCTCGGCTGCTATAACCTTCCTCTCGGTGTCCTCGCCTACATCAACTCAGGCGGCCAGCCGGCCATCTTCCGCGACAGAGACGGCACTCGCGTCCTCGGGCACGTCACCGTGCCCCTCGGCCTCTTCACCCACCTCACCTTCGAACCTGCCATCCAGGCCTTCGAACCCGGCGCAGCCATGCTCCTCGTCACCAAAGGTATCCTCGAATCCCGTCATAAACACGAGCCATTCGGCGTCGAGCGAGCCACTGCACTCGTAGAAGCCTTCACTTCTGGCAAAGCCTTCGACCTGTGCGGAGCGATCCTCAAACAAGCCCACGAATTCCGAAAGATTCCGTGGTACAGCCCCCAAAACCTGCCATTCGTTAAACCTGATCGCATCGAAGATCTCACTGCCGTAGCCCTTATCCGTCCGACCAATTAGCTCGAAGGCCGTCAGAACGAATCCATGCTCGCTACTCCTATTTCTATTTCCTGCCTTTACAATCCCCACATGGAAAAGTCTGCCGAGCAGGACCCTCGAGTCTACTTCGCTGCCGAGCGCACCTTCCTGGCCTGGATTCGGACCGGCCTCGGTCTTATGGGGATCGGATTCGCAGTCAGTCGCTTCAGCCTCTTCCTGCGCCAACTTTATGCAGCCCAGGCCCACCTTCCCTCCCACACGACTGGCCTTTCCCTCTGGGGCGGCGTCTGTCTGGTAATTCTCGGCGTGATCGTCAATCTCTCCGCGGTTTTTCGTCACATTCAACTCGTCCATCAACTCAACGCAGGAACCTGGCAGCCCGGTCGCGTCTCGCGCGACGCCGTCATCCTCAGCCTCATTCTCGTTTTCATCGGAATCGCGATGGCAATCTACCTCATCCTCATCCGCTGAGCAGCTTCGTCCATCCTCATCCGTTCACTGCCCAACGTGCGCAGCCATCGCCGGATCACCAGTTTGAAGGCATCCACCGGCACAGCAATCGCAATCAGGACAGCACACATGCCTGCCGTAACCAACACATTGAAAAGGTCATGGTATGGCCGCAGGAGCCCCAGAAACAACAGCAGAACAAGGAACGGATAGTGCATCAGGTAAATCGTGAAGGTACCGTTGGCCAGGCTTCGAAACCACCGGGCCCAACGGCTCGATCGTGAAATCTCAATGTGATCCATTGCCAGCAGAAGCACCAACAACGCAGCTGAAGAGAACACGCCTACAGCCACCGCGAACATATTGGCGCGAAGCCCGGCCAGCCCCATGAGGACAAGAGGATTTGGAAGGTCCGCGATCTTGTGGAATAGCACCAATGGCGCCCTCAGCAGAAACCTCTGCCCCAACAGGTAAAGCGCCCCGCCAACGACGAGCCATCCGCCTGCCACAACCTGAAGACCGGCGGCAAGACGGCCTCCCCGCCACCGCTGGTAAAGTTCATACATCCAGCACCCAACCCACCACACTGGAAATAAAAACAACACCTGCGGACCGATGCCGACCAGCAGAATCGCGCAACCAAGAATGCGTTTCCAGCCGCGAAAGAAAAAAAGAAATCCATAGGCGAGGTAATAAATGCATTCGTACCCAAGCGACCAGAACGGAGAGTTGATAAAGGGAATCGTGTTGCGTCCCCAGGCTTGGCTGACAAACGTAAGGTTCGCAACAATGCGGACGATCGGGTGATTGAACGTATCGGCCCAGTCCCGCAGGAACAGATGGCGATCGATCAAAAAACACACTCCGCTGACGGCCAGAGTAAATACCATCGCGGGCAAAACCACGGAGTAGATACGGGATGCGCGATCAATAAAATACTCTCGAGCAGTCGACTCCCGGGTCCTTGTCACGTATCGGATAACGAAGCCGGAGAGGACGAAGAAAACAGGGACCGCAATGTCCCCCAGATACTGTCGGTTCCAATACCCCAAGCCGAACTCAGGATGCGTAAAATGAGCGATCACAACCAGAAGCGCCGCCGTAAGCCGTACAAAATCCAGCAGCAGGGACGCTGACTCCGGCAGTGTCTCGGGAGCACCCTTCTTCTGGGCCGTCATCGTTTGCTTGGAGGTCTCAAACTCCGTGATTTCCAACCGGCATGCCTTCCCGACTTACCTGTCCTTCCGTTCATGAGCTTACTAGAATAGAAAAATAGCGCATGCCTATCGCCAAAATTATCGTTGAACTCGAAATCCCCCACGCACACTCCCTCAAAGACCGACGACAGGTCCTCCGGTCCATGAAGGACAAACTCCGTCACGGCTTCAATCTCTCAATCGCAGAACTCGACGATGGCATTGTCTGGAACCGCGCCACCCTGGGCATCGCAGCCATCTCCGGATCGTCCAGCTACCTCACCGGGCAACTTCAGCAAATCGACCAGGCAATCCACCGTCTTGCGGCCGGTTTGAGTGCCGAAGTGATTGATTCTTTTGCCGAAATCCTTCCCGAATAACTAAAAAATCATCAAAAATCAACCTAACTCCTTGATTCTTCATCTAAAATACTCTGTTCGCTAGGAGCTTCGCCCGAACTCTGATATCCTCAACCGTTCGCCCATAATCGAACCCTTATGCCAGAGCATCGAGCCAGAACCTACCACCGTAATCGAGTCGCTAACTCCTTTTCCGAAGAGATCGGCGCCATGCTCGAAGGCGAGCTTTCCGACCCCCGTATCGCTCCCAGTTACGTCACCGACGTTGTCCTCGCACCCGGAGGAAAATCTGCACGCATCTTCGTCGCCGTTTATGGCAACGAGGAGGAGGAAGCTTCGACCCTGGAAGGCCTTAAAACTGCCCGAGCCTACATTCGCTCCCAGCTTCGCGACCGCATGGGAGTCCGTCACGTTCCTGAGCTCACCTTTGCCATCGACCGCTCCAAAAAAATGACCGGCCGCATGGAGGAACTTCTCGGTCGAGTCCGCAAACGTGAACAGAAGCGCAACGCAGCCGAGCCTGCCCAGCCCACAATCCAACACCCAACCAAATGACACCACAGACCGCCACTCAGGAACTTCAACAGGTGAGCCAGCCGGCCAAGACTCCTTCTCACGAGGGACAGATCGCTGCGATCCTCGCTGCCATCCGTCAACATCCACGATTCCTCGTCACCTCGCACGCCCGGCCCGACGGTGACGCCATAGGCTCCGTCCTCGCACTAGCCGAAGTCCTCGATCAGCTCGGGCGCAAAGTCGAAATCATCCTCGCCGACCCCGTTCCAGCAACCTACGCCAGTCTGCCCAACCTCGATCGTGTCCGCCGCGCCCCCTCCGCCGACGACATCGACCCTGACAAGAACACTCCCGCCATCCTCCTCGAGTGCGATGGCATCGATCGTACTGGCCTGCTCGGCCTGGAAGGCCGCGCCCTCTTCAATATCGACCACCACGCCAGCGGCCGGCCCTTCGGCGTCGTCAACTGGATCGACGAACACGCCTGCGCGGTTGCAGCCATGGTCTACCGCATTGCTGTCGCGGCCAAAGTCAGGATCACTCCTTCCATGGCGACCTGTCTCTACGCGGCCATCCTCTCCGACACTGGCACCTTTACCTACTCCAGCACCACCGCAGAAACCTTCGCCCTCGTCCACGACCTCGCCGCCCACGGGGCCAACCCCAGCCAGATCGCTCGTGACATTTACTTCTCCAACCCTGCCAGCAAAATTCGTCTCCTTGGCATCGCTCTCTCAAACCTCCAGACCGAAGGCGACCTCGCATGGACCTGGGTCACCAGCGAAGATATGGAACGAATTGGCGCCGGCGCTGAAGACTGTGAAGGCGTCGTCAATTACCTCATCAGCATCGCCGAAGTTGAGGCCGCCGTCTTTCTCCGCGAAGTCCCCGACGCCAGTCAGTTCCGCCTCAGTATTCGTAGCAAAGGAAAGATCGACGTCGCTAAGATCGCCGAGCACTTTGGCGGCGGCGGCCATCGCAGTGCCAGCGGCTGCACTCTCCACGGCCCGCTCGACGTGGCCATTGGCCGCATTCTTACCCAGCTAAGGACAGGACTCTGTTAGCCTTGTCTCGCTCCGACAGATAAATGAACGATAGTCAACAACCCGCCGTGTCAGGCGTAAGGAATGACCACGCAGCCATCCTATGGTTCCGTCAAAGGCTGCCAAATCAGGCCACGGTGCGAGAGTTCGTCGTCCTGTTCGCAGTAACTACCTTTCTTTTGCTCTTCGGACTCGTTCCAGTCTTCGGTGGCGACCAGCTCGGACTGGTGGGCGCAGACGAGCCAAGATACGCCCAAATCGCTCGCGAGATGCTCACTGCGCACTCCGACGCCTGCCACGCCGTCAATGCGAAGATGGTCCCGAAAAGCCTGCGCATCGAGGACATTCGCAACTCCTTCCACTGCATCGCCGCTGGCACCGTCACGCCTATCCTCTACGGCAAACCCTGGCTTGAAAAACCTGCTCTCTACTACTGGCGTGCCATGAGTTTCTTCAAGGAGTTCGGCGTCTCCGACTGGACAGCCCGTCTTCCCTCGTCCTCCGCCACGCTTGCCCTAGTCGTCCTCGTCTTTCTGCATATGCGGCGGTTTCGCCCCGGAGGCCATCTCGGCGCCGCTCTCATCACAGTCTCCTGTGTCGCCATCGTCAGTTTCGCCCGCGGCGCATCCACTGACATGCAACTAGCCGCCCCTTTTTGCATCGGAATGCTCGGCTGGTACGCATGGTACGAGACGGGCAAGAAATTCTGGCTCTTCGACCTATACTTCTTCGGCGCTGCCGCTACCCTCGCCAAGGGCCCCGTCGCCCCATTCCTCGCCCTTTCCATAATCCTTCTCTTCGCAGGACTGCGCCGGGAGTGGTCTCTCCTCCGCCGCACCATTTGGTGGCCGGGCGTCACACTGTACCTCATCATGGTGCTTCCCTGGTACATCGCCGTCCAGAAGCGCAACCCTACCTTCTACCGATTCTTCTTCCTCGAGCACAATCTGAGCGCTTCGCCACCAATCGCTACCAGCATCACCAGCCCTTCTGGTACTACGTCGCCGTCCTGCTCATCGGCCTCATGCCATGGACTGTCATCGCCATCCGCGCTCTCGTCGACTCCATCGAAGTCTCCATCGCCGAGTGGAAGGTTCGTCACAATCCCAGCCGTTACCTCGGTCACACGCGTGCCGGCGACGCTTTCCCCGAGTTTCTGGTCCTCTGGGCTCTCTTTCCCATCGTCTTCTTCTCCTTCTCCGGATCCAAGCTCCCCGGCTACATCCTGCCTTCCATTCCTCCTCTCACCATCCTCGCAGCCGACTACCTCAATCGCATTCGCCGCGAAGGCCTGCCAAAATGGCTGCTCTGG
>DATMKY010000082.1:0-4484 GCA_035570955.1 Edaphobacter sp. | reverse complement strand
GTTGCTCGCCAAGGGCGGCAAGATCACCATGCCGGTGTTTGCCATCGGTGCCGAGAAGTTTTTCGGCAAGAACATGGCCGATCATATGCAGTTCGCCGCCAGCAACGTCACGGGCGGCATCGTGCCCAACTCCGGGCACTGGATCATGGAGGAGAATCCACAGGCCACCATCAAGTTGGTTACGGATTTCCTCGCCAAGTAGGCCGCAGCAATCCAAGGGAAGAAGAAACAACAATTACGGAGAAAAACATGATCACTAAGAAGAAAGAAATGAATATCTCACAAACGAACCGAGCTGATTCCGCGCCCCAGGAGCCCAGGTCAGCGCTTCGAATGCTGATGCAACGTCCCAGCTTAACCCTTCTCGTCTGTACGCTCATCATCGGTGTGGCCGAGGCACAGCAAGTTGCCCCTCCAATCCCTGGCGTTATTGGAAGAGTCCAGTCGTTTACAGGGAGCTCACTCGACGTCCAGACACCATCAGGCGTGGTCCATGTTGATGTCAAGCAGCCGCTCACAACCTACAAGCAGATTCCGTCGGATTTGAGTCATGTCACGTCCGCGTCCTATGTAGGCGTCGCCTCGACTGCGCAGGCGGACGGAAAAGAACTAGCGAAGCAGATCATCATATTTCCGGCAGAACTGAGTGGAGCGGCAGAAGGTAGTGTTCTGACAGACCCGCCGGGCGCAACGACTCACAGCAGAATGACCAATGGCTCCGTCTCTCGCCCTGTCGTATCGCACTCGCGCATGACGAATGGCACGGTTCAAAAAGGTAACGGCACCACGCTGGTCGTCCAGTATCAGGACGGCTCCAAGACGATCTCCGTGCCTGCAAATGTCCCAGTGGTGAAAGTCGCACGCGAACAAGTCACATTCGCTGATGGCGATGTCATTTACGCGGCGACTGAAAACCTGCCAACCGGAGCACTTGTGACGGACAAGATTCTTCTCATCGCCGCAGCCGCGTCTCCCAGTAACAAGCAGTAAGGGGTTCCGGTCAATGAGTAATTCAACACTTGCTGACTGTGAAGCGAAATCAACGAACACGTTACCGGAACAGCCGGGCGTGCTCGTCGTCAGGAAACATCATTTCCTGGTGCGCTTGAGTCACTGGCTGAATGTGCCGATCCTTCTTGGCCTCATTCTGAGTGGCATCTCTATTTACTGGGCTTCGCCCATCTATCAACACAAGCCAGATCCGAATACGGGAAACGTCGATGTGGCGGCGGATATTGGAATCTGGATATGCGCCCATGTGCCGGGCCTGCATCACTACAGTAGCCCACCCGACTGGATTTACAACCACATGAGCCTTGGGCCGGGCATGTTGGCCTTAGCCCTGCGCCTGCATTGGTTATGCGCGTATCTGTTTATGCTCAATGGCATGGTGTACGCTGCCGGGCTGCTCATGGGAGGAGGCTGGCGATCGTTGCTGCCGCGCTGGAGCGATCTGCTTGACGCCCTCAGGATGTTTCGATACTACCTCGGTTTTCCCTTCGCGAAACTGGCGCGCCGCCAATGGCTGCATCCCCTGTTCAACACAAAGTACAACGCGCTCCAGCGCGCAGCCTACTCCTCCGTTCCTGTCGCGGGGTTGCTTTCCGTCGCTACAGGATGGGCGATTCATAAGCCCATGCAGCTCCATCGGCTGGCAGCGGTCTTTGGAGGGTACAACGCGGCGCGTGTCTGGCATTTCTGGCTGATGTGGATCTACATCCAGTTCGTAGTACCACATGTGATTCTGGTTTTCGCCGATGGGTCGGACACGCTGCGCAGCATGATCGTAGGTTGGTCAACGAGAGTCGAGCGGTCGGAGGTCGTCGCAAATGAACAGTGACGAAAAGGGCGGTCGATTAAAAGGGAAAGACATACCTTCGACCGGTGTGGGATCCGACGTTAAATCTGCCTCAGTGACAAAGCTGCAACGCTTTTTTGGAGAGCGACCTCTCTCGGCAGTTGAAATGGCTCCCCGGATCCTGCGTTATCAGAGCCGGCGCGACTTCCTCGTGTTTGGAGCTGGCGCGCTGGCAGGGCTTGCAGGCGCTGGATTTCTCCTACCGCAGGAAACGCTGAGTCGCATAGGTATTCATCGAAATATGAATTCTCCGAAGAAGGAGTGGTTTCTGAACAAAGCACTGCGTATCGATGATGATGTTGCAGAAGCGCTCTACTCTGTAAATCGCAGGGTGCCCACCTACACCAAATGGCAGATCACCCCGCTCAAAAACAACTACAACGGATCGACTCCTGATCCCAGGTATATTTCTGGATGGAAATTGACCTTGGATGGGCTCGCTTCTGGCCTGAGCATCTCTCTCGACATTCGGAGTCTGCTGATTCGCTTCTCAGTGCAAGAGCAGATTACAAGGCTGGTTTGCGTCGAAGGCTGGAGTGCAATCGCGTGGTGGGCTGGTCTGAGATTCGATGATCTGCTTCGCGCCTACCCACCGATGTCGCAAGCGAAATGGGCGCGGGTGGAGTCCTCGGTCAATCTCGATGCCTCGGGGAATCCTGACCCTTACTTTATGTCACTCGACCTGGCGACGGCCCGCCATCCACAGACGCTGCTCGCCACACACTTCAACGGTCAGCCCCTTACGGTGGATCATGGAGCACCGCTCCGTCTGTTGGTCCCCGTGAAACTAGGTTTGAAGAATGTGAAGGCCATTACAAGGATTACGTATGTCGCGGAAGAGCCGAGAGACTATTGGGCCGAACGTGGATATTCCCGCTACGACGGAATCTAGCACCTTTCAACACGAAGGATTGCACCAGTCCTTCGCTCGCAATCGATCGAGGTCTATTTTGCGAAGTCCACTCAAGAGTTAACAACTGTCTGTCACCAATTCCACTGATTCTTCTGGATCGCTGAGCCGAGCGGCGACCGCAGCCAGTAAGCACGCATGACAGGTGTAAGTAACGACTGCGTCCAGTGAAATTTGTACAAAGCCTTCGCGCACCCCACTAGCATTAACTTTTCCCGATACATCATTATTTATTAAGATGGTTAGGAGGTTAGAGCGCAAAATCGATGAAAGGCTGCGCTCTTCAACGAATCGCATAGCAGCAAATCCATGACATTCAACGAGATGAAGCTCGGACGTCCTTCGCCGAGTGCGTCGTTTCCACCCACGATAGAGGGCTTCTTGGCTGTCGATGGAGGTTTAAGAATTTATCCTAACTCATTGTGAGCGACCCGAGACATAGGTGACAGATCGTACCGGACACATGGGTTACACTTTTCCCCCTTTTGGGGAGGGGTGAATGCCTTGGAAGGAGTGTTCGGTAATGGATGAACGTCTGCAGTTTGTAGCTCGCCGGCTAGCCGGCGAACCCATGGCGGAACTCTGCCGGGAGTTCGGAATCTCCCGCAAAACCGGCTACAAGATCTTCGATCGCTACCAGCAATGCGGAGTGCCAGGACTCACCGACCGGAGCCCGGCGCCCTTTTCGGTATGCCAACCAACTTCCCTTTCAGGTGGAGAACTATATCCTGAACGTGAAGCGCGAGCACACCAGCTGGGGTGCCCGTAAGATCCGCGAGCGCCTGATCCGGAGGTTCTCCGACATCCCCATCCCTGCCAAAAGCACAATCCATGCAGTGCTGGATCGCTACGGTCTGGTGGAACGCCGCGGCCGGGTACGTCGTCGTGCTCAGGGAACCGCTTTATCCTTAGGCCAGAAACCTAATGAGCTGTGGTGCACCGATTACAAGGGTGAGTTCTTGCTGGGGAATCATCAATACTGCTATCCACTGACCGTCACCGATCACGCTAGCCGTTTTCTCCTCACCTGTGAGGCTCTTTCTTCCACCTGCGAAGCGCACGCTTTTACTGTGTTTGAGAGGCTTTTTCAGGAGCGCGGCCTGCCCGCCAATATCCGCAGTGACAACGGCGTGCCCTTCGCTTCGGCACACGCCTTGTTTCACCTCAGCAAACTGGCGGTCTGGTGGTTGCGCCTCGGCATCGGCATCGAGCGCATCCGGCCTGGTCATCCCCAGCAGAATGGCCGTCACGAACGTATGCACCTCACTCTTAAGAAAGAGGCTACCAAGGCGGCCGCCGGCAACTTTCTTCAGCAGCAAGCCCGCTTCGATGACTTCATCGACGTCTTCAACAACCAACGTCCTCACGAGGCTCTGGATATGCAGTGCCCAGCTGAAGTCTATCAATCCTCTCCCCGCCCCTATCAGGGCTTGCCCGATATCGACTACCCCTTTCACGACAAGGTCATCGTCGTTACCCGCTGCGGCCGCATCTGTCTGGGCAATCAAAAGATTAACTTCAGCCAGGTCTTTGCCGGCCAGGCGGTCGGCTTTAAAGAAATTCACGACGACATCTGGCTGGTCAGTTTTATGGATTATGATCTGGGATACTTCGATCTGGAGACTCGCGTGTTAGAACCGCTGGAAAATCCCTTCGGCCCAAAAGTGTTACCCATGTAGCCGGTACATTCTGTTACCCATGTCTCCGGGCTGGACC
>DATMKY010000081.1:0-15439 GCA_035570955.1 Edaphobacter sp. | reverse complement strand
TGCGGCTCGATTTTTGTTGCAAGCGCAGTTCGTTGGATGTGTCGGTGCTCGCGATGAAGCGTTGGGGAAACAGCTTAGTGAAGGGTTTCGCGGTGGCAGTTGGGCTAAGGTGAAGTCGCTGCATCGCGATGATGTTCCGGATGAGAGCTGCTGGATTGCCGGGGATGGCTGGTGGCTTTCGACGAAGTAGAAATTTAAGTTCTAAGCAGCCCTGGGGAGAGTTCTACATCTGGCCAACTATCCTCGATGGACGGGTTGTATTGTCCCTTGGCTTCGTTAGAACTCTTCGTCGTCGCCGATTGGCATACCAGGCGGGGCTTCGATCGGTTTGGCTGGGACGAATTTTGCGGGATCTCGCTGGAATTCGTTGATGCGGTCGATGAGTGCGGCGCGGTGGATGGCTTCGGCTGTGTCGGTGGGTGGCGGAGTGGTGGTGAATTCTTTGAGGACATCGTTGATGTGAGAGCGTGCGATCGCTCGGGCTTGGCTGGAGGCTGCCGGGTTGACAGCGAGTGCGAGCATGGCTTCAAGTGCGCGGAATTCAACGGCGCGTTCAACCTCGGAGGACATGGTGTGGCCGTCTTCTGGGCGTTCGGCGACGGTTTTGGAGATCGCTTCAAGGACACCGCGCAGTGAGGGCGATTCAGGGACGCGCATGTGGTACTCGACGAGACGTGAGGCTCGGGCAGGATCTAGCAGGAGTACAAGGGTCAGGTCGGCGGAGGACTCAGCGGTGGCGACAGGGTCGAAGGTAAGGCCTGTGTGCGAAGGGAAGGACTCGCGAGTACGCTCAAGGCCGGGTGTCCGTGGGGGAAGTATTTGCAGGAGTGATTCCGGAAGAGTGAGCGTTTCGGGAGTGAGGGTTTTCAGCACAGCGGTGAGTGCCTTTTTCTGTTCTTCGGGAGCGACGATTTTGGTGACGAGCTGGCCGTCGCCGCGCAGAGCGTAGCGGTAGTCGAGGCCGCCGATCTCTTTGGCTGCAGCCTCGGTCTGGTAGCGTTCGAAGAGATAGAGGGGGACGAGTGTATCTTCGAGTTGAGCCAGCGGTGTGCCTGTGCGGATCGCATTCTCACCAAACCGTTTGAGGGCTGCGGTGCGGATGGCCATGACGCGGACCAGTTCATCGGCGGGATCAGTGCCGTTGTCCCACAGGTGAGAGTGCGGGTGCGCGCCGCCAAGGGGACGAGAGTCTTCATCAGTGATGAAGATGAGCCCCCGTTTTTGCGAGGCTTCTAGGATTCCATTGAGTGCTGCATGGTCTTCTATTGGTTTGCCTGCGGCGTCGAATTCACGGTAGCCGTAGTCGATGGCAACTTTATCCCAAATGCCAATATTCGCTGCGTAACTCTGGGCGAGGATGGGGACGCCATCTTTGTCGAGGGTGATCCAGGGATGCGGGTAGTCCATTACAGAGACCGACTCTTCCGGTGTATGGAGGAAGCTGGAGGCCGCGAAGTTGTGTGCGAGGCCGAGGGTGTGTCCGGTCTCGTGAGCTGCGAGTTGGCGAGTACGTTGGAGGACCATCGTAAGCATCGGATCACTGGCGGGTGGGAGAGGTTTGCCGCTGAGGTAGGGGCTAAGGAGTGCCTCATCGATGAGATAGTCTTGGCGACTGCGGAGTGACCCGAGGGTGACGTTGCCTTTGATGATCTCGCCGGTTCGTGGATCGACGACGGCGGCACCGTAACTCCAGCCCCGAGTGTAGCGGTGAACCCACTGGATCATGTTGTAGCGAATGTCCATCGGATCTGCTCCTGCGGGAAGGATATCGGCGCGGAAGGTTCCTTTGGCCCATCCGGCGGCTTGAAAGGCCTGATCCCACCAGCGAGCGCCTTCGAGAAGTGCGGTGCGAATCGGCTCGGCGGCGCCGCTATCGACGTAGTACTGGATGGGAACGACTGCTTCGCAGCTGGTTTTGCAGTTGGGATCTTTTTTGATCAATCGGTGGCGAATGATGAACTGCTGATCAAGCGATTCGCTGACAGGAACGTTGTAGTCGCGGTAAGAGGTTGGGAAATAGCCGGCACGGGGGTCGAAGCGGCGCGGAGTAAACCCTGGGCCAGGGAGTTCAACGAAGGATTGGTGCTCGCGGACAGTGAGAGCGTGGGGATCGGGCGTTACGTCGCGGACGAATTGGCCACGCGCGGGACCGTCGGTGGTGAAGGTGAGGATGGTTTCGACTTCGGTGTTCTTGGGGAATGCTTTGGTGGCATCAAGAGCGATGGTTGAGCGGGTGGCGTCGAGTTTGTACGTTCCCTGTTGCGTGCGGGTGAGGGCGCCGGTTACATCGTGAGCGTCGCGGAGGAAGAAGTCGGTGGCGTCGACCAGGACTGCGCCGGAGGGTTCTTCGGCTTCGACCTTGAAGCCATAGAGGACGGACTCAGGGAATGATTGGCGGACGGCCAGCTGCTCATTGGGGTCGGTGGAGGAGGTGCGGAAAGCCTGGTTGGGTTCGACGAGTAGGACTTTGGGACCGGTGCGCTCGAAGCGGACGAGCTGACCGCGGGAGATCTGGCCGCGGTCAAGGCCTAGGTCGTTGGAGCCGGTACCGTAGGGGAGGGAGTGAGTGTAGAGGATGTCCGGGCTGTGGCCGTTAGCGTCGAAGTGGGGGATCTCCAGATAGAGCTTGCCGGCCTTGGCGTCCCACTCGAGCGGCAGGTAGCCGTCAATGTGCTTCATGGCTGCGGTTTTGGTGGAGATGGACTGAGCAGACGCGAACGCAGAGATTGCCAGCAGGGCCAGAACAAGATGTTTGGGCATGCGTCTGTTTTAGCACGTGACGCTGTAATCAGATTGCGATAGTGCCTGAGTTTTTTTAAAAGCTTCAGGGAAGGGTGATGGTAGGGTCGGCGAGGTGTTCGCGGAGGAGGCGCTGGGTGAGGGTTTTGAGATCTTCGCCGGTCTTGGGGAGAGCGAAGGCGTGAGCGGACTCGGACCATTCGAGTTTGAAGCTTGTGGCCTGGGCAGAGATCCAAACTTGGCGGATGGGAGTGTTGGGAGTGATGACAAATTTGGAGGAGCCGTTTTCGAAGATGATATTCATCACGCCATTGTTGTCTTCGAACTCGAAGCCGGCGTCGTCATCTTCGGCAGCGATGAGAGACTGCTTGAGGGTCTCGAGGGCGCGATCGGATTCGCGGCGGAAAGTAGCTTCGTCGATCATGAATCTAGTTTAGCCGGTCGAGTGCGGCGAGAATGTCGGCGGGCTCTGGGCGGACACGCGGGTCGGCGTGAGCTTCGCTGAAGCGGATAGTGTTGGTGCGGTCGATGACGAAGACGGCGGGGAGGGGGAGTCGCCAGCTGGCTTCGGTGGCGTTGTGATAGCTCAAGCCGGCGTTGTTGAAGGGGATATTGATCAGGATGGACTGGAAGTAGCGGCGGTAGTCAGCCGGAATGGTATGCGCGATACCGAACTGCCCGGCAATAACCGCGCCTGGGTCTGAGAGCAGCGGGTAGGGAAGGGCGTGCTGCTGGAGGGTGAAGTTGTTCTGACGGGTGGTCTGTGGAGAGATGGCCACTAATAATGCGCCAAGTTTGCGGACATCGACGTGCAGGTCGCGCCAAGCTTCGAGCTCGGTGACGCAGTAGGGGTCCCAGCGTCCGCGGAAAAAGTTGACGACGAGGGGTCCGAGGGCGAGGAGATCGGCTGAGTTGATGGGTTTGTGGGTGCGAGCATCCTGAAGACTGAAGGTTGGAGCCTGCGATTCGGGCTTCAGGATTTGATCTTCGATTCCCGTGTTGAAAAGTTCGGCGGTTGCTTTTTCGGAGATTGCCAATCGCTCCGGTTGGACGAGGGCTCGGGTGTTCTGAGTGATACGGTCAAGCTGGTCCTGCAGAGACTCTTTTGTTGCGGCGGACATACTCTCCCCACCTACCTAAAGTGTGACAAAGCGTTCGAATCAAAGACCTTAAGTCTGGATTTCGGTGAAAAACGGACGAGTTAAACGCTGCAGTCCGGCATGAGCCGGACTGGTTGATGGCTGAATTAATTATATCGGAGGTGTCAAGATCTTCCTTGCTGTTAGGAGATATCGCGGGTCTGCGATGAAGCTAGCCGGGCCTGTTGCGCGTTGATCGGGGCTTCGCGTTGCGCTTCGTCATGGCCTGGAGTTCGAGGTTGAGCGCCACTGCGCCGCGGATGAGATCCTTCAAGGCCGCTTCGTTGATTTTTTCGCCTTCGTGGATGTCGATGGCGCGCCTGACATTCCCGTCGAGGCTGGAGTTAAACAGGCAGGAAGGGTCCTCCAACGAAGCCCCCTTGGCAAACGTTAGCTTAACGACATTTTTGTACGTCTCTCCCGTACAGACGATACCGCCGTGGGCGAAGACGGGAGTACCCCTCCACTTCCACTCTTCGACGATCTCGGGGTCGGCCTTGTGAATGATCTCGCGCACCTTCGCGAGCGTCTTCCCGCGCCAGTCTCCGAGTTCCTCAATTTTCTGGTCGATGAATGCAGCTGCAGACTCCATCGCGATGAACCCTTTCTATGTACAGCTTCAGGCACTCGCAGCTAATTTAGCTGCACTCAGGGTAACTCGCAATCTCCGCGAGGATAAAAATCCTTCGTTTGATAACGAGAAACACATTTCCCAGGGCTAATCATCCGATATCGCTCAATCTGAACCTCTGAGCACACCGACCTGTTTTCGCCAGTGATCAAGGATTGGGAGTGATAAGCACCCTCCCGCCCCATGCGTTCATAATTATTTATCCGCCAGACCGAACTTTCAGCGACTTGAACCCCTCTCTCAAGCATGCACACCCGAACTCAAGCGAAGGAGCCCGCGACGCCCGACCTAACTCTGCTGGTCCTTCTCGCGCAAACTGGCGACCGGGCGGCACTAGAACAGCTTCTCCGTGACACCTATGCGCCGTTGCGCCGCTACATCACCGGTCTCGTCGGCGCCGCCCACGCCGACGACATCCTCCAAGAGACTTCGCTTCAGATTTTCCGCAAGCTCCAATTTCTGCGCGAGCCCGCCGTCTTCCGCCCCTGGGCCTTCCGGATCGCCTCGCGTATTGCCTTCTCGTATCTCAAACGCGACCGCCGGTGGCAATCCCTGGACGACGCACCACCTGAACACCTCACCACCCTCGACCCCAGTTTCGGCGAGTCACCTGACGAGGCCTTTCTGACCCTCCTTGACCACGTCTCGCCCGCCAGCCGAGCAGTCCTCCTGCTCCGCTATCAGCAGGACCTCACACTTGAAGAAAGTGCCTCCATCTTGGAGATTCCGATCGGCACTGCCAAGTCGCGCTTTCACTACGGAGTCAGCACCCTTCGCAAATACCTAACATCTGAAAGGAAACCAGCATGAGCCCCGAACACCAGCCCAACTCCGAAAATACGAACGCGGAAATTGCCTTCGTTCAGCAAGCTCTCGCGGCCGCCGACAGGTCCGAACGCTCCTCCCGCATTATTGTTGGCGTGCTCGCCATTCTCGCCGTCGGTGCCTTTATATGGATGCACCTCCACCTGTTCCCGCCACAAACCCTGGGCGCTCTCCTGCACTCACTCCTTCGCGTCGACCTTTTCTTTCTGGTTCTCCTGTTCGCCATCGCCATGTACCTTCGTCAGGTCATGAACAAGAATACCCGCACAATCCTTCGGGCACTCGCCAACACCCGCCAACGCTAACCTGGCCACAGATGAAACGAGGGCCGCGGGGCCCTCGTTGTTCTTTTCATGTTTCTATCCCGTACAAGGCGTTCGAATAACGTGGATGGATTCTACGCGATTGGTAAATCGGCAACGCGCCCCTACATCGGAATCCTGTTAACAAGTGCAACCTACTCACGGAGAAGGAAGAGACCTTCTTCTCGAATTGACACCCTCTATCACGAGTCGAGGAGTTCGATAGTGATCTGTTTGCCCTCGATGTAGGGCAGCATATCCGTACAAAGCAGAATCGTGAATGGTTTTGCCTTCGGTGAGTCTTGTACGTATTTTGCCTCGATCCAAAGCGCAACATAATCCCATGCTTCGGGCGAGAGTCCTTCCTCGCGGTCGGTTAGAACGTTGACAACTTCGGCGTCCTCTGAGAGCTCGTCGCTGTCGGCGTACCTCCAGCGGAGGCGCTGTCCAATGACGATGGGCCTTTCGAACACCGTCCACCTCGATTCAAACTACGACATTCAGTTTAGTCCAGGAAGGAGGACGCCGATGGTGCGGCTCGGGGGCCGCAATGCCCACGATGTCATCGTAAAGACAGTAAGGATGAGAGGAGCGATGACGTGAAATCCATAAGCGCCATAGCCACCGACCGCAGCGCAGGATGCTGCCGCGCCTGTGAGGTCGAAAAAGATTCCGGCATACGCCCACTCCTTGAGTCGGGGATAACGCGGCACGAGTATGGCGATGGCTCCAAGAAACTTCCAGACTCCCAGGATGGCAAAGAAGTACATCGGATAGAGAAGGACGGGAACGGTGCCATGAGGGGTGGCCCAGTATTGAAGCAACTGCGCCACGCCACCGCTACCTATAGGAAGCGCTACAAGAATCGTTGTTGTCCAATAAATAATGGATTTGACTTTCGTGGTCATTTTAATCCCTCAATAACCTTTTCGAGACCAGCGAAGAACTTCTGCCAGCCGTATTTTGCACCGTTGTAAGCCTGCTGCTGATCGGGACCGAAGCCGGACTGCTCCATCCGAACGTGAGTGCCTCCGTCGGCTGGAGTCAACGTCCACTCCACTACCCATTGAAGCCCGCTTGTACTTCCTCCAACGCCCCAGTTGTAAGAGAGGCGTTGGGGCGGTTCGATGATCAGGACCTCGCAGTCGACGATACCATTCCAGTTCGGCGCAGGATCGGCCCGGAATTGGAACTTGTGTCCTGCTACGGGCTTGAAGTCGTTGTTCATCATCCATTGCGCGAGGAGCGGGCTCTCAGTAAGCGCTCGCCATAGCTTCGCTGGCGGGTGCGGGAATACTCGCTCGACGACGAGGCTACGAGTACTCTCTGCCGTCTTTCTCTGCTCCGTTGTATCGTTCATGGATCCATTCTCTCCAGAAGTGTTTCAAGCTTGTCAAACCGGTCACGCCAGAAAGCTCCGTAGAGATTGAGCCAGTCCACCATCGGGGCCAGCGCGTTGGGTTGCGCATGATAATGTGTTTCGCGTCCGTCACGGCGATGGCGTACCAGCTTTGCTCTCTTCAGCACGGTTAGGTGCTTGGAGACCGCCGGCTGGGAGACGCCCGCATACCGAGTCAATGCGTGGACGGTCTGTTCGCCCTTTCGCGTCAACTCTTCAAAGATGGCCCGGCGCGTCGGATCGGCCAGGGCTCTGAAGACCACGTCGGTTACGGCTTGCATACGGAGCCTCCCTCAGGTGCGTGCTACCAATCTAAATGTGTTATCTGGATCAGGTTTCCGCATGTATCGTTAAGGACCGCGATCGTCGATCCCGTAGTTTTTGTTGGTTCCTTGGTGAACGTTACACCGTGTTCCTTTAGCCTTGCATACTCCTTTTGAACATCCCCAACAAAAAAATTAGCTGCGGGTATTCCTTGCCGGAAGATCTCCTCTTGATATGTCTTTGCTGCTGTGTTGTAGCCGTTGTTGGGCTCCAGAACCAATTGCACGCCTTCTGGTTCTTCGGGGGAGACCACTGTGAGCCATTTGTATTTTCCCGCCGCGAACTCGTGTTTCTTCGCGAAGCCTAGAACTTCGGTGTAGAACTTCAGGGCCTTATCTTGATCGTCCACAAAAACGCTAGTTAGTTTGATTTGCATAGCGGATCCTTTCTGTTCCATGTTGTGAGGCGTGAAGCGATTCGTGATTCGCAGTGCGCGAGTGGGCCAAGCGCTCGGCGCGCCGGATTCGGAGAGAGCGGAACACCTGATTGGTATTGGTTGATCGCACAGACAAACCATAACCAAATGGTTATGATTTGTCAAGCAATAAAATGTATGCTTTTCTTGCCCGGTTACGTTATGACCGATGAGGATAAAACGCGGGAATGTCTGCTTTGCCGTCCGTTACATCGAACCTGCCATTTTCATGGAGGGGTCGTGACACTCTGCGGCTGGTGTTGTTGATTTTTTTGCAGCCACTGTTTTGTTGTGCGGGACGTTGCTGGCCATGGGCGAGCTCTTCATCTCTTTAATCAGATTGACGAGGCGGGTAAAGGCCTGATCGCGGGCGGTCTTGTTAGCAGGATTGTTGTTGTTGGGGTCTTCGCCTGCGCGCATGAAGCCGTGGCCTGCTCCATCGTAGGTGACTGGGTCGTACTTCTTACCGGCTGTTTTCATGGCCTCGGTTGTGGCGGGAACGGTGGCGCCGATCCGGGCGTCATTTCCGGCGTAGAAGCCGTAGACGGGCGCGGTAATGGTTGTGACGTCCGACGGGCCAGGGCCGTAGAAGACGAAGGCGGCCGAGAGGTCTTTGCGATGGGCGGCAAAGGCGAAAGATTTTCCGCCTCCCCAGCAGAAACCAGCTACGGCGATTTTGCCGTTGGCGGCTGGGATCTTTTTTGCATAGTCGGCTGCGGCGTCGAGATCAGCGTTGACGACGGATGCGTCGAGGCCAGAGACGGCTTTGGTGGTGGCGTCCATGCTGGGGAAGGCATCGGAGCCGCCGCCGTTGGGGCCGAAGCCGGTGAGAAGGTCGGGCGCAACGACGATGAACCCTTGTCCGGCGAGTTCGTCGGCCATCTCTTTGGCCCAGTCGCTGAGACCAAAGATCTCGTGAATAAGGATGATCACCGGGGCTTTTGTTTTCACTTCGGGATAAACGACGAAGGCCTGAACGGTGCGGTCACCATGTTTGAGAGGGACATACTCGTGATGACGCGGGGAGGCTTCGAGGCGAGTCTTGGCCCAGTCCTGTGCGTGAAGGGACGTGGCGGCCGCTAGGGGAAGGAACAGAGCTGTGGCGAGGAGTTTTAAGGTGCGAGACACGGTTGTCGTCATGGGGAGGAGTCTAGTACCAAGGCGCCGCGAGGGACAAGATCGGAGGAGAGATTTTTACATTCGCCTGGGGCATCGGGGTCGCTTTTATACTTGGCTATGAGTAAGTTTCGTCTGCGAGTGGCCACGAGCGAGGACGTGCCGGCGATTCGGAGGCTGATTGATGCTTCGGTGCGTGGGCTGCAGGACGAGGATTATTCTCAAGCGCAGATTGAAGGGGCTCTGGCCACTGTGTTCACGGTGGATAGCCAATTAATTGCGGATGGAACGTATTTTGTGGCCTTTGCTCAGGGTGGTGAACTCGCTGGGTGCGGCGGGTGGAGCTTTCGGAAGACTCTTTATGGAGGAGATCAGCAAGTCGAGGCGATTGAACTGGAGGAACTTGATCCGGAGCTTGATGCGGCCAAGATTCGAGCCATCTTTGTGCATCCGAAGTTTGCGCGGCAGGGCCTGGGGAGCATGATTTTAGAGGCGGCGGAGAAGGCAGCTGTTGCGAGGGGTTTTCAGCGGTTTGAGATGGGAAGCACCTTGACCGGACTGGTGCTCTATTGGCTGAAGGGGTATAGGGAGATGGGGCGGATCGCCGTTCCAGTAGGAAATGGAGAGAGGATTGTCGTAGTGCGAATGTTGAAAGAGTCCTCTCATGTGCATTGAGTTAGAGGAGCGAAGCGATGGCCGATCGAATATCCCATTCTTTGCGCAGCAAAGAATGGGATATTTCGGAATGGGTGTGGCCAGCTAGATAACCTTCATTAGAAGCAGGATAAGAACGATAAGAAGAATGAGGGAGATTCCGCCACCACCGTAGTAGCCGAGACCCGGCCCCATGCGGTATCCACCGAAGCCGAACACAAGGATCAGAACGATCAAAAGGATAAGCATTTTATTTATTTCTCCGTCGGCGAAGATTCGCGTGCTGAAGGTGTGATGCAGAATTTGTGGGCTGGGGCCGGGATCGCGTCATTTTCCTTGAGTCAGCGGCTGTTTCTACTGCGGGTGGTTCCCCACCTCTATCGAAAACCTGCAAAGTATTTGGGGGAAAAGACTTAAAATCAGGCCTTTTTCATGGGAGGTCGGGAGGGGGTTTTGCGCGTGGTGGTTTTGTGCCGACCGAATGTCGAGTCGCGGTGGTTTGGGAAGGGAGAAGAATGCTCTGTTTCCAGAGCCATTTGTAACGAATCGTGAGATCAGATCACAATCTGGACGAGTTTCTCAAGCTCCTGCGTTGTGGAGGTTATATGAGCGATTCCAATCTGCCAATAGGTTCCGGCCATTCATTGCTGAACGGCCCTACTGAGTCGAAGGCATTGTCCGGGGGTGCTTCGACCGACGGCGGTATGGGCGTGACCTTGAAGGCGTGGACGAAAAACGTGGTCGCTGTATTTGCTTTTGTCGCCGCTACTGTCAGTGGATTTGTGACTGTCTTCAATAAGCTTCAAGATATGAAGCACGAGGTTTCCGTTCGCTCGGCCGAGAACGACACGCTAAAGAGGCAAAATTTGTCTCTTTCGACCACTGTAAATACGGTCAGCAGCGTTACTCAGGCCAAGCTTACCGAAGCGCAGAAACATCAACGAAATATGGATAAATTCTTGCCGATTGCTATCGACAATGGCTCGGGTGGTAGTAACTCCGAGATTGTGAGTGCTGAATACTATCCAATTGACGGATGTGTCCATATTTCGCGAAAGAAGAGTTCGCAGGACTCTGGGAATGTTTATTACGGCAATGATCAGGATGTCTGGGTTATCGATCCCTTGCGTGCGTTAGGGGCGCCAAGCGGTGAGGCATCAGAACCGCGATCGATTGCGACGCCATCCGCCCTCAGATCGCCGCAGATTCCTCGTCCGTCTAAGGCAAAGCTGTTACGAGTCGGCATGTTTCAAGCGAGTTGCCTGAACCCGCATCCCGGCAAGTTCACTGTTCAGAATCAGCAGTTGAATGCGTGCTCGGTGAAGGTAACGAGGACGTTCAATGACGGCTGCCGGCATTATCAGATGTACAACGCTTGCAATGGCCAATGGGATCCGAAGATTAACTGGCTTGCTTGTGCTGCGCAGCACCATCCTTAGAATCGCTCGGCCGCAGTTCCAGTGTGAAGTCCTAGACTCAGAAACTGATTGCCGTTGCAGATCGTCGACGGTGAACTTGCGGAAGGATGGCGGAACATAATTGAGCATGTTCCGGATTATGTTCGGAGTTCGGTCCGTCGACAATCGAAGATTTCGGGAGTGTGATAAGCTGTGCTTCACTCCACGGCCCGAAATTAAAAGTCCTCTTTTAAGAAAAAGGATTATCCATGAAGCGCAAAAGCAAGCTCATGATTGCGAGAGCTGCGGCAGTCCTCGTTCTCCTCGGCGCCTCGGCCGTTCACCCGCAGGAAAAGTATTCTTTGAAATCACCCGGGGGAATTGCGTTCTCCGACTTCAAGGGATATGAGGACTGGTCAGTGGTCTCTTCCGCACGGACCGACGAAGTGCTCAAGGTGATCGTCGCCAATCCGATCATGATCAAGGCGTTCAAGGACGGTTTTCCGGGTAACGGCAAGCCTTTTCCGGATGGCTCCAAGATTGCGAAACTTCAGTGGAAGCCGAAGAAGAGCACAGAGGCGCCTTTCGTTGTGGAGGTGCCGGATATCTTTAGCCAGGCGTTCGTTATGGAAAAAGACAGCAAGAGATTTTCGAAAGACGACGGGGGATGGGGATACGCGGTGTTTAACTACGAAGCCCCGTCGGACAAGTTCACGGCGGATTCCAGTCCGGTGAACTGCGGGACAAAGTGCCATGTGGCCGTGAAGGCGAAGGACTACATCTTCCACCCGTATCAGAAGCGTTGAACCATACCTAAGCGCTGTGGCCGCCAGCCGTCAAAAGTGTGCGAAGTATTCAGAGTAAATACTTTTCTAAACTTACCTTGTGATTTAGACCTGACTTGGATGGACCTAGGCGGGGATTGTTTGGATGCCCCAGTGTTTTAGGGGCGGATGTTGTCAAGCTTTTTGCAGTAGGGAGTGGAGTGATCAGGAGGCCTTGGCTCCGTTGCGACGGAGAGGCTTCTTTTCCATTGATTTGAGTGGGACCACAAGGTAAGTTGTTTCCTTTCACAGGGAACTGTGATTTGGAGTCTGCGAATGAACGACGATGGCATTGAAGATGGGGCCGATGCCGGGGACTTTGGCGTAGAAGGTATCGATCAGACTAATGATTTCGCTTTCGGTGATTCTGGCTTCCATGGGTGCTCCTTCTACAGGTTAGGCTTTGAAGGTTGTCGGCAACGATGAAGTGATTAAATCGGTTCGCGCTTAGCGTAAATGCCCACATCTCAGAGTCGAGATATGGGTACCCGATTTTTTGGTTTCAATTTTGATTTGGCCATCCGCCTTTAGGAAGGTTCGGCGCCTAGTCTGTGGTTAAGTTTCGGACACGGCCACACACCGTGATAGAGTGTCTCAACTTCTTCAGGCAAATTTTGCGCATCCTCCCCTCGACCTGAGGTAAGCACTCGGAGGCTCTGATGGCTTCAGCCAGTCAGTCAGTTGTTGTGCGCCCGGTATCACGGATACTTGGCCGAGGCGGTCTCTTGGATCGCTACTTCTACTTCTTCCTTTCGCTGCTCGTGGCGGCGATTGTAGTGGCCGGTTTCAGCCAGACGGTCGACCGAGGCCTGTTTCATGCCGCTCCTCCGAGGCCGGTGCTGTTGTGGATTCATGGCGCGGCATTTTCCGGATGGGTGGTTTTCTTCATCCTGCAATCCGCGTTGGTGCGGGTGCGGAAGGTGAGTGTGCATCGGACTCTGGGATGGTTTGGGGTTGCTCTCGGGGCCATGATGGTCATGGTGGGAACTGTTGTTGCTGTTGTAATGGGGCGCTTCGATGCTTTGCAGATTCATCGGCCCGACCCGGCATTCCTCAGCATCCCGTTCTTCGACATGCTGGCATTCGGCACGTTGTTTGGACTGGCGATCCTATGGCGCGGCAAGCCGGAGACGCATCGACGTTTTATAGTGCTCGCGACGTGCGAACTGGTTGGTGCAGCTTTCGCGCGCTTCGATTACGTGTTCAATCACAATGTCTTTTATCTTTTCGTTGATGCGGTGATGCTGATTGGCGTCGCGCGGGATCTTCTTGTCGATAGGCGGGTGCACAAGGTTTATTTGTATGGAATTCCGGCGTTGGTGATCGGGCAGAACGTGGCTATCTATTTATGGCGCGCTGCGCCTGGGTGGTGGCTGTCGAGTTGCAAAGAGATTCTTGGGATTTGACGGTTCGCGCTTTGCGCAAATGCCCACATCTCAGAATCGAGACATGGGCACCCGCTTGTGGTGTCACTTAGAAAGTGAGCCACCCGCCTACACGTTTCAAACAAGTCGTAGAGGTAGGCTACTATGAAGCGTTTCGGAGTACACATATGGCTAAAGCAGACTGGATTATTGAAAGAGAGTTAGCCCTGCGCAGGGAACCTTGGACGCTAAATGGGCCCGGAAGGCTAGTCAAGGTCGTAAATTCGGGGGAGAGCCGCACAGAGATAGAAGGTTATGTAACCACGGGAATCCATCTTTTAGGAAGAACTGCCGTTGGAATCCGCAAGGCTCTTGGTCTGAATACGGACCACCTCGGCGTTGGACTTCGAGTTTATAAGCTCGCGCGTTTTCCTCACCTCGATGAATATGAGTACGATCTTTCAGCGAAGTTCCCTGGCGGCCTAAGCTACTATCCTCAGTCCGAAGAAGAAGCCAAATATTTGGAAGGAGATAGTAGGATTCCTCAGTGGAAGATCATCAAGGGAGCTGCGATTCCAGTTCTTCCCGACTTCCAGGAACTGACGCTGTCGGACAGATTAATGTATTCGTGGCTTTTGACCTGAAGATTATCCATGCCCACTCATGCGATGGGACTGTCAGGTTTCAGGAGATGGCTTACAGGTCGTTATCAGCATATTCTTTGCACCTTTGGGATCGGCACTGAGCGTGCCGTTCGAGTGGAGCGCTGGGCGCAGAGGTCGATTTTGCGGAGCAGGGCCTGGCAGAAGAAGATCAGTACCCGATCGTCGATGCGTTCCCGTGCGACGGTGTGCGTGGCAACAGCGCGGCTGATATGCGATGGCCCGGGGGGCGAGATTGCGGCTTCCTGTCCGTAGTCCCAGGCCGTCGGCAGCGGATCGTAAGTGCGTGTGCTAGGCCGCCACAAGTTAGCCGGGGTACGCATGCCCAGGGAAGGGATATTTAGCCCCGTACCTGAAGACCAAATGCCAGTTGCCGAGGATTCAGAGTAATGTCTGTCTGCTCATCTGCCGAACTTTTGACGGCCTTGCATTTGGGACATCATTCTTTGCTGGGCTTTGATGCCTCCTCCTGAGCCGATGGTTTTGAACATCTTTCGCATCTGGGCGTATTGGCGGAGGAGGTTGTTGACGTCTTGGACGGTGGTGCCGGAGCCTTTGGCGATGCGTTTGCGCCGGTTGCCGTTGATGATCTCGTGGTCGAGGCGCTCTTTTTTCGTCATCGAATTGATGATGGATTCGACGCGGGTGAACTGGCCTTCGTCTACGTTTTCGACGGCTTGTTGCATGCCTGCGAAGGGGCCGACGGATGGGAGCATTTTCAATATGGATTTCATGCTGCCCATCTTTTTGATCTGACGGAGCTGGTCGCGGAAGTCTTCGAGGGAGAAGCCGTCGCCGGAGAGAGCTTTTTTGGCGAACTGCTCGGCTTTGCCCCGGTCGAGGGTGGCTTCGGCGCGTTCGAGGAGAGTGGCTACGTCGCCGTGGCCCATGATGCGGCCTACGATGCGGTCGGGGTGGAATGGTTCGAAGGCGTCGGGCTTTTCGCCGGTGCCAAGGAACTTGATGGGAGCTCCGGTGATGTGGCGGATGGAGAGAGCTGCGCCGCCGCGGGCGTCGCCGTCCATCTTGGTGAGGATGGAGCCGGTGATGGTGAGGAGATCGTTGAAGGCCTTGGCGGAGTTGACGGCGTCCTGCCCGGTCATGGCGTCGGCCACGAAGAGAATCTCGGAGGGGTTGAGGAGTTTTTTGAGCTGCGCCATCTCATCCATGAGAGAGGCGTCGATCTGGTTGCGGCCGGCGGTGTCGACGATGAGCATGTCGCAGCCGTAGTTGGCGGCTTCGCGCTTTGCTTCTTTGGCGAGGCGTAGGACGGCGTCGGTGCCGGGCTTAGCTTCGTCGAGCTTGCCTTCGTAGATCTGGGAGGCGGTGGCGCGGGCTACGATGGCTAGCTGCTCGCGGGCGGCGGGGCGGTAGACGTCGACGGAGACGAGCATGGGGCGGTGGCCGGATTTTTTGAGCCACTGGGCGAGCTTGCCGGAGGTTGTGGTTTTGCCGGAGCCTTGCAGGCCGGCCATGAGGATTACGGATGGGGGTTGCGAGGAGGTCTTGAAGCGGGCGGTGTCCTTGCCGAGGACGTTGACGAGTTCGTCGTGGACGATTTTTACGATTTGCTCGGAGGGGGAGAGCGCGGTGGTGACTTGCGTGCCGAAGGCTCGGGTGCGGATGTGGTCGATGATGGCGTCGACTA
>DATMKY010000080.1:0-80172 GCA_035570955.1 Edaphobacter sp. | reverse complement strand
CGATGGGCCGCGTCGAAGGGAAGACTGGATTGCCGGTGATGGCGGCGGTGGGTGGGTTGAGGTTTTGATCGAGCTGTCGTTCGAGGTGCCAGGTGCTGTTGTGAAGATAGCCGGCCGTGAATTCGAATTTGGTGTTGAGCTGCTGCTCGATGCTGGCGGCTGCCTGGAATGAGGTCGGGTTGCGGAAGTTTGAGGCGATGCCAATGACCTGTGCGTTGTAAGTGCTGAGGCCTGTAGGGGCGGAAGCTAGTGCGTGTGGGAATGGAGTGAGGCCGCCGGCGATCGCCAGAAGTGAAGGATCGAAGTAGCTGTCGAGCGTGTAAGTATGGGTGCCGTTGTCCGTGAAGACTCGGTGGAAGAAGGTTGCTGGTGTGGGTGCGGAGTAGAGGCCGGTGGAGACGCGGAGGGTGGTTTTGGGGGTGGGACTCCAGGCGACGCCAAGGCGGGGTTGCCACTGTTTGAGGTCGCTGGGGATAAAAGGCGCGGAGAGGGGAGTGCCGAGTGATGAAGGTGGTTGCGGGTTCCACTGGGCGGCCCAGCGGATGCCTGCGGTGAGGAAGAGTGTGGGGCGGAGGGCGATACGGAGATTGGCGTAGAGGCCGAGGTCGTTGACGGTCGCCTGGTAGCTCGGGTCGGTGGTAGTGAGGATGGTTTGCTCGAAGCGGCGTGGGTTGTTGTTGAGGTAGTCGGCGAGGGAGGTGTAGTCGAAGCGGGCGTTGAGATTGGGCTCGCGGGACTCGTATGCGGGGGAGGCGGCGAAACGGGCGCCGAAGGTAAGTTCGTTGCGTCCACGGGTGAGCATGACGTCGTCGAGAAGTTGGTATTGCTGAGAGGTATAGCGATGAGGGCCGGCGCTGTCGCCGCCGAGGATCCCGAAACCGTTGATGAAGAGTTCCGGTGCGGTGGAGAGCGGCGTACGCTGGCGATGGTCGTTGGAGTAGGCGAAGGCGGCCTGATTGAAGGCTCGGGCGTTCAGGACGGTGGTGAGGCCCAGACGGGCGGTGGAGCTTTGGCCGCCGAAGTTCGAGGCGTGGGTGGATGTACCCAGGGTGCGGGTGAGCCCGTCTCCGGCGTTGGCAGAGCGGATGCGGTCGAGGATGATCTGGGCGCTGAAGGTGTTTGTCGGGTTGAGGACCCAGTCAAGGCGGCCGAAGCCTGAGGTTGGGGATTGGCTTTCGACGATTTGTTCTTGCTGATTTTGCAGAGCGCTGGGGACGGCGGTGGCTTGTGGAGCGAAGGCCGCATAGTAGGGAGCGTGGATGAAATCCTGCTCGAAGCCGACGGAATAGAAGAGGAGATTTTTGCGGATGGAACCGCTCTCGGCTATGCCAAAGGCGTTGAGCCACGAGTCGAGAGAGTTGCCGAACGCGTCGGCGGAGGTCAAGGCGCTGGGGCGGCCGGTGTAGAAGGCATCGCCGCGGCCGCGATTGGCGCCACTCTTGGTGGCGACGTTGATCAGGCCGGCGTTGGTGAATCCGACGGTGGAGTCGACACCGCTACGAACGAGCTGGAATTCGCGGACGACGCCGATGGGGAGATAGACGCCGCCGTCTTCGGCTGCGCGACGGCCGCCGAGGAGCGCGTCGTTGAAACTGGTTCCGTCGACTTGCGTGGCGATCGCGTTGGCGCGCTGGCCAGCCATGATGATGCCTGTGCCTTCGGGGTCTTCTGCGGCACCCGCAGTCTGATTTGTGAATTGAGTGAAGTCTCGGTCGCGGTTAGGGAGATAGGTGATAGTGAGTCCGGGAAAGAAGGTGGTGACTGCGGCTTCGGCGGTGTTCGAGGGCGGAGCCACGGTGTTGCCTTCGACGGTGGCGGCGCGGGCTCGGACGGTGGTTGATTCGCGAGCGCGTGGGATTTCTAGTTTGAGGGCGACTTCCGTGCTGCTGCCGAGGGTGATTGTGATGCGGACGGGGCGGCGGAGGGTGAGTTTGTCGGCCTTGGCGTCGATCGTGTAGGCACCGGAGATGAGACCGCTGGCGCGGAAGGCTCCATCGTGCGATGTGGTGATCGTGCGTACGGTGCCGAGATCGGTGTTGCGGATAATGACGGTGGCGTTGGGAACGACTGCGCCCGAGGGATCGCTGACGCGGCCTTCGATGGAACCCGTGACGGCTTGCGCGGTTGCTGTTCTGGGAAGAGCTGTGATGACGGGCGTTGCCAGTGTGAGGGCCAGCAACGCCTTTGAAATTCTCTGGTGAAACTGCATGATTAGAAGCTTACCTTGACGGAGAACTGCATCGAACGTGCGGGCAACTGGGAGGTAACGCCGGGGAGTGGTGCTCCGAAGCCAACGCCGGGAGTGTTACCGTTGCCGTAGGTTCCGCTGTAGCCGACGAAGTTGGCGTGGTTGAGAACGTTGAAGGCTTCGGCGCGGAGATCGAGGACGACTCGATCACGATAGAGCGAGAAGGCGCGGGAGACGAAGGGATCGACCGAGTATTGGCCGTTGCCGCGTCCGGCGTTGCGACCGATGACGGCTCCATTGATCACGGGGCGATCGGTGGTGCCACCTGTGTTGCCGCTGTTGGTAGTGCCGGTGACGATGTTGTAAGGCAGGCCACTGCCGAAAGTGCCGACGCCGCCGAAGTGTACTTTGACGATGGGGATGATGTAGACCCCGCTGAGAACGAAGCGATGACGCTGGTCGTAGATGGCGGGGCCGTACTCCTGATGCTGGGTGAAGTTGGTGTCGTTGGGATTCTGGCTGGTGGTGTCGGGATCCACGTTGTCGAGTGTGTGGGACCAGGTGTAGCTGGCGAGCATCTGGAGGCCGCTTGAGAAGCGATGCGAGATGTTGAGGTCGAGCGCATTGTAGTGAAGGTAGCCATTGTTAACGTCAGTCTGGATGACACCATAGAGAGGAACAGCGCCGGCGTTCTTGCTGGGGTCACAGGTTTTGCCGTTCTGGGCGTAGAAGTACGCCCAATAGGGACGGGTGCAGTTGGCGGCCTGTGCGGTGCGGGTCTGATTCTGCGCAGTGCGGATGAAGGGCGACGGACCATCGATGTCGAGAGGGCGATTGATGCGGAGCGTGTGCGCGCCTACGTAGTCGAGTGACATCGTCCAAGTGGATGCGAGTCTCTGTTCGATGCCTGCTGTCCATTGTTGCGAGTATGGATTCAGCAACACGCTCGGATAGCCGTTCAGTGCAGTAGTGGGGAACCATTGCGAGAGATAGGCTGACTGTCCGGGACGGACGTAGAGACTGCGGATTGGTACGACTCCACCGGGAGGGAATGCCGGGAGTGGTGCTGACGCTATGTTGGTGGGGAACCCGACTTGTCCGGGAGTGGCGGTGTAGCTGAATACTCCGCTAGGTTCGCCGAGAGCGTAACTGGCGAAGGAGTTGTCGACGATCTGCGAGTGATAGATGCCGTAGCCTGAGCGGAAGATGGTGTTGCCAGTGCCGAAGACGTCGTAGACGAAGCCGACGCGAGGAGCGAAGTTAAGGGTGGCGTTGGTGAGGGTCTGGCGCTCGTAGCGAAGGCCAAGGTTCAGCGTGAGGCGTCGTGTGGCTCGGTAGTTGTCCTGCGCGAAGATACCGATGAACTGATCGTCGACGGTGTAGTTCTGATTTCCGAAGCTCTGCTGATAGTTGGCGACGTTGTTGATGTTGTTAAGAAAAGTAGGGCTTTCGCAGATGTTGGCGGCCTGGGTACACGTGTTGTAGGTGAACTTGCCGAGGAAGATGGGTCCTCCGAATTCCTTGCTGTTGCCACCGTTGTGGGAGGCGATGACACTGACGCCGAAGTCGATCTGATGGCGACTCCGTGTCATCGAGAGTGTCTCGGAGAGTTCGTACTGGCGGTTCATTAGCAGCGCGTTTTGCGAGGTGCCGGAAGTGAAGGTTCCACCGGAAGAGATGGGGACGACGAACTGCGTTCCATAGACGACGGGGTCGAACTCGGTGATTGGCGAGCCGAGCTGGAACTGCAGACGAAGATTGTTGACGAGGCGCGGGCTGAGAGTTGCTGTTTCGCCCAGTTCGCCTGAGTAGGTACGGCGGTGGAAGGTGCGGGCTACGGTAGGGAGACTGGCTCCGCCGACGATGCCGTTGGGATTGGTGTCGGTGAAGTCATCGAAGTTAGTACGGAGGAAGACGTTGTGGGAGTCGTTGATCTGATGGTCGAGCCGCAGGAGGCCGAGCCAACCCCGATAGTGGCCGACGAAGGTTCCTGGCGCGAGCGGTGAGGTGACAGGCGAGGCTTTGGCTTCGCGATTCCATTCGCCAGCGAGGAAGAAGTGCGTCTTTTGCGAGAGAAGCGGACCGGAGACGGCAAGGGCAGTCTGGCCAAGTGTGTCGCTCGTGATGTCATTGCCGCTGGCGGCGTTGGCGGTGGTGAAGCCGGAGAGCGAGGCTTCGGTTGCAGCGGGACGCCAGAGTTCGAGGAACTGGCCATGATAGTTATTGCTGCCGCTGTGAGTGACGATGTTGACGACTGAGCCGGTCCCCCCTCCGTACGCTGCCGAGAAGGCGTTGGTGAGCACAGCCATCTCATTGACGGCCATGAGCGGAATGTTGGTGAAGATGGTTTGGCGGCCCCACATGTCGATGCTATTGGCTCCGTCGACCTCAAACCACGCCTGACGACGGCCCGCGCCGTTAGTGGTGATGAGGACTTCGTTCATGAAGATGTCGCCCTGGTTGATGGCGGGGCGGTTGGCCGAGTCGAGCAGAGGCAGGCCAGTGATACGGCGATTGAGCAGTGGCGTCTGCTGCATCTGTTGCTCGGTTAAGTTGATGCCGAGCTGCGGCTGATCGACGCGAAGGCCGGTCGCTGTGCCTTCGACGGTGATGACGGAGTTTTCGCCAGCAACCTTGAGTGTGAGGGTGACGTTGGCACTGGTGCCGGGGGCGAGCTGGACGTGCTCGATCTGCGCCGGGGCGAAGCCATCCTTTTTGACACTGACGGTGTACGCGCCTGCGACGGGAAGACCAGCGAGGGTGAAGCGTCCGGTTGCGTCGCTATTGGCGGTTCGGGTGAGCCCGGTCGATTCATTGATGGCGGCGATGTGAGCGCCACCGATGACGGCATGGGAGGGGTCCGCGACACTGCCCTGCAATGTGGCGGTGTCCGGAGTTTGCGCCGCAAGAGAAGCGGAGCAAAGCGTGGCGATGGATAACACTGTTGCGCAAAATTGAGACATGAGCCCCATCCGGAGTTAGCGTGCTTATTTTGTGGGTAAGAAGTATTTGAATTTGTACACAATCAGTATTCAAGAAAGAGGTCTGTTACTACCAGCGGTAGTAACAGACCTCTTTTTCAACTCGGGTGAGTGGGTTAGTATTCGTCGCCGAGTTCGATCTGGTCTTCGACGTCGTGATCGATGGTTTGCGTGTTGAGCTTGAGCAAGGCGAGATGATCTCCTTCAAGCTGCTTGTTGAGCGCCTTGAGATCGGTTTGTTTGAGTTGCTGCCATTGATCGAGAAGGCCGTTGAGAGGCTGAGCGCTGAGGTGCCACGCTTCGATTTGTGCTGCGGTGGGAAGCTGGTCGGCGTTTTCGATCTGCTTCTCGATGCGGGCGAGAGTGACGCGCACGCTGCCGAGATTTGGCGGGCCGGCTGGCCCGCCGCGCCCTCCACCGCCGCGTCCGCCGCGTTCGGAGCCTGCGATTGCGTCGAGTTTGGGCTCGAGTGCGTTGCTGCCTGCAGCGACAGGAGCCTGGGCCGAGCGTGCTTTGAGTTGGTCACGGAGAACGGCGATCTCGTGGATGGCCGTGGTGGCGCGCATGAGGTCGTCGTAAATGGATTTGGCAGCGTCAAACTGCGCCTGGAGATCGTTGGTTGATGTTTTGACGCGCGGGTCCATGACGATCTTGAAGGATTGGGAGAGAGTTTTGCCGCCGGCGATGAGGCGGACTGTGTAAGTTCCAGGCATAACCCACGGTGCGGTTGAAACCGACGGCGTGTTGTAGGGAATAGCTTGCTCGGCGTCGGGGCCGGTGGACATGCCGGGGACTTGCGGGTATTGCATATCCCAGAGGAATCGATGGTGTCCGGGCTCGGCTGAGAGAATGCGTGGAGGGCGAGCCCAGAGCGTGGGATCGGGGTAGCGTGGATCGAGCGGCGGGACGGGGTCGTTGCTGTTGATGCGAGTAATGAGCTGACCTTTGCTATCGGCTATCTCGAGAGAGACGACCCCAGAGATTTTGGGACCGAGGTAGTAGTCAATGATGGCGCCGTCGGGCGGGTTTTCGCCTGTGGCCATGTCAGGAACCCAGGGTGTCGGCGGGTTCATTGCGAACCGGATTCGGAGAGCTGTTTGTGGCGTGTAGAGGTGTGCGTTTTCGGTGGCCAAATTTGAGGCGATCTGGCGGAGTGGCGTGACATCATCGAGGATGAGGAAGCCGCGGCCGTGAGTTCCGGCGATGAGGTCGTCGTCTTTGACTTGGAGGTCGCGGACAGAGCTTGCGGGCATATTGAGTCGAAGCGATTGCCAGTGGTCGCCGTCGTCGAAGGAGACGTAGACCTGGGTTTCGGTGCCTGCGTAGAGGAGGCCTTTGCGCTTAGGATCTTCGCGGATGGTACTGGTGGCTGCGCCGTCGGGGATGCCGGAGTTAATTTCTTTCCACGTCTTGCCGCCGTCGTGCGTGCGGAAGAGATGCGGGCGCATATCGTCGAGCCGGAGGGTGTTGATGGCTGCGTAGGCGGTTTGAGTATCAAAGTGGCCCGCATCCATGTTGAAGACCTTCCAGAAGGGCTTCAGCTCGGGCGGCGTCACATTGTTCCAGTGCGCGCCGGCGTCGGCAGTAGTCCAGATGAGACCATCGTCGGTGCCTGCCCAGAGGCGATTGACGTCGACGGATGAGAGACCTAACGCGTAGATCACGCCTCGGCGGGCTGGCTTGGCTGCGGGTGAGTCTTTGTAGTCGCCGATGACGGATGGGATCTCCCAGGTTTCGCGGCTAAGATCCGGGCTGACTTCTTTCCAGCGCTTGCCGCCGTCTTCAGTGAGCCAGAGCGTGTTGGTCGCGAAGTAGAGTTTGTGCGGATCGACGGGAGAGAATTGCAGCGGTTGAGTGCGCAGGACGCGATAGCTGCGGAGTGGTTTAGGCTCGACACTCTGGATTTGTCCGGTGCGACGGTCGTAACGCGAGACCTTGCCGCCATAGACGATGTCGGGATCGAGTGGATCGGGTGCGGCGTAGCCATACTCTTCGATCCCGGCGGGGTGCCAGTCATGGAAGGTGATGCGGCCGTCATTGCTGCGGCTGCTGACGCAGGCAGAGCCTGAGTCCTGTTGACCGCCGCACACGCGGTAGGGGAAGGCGTTGTCGGCGGTGACGTGGTAGACCTGCGCAGTGGCCTGATTAAACCACTGCGTCCAGGTTTCGCCGCCGTTCTGCGAGATGATGACTCCCTGATCGCTGGCAAGTGCAATGATTTTGGTGTTGTTGGGATTGACGAAGACGTTCTGGTAGTCGTCTCCGCCGGGGGCGCCGCGCAGTCCATACCAGGATTTGCCTGCGTCGGTCGATTTCCAGGTGACGACGCTGGCTATGTAGACCGTGTCGGGATCTTTGGGATCCACCTTGGGGACAGGGACATCGCCGCCGCCGATACGAGCCTCGGGGCGGGAGTCGTTGACCGGTGCATGGACCCAGTTTGTGCCTCCGTCATCCGAACGGTAGAGGCCGACCGTGTTGTGAGTGGTGGCGATCGCGGCGTAGATGCGACGGGGATCGCTGGGGGAGATCGTCATCTGAACCTGGAGGATGTCTTCAGGCAGGCCGCCCCCGGTGAGCTTGGTCCAGTTGTCGCCGCCGTCGATGGATTTGTAGAGACCGCCCTCCGCTCCTATGAAAGAGCCGTTCTCCCATGGCGCTTCCTGGCGCTGCCACATACCTGCGAAGACAATGTTGGGATGTTGCGGATCGATCTGGACTTCGGAGGCACCGGTGCGGTTGTTGGTGAAGAGGACGCGCTTAAAGGTCTTGCCGCCGTCAAGGGTGCGGTAGAGGCCGCGCTCTTCATTGGGACCGTAGGGATGACCGGTGACGGCGACGAAGACTCGATTCGGATCTTTCGGGTCGATCGAGATCTGACCGATCTGCTGGCCATCGCGCAGCCCTTCGAGGTGTGTCCATGTCTTTCCAGCGTCGGTAGACTTATAGACACCGTCGCCGGTGGAGAGATCAGGGCGCTGAAGGCCTTCGCCGCTGGCGACGTAAACCGTGTTCGGGCTGCTCTCCGAAACGGCGATAGAGCCGATGGATCCGCTTGGCTCACTGTCCCAGACACTATGCCATGTTGCGCCGGCATCGGTTGTCTTCCATACTCCCCCGTTGACTGCTCCGAGGTAGAAGGTGGCGGGTTCGCTGGGAACACCGGCAAGCGCTCGGGTACGGCCCGCCCGCATGGGTCCAATTTCGCGCCATTTCATATCGGAGTAGAGTTTGGGATCGACTTGAGCACGAACTGTGAGAGCGACTGACAGCGCGGATAGTGCGAGAAGGAAGATTGGCCGACGTGGGTTCATAAGTCTCCTGTGGAACAGGGGGTTGCGTGCGGAGTTCTGGCTCCGTCAATGGTGTCGATAGAGCGGTGACGAATTCGCCCGTGCAAAGGACTCAGCAGGCGATTTGCTGCGGGAGGCGGTGCTGGGGCGAGACTTTAGGTTATAGCGAGGACGGTCTGTGCTGCAAAAACGAAACTTAGACTGTCCCAGAGCCGTATAGTGGGGATACTGGTATGGCAATTTTTCCTCATGACAGCACGGGGAGTCTGCAGAGTGAGGTTGCGAACGCACACGCGTCTACTCGGCTGGGTGAACGCGAGCGCGAGGTGCTGGAGGTTCTGTGGGTCCAGGGAAGCGCGACCGTTCAACAGGTAGCAAAGGACCTCAAGACCGATCTTGCCTACACCACGGTGATGACGACGCTGGATCGACTGTATAAAAAGGGTTTGCTGCAGCGGAAAAAGCGGAACCGAGCCTTTGTCTATAGACCGACGCTTTCGAGAAACGATCTTGAACGAGGAAGAGCGAGCGAGATGGTGCGTCGCCTGTTTTCCGGTTCAGGGATGAACGAGGATGCCTTGCTGAGCTGCCTGGTGGAGGCGGTGAAGAGCTACGACACCGATTTGCTACAACGGCTGGAAGAGAAGGTTCGCCTGGCAAAGCAGCAGCACGCTGCAAGCATTCGCGCTGGAAAAGGAGATGTGCACTAATGCTGCTCTCTTATTCCCTTCGACTGATGTGCCTTGCGCTTTTCAGCGTGGGAGCGATTGAGATTACGCTGCAACTGTTGTTGCGTTTTGTCATGCCGTTTGCCGAGCGATGGGTCGTCCGGATGACTGCGCGCGGACAGGAGCGAGTCTGGTTCGCCGTGCCGATTGCTCCGCATTTTCTGGCAGCCTTACTGACGTTGATCTTCGTTGTACCGCAGTACGTTCGTGACGAGACTAACCTGCTGCCGGAACGAGTCGGGATGGTTTGTTTTGCCGGCGCACTGTTGGTTGCTATGCGATACCTCTTTACGGTGGCTCAGGGCGCGTGGCTTCTGCTGGAGATGCAGAGGAAGTTTAGTTCTGGAGATGGGTGCGTTATCTCAGCTGATGGTCTGCCGGTCTACCTCTCTTCTGCGACATACCCACAGCTTGCGGTTACAGGAATTTTTTCACCCAAGGTTGTACTTTCGCGACATTTGTTCGAAAGTGCTGCTTTCTCGCCGGAGTTGCTGGAGATTGCGCTGGCGCACGAGAGAGCGCATGTACGGCACTATGACAATTTGAAGCATCTTGTGCTGGTTTCCCTGACTCTTTCCCGTCGAGGCGGGGAAGAACGATGGGTGAAGCGATGGCGCTCTGCCGCGGAGATGGCCGCGGATGACGATGCTGTTTCGGGGAGCTCTCTGCGAGCGATTCTGCTGGCAGAGACGTTGCTGATCGCTGCTCGCGCGGTTCCAGCCCAGAGAATGGCGATGGTGTCTCTAAGTTTGCTGCGGCATGAGGAAGATTTAGATAAGCGTGTGAGTCGTCTGCTGCGCAATGACCCCAATTCTGCGGTGACTCTTCTCGACTGCCAGCACGGCATTCGGGCGATTGGGTTTCTGCTGGCGAGTGCCTGTGGCGGGTTGCTTCTCTCTGTGGCATCGTTTCACAAGCTGGTCGAATACGTACTGCATCTGGGATAGATTGCCGAATGACCCTGCTTGATCTTTGTTCCTATCTTGGGCTCGGTGCTGTGGGTGCAGTAACCGTGAATCTGTTCTTAGGCATGTTGATGTCGTTGCGCTATAGTCCGGTGCGACATTGGCCGTATCGGCACGTCAACATCTTCGCGCTGCACCAATGGACGGCCTATCTTGCTGTTTTTTTTACAATCACTCATCCGGTGATCCTGCTATTTCTGAAAGCTCCGCATTTCGGATGGATGGATGTTCTCTGGCCAATTCATTCCTATCTGCAGCCAAAGCTGAACCTGGCAGGAGCAGGAGCGCTCTATCTGATTCTGATAGTTTTTGTTTCTTCGTTGCTTAGGACCAAAGTTGGGCGACCTTTGTGGCGCCGCCTGCATTACCTGGTCTTTCCTTGCGCGGGGCTCGTGTTTCTGCACAGCGTTCTGACTGATCCAAATCTGAAGGATGGGCATCCGGATCTTCTGGATGGAGGTAAGGTATTTATCGAGGTTTCGCTGCTAATCAGCATGGCTGCGACGGCGATTCGGATCTACTTCCGTGGACGAGGATTTCGCCATCAAGCGAGCCCGGGCGGAAGTTGAACTTTCCACCCGGCGTTCAACGGTTGCGACTTTCCGCCTTAACCAACCGTCTCTTTATTCCATCAGCCGTCCATAAGAAGAGTCTTGCCGCGGCAGCCTTCAGTAATAAATCATTGGTTTCCATAATTTCAAAAGACCACTGCTGAGGATTGGAATGAAACCCAGGCTCGTTTGCTTCGCTTCGTCTTTCACTTTTGTCTGTACCATCGCCGCTCTTACAGCAAGCTCAACCCACGGACAAATGCCCGACACTCGGACTGCATCCACGGCACAGGTCGCCGAGGATATGCTGCAGGGTTTTCGATATCGCATGATCGGACCCCATCGCGGTGGTCGTGCGACGGCTGTCGCCGGCGTTCCTGGAGATCATCGCACCTTCTACATGGGCGCTACCGGCGGCGGCGTATGGAAGACGACCGATGCTGGAGAGGTCTGGGAGAACATCTCCGACCGTTATTTTAAGGTTGGTTCTGTCGGTGCAATCGCTGTCGCCCCATCCGATCCCAACGTCATCTACGTAGGAACAGGCTCCGCGAATATTCGAAGCAATATCGAGATTGGGCATGGCTCCTACAAATCCACGGATGCCGGGGCCACCTGGTCCTCGGTTGGTCTCGAAGAAGCCGGCCAGATCGCGAAAATCCGTGTCGATCCGCGTGATCCGAATCGCGTCTACGTCGCGGCCGTCGGTCACGCTTTCGGCCCCAACCCTCTGCGCGGAATCCTGCGCTCTCGCGATGGCGGCAAGACTTGGGAAAAGGTGCTCTACGTCAACGAGCATACCGGCGCAGTCGATCTTGTAATGACCGAAGGGAACCCAGACGTGCTGTATGCCGTGATGTGGACCGGAGAGCGCCATCCGTGGGGTATGGTTGCCGGTTCAACCGAAGGTGGAGTCTTCAAAACCACCGATGGCGGAGATCACTGGACCAAGCTGACGGGTGGTCTTCCGCAGGGCATCGTCGGCAAAATAGGCGTTGCAGTTTCACCGGCCATGCCAAATCGCGTATGGGCTTTGGTTGACGCTCCCGAAGGCGGAGTATTCCGCTCTGAGGATGCTGGCCAGACTTTTAACCGTATCGATCCGGCCCGCCAGCTTCTTGGCCGCTCGTGGTACTACGGGCACATCTTCGCGGACACCAAAGATCCCAACACCGTCTACGCTGCCAATACCGATTTCTTTCGATCCACAGATGGAGGCAAGACGTTCAACCCGCTTGCTATGCCGCACGGAGACAATCACGAGCTTTGGATCGATCCAAAAGACTCGCAGGTCATGATTGAAGGAAATGATGGCGGAGCGACGATCTCGGTAAATGGAGGCAAATCCTGGTCAACCCAACTCAACCAACCCACGGCTGAGATCTATCGCGTGACAACCGACAACCAAGTACCTTATCGCGTCTATGGTACCCAGCAGGATCAGTACGACGGTCTATCCCTGCCAAGTCGATCTGCCCATTTCGGCGAACGCATGCAACTGCAGCACTGGTATGCAGTCGGTGGCATGGAAGGTGGTTACGTGGGCGTTGTTCCCAATAACCCAAACATCGTTTACACCGGCGGCTCCGGCCCTATGATCACGCGTCTCGATCTCGCCGCTCAGCACTTGCGCACGATCAACGTTACCGCTGGAGTCAGAGGCGGTGACGTGCGCTTCGCCTGGAGCTCTCCTATCTTCATCTCGCCATTGGAGCCCGAGGTTGTGTATCACACGTCGAACTTCGTCCATAAGACCAGTGACGGCGGCCAAAACTGGACAACCATCAGCCCCGATCTCACACGCAACGACAAATCCCACCAGGGAGCTTTCAGCGGCCCTGGCAGTGAAGCTGAGGCATATCCCACCGTGTCCACCTTCGCCGAATCTCCGCGTGCTCGAGGTGTACTCTGGGCTGGTAGCGATGACGGTCTCGTACATCTCTCGCGCGATGGTGGCCTCCACTGGCTGGACGTGACGCCGAAGTCGATGCCAGAGCTGGCTACTGTAAACACCGTCGAACCTTCTCCGCACGATCCCGCACGCGCCTTCTTAGCGGTTTTCCGTTACATGCTTGACGACTATCACCCTTACATCTACCGTACCGACGACTTCGGCAAAACCTGGACTCTCCTCACCGAAGCCAACAACGGTATCCCTGCCGATCAGCCAGTGCGCGTGGTACGCGAAGACCCAATACGCAAGGGCCTTCTTTACGCTGGTACCGAGTACGGCGTCTTCGTCTCTCTCGACAATGGCGGACATTGGCAGCCGTTGCAGTTGAATCTTCCCGCTGTGCCCGTGACCGACATCCAGGTCCACGATAGTGACCTGGTCCTCTCGACGAACGGTCGTTCCTTCTGGATCCTCGATGACATCAGCCCACTACGGCAGATGGCTGTCCAGGCGATGACTGCTCCACATCTTTTTCCGGTGCGCAATACTTACCGGATCGCTACCTCCGCTGATGAGGATGATCAGCCTTACGTGGGCGGGGCCTGTTGCGTCAGCAATGTGCGCGACCTTTACACCGGAGCGCGAATCGAACGCCACCAGTTAGGTGAGGAACCGCCCGAAGGCGCAATCGTGTATGCATCTTTTCTTGAACGGCCCAATGAAAAAATGACTTTGACCGTGACCGATGCCAGTGGAAAGTTGTTGCGCACGCTGGTGGACACATCAACGACCGATGGCCCGTCAGTTCATTCGGGCCTAAATCGCTATAACTGGGACCTGTGCATCGAAACTCGCGTACCGGGTAGTCCGAAGCCCGTTCAGCGCGGCCCCAAAGCTGTCCCCGGGATTTATCAGTTTCACCTCACGGTAGGAGGCAACACGCAGTCGGTCACCTTCAAGCTGGTCGGCGATCCTAAATCTCATGTCACCCAACAGGATTATCAAAGCCAATACGATTTGTTGATGCATATTCAGGATGCAATCGCACAGATTCAACATGCTGGAACAATCATCCAGGCTCGTCGTGCAACCCTTCCTGCTGGCTCTCCGGCTTTGACCGAGCTCGACGCAGTGCAGACCGCCCTGGGAGCTGGCGCTACCGGTCGTGGCGGACGTGGAGGGGGCGGTGGACGCGGAGGCAACTCAGGCGCGCCGCCACTAATGGGTGAGTTTACCAGTCTCTATACCTTTGTTAGCGGCAGCGAGGACCGACCGACCGGTGCGGCTCTCGATCGCTATCGGGATCTGCGTAAAGCTCTCGAAAATGAGTTAGCAAAATTGCAAGATGGCGCATAGCTATACAAGCTAGCCTTAATAAGAAACTTAGATTGGTGGAGGTGGCGCGAGTCGGAACGATTTTTCCACAGTTTAGATTCAATAACTTATCTGTTTTCAGTTGCTTAGAAAACCGCCCAAAAGGCCCAAAATGCCACTTTCTTGGTACAGTTTTGGTACAGTTTTCGGCCTGAAATATCCGGCGGAATGCCCGCCACCTCCAGCAATTGCAAACCCTTGTGAAATCAGTCGAAATATTGCTCAATGCTGGCCTATGGCAGGACACCCGCCGCCTCCAGAGCACTGTTTTCAATAGGATAGATGTCGTTTTGGGGCGACTGTGTACCAGGATTGTACCAGCCGGTTTTTGTAAGAAATTTGCCACATTTTTCTTACCCACCGGGCGGCTTTCTTGTAAGAAATTTGCTACAATTTTCTTACAACAGGAGCCCATGCCGACTTCCGCGCCAAGTATCCAGTCCGCCATTCTGAGCCGCATCCGCGCTCTGAAGAAGCCGCGCGTCTGGACGGCGGACGACCTGGCCGACCTTGGCTCCCGAAGTGCCGTCGATCTCGCCTTGCACCGACTCGTCTCAGCTGGCGATGTGCGCCGGATAGCCTGGGGACTTTATGACGTTCCCGGCATCAACAGCCTTACAGGAAAGCCGACGTCTCCCGATCCGCACGACGTGATTGATGCACTGACCCGCAAGGGCAAAGTGCGCATCCTCGTTGACGGCATTACCGCCGCCAACGACCTGGGACTGACCGACGCCGTTCCTGCACGCATCGAGGTCTTCACAGATGGACGGCTGCGGCCCATCAAGCTAGGCAATCTGACTCTCGACTTTCATTACGCCGCGCCGCGCCGCCTCTACTGGGCAGGCCGCCCCGCCATGCGCTTCGTGCAGGCGCTTCATTGGCTACGCGACATGCTTCCCTCCGACCACGGGGGATTACGGCGACGCCTTATCTCGATTCTTCGGGACCCGGACCATGGGCAGGTGATTCGTGATGACCTGCGCGCGGGCTTTTCCGCTCTTCCGGAGTGGATGCGCGCCATCGTGCGCGATCTGCTCAGAGACGCCGAGAGCACAAAACCACCCGTCAAAGAGACACCCGCCGCGCCGCCGGTTCGGCGCGCGCCGGCAACCGCATCAGCGAGTGATCCTATGATGAAAAAGAACCAGCGGGTGGCTAAGCAATGATCGAGGGATTCCAAACCGTCTTGGCGGCAAGTGAACGGGAACGTCGCGACCTGTTTCTCACCACTGCCAACCGGCTCGGCACCGCCGAACAGAATGCCGAGAAAGATTTCTGGGTTTGCTGGACCCTCGATGCGCTTTTTAACGATCTCGCAGCGGGCGGCCCGCGACTCCTCTTCAAAGGCGGCACATCGCTTTCCAAGGGCTACGGCCTGATCGAACGATTTTCGGAAGATATCGACATAACCGTCTTCCGTGAAGACATCGGGCAACCGGCTACTGTCGAGGAACTGGAGGGACTGAGCGGCAAGAAACGCGCCGCGCGCCTCGACGCCATCCGGGGCGCCTGCCAGGAGTACATTCGTGGCCCTCTACGCGACCAGATGGAGGCGGACTTGCGGCGGGCACTTGAAGCGGCGAAACTGCCCGCCAACCGTGGACGAGTGGAACTCGACGCGGACGACGCCGACGGCCAGAGTCTGTTGCTCTGGTATCCCACCGTCGCCGCCGCAGGAAACGACTACATCCGAAGGGCGATCAAGATTGAATCGGGCGCAAAATCTGCGCTCGATCCTCATGCTCCGGTGACCGTCCGGCCCTTAGTCGCCGCCGATCTCGCTGGCCGCGATCTTAGCGTGCACAACGTGACCACAGTCGATCCCAGCCGCACCTTTTGGGATAAGGTGGTGATCCTCCACGGTCTGCGGAGATGGTTTGAGCGCCGCGGCGAACTTAGAGGCGGCGGCCAGCGAGTCTCCCGGCATTATTACGATGTGTCCCGGCTGCTGGCCTCCGAGCCTGGCCACAGGGCAACGAATGATCTTGAGATGGCCCGGGATTGCGTACGCCATGCAAAGATGTTCTTCAACCGAACGGATTTTGATTTGGCCTCCGCTGTTCCCGGCAGCTTCACACTCACTCCACACAACGGAATGACGGAAATCCTCGAAAGGGATTACGAAGCAATGTCCGGCATGATCTTCGGCACAATTCCGCCTTTCAAGGAAGTGATGGCCTTAATCGCCGAACTAGAGCAACGGATCAATCGACCTAAGTGAGTGCGCTTTGAATGAAAGGTGAGAATCGATGAGTGGAGGAAGTGCCACACATGCGGGAATCGGATTTCAGGACAAAGTAGCGGGCTGGTTGGCAGTCCACATCCTTTCTGACGAACCGATCCAGTTCCTCGGCCTCCCGATGCGCCACAGCAAGATCTCGGCCAGGGCATCGGCATGGGACTTGGAATGTAAATGTGGCAAGAAGCAGACAGTATGAGGAGATTGCTATGTCCGCAGAACTCTATATCAAGAAACCCGTTCAGAGTGTAGGTCAAGCCGCTTTAGGACTGGAGCGCCACTATTCCGTTGGAGAGATCGCCGAGAGATGGGGGCTGAGCGAAAAGACGATTCGCCGCATGTTTGAAAACGAAGACGGTGTACTTCAATGGGGCAGTCCGGAAACTCGGCGGAAGCGCGGTTATATTACATTGCGGATGCCTGAAAGCGTGATGTTGCGCGTCCATCGTCAACGCACGCAGCGGGCAAGCTGAGAGTGGCAGAATTGAAACCATCGTCGGCCCCGTCAGTTCCGTAGGGCCGCTATTCGTGGATCGGCCAAGTAAATCAAATCGCAAATCTGAAACACGAGGGTCGCGATTGGCTGACCGACAACTTCTGCTCGGTCCAGCGCCATGGACACTAGCGGGCTTGATGCAGTTTTGCGAGCAGACGCGTCCTGAACCATGAAGGATGGTCCGGTTTCTAGCACCCTGAATGCGACGGATACGGCCTGTCTTTCGTCTGATGTTGTGCCTTCACCCCACCCACCCACGATTAGGTCGAACATCGCATCCTTCGGAGAATGCTCGGGTGTCCATTCGACAAAATATGCTGCGGTGGCGACGTCGCCTCGATACGCGTAGCCCCAAACACGTCTTGTCATTTGACCGCAATCAGGGCAAGGCCCAAATTCCGCCTGATTTTCCAAGTCATATTCAATTGACATGCCTGGCGATTGCGGGATGCTTATTCGCTCCATGCGGTCATGGTACCAGCCGGCATCTTACTCGGTTCCCCCTTCTGCATCTTGGTACTCTCAATCTGTGCAACCACTAGAGCCAACAAACGGGACTGATCGGCTGTTTCCGATTTACGTCCGAGAAGGGCGAAGCCGGAAGCGATACAACGCCGGATACATCGACTGTACTGGACAGATTGTCATTCCTGTGCAATATGAGGATGCGTATCCGTTTCGGAATGGGCTTGCCGCTGCGAAGCAATCCGGTCGCTGGGGAGTGATCGATCCGAGTGGAACTTTCGTCATTTCTCCAACCTATCGGCGTCCTCTCGTCTTCACTGAGGGACGAGCGGAACTTCCGACGCTGGACGAGAAGGATGGGGATAAACGCGGTGTGATCTCTTCCGCTGGAGAAGTAATCGTGAAACCACGATATCGGAGCGTCAGTCATTTCAGCGACGGCCTAGCCTGCGTGTGCGATGGTCAACTCTACGGCTATATCGATCTCGAAGGAAATCAAGTAATCCCGCCTTTCTTTGAGGACGCCCGCGCATTCTCTGAGGGGTTGGCTGCAGTGAAGCTCAACGGAGCATGGGGCTATATCTATCCCGACGCTTCGACTGCGGTTCCAATTCGATACATCTGCGAACGCGGGATGGCAGGACCTTTTCGAGATGGTCTGGCGCGGGTTGCGCGCAATGGGCGGTGGGGTTACATCAACAAGGATGCTAAATTTGTCGTCGAGCCAAATTTTGATATGGCGCATGAATTCTCCGAGGGCCGCGCCCCAGTCTTTCTGGATCACCGCGCCGGATACGTCAGCCGAGAAGGAGAAATCGCCGTTCCAATTTCGTTCTTGCGAGCCGGTCGATTTGCCGGAGGTGTGGCCGCTGTAGATACCGGTTCTGGGCAAGCTCACAAATCAATTTCGGACGCTTGCGAGACCGGTTTCATCGGGCCAAACGGAGAATGGTTGATCCCACCTAGGTTTTTCGCCACAGGCACGTTTCAGGATGGATTATGTGTGACGGAGAACGAGAAGTGCATCGAGTATGTGAATCGTGATGGCGCCGTGGTCTGGACTGGCCCTTGGGTCGAGCATCTCAACTTCGACCCTATCACATTCTGCCGCCCGCTCCGTAACCGCCATTACGTTGCTGATTTGTTGGCTACCTTCAATCGCAAGGTTATTGAAATGCGATTCCTTGAGTTGATTTTTCCACCCGCTCGGATAGCCACTGCAATGGCGTTGGAAGCATTTCCGACGCAAAATCGAGATGAATTACGCGCCGATGTGCAGGTGACAAGGAAGGAGATGACGCATGCAGAAGGAGTGGTCGCATAAGCAGAGCGCCTCCTCGATTCACGTTACATACATGCGCTTCCGAACTTTGCAAGATGGCCTGAAGTCGATTCTCTGGGATTCGTCCGTATCGATGTGATCCGGGAATCACACGCAATGCACCGTTAGATTCATTGCAGGCGTCAAGATGCAGCCTAATTGACACCATTTTCTCCATTACTGCGGCGGGCGGTTGCACATGAAGAAAGTCAGCCTTCATGGACCAAGGGCCAAATCCACTGACCTCGAATCTATTCCGCACAGCAATCGTGACGTCTTGATGCCATGGAACCTTCCAATTGGCAGTTGGCAGCTTGTCAAAGAGGATTCCTCGCACAGGGAAGAAGACGCCACCAAGCACTGCCTCAATCAACGTTCGAATCCGCGATGAACCAGCGAGTTCGGCAATCTCGGGCTGTTCGAGCAAATTGCGAATTGCGAACACTTTCCCCTGTCTCTCCAAGCTCTCGCCGCGCTCATGGCGCCCCAAGAGACAGATAAGGGAATCGATCATCTCACTCGAAATGACGCCTTCCTGAATGGCAAAACCCGCACGATCGATTGCGGCTTTGATGCGTTGCCCTGGATGGTCCATAAGACATGATTCTAGAACGTGGTCTCCCGAGGATACTGCGGAAATGAAGGCAACATCAGCTCAATGCTGCCCGCTGTTCCGGCTGAATTTGCCATGCCGACTGCACGCTCTTCTCAAGCTGATCCTGGCGAGCGCGGACCCACGGCGAATAGTGCTTTTCCGTGACGCGAACGCTGGCATGGCCGAGCAGGATTGATACCTGATCGATGGGAACGCCGGCCAGCAGCATTTCGACCGCGAAGGTGTCGCGGAACATGTGGCAGTGGCATCGTTTTGGGGTACCGTCAGGTTTGCTGAGATTGGCGACCTTGAACAGCCTCCGATAGGCACGCTGCCAATTAGCGACGAAGGTTTTTGGAAGGCCGTTGCCGGACCAGAAGAAGTAATTCGGGTTCGGCTTGAGACCGGGCGGGATGGAGCGGAGCAGATCGGCGACTTGCGGCGGCAACGGCACGAAAACCGGCGTTCCAGTCTTGGCCTGATAGAGCATGAGCTTGTTTTCGACGAGTCGCCCGCATTCGAGCGTTACGGCGTCGCGGATACGTAGGCCGCTCCAGCGCATTAACTCCGTCAGAGCGCGGATGCGAATACCGCGCTTTTCTGGAGCCCATGACCGCTCCGCATATTCGCCTAGCCGGTAGGTTGCACCGACGATGCGCTTATATTCGTCCGCGGTGAAATAGTCCGTCGGCACATGTTTGGCAATCACTCGGCCCATAGTTGCGGTGGGGTTTTCACGGAGCCAGCCCTGGCGGACGCAATACCAGAAGAAGCCGATCACGCGCTCGAACTTCTTTTTGCGGGCGAGTTCCTTCTCTTTCTTCCAGGATTGCCGCCATTCGGAGAGGTTGCGGGGATTGAATTCTCGCAGGAAGGTAACGCCCGATTCTTCGGCGAACCCGACGAGTTGGACCTGGAAGATGCCGCGTAGCTTTTGCAGGGTAGCCGGAGCCAGACCGCGCGCCTCGGCATCGGCGAGGAAGATGCCTACAGCTTCCTTCACGGTTGGCATCTTTGCCGGCTTCAGGTCCTCTCCGCTGAGGGCAGAATTCTCGTATTTGCGAGCGACGAGTTCCGCTTGTTCCCAGGACTTTGTTTTCGCCGAAGTGCGAAAGCGCCCGGTACGACCGGGAAGAGTGCCGTCAAGCCACTTGGGGCAGCGGCAGCGGCGATAAGTGGAGTCGTCTTTCTTCGCGCAATCGGGGTGATGGCGGGTGTAAACGGACAGCATAATGCCGTCAATCTAGCACGAAAAGTCGGTTGGTACAATTCTGGTACAGTTTAGTGATCTATTGAGTTTTCCACAATCTAAACTACTACAAATAAGAAACTTAGCTTTGGTGGAGGCGGCGGGAGTCGAACCCGCGTCCGAAAAAACTTCCAACAGAGAGCCTTCATGCTTTTTCCGGTTCATTTTTGTCTCGTCATCGACGCTTAGAACGGACGAAGATGCGTCGACGACCAGTCTGATCGATCTCGTCTTCCACCGCGCAGACGGGGCAGGGAAGACCAGCCTACTGTGCGACGATCGGTACGGGCCCGTAGGCGAAGCCCGAGCGATCGGCTACTTAATTATTAAGCAGCAAGAGCCAGGTTGTTGTTGGCACTTATAGTTTTGTGAGCGATTACGGGTGTCCACACCCCGGCATGCCTCTCTGCCACAAGCAATCCCGTCGAAGCCGTGACGCCCCCATCTGGAGCTGGCACCAACCATGCGTTGGGCACTCAAAGAACTGTCTTCATTATAACTCTTGCATGCGTAATGATTGGTTCAGGCGAAGGCGATCATTACCGCGCCAATCGTAATCAAGGATGCTCCGCCAATTTTCAGTGGAGTCATCTGTTCGCCTAAGACGAGCCACGCTCCAAGAATCACAAGTACAACGCTCAACTTGTCGATTGGAGCGACGCTGGATGCGGGCCCAATCTGCAGTGCACGGAAATAACACAGCCATGACAGGCCGGTACAAATGCCGGACAACACAAGAAACACCCAGCTTCGCCGACCAATTTCGGATAGTGCATGATGTTTTTCAAAGGCTATAGCGATGGCCCACGTGAACACCAGGATGACCGACGTGCGGATCGCGGTCGCTAAATTGGAGTCAATGCCCGCGACGCCAACCTTGGCCAATAGCGCGGTGGCGGCGGCAAATACAGCGGAGAGAATCGCCCAGAAGAGCCATGTCATGTCTCCGAGAATACGCGTTGACTTAACTTGACGCGCGCCTTGTCCGAGCGTAAACAGTTTCAATGTCGAAACCATTGTTGCGAAGCCTATCCCTGCACGCCATGTTTTGCGTGTTTACGGTTCTCTTTTGTGGACTAGCCGGCGTTGACCTCCCCGCGCAGGACCCTGCCAAGTCCGTCCCGATGGACGGCGCAACTACAGATCCTGCCGGTCACGCGAAGATTGGGCTCAAACCCCCTGCCGACCCGAAGCTCCCAACGCTCTTTCTGGTTGGCGACTCCACGGTGCGCAATGGGCACGCTGATGGAGCAAATGGCCAGTGGGGGTGGGGAGAGCCGCTGGTCGATCTTTTCGACACCAGCAAGATCAATATAGACAATCGTGCTATCGGAGGCCGGAGCAGCCGATCCTACATTATGGAGAATCAATGGCAGGAGACTCTGGCCTTTGTGAAGGCAGGGGATATCATTCTGTTCCAGTGGGGGCATAACGACGATGGACCATTGGATGATCCTGCTCGTGCTCGCGGGACCCTTCATGGTACTGGTGACGAAACCAAAGAGATCGACAACCCGATCCTCAAGATTCACGAGACAGTCCATACCTACGGCTGGTATCTGCGGAAATATATAGCCGATACCAAGGCGAAGGGCGCAATACCGATCATTTGCTCCCCGATTCCTCGCAAGACGTGGAAAGATGGCAAGATCGTCCGAAACGCGGCAAATTATGGCGGTTGGGCCCGTCAGGTTGCCGAGCAGGAACACGTTGGCTTCATCGACCTAAATGAGATCATCGCCCGAAAATACGATGCTTTGGGAGAGGAGAAAGTAGAACCGCTCTTTGGCGATCCGCATACTCACACCAGTCGGGCTGGAGCCGAACTTAATGCGGAATGTGTCGTTGCAGGTCTGAAGGCACTTCCCCATGATCCTGTCGCTGCCTATTTCTCGGCAAAAGGAAAGGCAATCGCGTCTTACGTGGAGTAGCTAAAGTTACATGGAAGCGTTGGCCAGATCTACGCTCTGCCAGTCCCCGCGCTCGATAGAAGCGCGGATTTGTGCAGGTGTTTGGCCCTTCTTTGTTTGCTCGTAGGCGTAGACCGCCTCCTTCATGCATGTGGTGCAGGTGGCTCCATGGGTGCCCTCGAAACAACTATGCAGGCTATTGTGCCGCAACTCGCGGTCGCAGTGGCAATAGCAGGGCTGCTGGTGCAAGACGGCGGGAATAGTCGCAGCCATCTTATAGGCGGTTACCTGGTACGCATGGGTGAAATAGATTCCCGTCAGTTGATTACCGCTTAAAACGGGAGGGAGACGCCTTACCGGGGCAGAAGCATTATAAGCAGGTACATCGTCTGAAGGGTTTGTCCACTGCGCCGATGCGGCGATCGTTGCTAATCCCAGTGCTGCGCAACCTAGAAGTCGCTTCATAGAAGTATGCTAAACCCTGCCAACCCAAAGACCAACGTTAGGATGTGTGTGAATGTAATAACGATCCGTCCGGCGCAAAATGGCAAAAAAAAGGCGGCACGAACGGTAATTTGCTCGTGCCGGGAGGCCAGTGACGCAACTTGTGTCAGCCGTTAATTAGTGTTCAGGCTGAAAACTCTCACGAGCGGAGACTCACGCTTCGTTGAATTCAAATATACCACAATATGGATTCATGAAAAGCAAAAATATGTTCAATCATAGAAATTTGGTCGATTATAGGCTGCAAACGCCTCGATGGTTTAGAGGATATTTCTCGTAAAACTATTTACTCTCAATATCTTGCCAGAAAAAACGGTTCTCTCCCCTCAGGAAGTTCCCATTGAAGAAAATTCTTTATCGATTTGTGTAGCCGTGGCAATATCCCGGTTTGTAATCCCGCCCGCGTCGTGGGAAACGAGCCCCAGGACGACATGGTTGTAGCGAATATCAATGTCAGGGTGGTGTCCTGCCGATTCGGCGAGGGTGGCAACCCGGTTCACAAAAGCCATTGCCTCTAGAAAGTCTTTGAAAGTCCACTCGCGGACGATTTTTCCGCTTTGTAGCTTCCACGCCGGGTGGGTTTTCAATGCCTCTTGAATCTCGCTTTCGTCCAGTGACTTTGCCATGGGTTACACCTCGCGTCTGCGATGCTAGCGTTGTTGTTTGGTGTGCGCAACCTCTGCGTGGGATAGCTTGACCGGCTTAGAGTGCTTTTGCTTTGCCGTCTCGTCTCGGAGGCTGGACCAGGTTTCTTTCGGAAGGGAGAGAAAGAGATCGACGATCGCGGGGTCGAACTGGGTGCCGGCGCATTGAACGATCTCTCTGGTCGCTGCGGTGAAGGTAGTTCCTTTGCGATACGGACGATCGGAGGTCATGGCGTCGAGAGAGTCTGCGATGGCGAAGATCCTCGCCCCAAGCGGGATTTTTTCACCTCTGAGGCCGCGGGGATAGCCGGTGCCGTCGAAACGTTCCTGATGTGCGTAGACAATCTCTGCGGCGTCGCGGAGGAAGGGAATTTTGCGCACCATTTCATAGCCGCGTTCGCAGTGTTGTTTCATGACTTCCATCTCTCGTTCACTGAGCCTTCCGGGCTTGAGCAGGATGCTGTCCGGGGTGGCGATTTTGCCGATGTCGTGCAGGAAGGCGCCTCGTGCGATGGTGCGTAACTCCTCTGATTCCAACCTCATAGCCTGTGCTAATGCGATGGTGTAGGCAGTGACACGCTTGGAATGACCTTCGGTTTCTTCGTCGCGAAGGTCGAGGGCATCGCCCATGGCTTCGAGGGTGATGTCGTAGCTGCGCTCGAGATCCTGCATGGTGGAGCGGAGTCGTCCGGTGCGTGTAGAGACGATGGATTCAAGGTTTTGGCGATAGGTGGTGTTGAGTTTGCGCAGGCGACCTCGTTCGATAGCGTGCATGACGATGCTCTCGAGATCGGCGTGTTCAAAGGGTTTGAGGAGATAGTCGATCGCGCCGCGTCGGAAGGCGCTGGTGACGACGTGGAAGTCATTGATTGCAGATAACATAACGACGGGAATGGCCGGGTGATCGGTGCCGATGTGATCGAGAAGAGTGAGGCCGTCGGTGCCCGGCATCAAGATGTCCGCCAGAATGAGATCGTAGTCGGGGTCCTGTTGAAGGCGGATAATGGCTGCGTCGGCGCTGTCAACGGTGGTGGTGGCGTAACCGCTTCGTTCGAGGAGGGTTGCGGCTATGGCTCTTACGGGCTCTTCGTCGTCGATGACCAGGATTCGTTCCTGCATGTTATTTCTATCGGCGCCGGATTTGGTTTGGTGATTTTCAAAATGTTTTTCGGGCCGGATGAGAGTAGGTGTTTGCCGCTGAGTCCATCAGTACCGATTATTTATTTCGTACTGCCAAGCGAGGGCAGGGAAGAGTAGGATCGCCGAATCAATGGAGTCAGGCTAGAAAGGAAATATGCAGATGCCAATGCCGCCTGCCCACAAACAGCAACTCGCGACGTTATCTAACCAACTGCAAATCCTAAACAAAGTTATACGAGATCCCCAGTTTGGCACAGCGATGGAGGAATTCCATGACAACCCAAGAGCCCGACTAAGCGCAAGCAAGAACGGAAACCGCTACCTGAAGCGGAAGGGGGTTGAGCTGCCCGAAGGCGTGATTGTCACAATGAAGGATAACAACTGGAGAGTCTCTGTTTGCGTTTCGACGCGATGCGTTCATTACGATAGCCACGATGGCTGGGGTTGGGGGTCCTAATCCGTAATTCACTCTGGGCTAGCTCTTGAACTAAAGGTATCTAGCTTGTCTAAACTCGCCACTATTTACACCACGAAGCGAAGCTGGTCCGGATATTCGGTCACCGACGAAGGTCGCTCTCGCGCGATGGCCCACCTTAGGCGCGACAAGACTGCGCCGAAGATTGGGCACCCGATTGTGATCGCACGGTTTGATGTGGGCCACCGGCCCAGGTTTCTTGTTAAGCGGACAAGTTACTGTGGCTTTACAGTCTCAAGATAGGGTTTATCGTCGATCCAGTGAATCAACCCGAACTCTTCCATCATTTTCACAAACAACCCTTCCACCATGTGCTGGGGGCAGGTCCAACTTACGATCAGCACACCATCATTAGGATGTTGGGATTGTCTGGTTCTGGTATGGAAAGCGTACGGACATGTTTGCCGGATCGAATGGCGTACATGCCTTGAGCCCGGTAGTCATGACCAATCACAAAGTAAAACAATAATACCGAATCATTGAACCCACACTGAGGCGGTGCGTACACAACCATCGAGGGAAAGAGCAACCGGAACCTTTTCGGTTTCGAACTTAACGTGAACGACTGGAAGCCGATCCGTTACACCATCAGTCGAGGTACTCTTCTTTACTTGCGATAACCGTTCGTGGAAAGAATCGCAAGAAAAGTAATGATGATACTGACGATAACTGACCCGCGTGTTTTCATCGGCTACTCGTCAGTTCCGAAGGTGCACCCGGTGAAATGCATCGTCGGGATGGTTTGATCAAATATGGGGACATGGCACTAACAATTTTTTTTGGTGGGCTTTTTTGCGGCGACCCAGCCGGGTTTGGTGGTTTGGCGGGCGCGGCCGAGGGCTAGTGCTCCTCCGGGGACGTCTTCGGTGATGGTGCTGCCTGCGGCGATGTAGGAGCCGTCACCGATGGTGATGGGCGCGACGAGGTTAGAGTCGGAGCCTACGAAGACTCCGTCACCGATCGTGGTGCGGTGCTTGTGGGCACCGTCGTAGTTGCAGGTGATAGTGCCGGCGCCGATGTTGACGCGCTCGCCGATCACGGCGTCGCCGAGGTAGCTGAGGTGGTTCGCTTTGGAACCTTGGCCGATGGTGGTTTTTTTGGTTTCGACGAAGTTGCCGAGGTGAACTCCTTCACCGATGCGGCTCTCGGGACGGAGGCGGGTGTAGGGCCCGAGGGTAGCGTTGTTGGCGACTTCGGAGTTGTCAAAGATACAGCCGTTGAGGACTGTGACTCCGTCGCCGATGGTGGTGTTGGTGATGACGGAGTAGGAGCGGACGCGTGAGTCGCTGCCGATGTGCGTGGTCCCGAGGAGCTGGACGTAGGGTTCGATGACAGTGTCCGCGCCGATGGTGACTTCGGAGTCGATGACGCAGGTTTCGGGGCGGAAAATGGTGACGCCAGAGGCCATGAGGCGTTGCGCAGTGTTGAGGCGCATGGCGGCGTCGAGGTGCATCATCTCGGTGATGGTGTTGGCGCCGAGGATTTCGTTGACTGATTCGGCCTCGATGGCGACGACACGTTTGCCTTCGGCGACGAGCATGGCGGCGACATCGGTAAGGTAGAACTCGCCGTGGTGGTTGTCTGTATCGAGGGCGTCGAGGTGGGAGAAGAGCGCACGGGTTTCGAAGCAATAGATGCCGGAGTTGATTTCTGGCGTGTTGAGCTGGTCGGGCTTGAGGGATTTTTGCTCGATGATGGCGGTGACTTCGGGTTTGTCGCGTTGTGCGCGAATAACCCGTCCATAGCCGGTGGGGTCGGGTGGGACGGCGGTGAGGATGGTCATTGCGGCGTGTTCTGCAAGGTGCAGGTCGCGAACAGCGGCGATGGTTTTGGGCCGGATGAGGGGAACGTCTCCTGAGAGGACTAGAAGGTGTTGGGGAAGGGAAGCGCCGGAGAGTTCGAACTCGGCTTTGAGCATCTGCATGGCGTGGCCGGTGCCGCGCTGCTCGGGCTGGAGGACGAATTGGACCCCAGTGTGTTCTGCGGCGGCGCGGACTCGGTCAGACTCGTGGCCGATGATGCAAAAGATGTGGCTGGCGGGGACGACTTGCTTGGCGGCGGTGATGACGTGGAGGAGAAGGGCGCGGCCGCCGATCTCGTGGAGGACCTTGGGCCGCTTGCTTTTGAGCCGCGTACCTTTGCCTGCGGCCATAATTGCGATGGCGAAATCTGTTGTGGTCATACAGGGATATGGTCTCACGTAGACTTGTGCTGGGACATGGCACTAAGGGTGAAGCCGGTCTCAGCGGTCACTTTTGAGTTATGAGGAGATTGGGCTCGGAAGAGTTGTTCGCGCTGTTGCGATTCTTGCGCTTGAGCGACCAGTAGAACAGCGTGATCAAGAGAAGGAACGGAAGGAAGCCCGGGATGGAGTAACGCAGTCCCTCAACGTAGAAGGTGCTGAGCACGATGGCTATGAGCGCGATGAGTCCTATGATTTGCGAGTAAGGCGAGAACAGCAGATGAATTGGCAGTTTCGCGATGCGCATGCTTCCGAGTGCTCGGCGAAAGAAGAGATGTGTGAGGAGGACGACGGCCCAGATGAAGAACATGCCGGCGACTGCGATTCCATAGAGCAACAGAAACGCGCGGCCCGGAATAAAGATCGCCATCAGAATGGCCGCGACCATGCCTGCGGTGGATGCAATGAGCGCGATGTACGGGATCCCGTTGCGGCTAAGTTCTCCGAACGTTTTTGGAACGTAGCCGTCGTGTGACAGCGAAAAGAGCGTGCGGCAGGTGAGGTAGAGGTTGGTATTTGCGCTGGAGAGAGCGGCGGTGATGACGACAAGGTTCATGACCTGGCCGGCGTAGGGAATACCAGCTGTTGCGAACGCCAGAACAAAGGGGCTGCCGGTGATGCCGCTGCCCATCTGATTCCAAGGCGTCATCGAGAGCATCACGACGATCGAGAGGACGTAGAAGAGGATGAGGCGGAGTGCAACGGTGCGCATGGCGCGGGGAATGGTTTTTTCGGGCTGGATGGCCTCACCCGCAGTGACGCCAATGATCTCTACGCCCATGTAGCTGGTGAGCGTGAGGCTCATAGCAAGCCAGACACCCTTGAGGCCATTTGGCAAAAGTCCGCCGTGCGCAGTGAGATTGGAGAAGCCTACGGCAGGGATGGGACCAAGGCCACAGATGAGTCCGAGGCCGACGAGTATGAAAGCTACGATGGCGATGACTTTAATGATCGCGAACCAATATTCGAACTCGGCGAAGTTGGCGACCTGCATGGCGTTGATCGCGATGAGGCCGATGGAGACTGCGACGACGCAGACCCATTGCGGGACCGTCGGGAACCAGAGAGAGAAGTAGATTGCTACGGCTGTGACTTCTGCGCCGATGGCGATGATCTGGACGAAGGCGTAGGTGACGCGGACTGCGAAGCCGGACCACTCACTCAAATAAGTTCGCGCGTAGACGCCGAAGGAGCCGGCGACGGGATGGACGACGGCCATCTCTGCGATGGAGTACGCAACGATAACGGCGATGACGGCACTGAAGAGGTAGGCGAGGATAACGCCGGGACCGGCGAGCCGGATGGTGAGGGAACTGCCGAGGAAGAGCCCGACTCCGATCGCGCCGCCGATGGTCATCATCGTGAGCTGGCGTTGGGTGAGTCTGCGCTTGAGCCCGGAGGAGCTTTCTGTCGGGTTCGTCAGAGCGGACGATGCTTTCACGCAGGCGGCCTCGAAGCTTTTTGTCTACTGACTTCGAACCAGGTCACGAAGTACCTTTCCGAACTCGTGAATCTCCTCGATGGTGTTGTAGTGGAGGATGGATGCCCGGACGACTCCGGTATCGAGAGGAGCTCCGAGATGTTTCATGAGACGCGGGGCATACATATGTCCGTCGCGAATCCCGATGCCGTGATCGGACATGGTCTGGGTTACGAGCGAAGGCGCGATGTTTGGCAGGTTGAAGCAAAAGGTGGGAACTCGGCGTGATACGCGAACAGCATCCGAAACACCGTAGATGATGGCTCCCGCGGCGTGAAGCACTTCGAGCATCTCGCGAGAGAGCGTAGCTTCGTACTCGCGTATGGAGGTCATGGCTTGGACGATGGAGTCGCGTGGCGATGCCGGTTTCGCGTTGCCTTCTTCCAGAGCGAGAGTGTTGCCGAGAGTTTCGAGGTAGGTGACAGCGGCTGCCATGCCTGCGACGTTCTCGTAGATGAAAGTGCCTGCTTCGATCTTGCCGGGCGGTGCGTCGGGGATGAAGTCTTCCCGGAAGGTTGGGAGTTTGTAGAGAAGCTCGAGGCGTCCCCACATGAAGCCCATATGAGGGGCGAAGACCTTGTAGCCAGAGCAGACGAGGTAGTCGCAATCAAAGGCCTGAACATCGATGAGGGCATGAGGAGAGTAGTGAACGCAGTCGAGAGCGACCTCTGAGCCCGCAGCGTGCGCTTGTTTCGCAACGCTAGCCACATCGACGATAGAACCGAGCGCGTGAGATGTGACTGTGCAGGCAACGAGTCGGGTCTTCGTGGTGAGAAGCTGGGCGAGATCTTCTACGTGAAGATTGTTGTCTTCGCGCATCTTCCACCAAACGATTTTGGCGCCTTCGCGCTCGAGTTGCAGCCATGTCGCGATGTTTGCCTCGTGATCGATTTCGGTGACGATGATTTCGTTGCGAGTCTCGAGCGTGCGACCGATCGCGAGACTGAGCAGCCGGAGAAACGAAGTGGCGTTCATGCCAAAGGCGACTTCATTGGGATCACGTGCATTGATAAGGGTAGCGACACTCTCTCTCGCGCGTGCGATGGCGGCGTCGACTTCCATGCTTTTGGCGTACCGGCCACCGCGCTGTACGTTGCAATGTAAGAGATGATTGTTGACCGCGTCGAAGACTACCTGTGGGATCTGTGCACCGGCGGCGTTATCGAAGAAGATAAAGTTCGGCTTTTGATTGAGTGCGGGGAAGAGCGAACGGATACGATCGGACGGGAAGCTAACGGTTTGCGGTGCGAACTGCTGTTTGACCACTGGGCTCCTGGCTTTGGTGATTCCGCGAATAGGCATTTGGAATGGGTATTTGCGGACAACCCGCCTTAGTTTCGGGATGAATACTGTCGGTAGTATACAAATGCACATCAGCGCTCGAGATTAAGACCTATTCTTGCGCGGCTGGGTTCATCAGGAGATCAGGATGGTTTCATGTCGCCCGGGCGTCGCAGAATGACGGTGACGGTTGCTATTTCGTTTCCGGCTTCGCGGCTGATCAATTCTGTGATTTCTGTTACGGTGCATTTGCTGACACCGAACGATTGGGGAGGGGATACAGAGTCGCCGATCTCCGGAATGTCAGGGGGTTCGTTCGATTCATAAATTTTGGGGTTTTTCCAACGAAGATCGCCACCTTGCTGTCGCAACCTGAATTGCACGATAGTTTGCATGCGGTCAGTTTACCGCGGGCGGGTCGTTGATCTTCAGCAGCAAAAGCGAAGGGGCGAAGTCTCTTGCGAGATCTCGCCCCAGCTTTCCGAATTTTCGAAGACCTGGTTCGGGACCCAGGTCACAAGCGCCTGCCAGCTCAGAGTTATTCGGGACTTGCGAGCAGAGCCCGCCGTTCCCCGTACCCCGTCAGTCATTCGCCGTAAGAGCTTTCTCGTGCCATCCGCCTCAGCCCAGTCTCCTGAGTGCTGCGTGAGTTTCATTTCCGATTCCTCTTGCGAGGCTCGCTTCTGATTCCCTTGCGGGTCTCGTCTCCGATGATTTTCCGAGTTCTGTTTCCAGTCCCCTTGCGAGTTCCGTTTTCAGTTCTCTTCCTAACGCCGGTGCTGATTCTCTTCGGGAGGTCCTTTCCCGGTTCCCTTGCGGGTTCCGCTTCCGGCTCTCCTGGAGTTCCTTTCCCGGATCTCTTGCGAGTTCCGTTACCGGTTCCCCGATGGCTCTTGTCTACTCTCTCCTTCTGGAGGATTTCTCCTCCCGTGAAAAGAACATTACTCCGATTGCGAAGAATGTGAAGGGGGTTTTAAAGCTATATTTTTGTGGAAATTTAACCTGTTTTGTGGAAATGCGATTTAGGTGACGGTACTCCAATAGATAGGTCAGCCAGCGGCTGTTGATATCTTCACTTTTGGCAAGACACGCTGCATCACCTGAAAGATTCTGGACATCTAACCTGAACCTATGTACAACGCCAAAGCTTATTCTGCAGCCAGTGCCACTTCGCCGCTTGCATCCACAACGATCGCGCGGCGCGATCCAACCGCGAGTGACGTGCAGATTGAGATTCTCTTCTGCGGCATCTGCCACTCCGATCTTCACCAGGTTCGCAATGAATGGAGCGGTGTGATGCCCACCGTGTATCCGTGTGTCCCTGGCCACGAGATTGTGGGTCGCGTAACTAAAGTCGGCTCAGGAGTTACGAAGTTCAATGTTGGCGATATTGCAGCGGTTGGGTGCATGGTCGATTCCGATGGGACTTGTCCAGAGTGCAAGGTGGGATTGGAGCAATTTTGTCCGAACCTTACTTTGACTTACAACTTTCCTGATAAACATACCGATGGAGTGACTTACGGCGGTTATTCGGACAGCGTGGTTGTCGATGAGAGGTTTGTACTGAAGGTTCCGAAGAACCTTGATCTCGCGGGTGCAGCTCCGCTGCTGTGCGCGGGAATTACAACTTTCTCGCCGTTGCATCATTGGGGGGTCGGCAAGGGCAAGAAGGTTGGGATTGTCGGACTGGGCGGACTGGGACATATGGGGTTGAAATTTTCCCATGCTCTTGGCGCACACGTAGTTCTCTTCACCACTTCGCCTGGGAAGAAGGACGATGCGATTCGCCTCGGAGCAGATGAGGTGGTGATTTCCAAGAACGCCGATGAGATGGCGAAGCATGCAGGAAGTTTTGACTTCATTCTGGATGCTGTTTCGGCGGACCACGACATCAATGCTTTTCTTAGCCTGCTGCGCCGGGACGGAAACCTGACGCTTGTGGGTGCTCCGGAGAAGCCGCTGGCGGTTGCTGCTTTCAATCTGCTGTTCGGACGGAAGAGTTTATCCGGTTCGCCGATTGGTGGTATTGCGGAGACGCAGGAGATGCTGGATTTTTGCGGGAAGCACAACATCACGGCGGACGTTGAGGTGATTCCGATTCAGAAGGTCAACGAGGCTTATGAACGGCTGGTGAAGGCTGATGTGAAGTATCGGTTTTCGATCGATATGGCTTCGCTGAAGTCTGCCTAAATTACGATCAGCAAAAATCATTCCCGATTGCCTGGCTTGATCGCCGGCCTTCGGGAATTTTTTATGTCTGGCCGACGAGTTCAGGCTGGGACTCCTCCTCGTATTGGCTGAGAGGCGGCAGACGCGGTGTGTGGACGAGCGAGATGAGAATGAAGCTGATGATCATAAGAAGAAACCATGAGCCGAGTTTGGCGAAGTGGACGTGCTGCCAGCCGTGTTGCTGGTGCGGATAGACCCAAATGTTGGCGAAGGTGCCGATGTTCTCCGCGGCCCAGATGAAGAGAGCGACGAGAGCGAAACCCAGCAGCAGCGGCATTCGGCGAAACTTGCGGAACGGGCGGTAATAGACCCATGTTGGCCCGAAGGCTATTGCGACGAAGACGAAGAGAGGGATGCGGATATCAGGAATGAAGTGATGCGTGAAAAAGTTGGCATAGATGAGAATCGCCAAGAATACTGTGATTTTCTTGCCGGGAAAACGGGTGTAACGCATGTCGAGGATTCGGGTGACGCGCGCGAGAAAGCTGCCGACTGAGGCGTACATGAATCCGGAAAAGAGCGGCACGTGGCCGACGCGCAAGAAGTTGTTTTCGGGATAGACCCAGGAGCCGACGGAGGTTTTAAAGAGCTCCATGAAGGTTCCGATGACATGGAATAGAAGGATGATTTTGGCTTCGCGGACGGTCTCCATACGCAAGATGAGAAGGAGTATTTGTATGGTGACCGCAGCGAGAAACAGGAAGTCATAACGAGCGAGCCATGCATGCGGCGGCCAGTACAACTTGGTGAGAAGAACGAGCGCGAGGAGGACTCCACCGAAGAGGCAGGCCCAGGCTTGTTTGAAGCCGAAGAGAAAGAACTCCCAGAGGAATCCGTTGACTCGGCTTGTCGGGACATGGTTCTCAAGCCGAATACGGATTTCGTGGAAGCGGGTTTTGGTGTAGGTCACCACTACGTTTCAGCGATTAACAATGGCTACTCGGAAGGGTGGTTTGGTGGCTTCGGCTGGATCCTGGGTGTAGGTTTCGGAGGTTTTGGCAGGGTCGTAGCCGCGCCAGAGCCAGGTGAGCTCGTCGGCGAACTCGGCTGCGCCTTCCGACTGAGAGTGCGGGCCTTTGCCAAAGGTGAACTGGAAGTCATAGCCCTTGAGTTTGAGCGCGTTGGCTATGCGGATGTTGGCGAGAGGCCATGAGCCGTAGTTGGGATTTTCCTGGTCATTGTTGCCGTCCTGAATCCAGACTCGGACGTTGTGATGAGGTTCGCGGAGGATTTTCTCGGGGTAGTCCTGGCCGCCGTCGGGGTTGGCGGGATCTTCTTTCCATTGGATTGCAGTGAACGAGCCAATCCAGGAGATGACGCGGGAGAACTCGTCGGGGCGCTGCCAGGCGGCGTTGAAGGAGCAGATGCCGCCTGAACTGGAGCCAGTGATGGCGCGCGAGTAGGCGTCGGTGCGCAGGCTGTAGTGTTTGGCGACTTCGGGGATGAGCTCGTTGAGTAGGAAACGGTCGTAGCGGTCGGAGACGGTGTCGTATTCGGTGGAGCGCATGGAGTCTTTGAGAGTGCGCGACCATTTCTTCGAGAAGGCTTCGACGAAGTTGTATGTGGGAGTGTTGGGTGACGCGGAAATGTCTCCGGGATTGGTGAAGATGGCGATGACGACGGGGATTTTTCCGGCGGCGATGAGGTTATCGAGGACGTTAAGGGCGGGGTGGCCGCCCTTGCGGTTGAGGTAGCCTTCTCCGTCCTGAAAGACCATGACTGCGGCTGGTTTTTTCGCGTCGTATTGGGCGGGGACGTAGACCCAGTAGTCGCTGACCATGCCGTCGTAGATCTGACTGCGGATGTTGAGGCGGTCGGAGAGTTTGCCGGTGGGAACGCCGGGTTGTTGCAGGAGTTCGGCGGGGAGTGGCGGAGGTGGAGGGGCGATGCCGGAGTTGGGGCCACCGGGGCGCGGTGGGGTGGAGGGAGGTGCGGGTTGTTGCGCGGCTAGATGGAGTGTAATCATCGCAAGCAGGACAGGATGGGCGACTCGGTTGATTGGCAAGGCTTCTCCCTCTTAAGCAAACTTCAGGCGCTTTGAAAAAGAACTGCACCGAACTGCGTTCTCTTTGGAGCCAACGTTCAGTGGCAGGATACACGCTCAAAGGTCGTGTCTGCGTCGCAATTAGCTAAAGGCTACGACGTGCAAATCAATTCGAAGCGAATCGGAGGATCGAAGCGAACTGGGTGACTTAGCTAACGATGCGTCCAGCGATGCGCTCGATGGCGCGATGGGAGGAAAGTATGGCTCCTTCCTGCCAAGCCACGAGGTGGGAGAGATAATCCCCGGCGAAGAAAGTGCGTCCTTCGGGTTTGTTGAGCTGGGCGTAGGCGGGATCGCTGACTGAATAGCGGTTATTGGCATAGGCGCCGAGAGAGTTGGGAACCTTGCCCCAGTTGACGTAAATCGGCTTGGAAAGCAGATGTGAGCAGCCGGGATGAAGCTTCTCGACTGCTGTGCGCGAGGCCTCGAGCTTGGCTGGGACGGGCAGAGACCCGAAGAGAGTGGGCTTGCCGGTGAGATCTTCGCATTCGAGGTTGAAGCCGGCGATCAGGACCCCAGTGGGCGAGAACATTTTTGCTGAGGGATACCAGACGAGATCGACTGGGTCCTTGAGAAACGAGATGCCGCCATAGATCTTTTCCTTTTCCCAGAATCGAGGCGACTCCCAGGCGATCTTGTATTGAACAGTTATGGGCATGCCAGTGAAGGCCCTTTGGGTCCCGGGGGAGAAGTTGTTCTTCGTGTTCGCAAGGATGGTTATGGGCATGGTGCAGATACAGAAATCCGCGACGAGGGTCTGGGGCGTGCCGGATTGCGAGTAAGCAATCGTGACGTTGGTATCGCCTGTGATGATTTCGGTGACGGGACAGTCGTAGCGGATGAGACTGCCGAGAGATTCGGCGAAGGCATAAGCGATGCGATCCATGCCGCCGACGGGCTGAAACATGGTGGCCTGCCAGTCAATTTGCTCCTCGTAGAACTCTCCCTTGGAGAAGTCAGCGGCGAGGAGCTCTGTCAATTTGAGAGGCTGGTGAAGGACTGATTCGGCAAAGCCGGCGGCGGGCGGTGTGACGAAGCCAGCTCGAGGTGAGCCTACGTACTTGCCGCGGCGATCGAGATCCCCGAAACCATGAAGGAAGTCGAGAAGGCGAGCGGAGTCCTCTTTGGATAGTTCGTCGTCAAGGGCGTGTTGGTTGATGGCCTTTGAGAGCAGCTCGGCGATGTAACCCCGCGTATCGTGGATTACCTGGCGCTGCTCAACCGCTTTGCCGAGATTGAGAACGTCGGCCTGCATTCGAGTGGAGCGCGAGGTGTTGACCTCGACTTCGAGGGGAACGCCCAACTTCTGGCAGTAGCCAAGCAGATGGGTGTGGATGGAGGGAATGCGGGCTGGACCCGCGTTAAAGTAGGAGTCTCCTTGCCACTCGCAGGTTTGCGCTGAGGCTTCGTTGAGTTCGACTTTGGTGCCGTTACGAATGGTCCAGTTGCGTCCGCCGGGGCGATTGCGAGCTTCGAGGATGGTGCATTCGAACCCTGCTTTGCGGAGCTCGTAGGCAGCAACAAGGCCGGCTATTCCGGCACCAAGGATGACGATTTTCCTGCCTTTGCCAAAGTCAGCGGCAAGTTGAGGCAGCGAAGAGGCGCCGGGAGCGGCGATGAGCCCGAGGGCTCGCATTGTGCTGAAGGCAGCGGAGTATCCGCCTATTTGGGCCATTTGCTGAATGAAGGCGCGGCGAGTGAAACCCATAGAGGTCGCTCCATGCAAGAGTATTTGAGGCCTTCTCCAGTGTCGGAGAACGAGAAGATGTTTATGTCATGGACGTGTCGTAATTTTGCAGCAGACACTCATGTGGCAGTTACATATTGTTTACAAATGAACAGGCGACGTGAGCGAGTTTGCCGGTTGCATTAGAGGATCTTTTCAAGGACGACGAAGTAAAGGTCGTTGCGGAGGGGGCGGCCGAAGCGCTCGTCGCCGTATGGAAAGGGACGGGTTTCGGTGGTGAGCGTATAGCCTCGGCGTCGGTACCAGGCGATGAGGGTATCGCGGAGGTTGATGACCGTCATCTCGATACGGCTGGCGCCGTGTTCGCGGGCGAATTCTTCGGCTGCTGTGAGGAGGGTGCGGCCTCGCTGCTGCTTTTGCAGACGCGGGTTGATGGTAAGGAGGCCGAGGTACCAGCTGCCGTTTGATTTTGGTTCGAGGAGAACGGTTCCCAAGATGGGGCTGGTTGCCTCTTCGCGATAGGTAAGGAGATGGGCGCAGGGTTTAGTTGCGAGTTCTTCGCGTAGAAGTGAGTCGTTGAGGCGCTGGCCTTCGATGAAGTTTTCGATGTTCCAGCTTGCGTCGGGCCCGGTGCCTCGATAGGCAAGATTGGCGAGATCGATGATGGTCGGGTAGTCGGATTCGACTGCCGGGATGAGGAGCATGAGTACAGGTTACGCGAGTAGGTCTGTCTTGAGTTGGGGGCGCTGCAACCTGGAGCGACTACAAAAAGCAGTGAATTGGCAGTAGGGTGCAGCGAGCGGTGTAGCCGTGCGGCACGATAAAACGCAATACTGTTTGTCATGATCAGCAAAATGATTCTGGGAACTCTCGGCGTGATAATTGCGGCTTCTTCGACATCATTTGTAGAGACGCCGCCTCCCGTCAATGTTCCCGAGTATACGAGTGACGGTCAGATGAAGCTGCCGGAGCACTATCGGGAGTGGATCTATCTGACTACGGGCTTTGACATGAGCTATAACCCTGCGGGGATGCAGATGGGTCATCACATGTTCGACAATGTGTTCGTGAATCCGGAGGCTTACAAGGTTTTTGTGGACACGGGGACCTGGCCGGATAAGACGATGTTCGTGCTCGAGGGTCGGCGCGCCGAGGGCAAGGGCTCGATCAATCAGAAGGGAAATTTTCAATCGACGGAGATCATGGGACTCGAGGTGCACGTGAAGGATTCACGCTTTGCGGGCAACTGGGCGTTTTTTGGTTTTAATGAAGGCAAGACGTCGAAGATGGTTCCAACGACCGCCGCTTGCTATAGCTGCCATAGCGATCACGCCGCGGTGGATACGACGTTTGTTCAGTTCTACCCGACGCTGCTGCCGATTGCGAAGAGTAAAGGCACGCTGTCATCCAGTTATTTGAAAGAGATCAGCGTGCCCGCGTCGAAGTAATTGTTATGTTGCAATAAGGTCTAGCGAGAGGCTTTGCGGGTGGCTTCGAATTCGTCGCCGGCATTCCATTCAATTGGGGGCTGGGTTATGGAGAGCCAGCCTAGTTCGATTCCCAAGCGGCAGAGGGTGGCGTTGCCGGTGAAGTCCCAGTCTTCGTGAAAGTTGTCGGAGACGTTGTGATAGTCGTTCTTGCCGTAGTTGGCGTTCTGAGCTCGTGACCAGGCTTCGTCGTGTCCTTTGTAGGTGCCACCCTGACCGAGTGAGAAGGCGGGGACTCCGGCATGGGCGAAGGAGAAGTGATCCGAGCGGTAGTAGCCGCCTGCGGTGTCTGGTCGAGGGGCGGCGAGCTTGTAGTCGAATTGTTTGGCGACGGCTTCGATGGTGGGAAAGAAGGTGGTTCGACGGGCTCCGCCCGCGTTGAGGAAGTCACCTTGGCCGAAGGGAAGGATCTCATCGAAGTTGAGATCAAGATTGAGCTGGCCGATTGGGACCGGCGGATGTTGCGAAAGGTACGCGGAGCCTAACAGGCCCTGCTCTTCCGCGGTGACTGCGGCGAAGATGATGGAGTGAGGTGGTTGGACTTTGGCAGACGTGAAGGCGCGGGCCATCTCCATGATCATCGCGGTGCCTGTGCCGTTGTCGCCTGCTCCGTTGAAGATGTTGTCTTCGCCGGACTTGGCGTCGGTTTTGATGCCGAGATGATCGTAGTGAGCGGTGTAGATGACCGCTTGATCTTTCCCTGCGTTTGTTCCCGGAAGGATGCCGATTACGTTTGGTGACTGGAAGCTGCGGACTGTGCTGACAATGGTGGCGTTGAGCTTGATGGGGAGCTCGCGGGATTTGAAGCCGGGTTTGCCTGCTGCTGCGAACTCAGTTTCGAAATCGGTACCGCTGGCGGTGAAAATCTTTTCGGCTACGTCGAGTTGGATCCAGCTCGCGACTTCAAGCCCCGGGTTTTCATTGTGGGCAAGAAAGGTTTTTTCGGAGATGTTGGAGTTGCGAACGACGTCCCAGCCGTAGGCGGCGAGATCGGTGCGGTGAATGATGAGAGCGCCGATGGCTCCTTTGCGCGCGGCCTGCTCGAATTTGTAGGTCCAGCGGCCGTAGTAGGTGAGGGATTTGCCGCCGAAGAAGCCAGGGTCGTCCGAGGGCGGGTCGTTGACGAGGCAGAGGACGACTTTGCCTTTGACGTCGATGTTAGCGTAGTCGTCCCAGTGGAACTCGGGTGCGGTGATGCCGTAGCCGACCCAGACGATAGGTGCGTTGAGCGCGACGGATGGAGTGAGCTTCTCGTTGAAGACTACGAAGTCATCGGCGAATTTGAGATGAATGGGAGCGTCGGATTTGGGTGTGAGGGTGAAGGTGGTTTTGATGGGGTCGGCTTTGACGCTGGTGAAGTCGACCTGCTGGAAGTAGGTTCCGCTGTCGCCGCCAGGCTTGAGGCCATAGCTTTCGAATTGGGCGGCGATGAATTTTGCGGCGAGCTGTCCGCCGCGCTGGCCGGGGTAGCGGCCTTCGAGGAGATCGTCAGAGAGGAATTTGTCGTAGGCGCGGATGGAGTTGGCGCTGACTGCGGATTGGGCTGTGGTGATTGCGGGTGGGAGAGTGTTTTGTGCGGCGAGTGGGAGAGAAGCGGCAAAGAGGGTTGTAGCAAGCAGATGACGGGGCATGGGTCTCCGGGTATATGAGAAGTTTACCCGAAGGATTATTCGGCTGGTTGCTGCCCTCCTTCGCGATAAGACTGCGAAGGAGGGTATACGAACTTTGTGCTATTCGCCGGGTTTGGCGTGGGGTGGTTGTGGGATGGTGATGTCGATTGGCGTGACTTTGCCGAGGCTGTCGAGTTTTGGAGTGATTTGGGACTCGTTGCCTACGACGAGGACGGCCAGTTTGGAGGTGTCGATGTATTTGTTGGCGACGCGTGAGACATCGGCGGCAGTAACTTTTTCTATGCCGGCTTTATATTTTTCGAGGAAGTCGGTGGGATAGCCGTAGAAGGCGAGGACGACCTGCTCGTTGAGAGTTTTGTCGGGCGAGTCGTAGTGGAAGATGAAGGAGTTGAGAAGCTGGTCTTTGGCTTTGGCTAGTTCGGCGGGTGTGGGGGGATCGGTTTTGAGGCGATTGAGCTCCGCGAGCATGGCCTCGGTTGCAGCAACGGTGCTGGGGCTCTTTGTGGCCGCGGTGACGTAGAAGATGCCGGGGTGATCGTAATTGGCGCTGAACGACCCGTCTACCGAGTAGGCGAGGCCGAGTTTGGTGCGGACGTTCTGCACGACCCGAGAGCCGAAGCCACCGGAGAAGATTTCGTTCATGACGCTGAGTGCATAGTAGTCGGGGTTGTTGCGCTCGGTGCCGAGGCCGACGATGAAGACGTTGGACTGGTTGACGTCCGATTTTTCGACGAAGTTAACGGTGTGTTTGGGATCGGTGAAGGCGACTTTGGCGGACTCGAACTGCTGGCCGCGGGCGAGAGGCTCGAAGGCGGCGCGGAGTTTACGTTCCATGGTGGCGCTGTCGAAGTCGCCGGAGACTCCGATGATGATGTTGTTCGGAACGACGGTTCTATCGTGCCAGTCTTTGAGATCGTCGAGCGTGATGGATTCGGCGGTGGCGTATTCGGGCTGGCGGGCGTAAGGGTTGTCCGTGCCATAGGCGAGCTTGATGGCTTCGCGGACGGCGATTCCACTGGCGTCGTCATTGCGGCGGGAGATGGAAGTTTCCAGCTGGCCTTTGGCTAGCCGGAGTTTTTCGGCTTTGAAGGCCGGATGGAGTAGCAAATCGAGTGTGTTAGTGAAGACGGAGTCGAAGTCATCCTTGAGGCTTGACCACGAGACCGAAGTGGAACCGGTACCACCGGCGGTTTCGACGGAAGCAGCTTTGGCTTCTAACTGGTCGTCGAGCTTGTCGCCATCGATGGTTGGAGTGCCACTGGTGCGCCAGGTTTCGCCATACAGAGAGACGAGGCCAGCCTTTGCGGCAGGCTCATCCCGGCTGCCTCCGCGAATGAGGATGAAGCCGTTGATGAATGGGAGCTCGTGATCTTCCTGAAGGAAGATGGTGAGTCCGTTGGCGAGTTCAATGCGCTTTGGCTGCTGCGGCTTGAAGGCGTGGAGCGCTGGGATGGGAATCTTTTTCCATGGCTGTGCGACTGGTGGAGCGGGCGTTGCGGACTTTGCCGGCGCGGTTTGCGCGTAGAAGGGAATCGCACTCAGGAGGAGGGTTGCGGTGAGTATTCGTGCTGCGAAGAGAGGTTTCATTTCGCACCTCCTTCGTTCTCCGCTGCAGGCATTGCGAGCATGGCTGTTCCCGGAACCGTGGCCGGGGCTTTCTGTTGTGGCTGTGCGAACTCGATGCGAGCGCTCGTGCGGTTGTTGTCGGTGAAGACTTCGTTGGCGACGCGGCGGATGTCAGCTTGGGAGACGGCGTCGATCTTTTTGAGCTGGCGGAAGAGTTCGCGCCAATCGCCGAATTTTGTCTGGTACTCGGCGAGTTGGCGGGCAAGGCCGGAGTTGCTGCCGAGTCCGCGAAGAAGATCGGCGCGGGCGCGGGTTTTAAAGCGCTGCAACTCTTCGTCGGTTACATCCTCTTTCTTGAGGCGGTCGATCTCTTTGTGGATTGCGGTGCGCATCTCGTCGGGCGAGTGACCGGGCAATGGAACGGCATAAAAGGCAAAGAGGCCGGGATACTTGTCGCCGGGGAAACCGCTGAGGCCCTGGGATTCTGCGGCGATGGCCTGATCGCGGACGAGCGAGCGATAGAGGCGTGCGGTGCGGCCGTTGGAGAAGATGTCGTTAATGGCGTCGTAGACGGAGTCGTCAGGGTCGCGGTAGTCGGGGCGGTGGTAGCCCTCGATGTAGAAGGGTTGCGTGGCTTCGCGTATGGTAACGAATTTTTCAGCGAACTGTCGCGGCTCGATCGTGGTCATGGGCTCGGGCTTGGGGCCGCCAGGAATGGGAGCGAAGTATTTTTCGAGGATGGGCATCGCCTCAGCGGCTTTGATATCTCCGACTACGGCAATGACGATGTTGGAAGGCACGTAATATTTTTTGTGGAAGGCTTCTGCCTCGGTGGCGGAGACTTGGCTTATCTCGCTCTCCCAGCCGACGCCCGGACGACGATAGGGATGTGCCACATAAGCTGCTGCTGCGAATTGCTCGAAGAGACGACCGAAGGGGTCGGAGTCAACACGCATGCGGCGCTCTTCCTGCACGACGTTGCGCTCTTTATAGAACTCGCGCTCAACCGGATGGCCGATGCGCTGGCTTTCGAGATAGGCCCAGAGCTCGAGGCGGTTGGAGGGCATGGACCAGAAATACTGCGTGGAGTCTTCGGCAGTGGAGGCGTTGATGCCGACTGCGCCGTTCTCTTCGGCAATTGCTGAGAACTGGTTGGGGATGACGTACTTTTGCGCTTCGGCCTGCGCGTTTTGAAAGGCTGTCTGAAGTTGTGCCAGCTTTTCGGGGTTCTGGGCTACGCGCTTGCGGTACTCAGCGTCGTAGGCCGCGTAGGCGGTCTCGAGTTTGGCGAGAGCGATTTTTTCGGCGGGGTAGTTGGAGGTGCCGATCTCGGTAGAGCCCTTGAAGGCCATGTGTTCGAACATGTGAGCGAGACCGCTGGCGCCTTGTGGGTCGTCGGCTGAGCCTGCGTCGACGAGCGTGTAAAAGCTGAAGACGGGAGCTTCGGGGCGTTCGCAGACCATGAGGGTCAGGCCGTTGGGAAGGACTTTGACGGTGGTTCGCTTTTCGAAGCTGGCAAGATCCTGCGCGTCAGCTGAGAAAGAGAGCGCGAGCGCGCACAGAACGATGGCGGCGATTTTAATTTTTACCTGCACCAGACCGGTCCTCCAGAGAAGTGTGCCAAGGAATCAACTATACCGAAGGCTGAAGCGAGTTAGCTGGCGCTGCGGCTGAAGATAGTGTTCCATGTTTGACGTATTGCGTGGGCAATTCGTGTGAAGAGAGATTCGGCCTCGGCTTTGATGGTGGTGATAACGGCGCTGAGGAATGATGACGAGTCCAGTCGTTGCATGCGGGTGCGGGGACGCGACGGGTGTAATGGTCGGCTGCGAGGGACCAGTTGCCGCTTTGTATGGCTGAGATGAGATGAAGGAATCCGTGAAAGAGACCTTGCGGACCGAGGTTGCAGGTCATATCGGGGAGCGCGATCTTGATGGCGTCGAGGAGCGTGAGGCCTACGCCTATAGTTACTTTGCCGGCTGTGTCGTGGTACATCCGGAAACGCGACCTTCGAATTGCTTTAGTTTTCCAGCGATTTCTCTAGGCACGTTACTGTGAGATCAGGCTAGCATGTGCCAATCTAGGTCGGTCTCGAGACGAATGATGGTGGGTCAATTGGAGGCGTAAAGGCAGGAGCGATTCCTTCGGCTGTAACTGAGACCACGGATCTGCCTCCATTACGGAATGCGGTGATCTCTGCGCGACCGTTGCACATCTCTACGACACGTGACCCCGTGGAAGTTCCGCGATTGTCGATCAGAGTTCCGGAACCGGCGATCGTGAACCTAACTCGATTCCGTGCGTCGAGGCAGAGCACTCCTTTTGCGTCATAGAGGTTCGCTTGGATCGTCATCGTTGCCTTCCCGTCGACGGTCCCACCAACTTTGAAGACGAGTCCTATCTTTGCGGGTGGGCCCCAGGTTTCGGTTTGATACTGGAAACTGATTTCGTCGGTTACAGTTTTTCCGTTTTTGGTTGCGACGACGCGGAGGGTGTTTTTGCCTGGGGCGAAGAGTGTCAGCCATCGAAGTCCTGCGGCGGGGAAGTCCTGGCTGTCGCGGCGCTTTGTGCCCATGCTTTTGCCGTTGAGGAAGAGCTCGGCGGAGTCGCAGTTGGAGTAGACCTTGACCATCTTTTGTTCGTCGGCGGAGCCCCAGCGGATCGGCCAGGTGTGGCCGTAGATGTGGGCCATCGGGACTTCGGTCCAGTAGGACTGGAAAACGTAGAAAGCCTCTTTTTTTGTGAGGTCGCGTTCGACGATGCCCTTTTGATTGATGCGTGGGACGGGATTTTCTGCGCGGAGAGGCGTGGTGAAGTCTTTGAAGATCCACTGCGCGGCTCCTGCGAACCATGGGAGCGATTCCTGAACCTTGAGGTGCCAGTCGAAGAGATTGCAGGCGTAGGTTTCGGACCAGTCGCCGTCCTTGGAGACACGGGCGGGGCCCTCGGTGTTGAGGTAGGCGAGGCCGCGCTCGTCAGTGCCGTGCCCTGTGGCGATTTCCGCGAGAACCTTGTCGGGATTTTCGGAGTGACGGCCGGCGTGGCTGTCGGCTCCCCACTCCGCGTGGAAGAGATGATTGACGCGGTCGCGCTGGGTTTCGAGGGACTTCTGGTATTCGGGGTAGGTTCCGCTGTACCACCCGGCCCAGATGGAGGGTGAGTAGACGTCAGGGATGTCGCGGGCGAAATCGCAGCGGCGAATGGTAGTGAGGCGCGACGGGTCGAGTTCGTGTGAGAGCGCGTTGAGCTCGGAGAGGTAGGTGCGGATAGCCTGCTGATCGATGCTTGGGTATTCAGTTGGCCAATCGTCTTCGTTGCCGAGGCCCCAGAGGAGAATGCTGGGGTGGTTGTAGTGCTGGGCGATCATGTTGCGGAGAGTGCGGCGGCCCATCTCTTTGAAAATGTTGTTGCCTACGCCGCCGCGGCACCACGGGATCTCCTCCCAGACGAGGATGCCGAGGCGGTCGCAGAGGTCGAGGACGCGGCGCGATTGCTGGTAGTGGGCGAGGCGGATGAAGTTTGCGCCCATCTCTTTGATGAGCTGCATCTCCTGTTCGAGGAGATCGTCGGGCATCGCAGCTGCGTAACCAGCGTGGTCTTCGTGACGCGAGGTTCCGCGGAGGAGGAGACGCTCTCCGTTGAGTTTGAAGGGCCCGTGCTGAATCCACTCGGTGTGGCGGATGCCAAAGGTTTCGTGTACTCGATATTCTGAGGCCGTTCCGGCGTGGAGGGTGGCGCGGCACTCATAGAGGTATGGGTCGGATGGACTCCACAGATGAGGAGTTGGGACGGTGAAGGTAGTGAGTTCGGTGGCGTTTGACGGTGGCTTGATGTCGCGCGTCTCGTGGTGCAGTGAATCACCTTTAGCATCGACGATGTCGATGGAGATTTTGATTGGCTCGGTCGTATTGGTGGGGTTGTAGAGGGTTCCGATCACGGTGATTTTGGCCGGGCTCTTTGGTGTGGTGAGGTCGGTTTTGACGTGCAGAGTTTCTACGGAGATTGCGGGGACGTAGACGAGCGAGACGTTGCGGTACATTCCCCCGTAGAGGCTGAAGTCGCTAAGGTCGGAGGGCATGCGATCGAGGTCGCGCGAGTTGTCGCAGAGGACGGAGAGCGGGATACCTTCGGGTTGTTTTTTTGCACTTGGTTTTGCAAGTGGGGCGCTTTTTTGCGACTCATTGAAGCTGGTGACGAGGTCGGTGATGTCGAAGACGAATTCGTCGTAGCCGCCGGTGTGTCTGCCAGCGAGTTTTTCGCCGACGTAGACACTAGTGGTTTGTCCGGCGCCTTCGAAGTGGAGGAGGGTTCGTCCGTTTGGGAAGGGGTTGGTGGTGGAGACGTGGGTGCGATACCAACCGATGCCGCGATAATACGGGGTGTCGGGGTCGCAGCCGTCATAGGCGTTAAAGCAGTGCGGCATGGCGACGGGTTGCCAGACGGCGACCTCTTCAGAGTGCCATGCTTCCCATGGGCCGCCGAGGGAGCCCTGCAGGAACTCCCATCCTTCGCTGATGCGGCGGGTGCGTGGGATTTCGCCGTTTTGGGCCGCGCTGGCGAGGTTTACGATGGACGCCCGAAGCGAGGACGGAAGAAGGGAGACGGCCGCGATGGATGCGCTCGACTTCAAAAAAGTGCGGCGGGAAGGCATTGAGAGGCTACTCCTGATTTAGTTCGGGTTGAACGGGGGGTTTCACTGGCCGAAATGTCATTTGACAACAATAATTCAAAGTATCTACAAAATACGGGACACGGTGATATAAAGACTCGTCGTAAAAATCTTAGACAACTTTGTGCTCAGGCTTGAGTTGAAACGTTAAACCAGGTAGCAACCCTAAATTTTTTTTGAGACCGGAAAGATAAATCATGTCCACTGCTCAGTCGTCCCGGTTTACGTTTACCCGGAGGCAAAGTGCTTCGAACAAGACGCCTCGGCAGATAAACCGGAACCTTGTCTTCAATTTAGTGCGGACGCGGCAGCCGTTATCGCGTGCTGATCTGGCTCGCATCTCCGGCTTGCAGCGGAGCACTGTTTCTTTGATTGTGGAAGATCTTATCAAGGAGCGATGGATTCTTGAGGGATCGACGGGGCGGCCACCGCGGGGACGCAGGCCGACGTTTTTGGAACTGAATCACCAGCGAGCAGTGATTGCTCTGGATATTCATCCAACACAGACGACGGTTGCTGTAACCGATCTTGGTGGCAAGATCGTTGCTCAGAATGTCGTGGCTTTGCCGGAGGATCCGAATAAGGCAATTCAGACAATTATTGCGGCGATCCGGAAATTGATGACGGCGCATAGCGATAAATCGTTCGACGGAATTGGAATTAGCCTCCCCGGACGCGCCGATCCTCGACTGGAGAAATTGATCTTTGCTCCGAACTTGAAGTGGCCGGTGTCGAGCATCAAATCGAAGATTCAGCGCGCCACTGATCTAGACGTGGAGATGGACAACGTTGCGAATGCGTGCGCATTATCGGAGGTCTGGTTCGGCGACAGCGATGGGGTGCATGACCTGGTTGTCGTGAATGTCTCGGAGGGAATCGGGACGGGAATTTTTGCGAATGGGCAATTGCTGCGTGGTGCGAACGGCATGGCAGGCGAGTTCGGGCATGTGCAGATGGAGACGAATGGGCCACAGTGCGGTTGCGGAGGAAGGGGCTGCTGGGAGACTGTCGCTTCGAATCGCGCCGGGTTGCGGTACTACGAGGAACTGAGCGGTAACACCGCGCCGAACTTTGCTGCGCTGGTGAAGATGGCTCAGGCGGATGATGCGCATGCAATCAAGGCGTTGCAAAAGATGTCGGCGTATCTCGGACGGGGATTGCGAATGATTGCATCGGCACTGGCTCCGAGCGAGATTGTGATCGTCGGCGATATTACGACGGCGTGGTATATGTTTGGGCCGATCATTGAGGCGGAGTTGAGGCAGAATGCTCTCTCGAAGGAGCCGCGGCTGCGACCTTCTTTTGAAGGAAACACGGCTCGGCTCCGCAGCGCGGTTGCGCTGGTGATGAACGGAAGTCTGGTTTAAGAAAAAGGAAAAATAAAAATGGTCTTTGATGTTTCTTTTCGTGTCCGAGTGATGTTGTGCGGTATGGTATTGAGCGTTGTTGCCGGTTCTGCATGTAGCGTGGGCTTTGCGCAGGGCAGTACGCAGGCAGCCGCTCCGGGGTCAGTCGAGCGTGACCATGTAGGGGATCAGCCGGATGATCCCGGACCGCTGGCTGGGGGGCTTTCGCCGGAGCTGAAGACGAAAGATATCGATGCGGCGATGAAGAAGGTTGCCGACTGGCAGGTGAAGGTTGCTGAGGCGAACTTTAATCGGCAGTGGACGTTTGCGGCTCTCTATGATGGGTTGCTTGCGGCTTCGAAGACCACCGGCGATCAGGCCTATCGCGATGCGGTGCTGCATTTCGCTGATAGGTCGGAGTGGAAGCTGCTGAATAACCGGTTCCCACATGCGGACGATCAGGCGATGGGCCAGTCTTACCTTGATCTTTACTTCCAAGATAAGCAGCCGGTTCGTATGGCCGATACGAAGACGATTCTGGATAAGTTGATCGTTCGTCAGGATGACCCGAACAAGCTGCTGTGGTGGTGGTGCGACGCGTTGTTCATGTCGCCGCCGGTGCTGCTGCGAATGTACGAGATTACGCATGACAAAAAGTATCTCGACTACATGGACCACGAGTGGTGGCTAACTTCGGACAGTCTCTATAACAAGGACTACCATCTCTATTTCCGTGATAACCGTTACTTCACGCAGAAGCAGGCGAACGGGAAGCCGGTCTTCTGGTCGCGCGGCAATGGCTGGGTGATGGGTGCGCTGGTGAACGTGCTACAGATTCTGCCGAAGGATTATCCTTCGCGGCCGAAGTATGTTGCGCAGTTCAAGGAGATGGCTGCGGAGATTGCTTCCATTCAGAGTGCCGATGGCTTGTGGCGCACGGGATTGCTCGATCCGGATGCTTATGACCTGCCTGAAGTTTCGGGCTCGGCTTTCTTTACATTCGGAATCGCGTATGGGATCAACGAGAAGATTCTTGATCGCAAGACGTATCTGCCTGTCGTGGAGAAGTCGTGGAAAGGAATGATTGGGCACGTCTACGCGGATGGAAGACTGGGATCGATCCAGCCGATTGATGCTCAGCCGGGGAAGTTCAAAGCATCGGCCAGTTACGTGTACGGCGTGGGAGGCTTTCTTCTGGCGGGGTCGGAGATGCATCGCCTGGCCCAGCACTAAGTTTTTTTCCGCCTACCGTCTTCACCATCCACAATAATGGCTGGCGGATGGGGAAGTTGCGAATGACCTCAGGCACGGTGGGGTCTGGGTTCAAGGTGTTCCAAAGCGCGATGTAGTCTTTTTGCCTGTAGGCGACTCCCGCGAAGAGCAGGCCGGGCTGGCGATTGGGAAAGTCGTCCCAGTGCTCAACGTCGTGTCTGTAGGGCCATGCGTTTTTGTTTTTGATGTAGGGATACAAGAAGGCAACGAGCTTGCGCATGCCGCGTCCGTCGGGAGTGGCGAAGGCCCAGAGATTGTCGGCGTTAGTGGAGAGTGTCTGGCAGATGCCGCACATGACGTCGAGATCGAAGAGACAGTAGCTATATGGTTTGGTGCGTGCAAGTTCGAGGGGCAAGGAACCGTCGGGCGCGATCTGCTCTGGGACAAGTGCGGTTTTGAAGCGGTTGCTGCACCATGCCATGACTTCGGAGTTGCCGGTGAAACGCGCGAACTCGGCGGCCTGCAGAACCCAACAGCTTCCATGATTGTTTTTGGCGTCGCGCTCTTCCTGGCCGTTCTTTGAGGTGCGCATCCAATCGAGATATTGAGCGAACCAGGCTTTGATTTCGGTTGCACCTTCAAGTGCGCCGGCAGTCGCGAGTACGGTTGCTGCGCGTGCGGGTTCCACGAGGTGGAGGGTGTCGATGATTCCGATGCCGCGGCCGTTGTTCAGATTGAAGATGGCCTGAGCGTATTCGAGGTTCGGATTCATCTTCGTGTCGGGATCGACGAACCATGCCCGGAGATGTCTGCCTGCCTGATCGGCGTATTTTTTGTCGCCTGTCAGCTCCCATGCTGCAACGAGTGCCGGGACGATGAGGCTGAGACGGACCATAGCTTTGCGATGATCGTCGAAGTTGGCGGGGTTGGTGAAGCCGTCGCGGCGGATGTAGGGGCCCGTGGGATTTTTGTCGTCTGGCCACCAGTAGTCGCCTTCGGAGAAGTAGTCGTGCGGGCCACCTTTGCTGCGTTTGCTGTGAGAAGCGGTGACGGTAATGGGCTGTTCGGTGAGGTAACGGTCTGCGGCGGCAAGGATGCGGGTGCGGTCGGCGGTGGCGACGAGGGCGTAGGGGCTTGCAGCCTTGTTGGCAAAAGCGGGTTTTCCGGTCAGGTAGCCAGCCGTTCCGAGAGCCAGAGTCAGGAAGTCGCGCCGTGTGGTCATCTGCATCCCTTGTTGAAAGCGTCTTTTCGTTCAAGTTTCGCTTAAGCCATGATACGCAGTTCAAGACGGGGCGAACAGTTTGCGGGTTTAGAATGAAGCGGTTGAATAATTTACCGGAGGTTTACTTGACGGACTGAATGGTCATTCAGTATGCTTCGCATCGTTCGGGTAAATTGCCCTGGAGTCCTGCCCCATGCCTCCCAGTTCCGCTTCTGCACTCTCGTCCAAACACAGGCAGATCAATAAAGTGGCTGTCCTTGGTGCGGGCACGATGGGCTCGCGTATTGCCGCCCACATGACGAACGGCGGACTGCCGGTTGTTCTGCTCGATATTGTTCCGCCGGGTACGGATGCCAGCGCCCCCAAGACAGAACGCAACAAGATTGTGCTAGCGGCGCTGGATGGGCTTAAGAAGTCGAAGCCTGCGGCGTTTTATTCGGCGGAGAGTGTGCGGCTGGTTACGGTGGGGAACTTTGATGACGACCTTGCGCTGATTGCGGACTGCGACTGGATCATTGAGGTGGTCGCGGAAAGTCTTGAAATTAAGCGAGCACTGCTGAACAAAGTGCTGCAACATCGGCGGCCGGATTCGGTTGTGACAAGTAATACGAGCGGGCTGCCGATTCACGAGATCGTCGATGGCATGCCGATGGAGTTGCGGCGGCATTGGTTCGGGACACACTTTTTCAACCCACCGCGGTATATGCGGCTGCTTGAGGTGATTGCGACACCTGATTCCGACCCGGCGGATATGGCTGCGGTAGAGCACTTCTGCGATGTGCGGCTGGGCAAGGCTATCGTGCATTCGCACGATACACCGAACTTCATTGCGAATCGGATTGGGACGTTCTCGATGGGCAACGGGATTCGGCTGATGCAAGAGCAGGGGCTGACGATTGAAGAGGTCGATACGTTGACCGGGACGCCGCTGGGGTGGCCGAAGACGGGAACATTTCGGCTGGGAGATCTAGTCGGCGTCGATGTGATGGCGTTTGTGGCAAAGAACTTTGCGGCGCAGGCAAGGAAGATCGGCGATGAGCGCGCGGATGTCGGACTGGCGCCGTTTATCGCGACGATGATTGAGCGGAAATTACTTGGCGATAAGACGAAGCAAGGGTTCTACAAGAAGGAAGGCAAGGACGCGGAGGGGCGTGACCTCCGGCATGTGCTGGATTGGCAGACGCTCGATTACAAGCCGAGCATGCGGCCGAAGATTCCTGCAATTGAGATGGCGAAGAGTGTGGAGTCGACGCATGCACGGATTGCGCAGCTGCTCCACGGGGATGCTACGAAGGATAAGGCGGCGGCGTTTTACTGGCCATTTCTGACAGAACTTTTTACTTATAGTGCGAATCGTGTGCCCCCGATTCAGAATTCGATTGCGGACAACTTGGTCGAGATCGATAACGCAATGAAGGCGGGGTACAACTGGGAGCTTGGGCCGTTTGAGATGTTCGATGCGGCTGGGGTGCGCGCGACGACGGAGAAGATGCGTGCTGCGGGTGCGCCAGTTTCGGCGAACGTGGAGAAGCTGCTGGCCTATGCGGATGCGCATGGCGAGGCAAATCCGACCTGGTACAAGGATGACGCGTCGGTGGCATCGGGGCGAGTGTACTTCGATCCTGTTGCCGGTGAATACAAGCCTGTTGTGACGGCTGATGGTGTGACTTCGTTGGCGGTGATCAAGAAGGCGAAGGGTGTCGTGAAGAAGAATCCCGGGGCTTCGGTCGTCGATCTGGGCGACGGAGTGGCGGCGATTGAACTGCACTCAAAGATGAATGCGCTTGGCGGGGATATTGTGAGCCTGATTACCCAGACGCTGAAGCCAGCGAGCGAGATCGTGGGGAACTTTGAAGCGTTTGTGATTACAGGGGACTCGGTCAATTTCTCTGTCGGTGCCAATTTGATGCAGTTGCTGCTCGCCGTGCAGGAAGAGGATTGGGACGAGGTTGGGATGGCGGTGAAGGCGTTCCAGAATATGACGCAGGCGATTAGGTTGTGTCCTCGGCCTGTGGTGGTTGCGCCCTACGGGATGTGTCTTGGTGGGGGAACGGAGATCTCATTGCATGCGGCGGCGCGACAGCCTCATGCCGAGTTGTATATGGGCTTGGTGGAGGCTGGGGTTGGGTTGATTCCCGGCGGCGGCGGATGCAAGGAGATGACGATTCGCAGCGTGGAGGCCGGCTCGAGTATTCGCCCGGACGCGCGTGGTGAGGGCGTTGAGATCTTTGAGGCGCTGAAGAAGAACTTCGAGACGATTGCGATGGCAAAGGTATCGACGAGTGCTGCGGAGGCGCGAGGGCTCGGATTTCTGCGGTCTTCAGATAATGTGACGATGAATCGCGAGCGGTTGCTCACCGATGCGAAAGTGAAGGCTCGTGCGCTGGCCGATGCGGGTTATAGTGCTCCTTCGGTGAGGGTGGATATTCCTGCTCCGGGTGAGAGTGTGCTCGCGACGCTGAAACTCGCAGTGTGGACGATGCGGGAAGGGCAGTACATCTCCGACCATGATGTGAAGGTGGCGAACTGGGTCGCATATGCGCTGTGCGGCGGGAAGGTGACGGCGGGTGCGCTAGTGAGTGAGCAGTATCTGCTGGACCTGGAGCGTGAGGCGTTTTTGAGTCTGTGCGGCGAGAAGAAGACGCAGGAGCGTATTGCGTTCACGTTGAAGACTGGCAAACCGCTGAGGAATTAGGAACAGGAGTCAGGTATGAAAGAAGTCATCATCGCATCGGCAGTTCGCACGGCTGTTGGCAAGGCTCCCCGGGGGACGTTGCGGACGACTCGCCCGGATGATCTTGCGGCTTTTGCGATCAATGGGGCGCTCGATCGGGTGCCGCAGCTGGATAAGTCGGAGATTGAGGATGTGATCCTTGGCTGCGCCATGCCTGAGGCGGAGCAGGGGATGAATGTCGCGCGTGTGGCCAGCTTTCGCGCTGGCTTGCCGATTACGACTTCGGCGATGACGATCAATCGCTACTGTGCGTCGGGTCTGCAGTCGATTGCGCTGGCGGCGGACAGGATTCGTGGTGGGTCGGCGGACGTGATTGTTGCCGGTGGCACGGAGAGCATGTCGTATGTGCCGTTCGGTGGGAACAAGATCTCGGTGAATCCTTGGCTGGTGGATAACTATCCGGGATCGTATATGTCGATGGGGCTGACCGCGGAGCGTGTGGCGAAGCACTATGGGATCTCGCGCGAGGAGATGGACCAGTTTTCGCTGGCGAGCCATCAAAAGGCGTTGGCAGCGATTGCTGCGGGAAAGTTTGAAGATGAGATTATTCCTGTTACGGTTACGAATACTTTCCCGAATGGGAAGGGTAAGGCGAAGCCGGTCGAGTCGACGTTCAAACAGGATGAAGGTCCGCGTGCGGATACCTCGCTTGAGGCGCTGGCGAAGCTAAAGCCGGTGTTTCATGCGAATGGGGCGGTGACGGCAGGGAATTCTTCGCAGACCTCGGACGGCGCTGCGGCTGCGGTGGTGATGTCGGTGGAGCGGGCGGCGCAGTTGGGCATTGCGCCGATGGCTCGGTTTGTTGCATTTGCCTATGCGGGGTGTGATCCGGAGGAGATGGGAATCGGGCCGATCCATGCGATTCCCAAGGTGTTGAAACTGGCGGGGCTGACGCTCGATCAAATTGACGTGATTGAGTTGAATGAGGCGTTTGCGGCGCAATCGCTCGCGGTGGTGAAGGTGTTGGGGATGGATCCGGCGAAGCTGAACGTGAATGGCGGAGCGATTGCTCTGGGGCACCCGCTCGGATGTACTGGAGCGAAGCTGACGGCGACGATTCTGCGGGAGATGGCGAGGCGGAAGGCCAAGTATGGGATGGTAACGATGTGTGTTGGTGGTGGAATGGGTGCAGCTGGGATTTTTGAGGCAATGAGTTAGTAGATGATTCGCCTTCAACCAACTCGTGGAAAGAAACGTCAATGGAAGGCGTCTAAATTAGCTTTTCTGGTTGTGACATTTGCCATTGTCGGTATTCTTGCACTTCCATTTCTTTTCACTAAACATCATTTTGCCCTTGCCTCGCCAGCTAATTGGAATCCGACTGAAGTTCAGGTCGCGGGCACACGAATTGTGGCCGCTTATGCAACTGATGCTGGCCAGTCTCATCCAGCGACCTTTTACTATCGAGCAGAAGCTGAGGTCCAATATCAAATCAGTGGGAAGAAATTTGACGTATGGCTGCCTGCGTCGCGAACGACTGCTAATCGTGCTGAACCTCAGATGTGGCTCTCCGATAAGAAGGGCTGATTTGCAACTGTCCTGTGGAATCCCAAAAGGCCGGGCGAAGGTGAAGTGAAGTTGAGAAGCGACATCGGTAGTAATTTTCCAGATTTAGATTGAGAGGTAACACGATGGCTACAATGACAACGCCAGTTCCGACCGAACAGAAGATCATTCCTGGTGGAAGTTTTCTTATTAGTGATCCGAATCATGCGGATTGTTTTTTCCCTGAGGACTTCACGGATGAGCAGAAGCAGATTGCGGAGACCACCTCGAACTTTGCCCTGAATGAGGTTGTTCCGGCTTCGCCGCAGATTGAGGCTAAGGACTTTGCGGTGACAAAGCGGTTGCTGAAGGAGGCGGCGGAGCTTGGGCTGACGGCGATCGATATTCCCGAGGAGTACGGTGGGCTTGAGTTGGATAAGGTTACGTCTGCGGTTGTCGCGGAGAACATTTCGAAGCAGGCTAGTTTTTCGGTAAGTTTTTCGGCGCATGTGGGGATCGGGACGCTGCCGCTGGTTTGGTACGGGACGCCGGAACAGAAGAAGAAGTATCTGCCGAAGATCGCTTCGGGGGAGATTATCTCGGCGTATGCGCTGTCGGAGTCGACGAGCGGCTCGGATGCTGTGAATGCGAAGACGAAGGCTGTGCTTTCGGGCGATGGCAAGACGTATACGCTGAACGGCGAGAAGATGTGGATCTCGAATGCGGGGTTCGCCGATCTGTTTACGGTTTTTGCGAAGTGTGCGATTCCTGAGGGGCCGGACGCAGGCAAGGAGAAGCTGACGGCGTTCCTGATTGAGCGCGAGACGCCGGGATTTTCTGTGGGCAAGGAGGAGCACAAGCTTGGGATTCGCGGCAGCTCGACGTGTCCGCTGATTCTGACTGATTGCGTGATTCCTGCGGAGAATCTGCTGGGCGAGGTAGGTAAGGGGCATCATATCGCGTTCAATATTTTGAATGTGGGCCGGTACAAGCTGGGGAATGCGGCGGTCGGCGGGGCGCGGATGGCATTGAATAACGGCGTTCGTTACGCGATCGAGCGGAAGGCGTTCGGTAAATCAATCTCGGAGTTTGGGATGATTCAGGAGAAGATTGCCAACTGCGCTGTTGGAGTCTTTGTCGGGGGAGCGGTGTGCTATCGCACGGTGGGGATGATCGACCGGGCGCTTGCGGGCGTGGACAAGAACAATACGAAGGAGATTCAGAAGAGGATTGAGGACTATGCGGTAGAGTGCTCGATTGTGAAGGTGTGGTCGAGCGAGATGGTCGATATGGTTGTCGATGAGGTACTGCAGATCTTCGCGGGTTATGGATACGTCGAAGAGTTTCCAGCGGAGCGGGCTTATCGCGATGCGAGGATCAATCGGATTTTCGAGGGGACGAACGAGATTAATCGGCTGATTATTACGGGATGGCTGATGAAGTCGGCGATGAGCGGCAAGCTGGCATTGATGCCGGCGATCAAGAAGCTGATGGATGAGGTGATGTCTGGGCCGAGTGAGAAGGTGGAGCGCGAAGGGCCGCTGGCGGAAGAGTTTAACCTGCTTGCGAATGCAAAGAAGCTGACATTGTTTGCTGCCGGGGCTGCAACACAGAAGTACATGCAGCAGATCGCGGACGAGCAGGAGGTGATGGGCGCGATCTCGGACATGATTCTTGAGGTGTTCGCAATGGAGTCGGCGATTTTGCGCGCGGAGAAGATTAGGGCGGTGCAGGGAGAAGACGCGGCGGCGATTCCGGTGACGATGGCGCGGATTTATTCCGACAAGGCCATGTCGGTGATTGAGCTGGCGGCGCGCAAGGTGATTGCGGCGGTTGCGGAAGGCGATATGCTGAGGACGCAGATGACGATTCTGCGACGGCTTGCCAAGCATGAGCCGACTGATACCGTCAGTCTGCGGCGTCAGGTGGCACGGCATGTGATTCAGGCTGGGAAGTACAACTTGTAGATTGTTAGAAAATTCTTAGCTTTGGTTCCACCACATCGACCAATTGGAAATCACAGAATTCCTGGCTGGCGACGTTTCGACGATCATAAAGCCTTTGTTTCTGGCTCGCATGCGGGGGTGCGAACAGCGGTCTGACCCTTTCCCAAAATGAAGCGGCGAGAGTGGCAAACAATCTGTTTACATCTGTAGGCGCAACATTTCAATTTATCGTCTGTCTAAGCATGTGGACAGCAGCCTTCCTAATGCTTCGGACCCGCCTTGCGCGGATGCGTTGGGGCGTCCGCAAACTTAACGGAATTTACTTTCAGGCAGTAAGGTAGAAATCATCCATGCGCAGCCGTTTTTTTTCTTCCTATGTTGTTCCAGTCTCAGTTCTCTTCGCCGCACTGAACCCGTTCGCCCGGGCAACTGTTCAAAATCGTATCGCCGGCTCTGTAAGTGGAAGCAGTCGCGTTGCGTTGCCGGGCACGATTAGCGGACATGCAAGGCGTTCGGTCGATCTGGGCCCCGCGCCGGGAGACCGAAAGCTGGAGTCAATGTCGTTGCGGTTCAGCATGACGGCGGCTCAGGAGGCTGATCTGAACCAGTTGCTGGCTGCCCAGCTTGATCCCAGCTCGCCGAGCTACCACCAGTGGCTAACGCCAGAGCAGTTCGGCGCGCGGTTTGGTCTGAGCAGCAGCGATCTCACCAAGGTTTCTTCGTGGCTTACGAGCCAAGGATTTACGGTGACGAGCGTTGCGCGGAGCTCGACGTTTATTACGTTCAACGGAACGGTCGCGCAGGCGCAGGTGGCCTTTGGCACGCAGATTCATAATCTGTCGCTGAATGGTGAGCAGCATATCTCAAATGTCACCGATCCTACGTTTCCTGCCGCGATCGCCGGTGTCGTAAACACAGTGATCGGCTTGGACGACTTCAAGCTGAAGCCGCGTTCGCGCAGGACCACCGTTGCCGTCGATCCGGCGCACCCACTTTTTACTCAGACGGTTGGTGGCGTGACGAGCCACTACATCTCGCCTGCGGACTTTTATACGATCTATGACGTGGGCCCGCTGACAACATCAGGAATTACGGGTGCTGGAGTCGGACATTGCGGCTCCAATACGACAAGCTGTGGTGATATTGCTGTGATGGGGCAGACCCAGATCATCCCGACGCAGGTCACTGCTTTTCGTGGGGCAGCAGGGTTTGCTTCAACGGCTGCTCCTGTTCAGTTCCTTGTGCCTGGCAGTGCGAATCCAGGCGTGAGTTCGTCGGATATTGATGAGGCTCAGCTTGATGTTGAGTGGTCCGGCGCCGCGGCTCAAGGGGCTACGATCCTGTATGTCTACAGCACGGATGTTTTTAACTCACTGACCTACGCAATCGACAATAAATCCGCGCCAATTCTTACCATCAGCTATGGGCTCTGCGAGAGCTCATGGGGGCTTTCTACGCTGAAGAGCGACAATCTGCTACTCGCGCAGGCGAATGCGCAGGGGCAGACTGTAATGGCTCCGGCGGGCGATGCGGGAGCTACAGACTGCGACGTTGCGGGGCTCGCCACAGAAGGACTCAATCTGGACTTTCCGGGGAGTTCTCCGTACGTCACTGCAGCGGGGGGCACTATGTTCAGCGGCGACGTGGGTGCGCCCGGAACGTATTGGAACGGCACGAATGGAGCCAACGGCAGTTCGGCGATCTCGTATATTCCTGAACAACCTTGGAATGAGACGACTGGCTCGAGTGGTCTTGATGCGGGCGGTGCGGCCGGCGGCGGCGCGAGTGCGTTCTTCTCGAAGCCTGCGTGGCAGACAGGGCTTGGTGTTCCCAGCGATTCTTCGCGCGATACGCCGGACATCTCGCTGAATGCGGCTGCGATGCATGACGGATACCTTGTCTGCAGTCAGAACACCTCGGAGGGCGAAGCGGGCTGCGCCAGCAACAGCTTCCTTTCCTCAACCAGCGTTGCGAATGTCTTCGGAGGAACGTCCTTCGTTGCGCCGAGCCTGGCCGGTATTCTTGCGCTGGTGGAGCAGAAGTTGGGCACAACAGGCGGTCTGGGCAATATCGGACCGACGCTGTATGGCTTCCTCAACGGGCCTACTTACACCAGCGTCTTTCATGACATTACTTCGGGAAATATCTCTGTAGCCTGTGCCCAGGGTACGTTGAACTGCCCCAACGGTGGGTCGATCGGTTTTAATGCTGGGACAGGGTACGACCAGGCGACTGGTATCGGCAGCTTTGACATAAGCAAGCTGGTGAATGGTTGGAGTTCGGTGGTGCCAGTGGGGATAGGAGGCGCGATCGGGGCGGGCATCACTACGACTTCGGTCACGACCAGCAACGCGATCTGCGGAGTGACCGGGACACTTGCTCTCACCATCACTGTTACCGGCTCTGTCGCTGGGACAACGCCCACAGGCACAGTCCAGATTCTTGTCGATAATGCGGCGGTGGCTGGTGGCATTGTGACTTTGTCTGGTGGTACGGCGACTTACTCTCTTGTGGCATCATCGCTCTCCTCTGGCGGGCACGTGGTCAGCGCCGTCTACTCGGGCGATGGAAATTTCGCTGGCTCAAAGGGCACGCTGCTTGGCCCGGCGACGAATACGGCATTCTATCCGAATGGACCAATTGCTTCGGTCGATGTCGTCTCCGGTAAAGACTTCGGGCTTACTCCGTGCACCGGTACCTCGACTGCAGTAACGGTGCAGCCTGGTGCCACTGCGGCCGGTGTTACCCTCACCATCACGCCGGCCGGAGGGTTCACTGGCACGGTCAATCTGACAGCGACCAATAACGACGGAATGACCGCAACGACATCCTTCTCCGCGGCTAGCGTGAACGTGACCTCTGGGGCGGTTACAACATCGTTTGTCGTCAAGGCTTCGCAGACGAGTGCAGCGCTTCGCAAGCCGGGATTGACACCCGATCCAAAGGGCGGAGCTCCCTGGTACGTTGCGAGTTCCGGGGCTGCGCTTGCTTGTGTAGTTCTTCTGGTGGTGCCGCGACGCAGGCGTTGGGGAAGTCTGCTGGCTGTTCTTTTTACCGCGGCTGCTTTGACCGCGGCGCTTGGATGTGGATCGTCGAGCTCCAATTCTGGCGGCAGTGGTGGGGGAACGGGCGGTGGAGGCAGCACGACCAACGCTACGCCCGGAACCTATAGTTTCACGATCACGGCTGTTTCAGGCAGCCTGGTTCATAGTACGCAGGTTACCGTAAACGTGCCGTAAGATCCTTTGTTTGCAATCCAGGCCGCACCGAATGAATGGTGCGGCCTGTTTCTTTAGTAACCATTTTTTGCGCAATTTTCCGCCATCGGGAATCGTTGCATGCATTACGCAATTGTTTGCACATGTGCCTTGACTCCTCATCTGGCGCAGGAAAGAATCATTCCCGTCCCAATTGCCTCAAATTTACTCCCTGCTAGGAGAGAACTGCCCTCTCTCAGCGCAGTAGGAATGATCCAATGCCTTGGTTCTCCAGAACTTTGTTTTCTGGCCTGACTGTCGTTGTTCTCATTACCTTCTCGACGGAAGCGCGTTCGCAGTCGCGACTTCCCTCGCCACGCTCTCGCGTGATGCAGTCGGTTGACGATACCAGCGTCACCACCCTCGGAGGAAATGTCCATCCACTCGCGCGCGCAGAGTTTGATCGCGGGTCACTCGACGACTCGACACCTCTTCGGCGCATGGTTCTTGTTCTTCAGCGCAGCCAGGAACAGGAGACTGCGCTACAACGACTTATCGATGAGCAGCAGGACAAATCCTCATCAACCTACCAGCAATGGCTGACGCCGGAGGCCTTCGGCGCGGCCTTTGGACCGACAGACCGCGATCTGTCCGCGGTGACGGGATGGCTTTCCGGTCACGGATTTAGTGGCGTTCACGTGAATGCGGCGCGCACGTTCATCGAATTCAGCGGCAATGCGGGAATGGTACGTTCGGCTTTTGGCACTGCGATGCATCGCTATGCGGTTCAGGGAGAACAGCGGTACGCGAATGCTTCAGACCCGACGATTCCTGCGGCGTTAGCACCGGTCATCTCCGGAATCGCTTCGCTGAATAACTTTCCGCGCCGCGCAGCAAGCCACAAAGCGGGAGAGTTTCATCGCGACTCTGCAACAAATCGTGTTTCACTTCAGGCCGGGGCGCAGCAAACGGCTCAACCTGCCTTCACAATTAATCAGAACGGTGAAGCCACCTACGGGGTTACGCCCTACGACTTCGCAGCGATCTATAACCTTCTTCCGCTTTGGAACGCCGCGACTGCGATCGACGGCACTGGACAGACGATTGCGATTGTCGGCCAAACTGATATCAACCCCGCGGACTTCGTCAATTTCCGCAAGCTGTTTGGACTTCCGCTTGGTAACACAAATACGCCAACTGGCTCGCAATACCTCAACATCATCTACAACGGGCCTAACCCCGGTGTTACGCGCGACGAGGGCGAAGCCGACATCGATACACAGTGGTCGGGGGCAGTTGCCAAGGGGGCGACCATCGACTATGTGGTCTCCCAGGGTACCGAGGTCATGCAGGGGACCGATCTCTCGGCCATTTACATCGTGGACAACAATCTTGCCCCGGTGATGAGTTACAGCTACGGTCAGTGCGAGCTCTACCTCGGCACCTCCGGCAATACGTTTTACAAGAATCTCTGGCAGCAGGCGGCTGCACAGGGAATTACCGTGCTTGTCGCTTCGGGTGACTCTGGATCGGCGGCGTGCGATAACTCTGGAGTTCAGGGAGCGAGCGGCGGCATGGCTGTCAATGGACTCAGCAGCACACCATACAACATCTCTGTTGGTGGTACGGACTTTTACATGCCAAACGGAGGCACGGCCTTCTGGAGCCTCGCGAACAACCCCACCACGCAAGCCTCAGCCAAGGGATATATTCCTGAGACTCCGTGGAACCAAAGTTGTGCGAACACCGTCTTCAGCACGTCGGGCAGCTTCGTAGGCCAGACGCCCGAGCAGATATGTAACAGTGCCACGGCGGCAAGCTTTGGGCTGCTCTCTGTTGTCGGCGGCGGAGGAGGCCCGAGCGCCTGCATTCAGTCCAACGGCTCATCCTCTTCCAGTTGCCGTGGAGGTTACCCAAAGCCCTCGTGGCAGACCGGCACAGGCATTCCTTCCGATAACGTTCGCGACGTTCCCGACGTTTCGTTGTTTGCAAGCGCGGGTTTCTTTGGGGCTTTCTACGTTGTCTGCCAACAAAGCAATAGCTTCCAGGGCCAGCCTTGCAGTCTGAGCAACTTTGCGGGTTATGGTGGCACGTCCGTCTCGGCGCCTGCTATGGCCGGGATTCTTTCGCTGGTAAATCAGAAGACAGGCAGCCGACTGGGCAATGCGAACTATGTTCTCTACAACCTCGCGAACCAGCAGACCAAAGCGGGAACAAACTGCAGTGCGATTACGGGAACTCCGGCTGCAGGCTGCGTCTTCAACGACCTCACGACCGATACGATTACGATGCCTTGTCTTAGCGGCACTTTGAACTGCACCGTGACCAACTCCGGCGATCGCTATGGCGTGCTCTCCGGCTACAGCAGCACCGCGGGCTACGATTTTGCGAGTGGCCTTGGAAGCGTCAATGCCGCGAATCTCGTCAACAACTGGTCGAACGCCGCTTTTGTCGCCAGCGCGGCTGCCCTGACGCTCTCTCAATTGAGTGTCACGCATGGTACCCCGGTCTCGGCTACCGTCAAGGTGACCTCCGTATCCGGCACGCCAACCGGCAACGTCTCGATCAACGCTCTTGCAGCGAATGGCTCCGTACAAAACGGCACACTGCAGAATGGGATCTATACAACGTCGTTTGGCAATTTTCCCGGCGGTTCTTATTCGGTTCAGGCACATTACGCCGGCGACGGCACGTATGCGGGGAGCGACTCCAACTCGGTTACGCTCACAGTCAAACCGGAGTCCAGCAGTACAACGCTTCGCGCTTTTCTCGTCAATCCTTCCTCCGGCACTACGACAACGGCCAGTGGTGGCACGTCCTTTCCTTACGGGGGCTTTCTTGTACTGCGGGCAGACGTTGCAGGTGGATCGGGGCAGGGGAGCGCAACTGGTAACGTCACCCTGACCGATGCTGGTGTTCCGCTCGACGGCGGAACTTTCCGGCTCAACTCCACTTCGAACACGGAAGATCAGACACGGGCGCTTACTCCGGGGACTCACATCGTCACCGCAGCTTATTCGGGTGATGCGAGTTTCAACCCAAGCACATCGTCTCCTCTCGTCATCACGGTTACGAAGGGTCAAACGTCAAGCGCACTTCAGGTCGACGAGCCCGTACTCTCTGCTGCAGGCACACTCACACTGACTGCAACAGTCTTCGCTCGAGGGTTTGGTTCTGGCGGTCAGCAAGGTTTTGGCGGGGCGGCTCCGAGCGGGAACGTCTCGTTTACGTCTGGCGGGACAGTGCTTGGAACAGCGACTCTGAATCAGCAAATTTATCCGACAGTCTCAACCGATACGAGCATCATTTCTCTCACGATTCCTGCGAACAAGCTTCCGATTGGCAACAATGCAGTCATCGTCAACTATGCGGGCGATGCCAACTACGCTCCATCCGTTTCGGCGCCTCTTATGGTGACCGTCACCGGGGCGACCCAGGCCGTCACTTCCACTACGCTTAGCCTCTCATCTGCCGTGGTGCCTGTGGGTGGGTCGTTCCTATTTACAGCAAGTGTTTCGCCTGGGAGCCCGTTGCCGACTGGCTCGATAACTTTCTATAGTGATGGCATTCCCGCAGGTCCGGCTGTGTCTGTTGTGGCAGGAACTGCAACGGGGTCGAATTTGAATCTGACCATCGCTCCGGGTGCGCATCTCATCACAGCGATCTATTCAGGCGATGCGAACTACCAATCGTCGATCTCCGCGCCGACATCCTTTGCTCTCGGAACTGTTGCTCAGCCAAGTGTAGCGACAGTGAATCTCCCATCTTCCAACGTGGTACAGGGTGCCAGCGTTACCATCTCTGCGACGATCTCGCCTGCGTCTCCCACGCCGACTGGAACTGTTCAGCTGATTCTGGATGGAAACCTCTACGGTTCGCGAACGGCGGTTTCTGGAGCAGTCGTTACTCTTTCTCTGCTTACGGACACATTGCAGACCGGCACTCACATAGTTGGCATCTTCTACTCTGGCGATGCGAATCATCAGGCCAGCACCTCACCAACAGCTACTCTGACGGTTGTCAATCCTGGCGGTTCTTTCACCCTCTCGCCCTCGGTTACATCCACAACAACAACTCAGGCGAAAGCCTCCAATCCCTTAACGCTCACTGTCTCTCCCACCGGAAATTTCAGCTCCGCCATTACGTTTGCCTGCACCGGCGGCCTGCCCTCAGGCGCGTCGTGCCTCTTCGCTCCATCCTCGATCAATCTCAGTGGGTCTTCATCTCAGATGACCGCACTTACGATATCCCCCGGGGCTTCGATCTTTCAGGCTACCAGCAGCCCCAGACCGACGGGTCTTAGCGCACTTTCATCACACTTCGGCATCGCCGTTGCGGGCCTCTTCGTCTTCTTTCTTCCGCGCCGCTTCCGTCCCGGAAAAATTTTCGGTCTGCTGCTGGCGTTCTCCACCTTCTGTTTCTTGAGTGGATGTGGCACTGGAGTTGCAAATCCGACCAATGCCAATTCCGCAGCAGTGTCGGCCGGCTCTTACGCCGTCACCGTAACTGCGACGGGGGGGTCGACTATCCAGACCGCGACCATCAACCTGACGATTCAATAAAGGATCGATCAGCGCTTTGCCGGCTCCGGCACTTTCTCCTCAGCACCCTCAGCCAACCGCATCAGATAATCCTGCGCACTGAAGGCTGCGCCGACGCGTGGTGCTCGCACATATTCTCCATCCGGCTGCAACAGACGGGCCTTGATGTTATCTGCCAAATAGGCCGCAAGAATCTCCTCACGCAGCCGTTTGTGGAGATCGGGTTGAGTGACGGGAAAGACCGCTTCGCAACGCTCGATGAGATTGCGCGGCATCCAGTCTGCACTTCCGCAATAAACCTCTTCTTTTCCTCCATTGGCGAAGCAGAAGATGCGGCTGTGTTCGAGAAAACGCCCGACGATACTTCTTACGCGGATCCGCTCGCTCCAACCCTTCACTCCAGGCTTCAGCGAACACATTCCTCGGATGATGAGATCGATCTCGACACCAGCCTCCGAGGCCCCATAGAGAGCCTCTACGGTCCGGCGGTCGAGCAGGCCGTTCATCTTCGCAATAATCGACGCTGGTCTGCCTGCCTTGGCGTGGGCAGCCTCGCGCTCGATCAAAGCGATAAGGCGATCGGCCAGTGTCAGGGGCGCGACCAGCAGTGGAGCGTAAGAGTCCGACTCTGTCTCCGCCGTCAGGTAGTTGAAGACCTTTTGCACCGCTGCGGTGATCTCAGGCTTTGAGGTCAGCAGGCTGATGTCAGTGTAGAACCGTGCCGTAACCGGATTGTAATTTCCCGTTCCAAGATGAGCATATCGCCGTACGATTCCGTCCGGGTCACGCCGTACCAGCAGCGCCAGTTTGCAGTGTGTCTTCAGTCCGAAGATGCCGTGAAAGACACCAACTCCGGCGTCTTCAAGCTCGCGAGCCCAGCGGATATTCGAGTCTTCATCGAATCGCGCCATCAACTCAACGACGACCGTCACCTCTTTGCTTTGTCCCGCCTCGGTCAGAGCGGTGAAGATGGGCGAGTCCTTGCTGGTCCTGTACAACGTCTGCTTCATCGAGATCACGCTCGGATCCTTAGCACCCGCTTCGATAAATTCCTCGACCGTTTTGTAGGAATCGAACGGGTGATGCAGCATCACGTCGTGCTTGCGCAACTCGTCGAAAATATCGGCAGATTTGGCGCTCGGTTTGAAGTCCTTCGCGACGAATGCAGGATACTTCAGCTTCGGTTCCTTTACCTCAGAGTAAAGATTCATTAACCGCGACAGATTCACAGGCCCATCCGTGCGAAAAACCTGCGAGGGTTCAAGTTCAAAGTTGGTCTGCAGGCGCTCGATCATTTCTTCGGTCGCCGAGCACTCAATCTCCATTCGAACGACATCACCTTTGCGCCGGTTATGTAGCTCCGCACGGACACTCTCGAGCACGGAACGTGATTCTTCCTCTTGCATGTAGAGATTGCTGTTACGTGTCACGCGAAATGCCGATCGCGAGAGCACCTCATATCCCCGAAACATCCGTTCCACCTGTGATTCAACCAGATCGTGCAACAGGATGAAGTCGCAGTATCCTTCCTGACAGACGAGACGCACAAGTCGAGGAAGCGCGCGTGGCACTGTGACCACGCCGAGCGAGGTCGGTGTCTTCAGGCCGCGCCGTTTACGCCGCAGCAGCAGGCCAATGCAGAGGGCTTTGTTCAGAACGCGCGGAAAGGGATGCGACGGATCGATCGTTACCGGCGTCAGAAGTGGATCGACCTCGGTCTCGTAGAACTCCAGCGCCTGAGCCCGAGCCTCGTCGCTCAGCTCATTCCACTGCAGTATGCGAATCTTTGAGGCCTGCAGCGCTGGTAACAACTGCTTATTCAGACACTGATATTGCGCTTTCACGAAGTGATGAATGCGTTCCATCAGATCATCGAGGCGCTGTTGCGGAGTGAGTCCGCCCTCATCCGGCGGCTGCGCGAGATTGTAACCATCCTCGATCCTCTGTAGAAAACCGGCCACGCGGATCTCCACAAATTCGTCGAGGTTGCTCGCGGTGATTGCGAGGAACTTCACTCGTTCCAGCAAAGGATTCGTCTCGTCCTGCGCCTCTTCCAGCACGCGCTGGTTGAAACGCATCCATGACTCGTCGCGACTGAAAAACAGGTTTTCGACGGCCTTTGGGGGAGATTTCTTCGCAGCAGTAGACTTTCGCTTCACGGCACTCATATGAGTGCTAAAAGCTTACCGTACTTCCTCGCTTTCGAAATATGAACAGGCGGCGAAAAATCCGCCGCCCTCCAACGAGGTGTCTCGAATGTTACTTTCCGTTGAGCGTTAGAGTCGCGTTTTTCAGTAGTGCGGCCTCACGCTCGATTGCAGCCGCGGTACGGGCAATCTGGGCGTCCGCATCCTTCCACTGTTTCTGCTCGATCGTCTCACGGGCAGCAGGCAGTGTTTTGACCCCGTAGCCGGTATAAAAACCCGGAGCGTACATCATGTTCTCGAACCATGGCCGGTTAGGCAGTCCAGCAGGGTCGAGAAAGACCCGTTCGCTCTGGATTAGTTGCAGATTCAGGGTTGGCGGAGCCTTCAGGGCATTCGCCGCATAGGCCTTATCGAAGTCCGAAGCGGCTGTCGTCAGATCGTCCATTGCCTGATCCATCGGAGCAAAGTTCAGGTAGGGCGGAAGGGTCTCTACCGTTGGAGGTACCCGCTTCTTCTTGGGATCCTCGAGTGCTTTATAGACTCCGTCGGCGATCTCGGTATTTCGCTCCTTGATCTCGGCGCGCATCGTGTCGGTTAGTCTCTTTGTGCTGGCAACGTAGGTACGGAGCGTATCGGCCATATCGCCAAACTGGAAGGGAATGACGTCGGCATCGGCCATGCGCATCATCATCGTTCCGGCCGTCTGCGCCAGCGCCTTGCCGTAGACGAAATCAGTGTCCTGGAAGTGCGTATACCAATAGAAATCGTCATAGACCGAGTGATACTGACCTCCGCCCTGATCTTCACCACCATAGCCAAGATTGATGCTGGCGATTCCTAGATGATGGATGAACGCCGTATAGTCGGAGCCGGAACCAAGCGCTTCCATGCGAATGTCGGGACGATTGCGAAGTTCGGCGCGAACGTCGGGAGTCGCACGAGAGATTCCTACCAGCCGCTGTCGCTTCCACACCGGCATCTTCGTCTCCGGATCTTCGATATCCTTAGTGACACTGTTGATGAAGTTCTCCAGTTCGCTCGAACCTTCAGCACGGAAATATCCGCGGCTGTTGCCGTCTGAGTTAAAGTAGGCGACGGCATGAGCAGTGAGTTCAGAAGCATGCGCCTCCACCCACTCCGTTGAGCCCAAGAGCGCAGGCTCTTCGCCGTCCCAGAAGGCGTAGATGATCGTGCGCTGCGGATGCCAACCCTGCTTCAGCAATTCGCCGAAGCCGCGTGCTTCTTCGAGTTCTGCGCTTGCGCCGGAGAGAGGATCGCCCGCGCCGTTGACCCATGCGTCATGATGGTTGCCACGAATGACCCACTGATCCGGGAGTGTCGAGCCAGGAATCGTTGCGATCACGTCGTAGAGCGGCTTGCGGTCCCAATTGAAGCTGACGGCAAGGTGCGCCACAGCCGTGCTGGGGCCGACTTTGTAGGCGAACGGAAGACCGCCCCGCCAGCTTTCCGGTACCAGTTCGCCGCGCAACGCCTTCAAAAACGGCGTGGCATCGGCGTAGGAGATCGGTAGCACCGGAATCTTTGTGATGGTCTGGACCTGGTCAAGCGGAATCAACTTGGTTCCAGCCACAGCGCCGACGCCCGGAGTTTGCGGATCGCCGGGGTACACAGGCATGTCCATGACACTGCCGCGCTGCGCACCTTCTGCAGGCCGCATCGGGCCGTCCGGGTAAGTATCGCCACGGAAGTAGCCATCATCGCGCGGATCTGAGTAAATAATGCAGCCCACGGCACCATGCTCGGCTGCGACCTTTGGCTTGATGCCGCGCCATGTCTGGCCATAGCGCGCGATCACGATCGCACCCTTTACCGAGACACCCATTGCGTCCAGCTCTTCATAGTCTGAGGGTGCGCCATAGTTAACATAAACAAGCGGCGCGGTGACATCACCATCGCGTGAATAAGCGTTGTAGGTCGGAAGCTGCTCCTTCTTCTGGTCTGAGGTCGGGTCCACCTTGACGACCGGCTCATCGAGAGTCGCTTCAAACTTCTCCGGGCCGAGCAACTCCAGCTTGCGCGACTTAGGTGTCGGAAAAAGTGCTTCAAACTCTTCGATCTTTGCATCCAGGCCATAGGATTTGAGCTGAGCCACCAGCCATTCGGCGTTGTCCTTGTCGTAAGGAGAACCCACATGATGTGGCCGCGCCGACATGCGGCGCATGTTCTCGCGCACCTTCGCCGGGTCGGGGATCTCACGAAACTTCTGCTCCCACTGCACTTCGGCAGCGGCATGTTCGGTGGTGTAGCCGCGCAGCGAAACATCCCCGGTGTTGACCGCGTAGGCGCTACTTGCAAACAATGTAAGACAGGCGATGGCCCTTCGCATGGCGAACTCCTTGAAATGAAGGCTTTCGTCGAATCCTATCATCATGATTTTCCGGCCGGTTGAGGAAATTGGCCTCTTCTCGAGAGTCCTTGCCGCACAAAATACTCCCCTGTGGCCCGAATACTCCATCCTTTGCAATGAGACCGCAAAGGATGGGCTACCGGCTCGGCTACTTCGTGTCAGACATGCGTGGAACAGTGCGGGCAATGGGTTCGATACGGTTGGCGCTCTGGAAAGGAAGCATCCAGCCGGGATACTCAGGGGGAAGTGCGCTGACTTCGTCGAGTTGTTTGAGTTCGTCGTCGGTGAGGATGAGGTCGACGGCAGCGATATTGTCTTCGAGCTGGTCGAGGCGTTTTGCACCAATAATCACAGAGGTGACGAAGGGTTTGGCAAGAACGTAGGCGAGAGCGACGCGGGCGGCAGTGCAGTTGTGGGCTTTGGCGATCGGCGTCATTACGTCAAGGATCCGCCAGGTGCGCTCCTTGTCGACGGTGGGGAAGTCGAAGTCGGAGCGGCGGGAGTCGACGGGTTTCTGGTTTTCGCGGGAGAATTTGCCGGAGAGGAGACCGCCTGCGAGTGGGCTCCAGACGAGCAGACCGGTCTTTTCAGCTTCGAGGAAGGGGACGATGTCGCGCTCGAGGTCGCGGCCAGCGATAGAGTAGTAGGCCTGAAGGGTGTCGAAGCGGGCTAGGTTTTTGAACTGGGAGATGCCGAGGGCTTTGGCGATCTTCCAACTGAGCCAGTTGGAGACACCGATGTAGCGGACTTTGCCGTTCTGGACGAGAGTGTCGAGTGCGCGAAGTGTTTCTTCGATGGGCGTAATGGAATCGTTACCGTGGATTTGGTAGAGGTCGATATGGTCGGTCTGGAGGCGGCGGAGGCTGGCATCGATGGCGTCCATGATGTGCCCGCGGGATGCGCCGACGTCGTTTCGGCCCTGACCAACGCGGCCGTAGACTTTGGTGGCGATGATGACGTCTTTGCGGGCGATGTTGAGATTTTTGAGGGACTGGCCGAGGGCCTTTTCGCTTTCGCCTTCGGAGTAGACATCGGCCGTGTCGAAGAAGTTGATGCCTGCGTCGATTGAGGCCTTGATGAGTTGGTCGGCTCCGGCCTGATCAACGGCGCCGATGGCCCGGAAGAGGCCGGTGCCACCGTGGAACGTCATTGTGCCAAAACAAAGCGTTGAGACTAGAAGGCCGGTGTCGCCAAGGGTTTTGTATTGCATCTGGATTTCCTTTGGGCCGAGAGGGTCGGCTGATAAGGGTTTAGATGGGGTGGGAATGGTGCATGATTCAGGCCGGGAGGAACGGACGACCGGCTGATTGTCTTCGATTTTGGCACAGATCGCTTTTTTGCCGTTGAATTTTCTGTTACGTTTAAGTTGCAACGGCGGCCTGATTAGCGTCCGGTACGCTCTCTTCCATTCACCTGAAAACTTTACCCCGGTTGTTGCGGTAGACGTGTATTTCATTGCAGAAGGAGTGTTATTTTGAGCGAGCTTCGTGAGTTTCTGGAACTTTCCTATGGTGAACTTGAGGACCTGAACCTAGCGGCGAAGGAACAGCGTAAAAAGCGTGTTTCGCTGGACGTAATTCAGGAAGAACGGCTGAAGTACCTGACCGATGAGCGCCGCATCAAGGCGGTGACGGTGCTGTTCAGTGATCTCGAAGGCCGGTTGCACATGCTGGACTACGATAAGAAGTTTCTGGTGAAGAGCTATGACAACCTGACGTTCGACGGCTCGTCGATTCGTGGATTTACTGCGCAGCGGGAGAGCGACCTGCGCTTGGGGATCGACTGGAGCGCGTTTTATTGGGCTCCGGCGGATGTGTTTGGACCAGGTAAGGTGATGGTCTTCGGCGAGGTAATCGATAAGAACGGCTCGACGTATAGCGCGGATATTCGTGGCGTGCTCAAGAAATTCTCGCAGGAACTGTTCGACAAACAGGGCTACACGTTGAATGCAGCGAACGAGATAGAAGGGTTCCTGTTTGAGGGCATCGACGCGGAGCGCAAGTATCACGAGACGGGTAGCTTCGAATATGTGAACAAGGGCGGCTATTACCACTCGCTACCGGGCGACCCGCTGCGTGAGTTTATCGACACGACGGCTGAGGTGCAGCGCGCGATGGGATTTGAGAATGAGAAGGACCATCCCGAAGTTGCACCTTCGCAGTTCGAGATCAACTACTCGTATGGCGAGGTGGTTGCGGCTGCGGATCAGATTCAGTTGTACAAGCTGATCTGCCGTCAGGTGGCGACGCAGATGGGCATGACAGCGAGCTTTCTGCCGAAGCCGGTGGTTGGTGTGAATGGAAGCGGCATGCACACGAACGTCTCGATTACCAAGGGCGGTAAGAATCTGTTCTGGGACCCGAAGGGTGAGGAGAAGATTTCGAGGCTGGCGTGGCAGTTCACAGACCGGATTTTGACCCATGGCAACGATATCTGCCTGCTGCTGAATGCGAGCGTGAACGCGTACCGGCGGCTCGATCCTCACTTCGAAGCTCCGAACCAAATCAAGGCTTCAGCGGTTGATCGCGGATCGATGATCCGGATCCCGATTGGGAATGAGAAGTCGGCTCGCGTTGAGGTACGGTCGGTTGCACCCGATGCGAATCCATATTTGGTGATGTACTCGATCTTCAAGAGTGGTCTGCACGGTGAAACGGCGCGGATCAAGAATCTGCGACAGGCGGAGCGATATCTGCCGGACAACATTTATACAGCGATTGAGAATTTCCGTGGAGCTGAGTGGACAACGGCACTGCTAGGCGCTGACGTGAAAGGCCGTTATGCCGACCTGAAACAGGCCTCGGCGGATCGTTGTGCGCGATTGCTTGGCACGATTGTGAAGGCGCCTGAGGTGCAGTTCCACCACGATGTTTATAACCAGCTTTTGTGGAATCAGTTTTAGCTGTAACTGATTTTTCATTCAAATGGGCCGCCGGGGTTAGTCCTTGGCGGCTCCATTTTGTCAGGGGCTTAATTGGGGTTGAAAGAGAATGCTTTTGTGAATTTGTACGATGCCGATTTTGGATAAGTAACGAGATACGCGTCCCCCGTTACCAATCCCACGAACGCGAGGCGCAATACTCTGAGACTGAATTGCGATCAAAGCCGTCTCCGTAAAAGACCGTCCGAAGTCGAAATTACTCTATTAATAAGAGGAGAACATGATGAAGCATTTGGTGACCGCGGGGCTGTTCCTGGCGATAGCCGCGAGAGGCGCATCTGCACAGACGAACGCAGGTGAGCAGAAGTCTGATCCGAACCTGCCGTTTACTGTGACCCAGGTCACGACATTGAATCTGCCGTGGAAGATTGCTTTCCTGCCCGACGGACGCATGCTCATCACGGAGAAGGTCGGCGGGCTGCAGCTGGTGACGCAACAAGGGGCAAAGACACCGGTTGCGAATTCCCCAACGGTTCTGTGGAGAGGGCAGGGTGGTATGCTTGGTGTCTTTCTCTCGCCGCATTATGCCAAAGACCACTTTGTCTACCTCACTTATTCCGAACCGGGTGAGCCCGGTGGTTCGAGTCTCGCGCTTGCGCGGGCCCAGCTGAAGATCGACAAAGACACGGCGAGCCTTGAGGGACTTAAGGTCATCTGGCGCGACGGTGCGAGGGGTGAAGGCGGGCAGTTCGGCGCGGAGGTTGCTTTTTCTCCTGACAACAAATATCTCTTCCTCTCGGTTGGTGACAGACAGCGCATGACGCCGGCACAGGACCCAAATCAGCCGCTCGGCAAGATTCTGCGGCTAACGCTGGATGGTAAGCCGGCTCCGGGAAATCCGATGGCAGGCAAGACAGGCTCGGCCACGGTGCCTATCATCGACCCGCCCTCCGATACGGAAGCTGCAAAGACTGCCCCGGTCGTAAGGACGTATACCTTTCCCGGACCGAACCTGACGCCATCGGAGACGTGGGTCAGCGGACTCCGCACTCCTTATGGGTTGGCTTTTGCGCCGGATGGCCGGCTGTGGGAGCTTGAACATGGCCCACGCGGCGGCGATGAGTTGAACCTGATTGAGCCCACCAAAAATTATGGTTGGCCTCTGGTTTCGTACGGAAAAAACTACAACGGCGTGCCGATTCCCAATCCGGACACACGTCCTGACCTGGCCAAGCCAGTGATCTACTGGCTCCCGGTCATCGCCCCTGGCAACCTGATGTTTTACAAAGGCGCTATGTTTCCCCAGTGGAACGGCTCGGCCTTGATCAGCGGCCTGATATCGAAGATGCTCTTGCGCGTGACCTTCGACAGCAAGGGAGGAGCGCAGGTGGCGGAGCGTTGGGACGTCGGCTTTCGAGTCCGCGACGTGGAGGTTGCTCCGGATGGAGCACTATGGATGATCGAAGACGCAAAGCCGGGCCGTCTCGTCCGCCTGACGACGAAGTAAAGCATCAAACTGGAAGAGCGACGACGATTATGGACCAGAAGACCAAACTCGTATTCGGAGTAGCCTGCGCGTTCCTGTGCGGGCTCTCCTTTTCCAATCGGGCCTTTGGCCAGGCTCTGCCGGACGGCAAAGGCAAAGCTGAGTTTATCCATAACTGCACCGCTTGCCATCGCGCCGATATGGTTATCGCAGTCAAGAAGACTCCGGAGGATTGGAGAAAGAGTGTCGACGAGATGGCGGCCCGCGGTACGGACGGCACGAAGGAGGATCTGGACAACGTCGTTCTCTACCTGGATAAGTACTATGCCTTGGAAAAACATGGTGCGGCTGATGCGAAACAATCGACAACACCTCCTCCGACCTCAGACGGCGCCGCTACGCTCAATCCCGCCGATATCGAACGGGTAAAACGCATTATTGCCGAGAACGGTTGTCTTACATGCCATCGAATCGAACAACAAGGAGCGCGCACGGGGCCTTCGTTGAGTGGAGCGGGAACGCGACACACGGCAGACGAGATACGAGAAGCTATCGTTCACCATCCAACATCCGACCCGGGCGGTACCATCCCGACGCTTTCCTATGAAAAAAAAATCACTGGGAAAGACCAGGATGATCTGGTGCGCTACCTTTCCTTGCTTCCCGCCACACCTTAGCGGCACTGAGAAAAGGGCTTATCGAACAGTCGCACGGGAACACATTCGTGCAAGATGGCCTGTTTAACCGTTTTCGCCCGCTGCCGCGTTATTTTGCTGCCGGTGTGAGTGTGCTGAGTTTGGATTTCGCTATTTTGAGGACGATGCCCGCGTTGCGGTCGGCGACTTCGCTGATGTGGTACTCCGAGGCCACGCCAAGGAACTGGGCGATCTCGGTTGGGGTGAGTTTGTAGTCCTGTTCGAGCCAAGAGGCCATGTTGCTGGTGGCTTCCTTGATAGCGTCGTCGAGTGAGCCAGCGAGGCCCATGGCGATGAGGTCAGTGGGGGTTTCGACGCGGCGGCCGCCGATGCGCTTACCGGGGAGGACGTCGACGGTGAACTCGACATCCATCGAGGTCTCGAGAGCGTTGCCGTTGAGCTCGCCGTCGCCCTGGAGGGCGTGGCCGTCGCCCACGTAGAGCAGCGCGCCGGGATTGGAGACGGGAAGATAGATGGTGGCTCCTTCTGCGTTTTCGTTGAAGTCCATATTCCCGCCGAAACCGCCGGAATCTCCGCTGCCGGGAGGCGCGTTGGCGGGGCCGGTTGCGGTTGCGATGCAGCCTAGCATTGGGTGGACGGGGATCGTAAAGGAGCGCATGTGTTCGCCGGGTTTTTCGGGTGAGGCGAGGCCTTTGGCGAGGTCGAGATGCCAGCGGATTGTCTTGCCAGTATCTTTCATCTTGACGGCGAGGTTGGGACCGAGCGCGCGGCCGACGAGGTTGTCATCGCTGATGGCGTAGTCGCGGTTGAGTTTGAGGTGAACGAGGTGGACGACGAGTGTGTCTCCGGGCTGTGCGCCTTGAATATAGAAGGGGCCGGTCTCGGGGTTGCCGCCCAGGACGCGACGGACACCTTGTTCGTCGGTGCCTCCGGCGTCGACGGTTGTGGTGTGGATAGTGTCGCCCGGGTTAACGGTGAGAACCGGTTTATAAAACGGTGAAAACTGGCGATAGAAGACGGTGGGTGTGAAGTCGTGGCGCTGTGAGGTGCGCTGGAGCGGGGCGGCCAGGACGGCGGTGAAGGTGTGGTGTTCGGGGCGGGATGGATTGCTGCCATCGATCTCTGTGTAGTCGCCGGTGAGGATGCCGTTCTGGAGCGTGCCCTGGACTGTGTCGGAGCCGCCCTCGTCGTCTTTGGAGACGAAATGGATCGAATTGCCGGTGACCGTGCCTTCGAGTTTGTCGCCGTTGAAGTTTCCAGTAAGTTTGTCGCCCTTCTGGTCGAGCGTGAAGCGGGCGTAGATGGGAGTGCTGAAGAGGTCGGCTGTGACGATCCAGTTGCCGGTGAATTGCGGGGACTGGGCGGTTGCGGAGAGGGTGGCGAGCGCGAGGAAACAGGCGGTAGCAGTTGTGCGGATCATCGAGGCGTCTCCAGGTTATGGCTTGGACAGCGAAGATTGACTGCGGTTAGCGTACTACGTGAAGAACGGGAGTCTGGTTCAATGGGTTAATAGAAATGATCATCGGGCATGCTAGAGTTTTTAGCGATATGAAGACCTGGGCCTTGTTGAGTTTCACGGGTTGTGGAATTAGTTTGTTGCTTTGTGGTTGCGGTGGAGGAACTACCCCGGTTGCTGTAAGCCCATTGGCGGGAAATTGGCTTCTTGTAGGGCCGATGCCGACGAATGGGATTTCGTTTCCTCCTTCTTCTCCTCCGTCGGCTGGGGTCAGACTTGCCATGACCTTCGATGTGATCGGCGACCAAGTGATAGCGGGAGCTTCTGGTAGTAATTACTGCGACAACGTTCAGGCGTCGTTCACATTTGCGGGCGTGGCCTCCGGGATTCTTGCTGCGGATGGCAGCTTTACCGCGACTCCGAACACGCTATCAATTAAGGGAACGGCTCCAAAGAAAAGCGGAGAGCCCTGGTCTGGCAGTTACGCGGCGTCTTTCGGCGGCCCACTCACGCCGGCATGCGATACGAATCTTTCAGGAACATTCACAGCGACGTCGTTCCCATTGGTGAGCGGAGTCTATGTTGGAACCGGGACCACACTGGTTGTCTCGACTGGAGTCCCGAAGGCGATGCCGGTCACAGTTCAAGTGACGCTGCAGCAAGGCGGCAGAGTGACGAGTCCGGGGAACGGAGCGGCTTCAAACTATTTCAGCAACACTTTGCTCACTGGCAATATCAAGGTACAGGGATCTCCCTGTTTCAGTTCGGGCGCGACGCAGACCACGCCTGCGAGTAGTGTCGTCGGCAATATGGTTAGTGCAAGATTTCTAATGGATGACGGCTCTACGCTTACCGTTCTTGGACCGCTGACCGACGTTACGGAAGGCCATATTGCGACAGGCATCATTCAGGTCCAGGGAGGGAACTGCGGCGGTGTCACTAGTGACATCGTTCTCCCCGCGCTGGACCGTCAGGGTTGAGCGGGCCGAAGGAGAACGCGTCCCCATATGGCGGCCTTTTCGTTTCACCTGCTAATTTTCAGCTGGTCGTTCGATGTGATCGATTATGGGGACCTCGACCGGGCCTTTGGTCGATTCCAGCTTAAGTCCTAGTTGCTCCTGGATCGCGGTGAAGATCGAAGCTTGAGTTCGTTTCAGGCACCGAGGAAGAGTGTGGCGTCGGATCAGTTTGCGCGAGGACGGGAATTGCGACCGCCAAGTATGCCGTTGCGATGATCAATTGCTTTCGACTGAGAGTGCGCTTCGCCATGGTGCCTTCCGATGACGGCTTTCGATCATTATGACGGTTTAAGTGGTCAGATGGCTTCGCGTGATTTAGAGGTGGCTATTGTCCGGTTCGATAAGCGCACGAGTGGGCGCGCATCGTTGCCGGTGGTCTTGCACGAGTGGTAGCCTTCGAACATACCTTTGTTCGGAGTCGACATCGATGCAGGCAAGCTACAACGGAATCGCGGTGCCCACGGATGGGCAGGCCATTGAATACAAAGACGGCAACTACACAGTGCCGAATAACCCGATTATTCCTTTCATCGAAGGTGATGGAACGGGGCGCGATATCTGGAAAGCTTCGCAGCGAGTGTTCGATGCGGCGGTGGAGAAGGCGTACGGCGGCAAGCGTGCGGTGAGGTGGTTCGAGGTGTTGGCTGGTGAGAAGGCTTATCGGCAGACGCAGAACTGGTTGCCGGATGACACGGTGAAGGCGACGGTGGATTTTCGTGTGTCGATCAAAGGGCCGCTGACGACGCCGGTGGGTGGCGGGATTCGGTCATTGAATGTGGCATTGCGGCAGTTGATGGATCTCTATCAGTGCGTGCGCCCGGTGAAGTACTACGCGGGTGTGCCGAGCCCGGTGAAGCATCCGGAGAAGCTGGATGTGGTGATCTTTCGCGAGAACACGGAGGATATCTATGCCGGTATCGAGTTCCGTGAGGGGACGCCTGAGGCCGCGAAGTTTATCTCGTTTGTGAATGACGAGATGCTGAAGGGCGGGAAGAAGAAAGTTCGGCTGGACTCGGGTGTTGGTGTGAAGCCGATCTCGATTACGGGATCGAAGCGATTGGTGCGCGCTGCGATTCAGTATGCGCTGGACAACGGGCGAAAGACCGTAACCCTGGTGCACAAGGGAAATATTCAGAAGTTCACTGAGGGCGCGTTTCGCGAATGGGGGTATGAGGTTGCTTCGCAGGAGTTTCGCGATCAGACGGTGACGGAGCGAGAGAGCTGGATTCTTGGGAATCTGGAGACGAATCCGAATCTGACGCCGGAGCAGAATGCGGCGTTGATTGAGCCGGGGATTGAGTTTGCTTCGAAGGAGTTTGCGGCCGAGGTTGTTGCTGAGGTGAAGAGTGTTGTAGCTTCGATTGGCAAGTCGCATGGGAATGGCCAGTGGAAGAAGAAGATTCTGGTGAATGACCGCATTGCGGACTCGATCTTTCAGCAGATTATCTTGCGGCCTGAGGATTACAGCGTGCTGGCGACGACGAATCTGAATGGCGACTATATTTCAGATGCAGCTGCGGCGCAGGTTGGCGGGCTGGGCATTGCTCCTGGCGGAAACATTGGCGACGGATATGCTGTGTTCGAGGCGACGCATGGGACGGCTCCGAAGTATGCGGACAAGGATGTCATCAATCCGGGATCAGTGATGCTATCGGGTGTGATGCTGTTTGATTTTCTCGGCTGGAGTGAGGCTGCTCGTCTGATTGAAAGCTCGATGGAGAAGACGATTGGGCAGAAGTATGTAACGTATGACTTCGAGCGCGGTATGCAGGGCGCGACGAAGGTGAAGACGAGCGAGTTTGCTACGCGGATGATTGAGAATATGTAGTGATTGTGGGGGAGTAGCATTTCCTCTGCTGCGCTGCGGAATACAAGTAAAAGAGAAATGGAGCAGATGATGCGGAAGAAGGTAACGATTGTTGGTGCGGGAAATGTTGGGGCGACCGCAGCCCACTGGATTGCGGCGAAGGAGCTTGCCGATGTTGTGTTGATCGATGTGGTTGAGGGTGTACCCCAGGGCAAGGGTCTGGATCTGTTGGAGGCGATGCCGATCGAGAAGCGCGATGTCTCGGTGATTGGAACGAACGACTATGCGGATACTGCGAACTCCGACATCGTGGTAATTACGGCGGGAATTGCCCGTAAGCCGGGCATGAGTCGCGATGACCTGCTGAACACGAATTTTGGAATTATGAGCGACGTTGCGAGCAAGGCACTGGCGGCATCGCCGAACGCGATCTTCATTATCGTCTCGAATCCACTCGATGCGATGGCGCAGACTGCGTTCAAGAAGCTCGGATTGCCGCGTGAGCGCGTGATCGGTATGGCGGGTGTGCTGGATTCAGCTCGGTTTCGAACTTTTATTGCCGAGGAGCTCAATGTTTCAGTGGAGAATGTAACGGCGTTTGTGCTCGGTGGCCATGGCGATACGATGGTGCCGCTGTCGCGGTATTCGACTGTGGCAGGGATTCCGATTACGGAGCTGATTGAGCCTTCTCGGTTGAAGGAACTGGAGACTCGTACGGCCAACGGCGGCGCAGAGATTGTAAAGTACCTGAAGACAGGATCTGCTTACTATGCTCCGTCCGCCGCGGCTGTTGAGATGGTCGAGGCGGTTCTGAAAGATAAGAAGAAGATTCTGCCTTGCGCGGCTTATCTGCAGGGTGAATATGGGATCTCGGGGCTGTATGTCGGCGTGCCATGCAAGCTCGGAGCGAAGGGGCTCGAGCAAATTATCCAGATCCAACTAACTCCCGAAGAGCAGGCAGCGCTGAATAAGAGCGCCGATGCTGTGAAAGAGCTTTGTACTGTGATTGGGATGGCTTAAGGTTTAGCGTCGGATTTAACGGATCAAGCATTACGAAGCCCGCTTTTTGAGCGGGCTTTGTTTTTTCAGCTGGATTTGTGTGCTCAGCAAGGTTTAAGGGGCCTTAAAAACGAATTTGAAAGTTGTAGAGACCACGACCGGATCTCCGTTGAGGATGTAGGGTCTGAAGCGCCAAGTTTGAACTGCCTTGACGACTGAGTTTTGGACATCCAGGGCACCATTGAGGGCTCGGGCATTTATTATCTTGCCGTCTTTGGAGATCGTGGCTTCTACGTCGATTGTGGTGTCCATCGCCAGATGCCTATAAAGGGGATAGGTAGGCTTGGGAGTTGACACGGCATAGGTCATGATCATGGCTGGAGGCACGGAGACGATGAGGTTCGCTGGCTTTGCCGATTGCACGACGGGCGATGGCGCCGGCGTATTAACCGGCCGGGAAGGAGGAGTCGCGACCGGAGGGTGGGCGTCAGCGAGCGATGACGAATGCGGAGCGCTTGCCGGAGAGTGATCCGGTGGATCAGGTACCGGTGCAAAGGTGATGGGCTTGTTGACGTAGGAAGATGCGGGCGCCTCGGGAATCTGGACCGGTGGGGACTCCGCTTTTATCGTATCGACCGGGGCAAGGGGTATTGGCGCTGCGGTTCGTGGAACCTGCGATGTCGGTAAATGATTGTTACGCGGATCCGCGGAGGCGGTGTTGTCAGGAAGATGAACCGGAGCAGGTGCGTGCGAAACCGGGGGGGAAGGATGGTCATGCTGTATGACGTTGGCGTCAGAATTAGTAGCGGTGGGCTTGGATGCTGAATCGTTTGCAGATGCAGACTTTGGAATCGGTTGGGTCGCGATGTGGGATGGTTGGGAACGCAGGTATCGCCACGCAAAGATGGCTACAGAACCGCAGATGACGATCAGAAGGAAGGCGAGGACTGCATTGATCATGCGAAGGCGACGCAGGTGCGCTGCTTCTGACACGGAGGGGATTGACTCCGAGACGACAGCTTTCTGAGGGGTCGTTAAGAGCGACGAGGTTATAACGAGTTCAGATTCGCTGTGTGTTGGCAACGCGATGGTTGCTGCGGTGACTACTGGTTCGGAAGCTGGCAGTTCGGCGGAGGGAAGTTCTTCGGGCTCCGGGCTGACAGGTAACGTTTTGGGTTCGACGCGTTCGACGCGTTCGACGGGTTCGACGGGTTCGGCGGTGGTGAGTCTTTGCGGAACGATCCGCTCAAGACGAGGTTCGATTCGATTTACGCGATTCTCGATATCTTCGAGGTACATTCTGAGTTCGCTGAGGGTGAGCTCTTCGAGCGGCGTATTTCCGGGGATGTGATGATGGGACGACGCGCCGTTGGTGGAATGAGTGTGCGGCCGATCCACAGTCGGTTCGGGATTCGTCTCGGCGCGAGTAGCGGCGTCGTAAAACCGGGATCGAACCGGATGCAGGGGGGGAAGATCAGATTCGGGATCTACGGGCCTGGGTTTCTCTTCAAGATCTGGATCGCGCTTGGACCATGTTTCGTAACCATCGAGAAATGCGGCCATGGCATCTTGAGGAAGGTCGATGGTGGCATCACGGAGGGAGGTCTTGGAACCGCCAAATGCACAGACAACAAGGTAGAGCAGTTTTTCTGCGGAAAGATCAGTCTCGGACATGTGACTGATTGCAGTGCAGAGGGCGAAGAGATCCATTCGAAAGTTTTCATTCGACTGCAGATCTTTGCCAAGGTGGGCGAGATCTTTCGGATCGCCGCAATGAATCTTATGGAGTTTGCAGAGATTCGCGAGGTCGCCAATGAACTGAACTTCTGACTGATTGTTCCCAAATAAAACGGAATGAGAAAGCATTCGAGCCCCCCAACCGGACTGCGATTTCGTGCGACGATTTGGATGGGACCCTGGGAGGAGACGATTCTATTCCACGCGAGCTTTTATTTTCAAGAGCTGCGAATCATCTTCGCAACATGTGAGAAAACCAAGGATGTTCAAACTTTCTTCAGGATCATTTTGATGTGATGTGGAGCGGAGTCGTTGCTCGTAGAAGTGGTTTTACCAATCTCCGCCGGCTGCACCGTGCGAATCCTTTTCGCAGAAGCTGAGTGATTTGAGGAAGATAACCAGTGGCAGCATGAGCCACTTCCTACACTCCATGGTTCATACTACCCTCCGTTATGATCAAAGACCCACTCGTTACGAGTGGGTCTCAGACTGCTGACGAACCCCACGATTTTCGTGGGGTTTGTTTTTAGAGCTTTGGTTCCGGCTTAGTGGTGGGTTGGGCCGGCGAGCAGCTGATAGCTGTGCAAGTGGTCGATATAAGT
>DATMKY010000079.1:0-2018 GCA_035570955.1 Edaphobacter sp. | reverse complement strand
AAGGCGGTCCGAAGTTGAGGCGGCCGCTGGCGTCTGGGCAAGAAGAACAGGACAACTGAAGCTCAATCCAAGCAGGACGCTGAAAATATAACGACGCATAACACTCCCAACGACAGGTTGCAAAACGTTGCGGCGTGCCGGTGATCTTCCGGCGTCTTGAACTCGAGGAACGCTTCTGTGAAACGAACCTCGCCGGGGATGCAGCAAAAATGCATCTCCCAGGATTGGTGTGACCCAGCTTCAGGGATTCGTACAGGGATTGAATTACTTTTACATATTTTTCGCAATTGGCAAACAGGGAATTGCGACGCAGCACAGCACCCGCGGGCACCGAGTCGTTTCGACGCAGGCAAGAGATAAAGCAGGCTGGAGAAACATGTCACCGTCTTCGGCACGATTCGCACACTCCGACCGTCGATGATTGACGGTCGCGGCGGATGCATCAGTGGCGCATTTGGCCACCTGACAGTTTTGACAGTCGCAATTCAGGACGGCACAGTCGAAAATGGTCGTTGTGAAGTTAGCGCCTGGGGCAAAGATCTCCTCGCTTACTCCTGCGGGACGATGCAAAGGTTGCAGGTGAGGGAATTCGCGAGTTGAAGAGCCGTAAGAAGCGTTATATTTGAAGCATGAGCGAAGCGATGCAGGATCGTTATCTATTCGGCGCACTCGAAAGCAGCGCGAAGAACCGCCAAAAGCTGCATGAGGTGAGTTACGGTTACGACCAGCCCGAAGGAATTGTTCTCGCCTCGCTCGGCGCTGCCATCAACTGGGTGCGAAAGAATTCGGTCTGGCCGATGACATTCGGACTCGCCTGTTGCGCGATCGAAATGATGTCCATGGGTGCATCGCGCTTCGATGTGGCGCGTTTCGGCATGGAGGTCTTCCGTCCTTCCCCCCGGCAATCGGATCTGATGATCATCGCCGGCCGTGTCTCCCAGAAAATGGCTCCAGTAATCCGCCGGCTTTACGACCAGATGCCCGAACCCAAGTGGGTAATCTCCATGGGGGCCTGCGCTACATCCGGTGGTGTTTTCAATAACTACGCGCTGGTGCAGGGTGTGAATCAGATCATCCCGGTAGACGTTTATGTGCCCGGCTGTCCGCCGCGTCCGGAGCAGCTTATGTACGCGCTCACGCTTCTGCAAGAGAAGATTCAGCACGAACGCGGCAGTTTGAAGCGCGTGCTTAACCTGCAGTAAGATATTATTTTCATTGGGTTAGCTGGCAGTAACGGTTCGATTATCGAAGACTAGCGGCAATAGGTGAGTTTTTTCAATGTGGGAGTCTTGGCGATTGCGCAAATCGACTCATACGTATCAGTCGAGACAACTTATTGAAGAAATCGTGCTCTAAGCGTATTAAAGTATGGTACTTTGGATACCGCTATTGCTTTATCGGTTTCGTTCGACTGAGGTTTGCTAACTTTCCGGCCTATCGTGCATAGGCCCCCAGTTTTTTGTGTGACTTCCAAAATGGTTGCGGAGGATAGACGCATGCTTTCTCGTGTTTTTAGTAAATTGAGCGGAGTGCTGCTGGTGGGGTGCGCCGTTGGGATCGGAGCATCTGCGGTGTATGCGCAAAGTACGACACCGGCAGCTCCGCCCGAGGCACCGATCTCTCGGATCGATATTTTCACCGGCTACTCCTACATAGCCCCCAAGGCCAACGTCGCTACCACCCAGCCGGATGGGACAACCTTCACCAGCAACATGGATGCGGTCGATTACGGCGCACTGCTCAGCGGCGCCTACTACTTCAATAAGTACGTGGGCGGACAGGTCGAGCTCGGCTTTCACCCGCAGGATAAGAACGATGGCGGTTCCACTTACCAGGCTGGCATCATCTTCCGTTTCCCGGTTTCGGGCATGACTCCTTTTGTTCACGGACTAGCGGGCGCTACCAAGTGGCAAGGCCCGGACAACCCGCCCTTCACCACCCTCAAGTCCACATGGGGGCCTGCTCTGACGGCTGGTGGCGGTCTGGATTACAATCTGCCCTTTTTCAATCACCGCATT
>DATMKY010000078.1:0-27469 GCA_035570955.1 Edaphobacter sp. | reverse complement strand
CGTCCGCCTCCGCCTCGTCGCGAAGTATCCGGTGAGCTACATTGCGCACAGATCGAGCATGGCGGTGGAAAAGCATTGACAGTGCCTCTTTGACTCCCCGCTTGACTTGCTCAAGCAGCAACTCGTCTGAGTCTTTCGGAGAGTGGGTCGCAGACTTTACATTTTCGAGTACACCGCTTCGAGATTGGATCGAACTGACTCCGACTACGGGATCTACTGGTCCACTCCCGGTAGGTCTCGTTGCATCTTCTTCGTTAATCAATGCACTTGGAAAGTATGCGGATTCAGAACTCATCTGACCTCCGCGTCGGAACCGCAATTTGTGCTCGTGAACCCATCAAGACACCAAATCTTTCGATGTTTCATCCGCCGTTGTCCCCGCCAGAAAAACAAAACCCGTAGTAATGCTCGGTGTTACTAATCGAGCGGTTCGTCCACACTTCTCATGTGGCGACTCTGCGGAGACAATTCGGGAAAAAATTACGCTCGATCCGCAAACGTCGTCAGATGACCCAGCAGCAATTTGCTGAGCTTTTAGATATTTCAATCGACTTTCTAAGTCTTGTAGAACGAGGCCTAAATGCGCCGTCGTTTGAATCCATCGAGGCGTTCTCAATCATTCTGGGAATACCGGTGAGAGACTTCTTCGACTTCTCCTCTGATTTGACCTCCTGAAAACGCCCGCCCCTAATCTACGAAGATAATAATCCGTAATATCGCTCGGTGTCTTGAAATTGTCAATGTCTCCACACTTTTTGTGTAGAAGTCGTTGAACCCAATTTCGGGATTCAAATCCGAAAGCTCCGCCAAGACTGCCGCGGCACGCGGCCGCCGTCTACCTGGCTCGAGTGCCGCCGGAAGCATCTCGAACAAATAGAGGTTATCGTGCCATTTTGCAGTTCCGTTCCTAATCGCGGACGGTTATCTGGCGGAGAATCTTTGGAATCAGTGGCCGCGATGACGGGGGCCCGAACCCGCGACCTCCGCCGTGATAGTGAGTCGGATTCCGTATCGTTCTCTGTGGCATTTTTTCTGGTCATCTTGATCCGTGGAAAGACCGAAGGTGGAGGGAGAGCTTCATGACGTTTCATGTTGCAGTACTGGGTCTGGTACTAAGTGCCATCGGGACGGTTCTCGCGCAGGCCACGCATGTTCCCGGGGATTTGACTCCGGGCACACTTCCGGGAAACGGTCTGGCACAACATGATTTTATGTATGCCGGCGAGTCGCATGAACGCAGAATCTTCATCGTGCGCCAGGGGAAGGTCGTATGGAGCTACGACGATCCGGCCGGCAAGGGCGAGATCAGCGATGCGGTAATGCTTTCGAATGGCAACATTTTATTTGCCCACCAGTATGGAGTGACGTTGATTACCCCGGAGAAGAAAGTGGTGTGGAACTACGACGCTCCCGCAGGGCATGAGGTTCATACCGCAGTGCCGATCGGCAAGGAACATGTGCTGTATATCCAGAATGGCGATCCCGCGGTGCTCCGCGTGGTGAATATCGTGACGGGGAAGACCGAGAAAGAGATCACGCTGACGACGAAACAGCCGGTCAACGTGCATCCGCAATTCCGCCATGCCCGCTTGACGGAGACAGGGACGGTGCTGGTGGCGCATATGGATCTGAATAAGGTGGTGGAGTACGACTCAAACGGCAAGGAGTTATGGTCTTTCCCTGCTCCGGGGGCGTGGGGGGTAAGTCAACTGGCGAATGGGAATGTTCTGATTACTGACCGGATGGGAGTGCGGGAGGTTACGCGGCGTGGGGATGCGGTTTGGAGCTGGAGTCCGTCGGATGCACCCGGGTACAAGTTTTCCAGCCTGCAGCAGGCGTGGCGGCTGCCGAACGGGAACACGGTGATCAATAATTGGGTAAACGAGTGGAGCAGGAATGCCCCGCCATTTGCAAACACGGTGCAGGCAATTGAGGTGACTCCGGCTAAGGAAATTGTGTGGGCTTTGAGAGAGTGGACTACGCCGGTAAACCTGGGGCCGGCTACAACGATCCAGTTTCTCGATGAGCCTTCGGTACCGGAGAATATGCGATTTGGCGAGATTCAGTAGAACTGACAGTCGGCTAAGGTGAAAATAAATCCCGCTGCGGATCTGCTATCCCCGCAACGGGATTTATTTGGGATTTGGATTACTTGGCTTTCGACTGGGATGCGGCGCCCTGAACGATGAGGTCGTTGTCGATGCTGAAAGCACCGGGAGCTGAGTTAGCCTGCATTCCGGCTATGGCCTTGTCGCTCTCGTTGTTGACGACGCCGTAGAGAATGACATTGCCATTTTTTACAACGATATGGATGGCGTGAAAGCCCATAGGAGGATCGTTCGTGATTCCACCAGCCATAAGAGCTACGCTTCGTCCTCCAGGCCCAAGGGCCTGCGCGACCGAGCCCTGATTGGCGTTGTATTTACGCAAAGTAGGCTGGGTATAGATGCGGTTGTAAACGGAGGCGCGGATGCGGTCGTCATTGGGGGAGTTGGGCAAGACTTCGATCTGATTATCAACGGACTCAATTCCTGGAATGCCCTTGAGAGCATTCGCTGCATCGCTCTTGAGGATCGGCCGGGAAGCATAGCCTTTCAGGACGATGGTCTTGCCGTGGATGCCGAAGGTTATCCAGTCGAAGACGCTGAAGTTGGTGAGGCCGCCGAGTTTCTTTTGTACCTGCTGGACGATGCGCATGCCATCTTCCTGCGACCAGGTAGGCGCGGGATTTTGAGCGACGAGTGTGTTGGCAGAGAGAGAGAAGAAAAGAAGGGCACCAAGTGCTAGCGAGCGACGGGTCAGACAAGTCGAATCAGTCATGAATTCACTCCGTGGATAGGGAAATTTGGTGTAGGACAAAACGATACACCCATAGAAGTTAGAGCCCAAGCGACTACGACGGGTTGGACACGCTTTGTGACAGATCGGCTTCGCGGCTCGGTCAATTGGAATGGCGGTGACGGGGATTGAGATCGAAGTTGTAAACGACGCCGAAAGTAACGGCCGTCGGATGAATAACGCCTGAGAGAACGACCGGGGCGTTCCAGTGCTGAAATTGGGTATCCGCCTTAAGGGCGAGGTTATGGGTAAGGTTGTAGTCGAGGCCAACGCCAGCAGAATAGATGGAGGTATTGGAACTGATGTAACGGAAATTGCCGAAGGTGAACCCGGGGGAGTGATAGTCGATCTCTCCACGGCCAAAGAGGAAGTCGACATAGGGATGAAACCGGCCGATGGGGTAGTCAACTTTAGGGCCGAGGAGAAAGCTTTTCTGGCTGCTGATGTGACCTTCGTCGATTGGGTAGGTACCGCGCAACTCAAACGAGGGTCGGAACGAGCGGAAGTAGAGAAAAGTAATGTCGCCGCCGGCAGTGATGCCGACGTTTTTGCCGCCAAGGAGATCGGTAAAGGTTCCGGTACCACCCGCGAAGGCGGAGAGCTGAAGGTGCTGGGTACCCGCTGGAACTGCTTGTGGAAGTACAACGTGGGCCAGGGAGCAAATTGTGGCCAAAAAGGTCAGCTTTGCCAAAGTTCGTTTGTCCTTCATTCGTCCTCTAATCTTCTCCTTAGTTCATCCTACCCAGAGTGAGATGCTTTAGGGGGCTCTGCATGGGAACGGCTGCAACACGTCCTTATGACCCAGAACTATAACTGGCATGAAACCAACCATTTAAAGGAAAATCTTCATCGTACTAACAGTTGGGCCTAAGGAGTTCTCCCGTGAAAAAAATTATCGGATTGTTTGCGGTTTTGCTTACCCTGTCCCTTCCAGCGCTTGCACAGCAACATCCCGGAGGCGGACATCCAGGTGGGGGACATCCAGCTCCAGCACATGGACCTGAGCCCTCTCATGGGATACCCCCGCAGCATCCGAGCGGAAATAGAAATTTTCAGGATGCACCCGGACACCCAAACGCTCCACATGTGCACGATGACGGGCATTGGGTTGGGCATGACACGGGTCGCGATGATGCACATTACCATCTCGACCATCCTTGGGAGCATGGGCATTTTACTGGCGGATTCGGGCCCACCCATGTCTGGCGGTTGAGCGGCGGCGGACCGAGTCGATTCTGGTTTGGCGGATTCTATTTTGGCGTCGCACCCTATGACCTTACGTTTTGCGATGGATGGAACTGGGCTGGAGACGAGATTGTGATCTACGATGACCCCGATCATCCGGGATGGTACCTGGCGTACAACACCCGGTTAGGAACTTATGTGCACGTGCAATACTTTGGTTCATGAGGAAATGGGCACGAAAACTGGCGCAATGGATCACGGTGCTGGTCTTCCTCCTCGTTAATTTGTACGTATGGGATTGGGTGTTGCTGCGGGTTCGGATGTCGCGAGGCTCAGCATTCAGCACTGTGCAGGTGAATCAGTTTCTGGCGACTCCGCTGAAGGGAAACAAGGTGGAGTATGACTTTATGGGGACTGCGCCGGAGGTTTGCAGCCGGTCGCTCTTTCCCCAGCAGGGGCATCCGGCCTGCTGGTGGCTGGAGCGGCATCCCACACAATGGGAGTAACAGGCTAGGGCTTGAATAACAGCTCCGTGATGTGTTGGGCGAGGTCTTCGGCCTGCGTGAAGGTGACTGGCTTTTCGTCGAAGGACGGCTGGACGAAGAGGTTGTCGGCGGTATCGACCTGAAATGTGAAGTGGCAGGTCTTGCGGTCGACGGTAGGATCGCCGGCTACGCCGAGACCTTTGGCGTAGTCGAGGATGACGACGGGATCCCGATAGGTGACCCGAACGTCGAACCAGGGAAAAGCTTTCCGGGTCAGCTTGACTTCGGTTGGGCCGATCTTCTGGAACAATGTGTCGGAAGATGTGACGTCACCCTGCAGCCCGGTCCTGATCTCATTTACGTCTTCTTCAAGCGCGATGATGAGAGCGGAGAAGAAGGGTTGACCCTTGGTCGTGATGACTTGCGACCGATGCTGCGACTGGCTATAGTTCTCCGCGGATTCATGGCCGTTCTGTTTAATTTCCTGTACAAGGCTCGAGATCCATTCTTTCGTCATTCCTTTGTAACTCCTCGTCTCTCATCGCATTTGTGTCCCGCGACCAGACATTTTTGCTTAGATGCAGAAAAGGCTACAAAAGGCGGCTTGGGAGAGGTCGCGGAAAAAGTATGTAACTTTAACTGTTGCATTTTACGAAGAGTACTCTTCCAATTTGCGGATATCTGAACGGATTGAGCAGCCGAACAATTTACGGTTGGCACCAGGCACTGATTGCTTCAGGAGCGCTGCGAAATTGTCGACACCTGGTTGATTTCTATATTCTTTCGACCATGCGTTTCTGCATAATGGCTGTTCGTTGTACGGCTGACGTGCGACGCTCGGAGCGGTTACCTCATGTTTGTTCCCACTACGTTTGCGGTTGCCCTGTTGATGACCATCCTCAGCACCATCTGCTGGGGATCGTTCGCGAATACGTTCAAAGGCACGAGAAATTACAGGTTTGAGCTTTATTACTGGGACTATGGACTTGGGATCTTTCTTATCTCTGTGGTGCTGGCGTTTACGATGGGCAGCTACGCCGGCGGACCTACTGCGTTTCTGGCGAATCTGGATTCGGCAGACGGGATCAACCTGTTTTATGCCGCGCTGGGCGGCTTCATCTTCAATATTGCGAACGTGCTGCTGGTTGCGGGGATTGAGATCGTTGGATTGGCGATTGCCTTTCCAATCTCAATTGGAATTGCTCTGGTGGAAGGAGTCGTGCTGAGTTATGCGCTGCAGCCTCGAGGAAATCCGATACTGCTGGGAGCCGGAGTTTTTATGGCAGTCGTAGCGGTCGTACTGGTCGGCAAGGCATACGGTGCGCTACGTGCGACGGTGGTCTCGAGGCGTGGCGTGGTTGTCTGCATCGTCTCTGGTCTGTTGATGGGGATATTCGCGCCGTTCGTAACGCGAGCGATGACTCGCGGCAATGCGCTGACACCCTATACAACTGCCGTGTTTCTCACACTCGGTGCCTTTCTATGCTGCTTTTTGTTCAATACAATTCTCATGCGAAGACCGATCGTAGGTTCGCCGGTCGCTGCGGTCGATTATTTTCGAGCGCCTCGGTCCTACCATGCGCTTGGGTTGCTCGGCGGTGCAATCTGGGGAGTCGGAACCGTCTTCAATTTTGTAGCAGCCAGCCTCGTAGGAGTGGCGATATCGTATGCGATCGGCCAAGCTTCACCGATGGTAGCCTGCCTGTGGGGCGTCTTCGTGTGGAAGGAGTTTCACGGGGCAAATACGCGGGCGAAAGGTTATCTGGCTGCGATGTTCGCAGCGTATCTGCTCGCGCTGGTACTGATCGCTCGCGCCTATGCCGGGTAATTTCCAATGCGTCACGCTGTCCCGGCGATGATTCTCTGCATCCTATCTCTCAATAAAGCGAGGAATCCACTATGGATGCGTCTCAAACAAAAACTACGAGAAGCGATGCAACGGCGTCAACCGATGCGAGTCAAAATGTGAACAAAATTGATCGCAACGCGCCAGCTGGTAGCAAAAACTCACTCGGTGCGGAAAGCGTGCGCGATGGCCGTCCATCAAGCGATGACGATATCGTCGAGGCAATTGATGAAGAGGGCCCAGGGACTACCGCTCAAACTTCGCTGCACGATGCGAAAGCGCGGAATCGCAAATAATTCGCAGGACTCTGTCACAGAACTTTACTTGGTAACGATGTGATAGTCCGTATTTTCGCTTTTAATCTCGATCTCTTTGCTCTCCGCCTGCAAGTCGGTTGAGGCTACATGGTTCGAGCCGTCTGGCAGTGTTGCGAAGCTCACGGTTAGGATCACGACGTCTGACTTCGGGTTATCGAGGTAGGTGTTGACTGTGAAACTCCGAATTTGTTTTGTTGAGGGATCGAAGTCGAAGGTCACCTTGTCGCCACTCTTGTAGTAGTTGTTCAAGATGACCGAAGGGATGCCTCCCGGCGTCGAGAAGGTAGTAGCATTCCCGGCTTGGAAGACAGTCTGAATGCTGTCCTGAGACGGGGGAACATATTCGCCGATGAGACTTTTCAGGCGCTCGCCGTAGTCTTTCATCTCACCGACTTTTTTAGCAACGATTTTGCCGCGGAGACCATGCGGCTCTTCAGGCGGTGCAGGCGGCGTCCCTTGCAAAGTCTTCTGAACCTTCCCGTCTGGCCCATACTGACAAAGAAATTGTTCGGTCTTTCTGGTTTCGCCTTTAACCAGCGTGGTGGCTGTTTCGGTCCATTGGTATTTCTGCAGTTTGGCGCCGTTCGCGGCGACAGACTCCTTGAGTTCGGTGACGCGCTGTTCAAGGGGAACGTTTTGCAATGCGAAAGAGTCAGAGGCGAAGAGAATCAGAGCGGCAAAGAGACTCGCGGTACGAAGGAGCATGGCTACCTCCACGGGAGTGAAAGCATGGCCCAGTTGAACTATAGGGGAGAGACCTGGATTCGTATTTTACGGAAAACAAGAGGGCAGATTGATGCATAGGCACCTCGGAGATATTGTATGCGGGGTTGGGCTGGCGTGGGAGGGCTTACCTGTGCGGATTTGCGCAGCTGCGCCGATGCCCTCTCGCGCGATGAGTTGTGGAGAGGGCATCAGGTGATTGGGGTTATCAGCAGCCACTGAAAGAGACGAAGGCTCCGAGCGGCGACGGCAGAGTTGGGTTGAAGGGCTGGAAGGGGAAGGTCTGCGTCGTGCTGAAACCAGCCGCCTTGGCCGCGTTGAAGTCGACGAAGGGCATCAAAGCGCTGAGGGCCTGGTCGATGGAGGTCCAGCAGAGGGTTCGTTCGTAACCGTTGTTGTTGGGTGGGTCAGCGGGTTCGGCTACTCCCTGCGCGCCGGTGATGGTTTCGATAGGGCCGCCAAAGGTTGAGGTAACGTCGCCGCCGACGACACGGGCCAGGGTGCGGTGATCGCTCTCAATGCCCATGATGCGTGCAGCGGTGACGCGGAGGTTTCGGGTGGTAAAGTTGCGTACACCGACTAGATAGGCGGCGATAAACGCATCCTCTAGGGTGACGAGGATGTTGAGGGTGGTCTGGGCGTCGGAGAACATCTTGGCCGGATAGAAGAAATTGGTGAAGGGGGTGAACTGGTCGGTGACAGACTGTTCGAGGAGGTAGTGGGACATCTCTTCCTGACGGGCTGCGACGAGGTAGCCCTGATCGTCGTCGGGGAGTTGTTTGAAGAAGGGAGCGATGTCGATGATGTTGGAGTAAGTCGTGACGGCGAGAGCCTCGGCGATCTGAGCTGCAACAAGGATGTCACGGTCGGATTTTTTGAGGTGATCGTGTTCGAACTTCATGCTGTCAGGGTCTTCCCCATTTTGAGCTGAGGCTGTAGCCGGGAGGGCAGTAAGAGTGGCGAGAGAGGCTCCCGTGAAGGCAGCATTTCTTAAAAAGGATCTGCGGGTTGGGGCGGTTTGCGAATGGTTGAGTTCGATTTCTTCTGAGACGCACTGGTTCGTTGAAGGCATGACGTTCTTCTCCTCTGCTGATTCCAGGAAGATCCAAAGGGGCCGGATTCTTTTAAGAGGGAGGTGGGGCTTCCCGGTTGGTAGAAGTACGGATAGATGCTGCAACTAGATTGTTCCGGGAGATGACTTTGATCGCTGACCCAATCAGGATCGACGCCGTTCTGCGTGAAGTTGCCTGTGCTATTCTTTCTTGCTACATCGATTAACAAGGTATTTTCGCCGGCGACATGTACACCGAGGTCATCGCCGCTGGTAGGGCCATCGTTTGCATCTCCAAAATAAAAAGGAGACATTGCGATGCAATTGATCTCTTCTGTTCTTCTGTTGGCGGGGGCCGGCCCCACCGATGTGAGCCCGATTCTGAAGGCGGTCACGGACCCCTTTTCGCTGCTTGCGTTGATCGTACTTGTACTTGGACTAATTGCGACTAGGTGGGTTCCACGCAAGCAGGATGGCAAGATGGGGCCGCATATCGTAGCGTTGTCGATCCTGGTGGCATCGATCCTGGTGATCGCGCTGAACATTATGCGCTACATCAACACTGCGAAGCCGCAAGGCGAAGAGGCGCAGCATCCACTGTCGATCACGATCAATATCACCTCGGACAAGAAGACGCTGACGCCTACGATTGTTCCATTTCAGGTGGGCGGAGGCCTCGTGAACTTTGGCTGCGAGGATACGGCGCACCCCGCTGTCACCTACACCGTCCCGAATGGGGCTCACGACGTGACAGCTGTGGCAGAGTGGCGCAACACCGATCATGCGAAGGGGCAGACGCAGTTTGCGACGGTCGCTGGAAATATGGTGATCGCGAGCGGAACGATTACTGGCGAGGACCGGAATTGGGTCAGAAAGTGTCCGGCGAGCGGCCACGGCGAGCTCGTTCTCAGGGGGACGTATACGATCGACCAGGAGAAGGAGCCGGTGCAGGTAGTGAATACGGTGGCCGGCTTCATCGCCGCGGGAAAGGAAGAGACGTTTGCGATTCCCGGAGTTGCAGGATCGAATGCAACCCGTTGCGAGATCGTAGTCTCTTCCACGGCGGGAGAGATCGCTTCGGCGACAGTGCCTTTAAACTCAAGAGTCGGAGTCGAGAAGCCGAAGTTCGACGGGCAGATCAAGGCGTCCTGGGCCAAGGGCAAGCTGACAGTCTCGGTGGACTAGCAACCACGGGACGACGTCGTGACAGGCTAACTGTCCTTCCGATAGAGGAGGTTGCGCATGGCCTGACGCCTGGCCTCGTTGCCTTCGCGGGTCGTTTTACGCTCATCCGCGCTCATGCGGGAATTGTCAGCAATGTCGGCGGCCTCTTCGGCGCTGCACTGTGGGCAACGATTGGCGAAGCCGGGTTTATCGGGTTTTAGCTCGAACTCTTCTTTACAGAGGACACAGGTACGGATGGGGAAGGCCATTTCAACTCCATGATTATTTTAATCATGGGCGGTCTTTCCGTGTCGTGTTGACGGCGCAAGCGGGCCGGAGAAGGCCCTCGAGATCTTTGCGAACGCGGCGAAGCTGAACCTGCGATGGGGGCGTTCTGCCATAACAGATCGCCCCTCATCGGATTCGGGAAGTGAACGAGGATCGGTCTGGTCTTCCGGAAGGCGTTCGAAGACCGCGATCCAGTCGGCCTGCAGATTGCGAAAGAACCTGTGAGAGGCTCGGTTGAGAAGAATCGACTCGGCTTCGCGAAGGACGGCCACTTTTCTGAGAAGTGGGCCGGTGCGAACACAGCGGAGACTGACGACCCGAAAACCGGGAAGACTGGCAAGTGCTTTACGAGTGTTCATGCGGTAGTAGGCAGGAAAGATATCCTCGTCAGTGCGACCGTCCATTTGTTTCGCGATGATGCTGACTAGCTTGTTGGGGAGCAGGTTGGCTAGAAAAATGGAGGGATTGTGCAGGTTGGGAGTGTGCAGGACGAGTCTTCCTCTCGGGGAAAGAACGCGATGAACCTCGCGGGTGAAAGCTAAAGGATCGCTAACGTGTTCGGCGACCATGTTGGCAGTGGCGAGGTTGAAAAAGCCAGAAGGATATGGAAGAACTGAGCAGTCGCCGACGAATTTCTCGAGGCCAGCCTCGTGAGGGCGACCATCAATAGGGTCACAGCCGACTGCGATCTCGCAACGACCGATGAGGTCACGCTGAAAGTCGACTGAACCACGAATCCACGGGGGAATCACATTGCAGCCACAGCCGATATCGAGCCATCGTGAGTCAGGTCGAACGATCGTGTCGAGAAGATTTTTGTAATCGAGTTGAGACTGGAAGTACTTAACTGCCATACGATTCCCTGAAATTGGATTCGGTGGCAGATACGACGTCGTGCAGGGTGGAGGGGTATCGGAGAAAATGCTGAGCGTCGTTAGTGCAACGTATCGCAGAAACGTTCACTTTCGCGGAGGATGACACGGCTTGCTCGGATTCCTGGCGCCATCCCTTTCCCAATTCGAAAAGATGCCTCCAGACCGAAAAAGGATGGATCTTTAATCAAAGATTCATGAAACGGAAGGGATTAGAGGTTTCTCATCAGGCGAGTGCTTGCACGTAACGCCTGCGGCGATAGTACAGCCAGACAGTATGCAGAAGAAGCAGCGAATCCAGCGACGTGCGAAAGCGCGGGTCAGAATTGGTGAGAAGAAAAGGGATGATATACAGAATTTCAAAGGCAAACAGAAGTTTGTCATCGAAAGTGATGGACGGCCGTCCGGGAAACAGGAGCACCGCGAGAAACAGAACGACCGGCAACGCAAGCACCGATTTGACGAGGCCGTAGGGTGAGAGCAGCGCGTGTAGCTTGGTATCCGGGTGAAAAAGGATGAAGAGCTTGTAGAAGAAGAGCTTGATTTCGTCACCCGGGTGATGGATCGCGAAGTCGATGGCTCGCCCGGTATAAGTGGCGCACATCTCCGGAGAATAGAAATTAGGGACCGGTTCGCCGGAGTGGGAGGCGTAGAAGTCAGGAATCAAAGAAAACTCGGCGTTCAGGTGGTCGTGAAGCGCAGCTGCAGTCTGGGGGTTGTGACCAGCGTAAAGGTTATAAGAGCCGTTACGAGGAAAATAGGCGGAGCCATGACTGGCCATGCCAAGAAGAAAGTATCCCGCAACGGTAACCAGGACGAAGATTGCGATTTGGCCCGCTGCACGCCCTGGCGAGAGATTGCTTCGACGAAGCAGAAAAAGGACTGCGAGCGTGGGGAATAGAAGGGCCAGGTTCGGCCGGCAGAAGATGGCGGCAGCCAAAATGAGCCCCGCCCAGACAGTCGACCCAACCGCAGGCCTGGGTCTGTTATGAGCGATACGCAGACACACAAGCACGAAGAGGAGAAAGAGAACTGTGCCGAGGGTGAGATCCCACAACTTATTGACGGAGAGAATCAGGTCTGGAAGAAGCGCTACGGGAAGAGAGCCATAGGCGCTCCATGAAGCAGGCAGACCCAGTTCGCGAAGCAGCCAATAGCAGACAAAGGCAAGCGCGAGTTCAAGAAATATCTGAAGCACGACAATGCCGCGGTCACCGCCAAAACGATAGGCAGGACCAGCAAAGAGCGGGTAAGCGAGTGGAGCAAACGTATCGGCAACGTGGCCGTTCGTGGCCCACTCGACAGTTTCGGTCTGATACGACGGCATCGGGTAAGTCACCTGCGTGCGGAGCGAGATCGCAACGCTCAGCAGAGTAACAAGGAGAAGAAGAAAGAGGAGTGGCCGCTTAGAGGACATCTTCGGTGATGGTAGGGGCCATGCGAAGGTGGGTCAAGAAACTATTCAGATGGAGTGCACGATTTGTCAGTGAATTAAAATTCAAACTCCGCCCTGTGGCTGGTTGGCTACAGAGCGGAGTGCGTTCTGATCGTACTGGAGGACCGAACTATTGACCGCGGCGGGCTGGGCCGGAGCGGCTGCCACCGGGACGGCTGGAACGGCCGTTGTTGCCGTGACTGCGTCCGCCGGAATTGCGTCCACCAGAGAAGCCTCCGCCGTTGCGACCGCGAAAACTGCTGCGATTGCGATTGTTGCCTGGCGCAGGCGTTGAGGAGCCCGAGTCGTTGCCCTTCCAGGAACGAGTCTCAAGCTGCAGAATGTCCATCCCTGGAGCCGTTATGTCGAGGGGCTGGTTACGAACTTCCTTCTCAAGGTTCTTATCGGCTTCGCGCCACTCAAACTTTATCTTTAGTTCACGCTCGAGCTTGCGAGCCTCGTGCCGTTCCTGTGGCATCACGAACGTGGTCGCGACTCCCTTGGCACCCGCGCGGCCCGTACGGCCGATGCGATGCACGAAATCGTCGGAAGCATTCGGCAGATCGTAGTTCACGACGTGAGCAATGTCCTGCACGTCAATACCGCGAGCGGCCACGTCAGTCGCAACGAGAATACGGTGCTTGCCGTTCGCAAAGCCCTTGAGTGCAGCGGTACGCTGCGACTGGCTACGATCGCCGTGAATTACATCGGCATCGTGGCCAAGCCGCTCAAGTTTCTTGCTGATGCGATCGGCTCCGTGCTTCGTACGCGAGAAGACGAGGAAGGTTCCCTGCTCTTCTTTCAGCATCTGATCCAGCAAGCCAAGCTTCTGGTCCTGCATAACGGTATAGACGCGAAGTTCGACGCGATCCGACGGCTTCGAGGCCTGGCCAATCTCGATGCGGATGGGGTTGCGAACGTAATCGCGCACGATCTCGCTGATGTTCGCGTCGAGTGTCGCCGAGTAGCACATAGTCTGACGCGTCTTCGGCACAGCACCGACGATGCGCTTGATCGCGGGAAGAAAGCCCATGTCGAGCATGCGGTCCACTTCGTCGAGGACGAGCATCTCTACCGAGCCGAGATTAATCTCGCGGCGACGCAGGAAGTCTTCCAGACGTCCCGGAGTCGCCACGACGACGCGCGGGCCACGATCGAGTTGATCAAGCTGGTTGTTCTCCGATAGTCCGCCGCAGACAAGCACCGCATCGTTCCGCGAGCCGGGAACAAGTTTCCAATAGACCTCAAGCACCTGCATCGCCAGCTCGCGCGTCGGCAGCAGGATAAGGGCGCGAACCGGTCCACGCTTTCCCTTGCTGCTGGGAACTGAGGTCGCATCGAGGCGCTGGATCATCGGGATGAGGAAGCTGAGGGTCTTGCCGGTGCCAGTCGAAGCAGTTGCAAGAATGTCGTTGCGTTCGAGTGCAGGCGGAATCGCCTTGGCTTGCACGGGAGTAGGCATCGTGAAGCCGGCATTGGTCAGACGATTCTTCAGCGAATCGGACAGATTGAAGTCGGTGAAGCGTATGTCGTCAACGAGAGAGATGCCGGTCGTATGACCGGTGCTCTGAGAATGACTGGCTTGGGGAGGGTTGGAGTTTGCTAAGTGGTGCTGGGTATTGGTTTGCTGTTCGTTTTGTTCCAAAGTTGCAGAATTCAAAATTTTTCCTGTCTATATACGGTTGACTTACGACGTAGGAATGCAGTGGTGCGAAAGCACGGTGGATTTCACTTGGTCAGCATTGCTGTCGGTAAGCGAAGCGCTGCTGCTGCACGGCGAGACTCGTCCGGTGACGAACCTCCAGCCAGAGCAACCAGCGCGACTTCCAATCGTTGGGGAAGGTATGCGGTGGGGGAGGCGATTCGCAGTCTCTGGCCAGACTCTGAATTCCATGAGGAGTCTTTGCCTGCGATGCCTGTACTCGTTTTGACCATAGTACTTCCTAATGGTATCACAGATGAGGCTCTGGACAATAGGTAGTTATTAACCAAGGCTTCGGTGCGGAAAACGACACCAGGTATGAGCGTCCGCAAACGAACAGACCGATCCATTCGTGAACAGCCGGGCACGTCATCAACTTGTGCGGTGACTGATATGCATAGAGTTAGCTTTGGCCTGCGCTGGCAATCGACTTGCACCGGAGACACTGAGGTAAACCCGAACCATGCATTCCTTCTTGCAGGACCTTCGCTTCTCGCTCCGTCAGATTCGCCGTTCGCCGGGTTTCATGGTGACGGCCGTCCTCACGCTTGCTCTGGGCGTAGGTGCCAACACCGCGATCTTTTCCCTCATGGATCAGGCGCTGCTTCGCTCCTTGCCGGTTCGCGACCCGCAGCAATTGGTTATCCTGAACTCTCCCAGCAAAGCGTGGGAAGGATCGAGCGGCGACAACGGCGCCGGAGTTGACAAGTCATTCTCCTATCCCATGTATCGCGACCTTCGCGATCACAGTGCCGCCTTCGACGGACTGATCGCAACAGCCCCATCTAACGTTGGGATCGCGAGAAACGGAGCCTCCAGCTTCGCCGATGCGGAGGTCGTCAGCGGAAACTACTTCAAGGTGCTCGGAGTCGACGCCGCCCAGGGACGCTTGCTCACCCCGAATGATGACACCGGTCCCGGAGCCAACCCAGTCGTAGTCGTCAGCTTCAACTACTGGAAGACGCATCTCGGAAGCAATCCTCACATCATCGGTCAGACACTCTCGATCAACGGCCTCCCGTATCAGGTCGTCGGCGTCTCGGCGCCTGAATTTCAAAGTGCCGTCTGGGGCCAGGTCCCCGACGTCTTCGTTCCCGTGTCGATGCTCGAGCAGATTACGCCCGGCAAAGGAAGCCGCCTGCAAAACCGCAAAGCGCGTTGGATAAACATTGTCGGCAGGCTCAAACCCGGACAGACGCCCGAGAGTGCCCAGTCCTCCCTCGCACCCCTCTGGCACTCGTTGCGCGCTGAAGAGCTGAAAGCCCTCGGCACTCGTTCTCCGCGTTTCGTCGACGAATATCTCACCCGAAGCCAGTTGCAGGTTCTCCCCGGCGCAAGGGGACTCTCCTACGAGAGAGGAGGACTCCGGACTCCCTTGCTTGCCGTCATGGGCATGGCGTTACTCGTTCTCATCATCGCCGCCGTCAATGTAGCCAGCCTGTTGCTCGTCCGTTCCGCTGCCCGAATCCGCGAGTTCTCGCTCCGCTATGCCCTCGGCGCCAATGCACGTCGGGTCATTCAACAGCTTCTGCTCGACGGATTGCTCATCGGCATCGCCGGAGGAGCCGCTGGCCTCGCGATCGCTCCCACTTGCATCCGCCTTCTCGTCCATCGTCTCAACGCCGACGGATCCACCGGCTTCACCACTGCTCTCGATGGCCGCCTTCTGACCTTCAACTTCGCTGTCGCTCTGACGGTCAGCGTCCTCTTCAGCCTCGCACCCGCAGTTAAGCTGGTCAGGCCGGACATTGTGAACGCGCTCAAGCAACAAACCTCAACCGCGGCCGGAGCCTCGCTCAGCTTCCGCCGTCTCATCGTGGCCTTGCAGGTCGGACTCAGTGTCCTTCTTCTCGCCGGCTCCGGTCTCTTCGTCCGCACCATGCAAAATCTCCGCCATGTCGATACCGGATTCAACACCTCGCACCTCATCACCTTTCACATCGATCCTCTCCTCTCCGGTTACAAAGCTGACAAAATCCCTCTCCTCCATCAGACCATCCTTGAAACGCTTGCCGCCCTACCCGGCGTTCAGGCGGTAGGAGCAACCGACGATCCCGAACTCGCCGGCAACAATCACAACGGCAACGTTACCGTCGAGGGATATACTCCGCCTCCCGACGACGAGTACGAAGTCGAAATGCCCACGATCAATCCCGGCTACTTTCATGCAATGCAGGTACCCGTCCTCGCCGGGCGCAGCTTCACTGAAGACGACGAGGCCACGCACCCACCCGTCGTCATCGTCAACGAAACCTTCGCGAAACATTTCTTTAACTCTCCCGCGACAGCGATCGGAAAGCGCGTCGCCATCGGAGGCGGGAAAAATCTCGTGTTCATGAACATCGTCGGCGTCTCCCGCGACTCCAAACACTCCAGTCTTCGCGAAAACGCACCTCCAACTCTCTTCACTCCGCTTCGCCAACAGAAGACAGTCGGCCAGCTTTATCTTTATCTCCGTACCGCAACCCCACCCGAGCAGGTCTTCGCTGTCGTCCATCAAGCAATGAAGCAAATCGATCCCGGCCTCGCAGTCAATTCCATGCGAACCATGGACGCACAAATCGAAACCACGCTCACCAACGAGCGGATGATCGAGCTGCTTGCGATCTCCTTTGGCTTGCTCGCTACCTTGCTCGCCGGTGTCGGCCTCTACGGGGTTCTTGCTTTCTCAACGACGCAGCGCACACGCGAGATCGGAATTCGTATGGCACTGGGGTCTTCACGGCTTGAAGTGGTGCGGCTCGTCCTCATCGACGTACTGCGTCTCGCAGGCCTGGGTGTTGCTGTCGCAATTCCCTGCTCCATCCTGTTGGCTAGACTCCTTCGCAGTCAGCTCTTCGGCGTCTCATCAGCCGATCCACTTGCCCTAGGAGCCGTTGTCCTCCTCATCGCCCTCATTGCTCTCATCGCAGCCGCGGTGCCTGCGCGGCGCGCATCCTCTGTCGATCCCACAACAGCGCTCCGCACAGAGTAGGCGCAAAGCAACCGCGGATTTCGCAAACCGTAACGGGATCCTTTACCTTTAATCCGTTCTTGTCTGCGAAAATCCACGGTCGCGTTTGTTTCAAGTCGCGATTTGTGAATCAGATGTGGCAATGAACCATGCCACGTTTTTCGAGGTATTTCTGGTGATACTCCTCGGCCTTCCAGAAAGTACTGGCTGGAAGAACCTGAGTTGCGATTGGTTTCCGATAAGAACCGGAGGCATTAAGTTCAGCGATCTTCGCCTTTGCCTGCGCCAACTGTGTCTCGCTGTTGCCGAAAATGACGGTGCGATACTGGGTGCCCCAATCCGGTCCCTGGCGGTTTACCTGGGTCGGATCGTGCAGTGCAAAAAAAGCGTCCAATAAAGTTTCGTAAGAAAGACGGGATGGATCGAAAGTTACTTCGACAACTTCCGCATGGCCGGTGCGGTCGGTACAGACTTCCTTATAGGTTGGGTGTTCGAGAGTGCCGCCTTCGTATCCTACGGCTGTATCGATGACACCTGAGATTTCACCAAATCGGGCTTCAACACCCCAAAAACATCCTGCACCAAATACTGCCTTTTCAATTGCCACTCTGTTGCTCCTTCACTGCTCCTATTGGATGCTCCATGGCTGTGAATGTCATCAGCCTTCAGATTAATTGCGGGAGTATTCTGGGCGCACGAAGCCAGAAGTGTCAATGGGGTTTATTGAACTTTCGTGGGAGTGTAAACAACTTGCAATATTCTGCCGAAAACATTGGAAAAAATAGTCTTTTCGCAAATACCAATCGGCTGGTAACTACCCTCAGTTACTAGTTTGCTCTCCGTCCCCGACTTGACTTCGAAGCGAATGTGCGGCGACCGAACGAGGGTTTTTTCTTTGCCGGAGACTTCAGCTGCGCGAACTCTGGAGTCTTCTTCTTCGGAACAACTTTCTTGCCCTTCGCCGCGCGATCCAGTGCCATCACCTCGCCTGGTGTAAGCTCACGAAACTCGCCCGGCGCCACATCAAGCCGCAGCGCTCCATAGCCAACCCGACGAATCTTTTCAACGTGGTGCCCAATCTCTTCGAACATCTTCCTGATCTGACGATTCCGACCTTCCGTCAGAGTGAGCTCATACCACGGATTATCGCCACTCCGAACAAGTTCAACCTTCGCCGGAGCAGTAATCACGCGGTCCCGACGACCACTGCGTACTTCGTTCAGTCGCCCCCGGTCGATCATAATTCCCCGACGAATCTGCTCCAATCCGGAGTTAGGCGGAACGCCGCTGATCTTGACGAGGTAAGTCTTCTCCACCCCGGCCGCCGCCTTCGAAAGCGAGTTGGCCAGATTCCCGTCGTTCGTCATCAGGAGCAGGCCTTCGCTGAGATAGTCGAGGCGCCCCACCGGATACAGCCGAACCTGATCGCCATGCGGCCCATGCTTCGGCTTCATCAGGTCCATCACGGTCGGGCGCTTCTCGGGATCTTCAAGCGTCGTCACGTAGCCACGCGGCTTGTTGAGCATGTAGTAGCGCTGCTTCTCCACGCCGTGCAGCAATTTGCCGTCGACACGGATATGGTCGTGGCTAAGGACGTGGCGCGTGCCAAGCGTTTTGACGACAACGCCGTTCACCTGCACTCGTCCTTCAAGAATGATCTCCTCAGCCTTGCGGCGGCTCGCGATACCGGCCTGCGCAAGAATCTTCTGCAGCCGGTCGCCCTTAGGCTCATCGTTCGAATCAGGTTTGGTGGGGGAAGACTTCGTCATAGATAACCTTCTGACTGCGGAGCTGCTCGTCGCGGTCGATGCTTCATTCCCTATTATCGCTGTTTTGCGAAGCACGTGCGTCTGTCAGAGATGAAACGTAACCCCATACCGTTTCGAGATCTCGATAATCTTCCCCAGATCCATCGCAGGAGAAAGCGGTCCGATCTCTTGCAGATAATTCTCGAAGCCTCCCGGAGTCACGACGACTAACAACCGCGCCGTAGTTTTCCCAGCATTGCGAAATGTATGGATGCTGCCGCGCGGAGCGAACGCTGCCTCGCCCACGACAAGAGGAGCCCATGTCCCATTCACAAGCAGTTCGAAGCCGCTATCCAGAGCGACAAAAGTCTCGTCCTCGTTGATATGACTGTGCGGTGGTGGTCCTCCGCCGGGATTGACATGCTGAACAAGAGTAGACGAGAGGCCGTGGGATGTTGCCGAGTCGACAAAGATGTCAACGCGGTCTCCGAACACAGAAAAAGTTTTGATCGAGGGCATTTGCTGCTCCGAAGGAATGATCTCAGAATCAAGCCTCCCAATCCTAGCAACAAGCGGCGACCTCATTCCGTCCCGTACAACCGAAGAATGAAAAGAACCTGATACAGCAGCGAGGCGGCCAACAAACTAAGTTGAACCCGCCGATTTCGGACGATCGTTGCGACGAGGCAGACAATCAGGCCTACGGCAATACGTATCGGATACTCGATCCCGAGCGAATGAACGTAAGCCGAGCCCTTCAGTTTCGTGTCAATGATATCGGCAATAAAGGTGGCCGCAAGAAAACCGAAAAACCACTTGCGCCGCGAAAGAAAGTACTCCTCATAACCGGAGTAATCCTGCAGATCAGAAGGAAAGAGCAGCGTGCAGAGAAAATAAAACAGAATCGCGTAAAGAATGATGAAGAAGTAAATCGCGAAGGTCCATTGCGGAACCAGCGTCAGGCGAAACTCCCACCACCAGAAATGAATAATCCACAGCAGCAGTGAAGCGGCCCAGCCCAAGTGCAGAATCGAAACCTTCGCTCGCTTCGGATGCTGAACGAATCGTGCAAATCCGTTGAGCAGCGTCGTAATACACAGCCCGACGATGATCGAGATAACGACTTTGACGTGGAGGTAGAGGTCCGGGCTGGACTGCGGGGGACTCATAGCAGCGACACCACCTGATCGACGACTCCCTTACACCTTGTTCGTATCGATAAAAGGCACGCGCTGAAAGCCGCCCTCAATCGATTTCAGCGGCTCATCAGGCGGCCATTCGTTATCGCCCTCTGGCGTTGCAACCGTATCAGGTTCGTTGTCTTCCGGCGTGTCGGGAGAGTCGCGCGGATCGGGTTCAGGATCGAGCTTCGATTGGGTCATCAGCCCTCCTCAGAGTTGCGCTGCTGGTCGCCTTGCACCTCGGCATCCAGTGCCGGAGAATCTCCACCCTCCACATTTTCGTCCGTATCGTAATTCGGCGGCAAGCCTGAAAGGCGTCCGTCGACGATTACCTCGTCGGCCGCCGTTTCCCGCGATTCACCGCTGTCACCGTCGGCCTGTGGCACTATCTGATCCTTTTCCCGCTCAATGTCGTTCGGACCTTCTGGTGCATGATGCTCCATCGGAATCTCTTCCTGGTCGGCGAGTTCGCCAGCCATCTTTTCAAACTCTTCGATGCTGGGAAGCTCGTTGATATCTTTCAGGCCGAAGCGCAGAAGGAAGTCCTTCGTCGTCTTGTAAAGAATAGGCCGGCCGATTACTTGCTTACGGCCCGCCGTAGTAATCAGCTTGCGTGCCATTAGGCTGCCCAGAACTCCGCCCGAATCGACACCACGAATCTCGGAAATCTCAGGCGCAGTAACCGGCTGTTTGTAGGCGACAACGGCGAGAGTCTCGAGTGCCTGCAGGGAAAGCTTCAGCGGCGGCTTCAACGACTTGACGAAACCGCGCACAGCGTCGTGATACTCAGGCTTGGTTGCGAAACGATACCCGCCCGCAACCTCGCGAATCTCAAGCCCGCGCTCCGGAGTGGAGTAGTCGGTGACGAGTTCAGCGAGGATAGTGCGGAAATACTCGCGGAGGCGCCGCTCCTTTTCCTTCGCCTCTCGCACAAGTCTCTTGGCTTCCTCCTCAGAGGGCGCAACCGAAGGAACTTCGCTTCCCTGCTCCGCCGCGGCTGTCTCGGCCTGCCGAATCTGTTCCGTCTGAAAGACCTCGAGGAAAGGCTCAACAGAATCCGCGGAGCTCATGGCCGCCGTAGCGGCAGCGGTTCGCAAACGAACCTCACGGGCATGGGCGGCCTCCTCGGCAGCCGCGTCGTGCAGATGACGCTTGAGCGCTTCGGCCTGCTCGCCAGCTTCAGCTTCCGTGACATCAGCGAGAACTTCGTCGTTAAGCTCATCTTCATTGGGAACGTTTGCTTCGAGTGCCAGCGCCTCCTGAATCGAGGCGAGATGGTCCAGCTCGGCCTGAGCTTCGTGGCCGAGGAGGCCGACAAGCTGGGCAAGTGTTACTGGTTCTTCGGATGCGTAAATGACTGCTTCGATCTTTGCTTTAAGGCTCATGTTCCCCGCTGGTGTACTTCTAAGCATACCAATGCTGAGTATGATTGCTTTCAACATGCGAGCGAATAGTGGTCAGTTTTCCGTCTCGCCTAAGGGCACGGCTGTAGAGGTGCCGCAAGTGGCACAACACTAAAGTGGCATTAGCCACTGAGGGACTTTATTCACGGCAACCGGCCACCACGCAGGGGAGATCGAAAAAGATGCTGACACGCAGAAAACTGATAACACAGGCCGCAGGGATAACCACAGTAGCTGCACTGCCACAATTTCTACGCGGCGCGGGATTCACGATGACGTCTGTTGACAATTCGCGGTCGATTACCGGAGCGGGATCGTTGAAGGCTCACGCTTCGGCTCGGGGGCTGCTTACCGGCTGTGCGGTGAGTGCCAAATTGTTCCGCGAAGACGATGGGTTTCGCAAACTGCTGATAGAGCAGTACAACATCGTCGTACCGGAGAACTGTCTGAAGTGGAACATTCTGCGGCCGACGCCGGACAAATACGACTTCACCGATGCCGACAACCTGATCACATTCGCCCAAACGAATGGGATTAAGGTTCGGGGGCACAACTTTGTCTGGCACGAAGCGATTCCTGCCTGGTTTGCCGGAATGGTGACCAAAGATAATGCAGAAAAACTTCTCGTCGAACACATTCGCACCGTCGGCGGACGCTACAAGGGAAAAATCCACTCCTGGGACGTGGTCAACGAAGCAATCTGGATTCAGGATGGACGACCCGACGGTCTCCGCACTAGGTCCCCGTGGTTTGAGCTGCTTGGGCCCGAATATCTCGATCTCGCCTTTAGGACCGCGCGCGAGGTAGATCCCACTGCGCTCCTAACCTACAACGACTACGGCATCGAGTACGACAACGAGGATAACGAAAAGAAACGCGCGGCAGTACTAGCTTTGCTCCGACGCATGAAAGCGGACAAGGTTCCGTTAGACGCTCTCGGCATTCAGGCGCACATCAAAGCAGATAGCAAAGATGGTTTCGGCAAAGGGCTTCGCGAACTGCTCGATGGTGCCAGGTCACTGGGACTCCAGGTCTATGTAACCGAGCTGGACGTAAATGACGATGCACTTACAACCGACGACATCGTCGAGCGCGATGCTGCTGTTGCTCGGGTCTATCGCGACTTCATTACAAACGCTCTCGAGAGCCCGCAGGTCAAAGCAGTCTTGACATGGGGAGCGACAGACAAGAACTCATGGCTCAACTCTAGAAAGATTCGCAAAATCCATCCTGACAGACTTCAGCGGCCTCTACCCTTCAATGAGAACTATGAACCAACGGCTGCCTTCTTTGAGATGCGGGAGACCTTCGACAAAGCAAAGAAGAGATAACCATTGCGTGGTGAGCCTCTACTTGACCATAGTCGTGAATAGCCAGAAAAGAGAGCCGGACAGCAGAGCCGCGGCCGGGAGAGTGAAGACCCAAGCAGCAAGGATGCTTCTCAGCGTCGACATCTGAAGGCCGCTCTTGTTCGCTGCCATAGTCCCGGCCACACCGGAAGACAAGACGTGTGTGGTACTTACAGGAAGTCCCATATGATCAGCACCCCAGATGGTAGCCATGGCGACGAGCTCAGCTGATGCTCCCTGCGCATAGGTAAGGTGAGTCTTTCCAATCTTCTCCCCAACCGTAACAACGATGCGCTTCCAGCCAACCATCGTGCCAAGTCCAAGGGCAAGCGCAACCGCAACCTTCACCCAGGTCGGGATAAATCGCGTCGACTTATCGAGAAAACCTTTGTAATTCGCAATAACCTTCGTGTCATTCTCGCTCATCTTCGGCCCAACCTTGCTGAGGATGCGGAACGATTCACTGGCTAAGTACATCTGATTGCGAACGTTGGCCTGCATTGCCGGCGGAACCTTGCCAAGCGAGCCGTAAGCATTCGCCTCATTGCGGATATTGTTGACTTGCTGCTGCAGAGCAACGATGACATTGGGTTCAAACGCTTTGGAACTTACAAACTGCTGAAGCACGGCATCCGCATCCTGCGGAATGGTTCCGGGTTCGATGTAGTTGTTGAGTGTGCCTGCAACCTGATTAGAAACAGCGGCAAACGTCTGGACTTCTTTGGTTCCGACGGCGTGGTTGAGTGCGTAGGCAGTAGGCACCGTACCAACGAGAATGAGCATGATGAGACCCATCCCCTTCTGCCCATCGTTCGAACCATGGGCGTAGCTGACGCCTCCGCAGGTGAGGATAAGAAGAAGACGAATATAGAAAGGCGGCGGCTCGGCTCCCTTCGGTGCCTCATAAAGACGCGGATCGCGAGCTACCAGCTTGAAAAGAAGAAAGACGAGAGCTGCAAGGACAAACCCGATAATCGGCGAGAAGAGAAGAGCTTTGAAAACTTTGGCGACTTGATCCCAGTCAACCCCGGCAGTACCGGTGTTTCCCTGCATCAGCTGATTGGTGATGCCGACACCGATAATTGAGCCGATCATAGTGTGGGAGCTTGATGCCGGCAGGCCCTTCCACCAGGTGGCAAGGTTCCAAAGGATGGCCGCAACAAGCAGGGCAAAAACCATTGCGAAACCGGAGCCTCGGCTGACCTTAAGGATTAGCTCGACAGGCAGCAGCGTAATGATGGAGTAAGCGACCGCCCCCGAACTCATTAAGACACCGATAAAGTTCATGACGCCGGAATAAACCACGGCAATGTGCGGCTCAAGCGAGTGGGTATAGATACAGGTGGCAACGGCATTGGCAGTGTCGTGAAATCCGTTGACGAATTCAAATCCAAGCGCGATCAGGAGAGCAACGCCGAGTAAGACAAAGGGAAACACCGAAGCCGAGTGAACAACCGAGAGATCCGAGGCGAGCTTTGTCCCGATGTAAATCAGACCGCCCAGCAGCATGATGGCAAAGATCATGCCACCGATTTTGCCTGGCGATGACTTCTTCAGTTTTTGATCGAGAAGCGATCCGGGCGGAGTCATTACAGGAGTAGCCATGAGGGCGCGCCTTGAAAGTCAGAATGATTGCGTTGAATCACGATAGAGGCCGATTGAGAACAATGTGTTACAGGAACATGAAAGATGTGTTCTTTTGCCCTCCTGCGAGGCCGAGCCCCGAAGACGAATCGCGAGGCTCTGATGCCACACAACGCAAACATTTGCATATGTCGCCCTCGGACCCGGAGGCAAGCCCTCATTCGCGCGGCCGATTTAGGCCGAGTGGCTTAAGTCCTTTCCATGGCATGGAAAACACCCGGAATCTACAACTATCGTGCGTTTGCCCGGAGACACTCGAAAACTATAATTCTGGTTTTCGAGGCCATTTCTATGAAAATTTTTGCATCTTCGTTTGGAACTGTGGTCTTGGCTCTTGCCGTCTCCTTGTTGCGAGGCGCTCACCCAGCTTTTGCAGATAGTTACACCATTTACGACCTTGGTAACGATAATTCTCGCGGAATTTATGGAATCGATTCGTCGGGGGAGGTGACGATTTGGAGCACGAGCGGATGCGACTCGGCAGCCTACTGCTACATAACCTATGCCAATGGAACGGCGACGAACAATGGCAGCGCTCCCCCTATTCTGGACTACGACGATGGAGGGGCATGCAGCTCGGGAGTTGCCGGGTTCAATATGTCGAAGTCTGTGTGCAACAACGGGTGGATGGGATTTAGCTCTCTTTACAACACAAATGGTGATCCGAATGGGATCTACCTGACGTCAGTTTCAGGGGTTGATTTTCTGGGTGGTGGTGCGGGGGCGCAGCTGTTTCTGAACTCTTCCGGAGATTTTGCATGGACTGATGGAATGGGCGACGAGATGTATGTTGCGATTCAGAACCCGGGACTCCACTCGGACGCCGCGGAGTTCTCACTCAAACAGGATGTCGTTTCTCCTGGTCCGATTCCTGAACCTGCCGCGTTGTTTCTGCTTGCGACCGGTTTGATGGGACTGACTATTGCCATTCGGGTGAAAGGTCATAGCTAAAAAGCGGTGAGTTCCAGATAACTTCTAGCGCCAGTCGTCGCGTGCCTGCGCCTGTTCGGTGAAGACCTGATCAAAGCCTTCGGTCTTTTTGATGAGAATATCGCCCTGCGTCACAGGCTGATACAGAAGCACGGCCTGCAAACGGACAAGCTCGAGCATCGCTAAAAACATGCAGATAAGCGAACGCGAGGTGTGAGTGTTGTGGAGAAGGCGACGCAGGCTAACAGGCTTGTCCTCCATGACGAGACGGCGCTTGACGTAGTCGATCATCTGGGCGACGGTGACCGCATCCTCATCGACATCGAGGACCGGACGTTCACGCATGCGGTGGAGGATCTCCTGAAAGACGCGGACGAGGTCGACGGTATCGGCGGCGATCTCTTGCTCGAGGTCTGTCTCGGCGGTTCCGGTTTCGAGGGTATCGCGGCGGAAGTTTTTCATGCCGGGATTGGTCCAGGTAGCCTCTTCAATCTGTTGCTTCTGAAGGAGCATCTGGGCGGCGGCTTTGAAACGTTCATGCTCGAGGAGACGCTCGACCAGTTCGCTGCGGGGGTCTTCGGATTCGGCTCCGGCTACGTCGCTGGGATCGCGCGGCAGGAGGGTCTTGGATTTGATGTGAATGAGCAGCGAAGCCATGTAGATGAATTCGCCTGCGGCGTCGACATCTACCTGCTTGAGGTGTTGGGTGTAGTCAAGGAACTGACTGGTGATGCGGGCGATCGGGATGTCGTATATGTCGATGTTCTGTTTGCGAATGAGGTCAAGCAGGAGATCAAGCGGGCCGTCGTAGACTTGCCCGACGGTCACAGAGAAGGGCGATTGGGAGGCCTCTTCTTTTTCTTTTACTTTGTCTTTTTGGGCGCGTTTGGATTCAGGCGCGCCGGGCTGAGGAGGAGATTGCAAGGCAAAGGGCTCGCTGGGTACCTGAGTGTCGTCGGAAGCTAGGATGCCAGCCGCCAGAGCCGGTTCTTCCGGGGAGTTGGTTTCCTTGTTGGCTACTTCGGGATTTGCGATCTCTTCGGACATCGATTCACTCAAAAACTTTGGCTCGTTTCTCTTTACTCGAGGCCCATGGCCTGGCGGACATGCTGGAGGGTCTGGATGGCTCTGCGACGGGCGCGGGCGGAACCGTCCCATAGGATGGCGTCGACGTTACCCGGATCATCTTCGAGGGCGCGCCGGCGCTCCTGAATGGGCTTGATAGCGGCTACGATGGCATCGGCAACCCAGCTCTTACATTCGATGCAACCTATGCCAGCGGTCGTACAGCCTTCGCGCGCTTTCTGCTGGGTTTGTTCGCTGGAGAAAACCTTGTGGAGGTCGAAGACCGGGCAGACGTCCGGATTTCCCTTGTCCGTGCGGCGAATACGGGCGGGGTCGGTGACCATGGTCTTGATCTTGGCGCGGAGGTCCGCCTCAGGCTCGGTGAGCATGATCGTGTTGTTGTAGCTCTTAGACATTTTGCGACCGTCCAGACCCGGGAGCTTGGGTGACGGCGTGAGCAGAACTTTCGGTTCGGGAAGGATGCCATTTGCGACAGCGTTTGCGGCGATCTCAGCTTCGATGATTTCTTTGTCGGAGTGGTCGGCACGGGCTTTTTCGATGGCCGGGGTGGATATGGAGCAGTAGAGTGCGTTGAAGCGGCGTGCGACTTCGCGGGTAAGCTCGACGTGGGCGACCTGGTCCTGACCTACCGGGACGAAGTCAGGCTGGTAGAGCAGGATGTCGGCGGACTGAAGGAGAGGGTAGCCGAGAAAGCCATAGGTGTTGAGGTCCTTCTCGCGGAGTTGCTCCTGCTGGTCTTTGTAAGTAGGGACGCGCTCAAGCCAAGGAAGCGGCGTGAACATGCTGAAAAGGGTGTGCAGCTCGGCATGCTGGGGGACGTGGGACTGGATGAAGACGGTACAGCGCTCGGGATCGAGGCCGGCTGATAGAAAGTCGAGGGCGACGTCGCGAATATTTTGGCGGAGGGTTGATGGGTCAGCGTAGTCGGTGGTGAGCGCGTGGAGGTCGGCGATGAAAAAGAAGCAGTCGTACTGGTCCTGAAGCTGGACCCAGTTGTAGAGGGCTCCCATGAAGTTGCCGAGGTGGAGACGGCCAGTGGGACGCATTCCGCTGAGAACGCGGGGGCGAGAGGCGATGGATGCTGGTTCAGTCATTTGGCTCAAATGCAAGGGTAAATGATTTGAGCCTGATGCTGAGTTTTCCTCTGCTCAACCCTCGCGCGATGAAGCCGGTCTATTTGCCATCGGGGGCGGGAACCATGACAGCGTTCGGATCGACTTTGGGGATACCAAAGTGGCCGCTCAAATGAACGAGATCGAGAGGACGGAG
>DATMKY010000077.1:0-2548 GCA_035570955.1 Edaphobacter sp. | reverse complement strand
CGGCGATTCCGTGCCCGGCGCACAGTCCTTTTCTCTCACGTTCACGCAGAAGTGATCAAGCTAGCCACGTGCGTTGCGCAGCGAGGTGTTCGTGAAGCCGACCCGACGGGAATTCTTGCGTGGTGGTTTGGCTCTTGCCGCTCTTGCATCCAAAGCGCAGGCTGCGCTCGCTGCCGATCCTGCTTCCCCTCATACGCTCTGGTATACGAGTGAGGCCAAGCGTTGGCTGGAGGCTCTTCCTATCGGGAATGGACGGGTAGGCGGAATGGTCTTCGGAGGCATCACGAAGGAACGGATTGCTCTGACTGAGTCGACCGTCTGGTCGGGTGCGCCTGGGGAAGCCGATGTCAATCCGGGAGGTGTATCGCACCTTAGCGAGATCCGCCAGCTTCTCTTTGAGGGTAACTACGTTCAGGCTCGAAGACTTTGTGAAGAGTGCCTGCTCAGCCATCCGACCTCCTTTGGTACGAACCTGCCGCTTCTCGATCTCGCGTTGACGTTCTCTTCCCCAGGAGAAACTTCGCGTTATACGCGCTCGCTGGATCTTGACGAAGGGATGGCTCGCGTCGAATACCGGGCGGATGGTCACCGCTTGACTCGAGAGATGTTCGCTTCGAACCCGGAGGGCTTGTTGATCGTTCGTCTGGAGAGCGATGCCCCTGGAGGCATCAGTCTCAAGGCAGGGCTCGACGAGATCAAGGTTCCTGGAACGACCGCTTGCCAAGGCACGGACACTCTTATTTTCAAAGGTCATGCATTCGAGTCAATGCATAGCAACGGCAAGCAGGGCGTTGAGGTGGAGTGCTATGTGCGCCTCTTACCCATGGGTGGACAGGCCAAAGCCGGTGAAGACTACCTGCAGATCGACCACGCCGACTCGGTCACTCTGTTTGTCGCGATTGCAACCAGCTACCGGGGAAGGATGCCGGGAGAGGTTTGCAAGGAAGCACTGCAGTCCGCCTCCGCCAAGAGATATGCGGAGCTTCGCCGAAGTCATGTAGCGGATCATCAGGCTCTCTTTCGCCGGGTTCACATTGATCTGGGACCTCAAACGGCAGCAGAGGACACTCCGACCGACCAACGGCGAAAGGCCTTCGAGGCAGGAGCGAGCGACCCCGGGTTGTGTGCTTTGTTCTTCCAGTTCGGACGGTATCTGACGATAGCGGGCTCTCGCTCGAACTCGCCGCTACCGCTGGCGCTGCAGGGAATCTGGAACGACGGTCTCGCTTCCAGTATGGGTTGGACCGATGACTTTCATCTGGACATTAATACCGAGCAGAACTACTGGCTCGCCGAGGTTGGAAATCTCACAGAATCGCAAACTCCGCTGTTCGCCCTGATTGAGGAGCTGCGCACAGCGGGCAGACGCACCGCAGAGACGCTCTACAATGCCCCCGGCTGGGTCAGCCACGTCGTCACCAATCCATGGGGCTATACAGCTCCGGGGTGGGGCCTGGGATGGGGAATCTTCGTTACGGCCGGCGTGTGGATCTCCCTTCAGATGTGGGAGCACTTCCGGTTTACCGGGGACATACAGTTCCTTCGCGAGCGAGTCTATCCCGTCTTCAAGGAGGCGGCTGAGTTCTTCCTCGCGTATATGGTGGAACACCCAAAACGTGGCTGGCTTGTCACCGGACCATCTGACTCTCCGGAGAACGCGTTTCGTACACCATCGGAAGCGGTTTGCAACGAATCCATGGGGCCCACCTGCGACCGCGTGCTTGTCGAAGCACTCTTCAACAAATGTCTGGAGGCACAGGCGTTGCTTTCGATTGACTCAACTCTTGGCAGTGCGATTCAGCAAGCGAGACTGAAGCTTCCTCCATTCCAAATCGGTCGTTACGGGCAGTTGCAGGAGTGGCTTGAGGACTTCGAAGAGGCGGAGCCCAACCATCGCCATACGTCACATCTGATCGCACTTTATCCTGAGGATCAAATTTCTCCGGAGAAGACTCCGCAGCTTGCAAAGGCAGCGCGCGTCACGCTGGAGCGTCGGATCCAACAGCCCAACTGGGAGGATACCGAGTGGAGTCGTGCCAATCTAGTGAACTACTACGCTCGGCTTTGGGATGGGGAAGCGGCTCACCAACACCTTGTCGGACTAATTGCGAAGGCGACCGACGACAACCTTCTCACCTACTCACGCGGAGGGGTCGCCGGTGCGTCACAGAATATCTTCGCGATCGATGGCAACACGGCGGGAGCCGCCGGCCTCGCGGAGATGCTGCTGCAATCGCAGGGCGACGTGATTCACCTTCTGCCGGCCCTTCCCGTCGCGTGGCCAAAGGGCAGCGTCAGCGGTCTTTGCGCTCGAGGCGGATTTCAGGTTGAGATTCGGTGGCGGTCCCACCGACTTGTTTCGGCAGCGATCTCAAGTGATCGAAGTGCGAGCTGCCATGTCCGTTACGGAAAAGATATTCTGCCGGTTCGGATAGAGGCCGGTCGTAAAACGCGCCTGACCGAAAGGTCGTTCCTCAAGAGGACATAGCAATATCAACAGCGTCGGAGAACTCTGTAGAAGCAAGATGGGGCGAAAGAATGAATGTTG
>DATMKY010000076.1:0-7699 GCA_035570955.1 Edaphobacter sp. | reverse complement strand
CGTGCCTGACGTGGGTGATCGACTGGATGGAGCTTCGCGGCCCGGGCACTTTACGGGTGTGGCTACGGTTGTGACGAAGCTCTTCCACATCGTTGGGCCCGCCAAGGCATTTTTTGGACAGAAGGATGCGGCGCAAGTTGCGGTGCTGCGGCAGATGGTGCGGGATCTGAACTTCGACCTGGAGATTGTGACCTGTCCCATCGTGCGGGATGCGGACGGACTGGCGCTCAGCAGCAGGAACAAATATTTGAGCGAGGTGGAGCGAGGGCAGGCTTTGGCTCTGCATCGGTGTCTGTTACAAATCCAGGAAGAAATTGCTCAAGGAGAGCGTCGCAGCAAGTCTCTCGTGAGAATCGGGTTGGAGGTTCTTCGCGCTGCCACCGGAGTGAGGGTTGACTATCTTGCGGTTGTCGATGCGGGTACTCTGCGGCCCGTGGAGATGGCTGAAAAGGGATGCCTGGTGGCCGTGGCGGCTTATGTCGGGAAGACGCGACTGATCGATAATTTTCTTGTGGACAAATAGGGCACCGCGACTTGTCGGTAGCCGGCGGGTCTATGCCGATGGCGGCAACTGACACGAAAGTACTACGGATGTCCTGGAATAGGGGAGTGTATCGCGCTGGCCCTTTAGTAACATGAGGCTACGCACTTCCTGGGCGTTCGCGGACTGCGTTTCCTGCATCTGAGCAGGGAAGGGGTCAGGCCGCCTGTCAAGACCGGACTGGGCTCTGATTGAATAAAAGACGGATTCAATATGCCGGATACTTCAATCCACGAACTCGCGATTAAACAGATAGAGCGGCTTTCGCGACGAGGTTTCCAGCGGTTGGAATTGCCGGAACCTCTCGAGAGCGGCTTTGAACAGTCGACGGCTGTTCAGCGCGCGGCTCGCCTATGGATTGAGGGGTTGATTGCAATTGCCCTGTTCAACTTCTACGTCATCGCGGATTACCTCATTCGCGGCGGGGTGTCCTGGTTCCCGTTGCAGGTGCGGCTGTGCATCGTTACGCCGATCGCTCTGCTGATCAACGTCAGCATGCGGTGGAGTCCGAACAAGATCTACCGCGAAGCCGGAATTGCGGTGGTGAGCTGCCTGATCGGAGCGACACACCTCTATCTGGAGAGCAATACGAATGCAACGTCGTCGGCTTACGCTCAGATTGGACTGATCGTCACGGTAATCTTTGTCAATGTCGTGATGCGGCTGCAGTTCGCGTATGCCTTGAGTGCCTCGGTCGTACTGATGGCGAGCGACCTGCTTTTCCTGCACCACGATTCGTTTCTAAATGCTTCGGATAAGCTGCTGGGGATTACGCTGGCGGTCTGCGCTACATCGATGACGTTGATTGCCAACTACAGCGTCGGCCGCGAGGAGCGATTGGGTTACCTGATGCGGCTGCGCAGCGAGATTCAGACGAGAGAACTCTCATTTCTCAATGTGGAGTTGCAGAAGATCTCCTGCGTAGACAGCCTGACTGGTCTGTCTAACCGGCATGCTTATGATTTGCAGTTCGCGAAGTTATGGGCAGAGGCCGAGAAGGCTCAGGGTTGTCTCTCTGCAATTGTGATCGATATAGATCACTTTAAGATGACCAACGATTCGCGTGGACACCTTTATGGCGACCGGGTACTGGTTCGCGTTGCGTCGTTGTTGTTGCAAAGTCTTCGATGCAAAGATGACTTCGCTGCGCGATATGGCGGAGAGGAGTTCGTCGTACTTCTTCCCGGTACAACGCGCGAGGGTGCTCTGCTCGTCGCGGAACGCATTCGCAAGCTTGTTGAAGTAGCCGGATCGCCTGCGTTACCTGACCCGGGAAGCCATCCGCGCTTGTCGACAGTGAGTTGTGGTGTGGCGACGTGTTGGCCCGGAGATTCAATCTGCCAGGAAGATCTGCTGGAATCGGCTGATCGAGCGCTTTATGAGGCCAAGTCGAAAGGGCGCAATCAAGTCTGCTGGGGTGAGCTGACGAGCGCGCAGAGAAAACGGCCCTCTCCGGAGCGCCGAGTTATGCGCGAGCTGGCCGGTGGAGATTCCAGTGCGTGGGCCGGGATAGATTGAACCTCAAGATTCTAACGTTGAACTAATTCTCATCGACCGCGTATCTGACTGAGCAAACCACTGCCGGCTCGCCGGGTGCGCTTCAAACTTTTCTGCTTGATGAGAAGATACTGCCCTTCGGCTCAATGTGGTAAATTGCCGCTACTGCTAAAACGCACGGCGCGACCTACCCGGAGGGCACTTTCTTGTCACTCAAAATCACAGGTCTGTCCAAGACCTATCCGAACGGCGTAAGAGCACTCAAAGATCTGACCTTGACCATCGGCAACAACATGTTTGGTCTGCTTGGCCCGAACGGCGCCGGCAAGAGCACGCTGATGCGGACGGTCGCCACATTGCAGGATCCAGACTCGGGCGAGGTGTGGCTCGATGAAATGAATGTCCTGAAGGAAAAGGACGCTGTCCGCAGGGTTCTTGGATATCTGCCGCAGGAGTTTGGGGTTTATCCGAAGCTAAGTGCGCTCGACATGCTGCATCACCTGGCGATTTTGAAGGGCATTGCGAACAAGGGCGAGCGGACGCAGATGGTCGAGGCGCTTTTACAGCAGACGAACTTATGGGACGTACGCAAGAAGGCCCTCAGCACATACTCGGGAGGGATGAAGCAGAGGTTTGGAATAGCGCAGGCGCTGCTGGCGAATCCTAAGCTGATCATTGTTGACGAGCCAACGGCTGGGCTCGACCCTGCCGAGCGCAATCGCTTTCTCAACCTGCTGAGTTCGATCGGCAGCAACGTCACGGTCATTCTGTCGACTCATATCGTCGATGATGTGCGTGAGCTTTGCCCGCGGATGGCGATCATCTCAAACGGCGAGTTACTGCTTGAAGGCTCGCCTAACGAAGCGCTGGAGTCGCTACGTGGCAAGATATGGTCGAAGATTGTCGCGACCGATGACGAATTGCGGGAGCTGGAAGGCAGCTTCAATGTCGTCTCAACGCATTTGATCGGAGGACTGCATGAGGTGCGCGTTTACGCTGATGCGAATCCGGGAGAAGGATTTCGTGCAGTGGATTCGGGCCTGGAAGACGTCTACTTTCTCAACCTGGCCAGGCAGGCCAAAAACTAACCCGGCACAGGAGACGAAGAGATGGCTATGTTCTGGGAGTTTTTCACCTTTGAGTTGAAGTACCGTTTCAAGAGCATCTCTACCTACGTCTATTTTTTGCTGTGGATCACGTTCAACTTTCTTTCCGTTGCGAGCGAGAGCTTCGGTCCCATCGGCTCTTCCAACGGCAAGATTCTCCTGAACGGGCCATACGCAAATATCTATAACGATATTGGCGTCAGCTTCTTCGGAATCATCGTAATTGCAGCGACCTTTGGCACTTCGATTCTGCGCGACTTCCAGCGCGATACGATTCAGATTCTTTTTACCAAGCCCATCTCGAAGTTTGCGTACCTTGGCGGACGCTGGGCGGGGTCTTTCGTCGCAACCGTATTTGCGTTCTCAGGCCTGCTGGTTGGCGAGTTTCTCGGAACCTTTGCGCCTTGGGCCGATCATGCGCGTATTGGCCCCAATCATCTTGATTGGTATCTGCAGCCGTTCTTTTCGATTGTCGTCTGGCAGATATTTTTTCTGGGCAGTCTCTTCTTTCTTGTAGCGGCACTGTCGCGTAGAATTTTCATTGTGTATCTGCAGGGCGCTGCCATCTTTATGTTGTATCTGATTGGTTATGGCGCCTTCGTTACCTCGCGCTCCCTGGAACATTTCTGGTCGGGGATTCTGGATCCGATCGGTCTCCAGTACAACAACGCAATCACTCGCTACTGGACTGTTGTCGAGAGAAACACTCTGCTCTACTCATGGTCGCCTCACGCGGCGGGAGGCGTTTTTCTCTACAACCGATTGCTGTGGGGCTCGGTGGGGGTGCTCTCACTCATCGCTGTCTGGAAGTTGTTTCCGATGTCTGTCGAGGCGCTCACAGCTGTTTCGAGTAGTAAGCGAGCCGCGCGTGCACGTGAGCAGGAGTTAGTGGAGGTCAAAGGCCCTCGAAGTCTTGTCGCTGCGAGGCTGCCATTGGTGCATCAGGTCTTTGGGCCTTCGACCACTTTCAGGCAGTTTTTCTCGCTCACAGGGCTGCGTGTCTCGAATATCGTGCGTGAGGTTCCATTCTGGGGGATCATGATCCTGATGGCTGGAATCGCGCTCAGTAATGGACGATTTGCGGGTCGCGTCGCCGAGCGCAACGTTTGGCCGGTAACGTATCTGATGTTGCAGGCGGTTGAAGGCGGAGCCGCTCTCTTCTTTTATATTGTTGCGTCGCTCTATGCAGCCGAACTGATCTGGCGCGAGCGCGACACTCAATTCTCCGGCATCCACGACGCTCTTCCTATCAGCGAAACTACCGACTGGTTTTCCAAGTTGTTTGCACTTTGCTTTGTGGAACTCGTGATGCTCACAGTGACTGCGCTCTGCGGAATCTTCATGCAGACAGTCGCGGGTTATTACCACTATGAGCTGGCGCAGTATGCGAAGGAACTGTACGTCGTCACTTTCCCGCAGGTCCTGATCTTCGTTCTGCTCGCACTCTTCGTGCAGACGGTGGTGTCGAATAAGTTTATTGGCCACGGCATCATCATCGGAATCTTTGTCATTACCCCGATTCTGTACAACTTTGGGTTGGAGAACACGCTTTACCTGATCGGCAACACGCCAGCTTATACCTACTCTGATATGAACGGTTACGGTCATTTTGTGCCGGCGCTTTTCTGGTCGATTACTTATTGGCTGGCGATCGCGGGATTTCTTGCGGTCGTTTCGATTGCGTTGGCGCGCCGTGGCTCCGATGATGCATGGTCTGCGCGGTTGCAGCTTGCAAGACAGCGCGCACCGCGGCTCATTCCCGCGGCTGCAGTGTTTCTGCTGCTCGCCTTTGGCAGCGGAGCCTGGTACTACTACAACGCTCATGTTCTGAACGAGTACCTTTCGGCGAAGGATCGACGGCATATTCAGGCGGCGTATGAACGCGATTTCAAGAAGTATGAAAACTTCGCTCAACCCAAAGTCGTCGCCGTCGACACCAACATCAATATTTATCCGGAGCGGCGGTCATTCGACGGCACGGGCCACTACGTGCTGCAGAACAAGACGTCGCAGCCAATCAGCCAAATCCACCTTACCGATCAATTTCAGTCGGTGACGAATGTCCATTTTGATCGCCCGTTTCATGTTGTATCGGCGACCCCGCGAAATCTATATGTCATTTATCAACTCGAAACCCCAGTCGCTCCGGGTGACAAGCTTGACTTGACCTTCGATGTTGGACACACGACGCGCGGGTTCAGAGACGGCAACGAACGTGCTGAATTCGCGTACTCGGGTACGTTCTTTGACTCCGGCTTTTTCCCGACGGTCGGCTACGACAATGGTATCGAGATCGATGATCCTCGCCGGCGGCGCGAAGAGAAGTTGACGCCCGAGCAGGAGCTTCTTCCTCGTCGTGGCGATCCGATGGGGACGGTAACGAATCTTTTTACCGCTACGTCTGATTGGATTACGTATCACACCACGGTCAGCACGTCAGACTTCGACTCTGAAGGCAAGCCGCAGACTGTGATTTCGCCTGGCTATCTGACGCGCGAGTGGCATGACAAGGGCCGTCACTACTTCAGCTATGACATGGGCGATGTGAAGACGCTCGATTTTTATGCTTACGTTTCCGGTCGCTACGACGTGAAGCGTGAGATGTATGAGGGGGCCGAGAATCCGATTGCGATTGAGGTCTATCACATCCCGCAACACACGTTCGATGTGGATGACATGATCGTTGCCTCGAAGGCGGGACTGGATTACTACGAGAAGGAGTTCAGCCCTTTCCAGTTCAAGCAATACCGCATTCTTGAATTTCCGCGCTATCGCACGTTTGCGCAGTCGTTCCCAAATACGGTTCCGTTTTCTGAAGGAATCGGCTTTATCGGTCGCGTTGAGAAGCCGACGGATATTGACTTCGCCTATTTTGTAACCGCGCATGAACTTGGACATCAGTGGTGGGGGCATCAGCTGATTGGCGCACGTGTCGAAGGCTCGAACATGATGTCGGAGACGCTGGCGGAGTATTCGGCGCTGATGGTGATGCAGCGAAAGTACGGAAGCGACAACATGCATCGTTTTTTGAAACATGAGCTGGATCAGTATCTGCGCGGTAGGGCGGGTGAGATCCGGAGAGAGCGGCCGCTGGTTCTGGTTCAGAATGAGCCTTATGTCTGGTATCAGAAGGGTGGGCAGGTGATGTATACGCTTGCGGATTACATCGGCGAGGACAAGGTGAATCTAGCGCTGCACAATTTTCTGATGCAGTACCGGTATGCGAATGCGAATGATTCGCAGAGTCGGCCGTATCCGGATACTCGGCAGTTTGTGGATTCTTTGCGGGCGCAAACGCCTGCGGAGCTTCAGTACTACATCACGGATGCGTTTGAATCGATTGTTCTGTATGACAACCAGGCTTTATCGGCAACTGTAACTCAAACACCTGACAAGAGATATAAGATTACGCTGACTGTGCAATCGAAGAAGATGAAGTCTGACGGCAGCGGAAATGAGACGCCGATGACGCTGAATGACTACATCGATATTGGGGTTTTTGTAGGGAAGAAGGATGAGGAGAAGCCGCTTTATTTGAAGAAGGAGAAGATTACGCAGGAGAAGCAGACTTTTGAGATTGTTGTGGACCAGATGCCTACTCGTGCGGGGATTGATCCCTATAACAAACTGATTGACCGGATTCCTGATGACAATATGATTGAGGTCGGGAAGCGCTAACTACTTTCCTATGCAGAACTTACTGAAGACGAGGTTGAGGATGTCGTCGGTTGTTGTGGTGCCGGTGAGGGCGTCGAGAGCGTGCAGGGCTTCGTAGAGGTCGATGAGGATCATCTCGTGGGGGATGGTTTTGATTGAGGCGGTTTTTGCGCGGTCAAGGGCGGCGATGGCGGCTGTAACTGCTTGCTGCTGACGGAGATTGGTGAGGATTGCGGTCTCTGCGGCTGGTGTTTCCTGGGTTAGGCGAGAGAGGATCGCTCGGCGGAGTTCTGGGATGCCATGGCCAGTTAGCGCCGAGGTTTTGAGAGCTTCGCGTGGGTGTTGGGTGACGGGAGCGATGTCTATTTTGTTGATGACAATCAGGTTAGGGAGATGTTGTCGGGCGTCGATTGCGGATTGGTCTTCGAGGTGAGGGGGTTCAGTGGCGTCGAGGACGACGAGGACTATGTCGGCTTCGGCCATGGCTTCGCGGGATTTGGCGATGCCGATGGATTCGGCTTCGTCGGTGGAATCGCGTAGGCCTGCGGTATCAATGAGTTGGACGGGAATGCCGTCGAGGGAGACGTGTTCGGTGACGAGGTCGCGGGTGGTGCCAGGAGTAGCGGTGACTATGGCTCGGTCGCGTTCGATTAAACGATTGAAAAGGGAGGATTTGCCGGCATTGGGGCGGCCCACGATGGCCAAGGTGAAGCCGCTGCGGACGATGCGGCCATAGGAAAAGCTTTGTTCTAAGGTAGTTAGCGGGGTTTGGATGGATTGGATCTGGCTGGTGATTTCGTGGGTGGGGAGGGTGTCGATGTCATCCTCGGCGAAGTCGATTCCAGCTTCGAGTGATGCGATGAGGGTTGTAAGTTGTTGTTTTATAGGGGTGATCTGG
>DATMKY010000075.1:0-2628 GCA_035570955.1 Edaphobacter sp. | reverse complement strand
GGCCATAACTTCTGGGCCTGGGATGGGCTCTCCAAAGCGCACGAGCCGATCATGCTGAAGCCTGGTGCGAAGACTGCGCTCCTTGTTATCTGGCAGGTGCTCTTTCTTTATCAGCTGATCCACTTTAGCCGCGGCATCTATCGAGTTCATCGCCTCCGAAGAGACGCTTTATTGATTTCTTCCAATGAAATTGGGATGGCTGGCTCAATAATCGAGCCTTCGGATCGTGTCGTCCTTCTTGAATCGACAGCCATCGACGATCCGGTCACGGTTGGTCTGTTTCATCCCGCTATCATCTTGCCCAGCAAAGTGATCCCAGCTCTTGACGAGCCGGGTCTCACGGCGATCTTTGCGCACGAATACGGTCACATTCGCAGGAAGGATTTTCTGGTGCACTTTTTGTGTCAGTTGACCGCACTGCCTGTGGCCTCCCACCCCGGCATTCACTACCTGATGTCGAAGATTTCGCAGACGCGTGAGCTTGCCTGCGATGAGTACGCCGCTGTTCGTCTTGGAAAGCGAACAGCGTATGCCCGAACACTCTTACGTCTGGCGTCATTGTGCCTGCGAGTACCTCGCAGCAACGCAGTGGGGCTGGGTATTTTCGACGGTGACAACCTGGAGAATCGAATCATGATGCTTACCGAGACGAGAACTTCGCTATCCCGCGCGGGCCTGATTGGTCTGGCTTTGGCGACAAGCTTTCTGTTTGGCTCGAGCACCGTACTCGCGCGCACAGTCAGTCTGCAAGAAGTTTCTGCATCTACCAACACCGGGCACGAGTTCGCCGGGACCTGGCACTGGATGTTCAAGGGACGAAGTTTTGCCACGATGATTCTGGTTCAGAATGGCTCGGGGATCATCGGATCTGTCACTCCATCGAAGATTGCCCTGGACAATGATGAACTGAGCATGGCCGATCCCGCCGACGACAGCACACCGGTACAGATCAGCAAGACAAGGCTGGAGGGCAATGCGCTGCACGTCACTGTCGGGGATGGGAAGCAGCCCTTCGAGTTTCTTGTGACGCTGAAGGACGCTACACATGCGGAGATACATCCGATCGGTGCCCCGCCAAAGATGAAACCAATACAGGCTGAGAGGGTTAACTAGAAGCTACTTGTCGCGTTAAAGAGGATCACGGCCAGGATGATCGCTTCCGGAGTTTGTCTCAGTTGCAGGTAACCGGGTGAGCGCGTCGAAGGGCAAGCGAATACTGGGTAAGTCGGCTTCTCGTCAGCCTACGGGTGTGGGACGGCGGTATTTACGAAGTTTGTAACAGCCTCGTAACCCTGCGATTACACTAACTGGATGGCACGCAAGCAAGGGAGCCGCGACACTGACATCGACGTTGTCGATTGGCTGCGCAAGTTGCCCAAATGCGAGCTTCATCTTCATCTCGAAGGAACGATTCAACCGGAGACTCTGTTGAAGTTGAGCAAGCGGCATGATGCCGAGCCGTTGACTGCAGAGGCGGCGAAGAAGCTCTATGTCTACGAGAATTTTCAGGGGTTCATGGACTCGTTCAAGGCTGTGTCTTCGCGGCTGAAGGGTCCGGAGGACTATGAGCTGATCACCTATGACATGATTCGCGACCTTGCGGCGCAGGGTGTGGTTCATGCCGAGGTTTATATCTCGTTCGGCATTATTTATTACTGGAAGAATGCTGAGGTCGAGCCGTTTGTCGAGGCGATTGAACGCGGGCGGATTCGTGCCGAGAAGGACTTCGGGACGACTGTCTACTGGTTGATCGACGCAGTGCGGCACTTCGGGGCAGAGGAGGCAGCGAAGGTCTTTCGCAAGGCGGCTGCGTTGAAGGCGATTTATCCGAGCATCGTGGGAATCGGTATCGGCGGCGATGAAGCTCGGGGGAGTGCCGATTTGTTTCGCGACTCCTACGCCGAGGCAAGGACAGCGGGGCTGCGCCTCACCGCTCATGCGGGCGAGACGGTCGGGCCTGAGAGTATCTGGGCGGCGATCAACATCGGCGCCGAACGTGTGGGCCATGCCTTGTCGGCGCAGCGCGATCAAGAACTGCTCGAGGTTCTGGCCCAGAAGCAGATTCCGCTCGAGCTGAATGTCACCAGCAATCTCAAAACCGGATGCTGCCCAGGCATCGACGACCATCCCGTAAAGATGTACTTCGAGTCCGGCCTGATGGTCACGATTAACTCGGACGACCCGCCCATGTTCGGCAGCAATCTGCTCGATGAGTACGTCCTCGTCCAGGAGCGCTTCGAGTTCTCTCTCGAGCAGATGCGCGAACTAGCCGCAAACTCCGTAGAGGCAAGTTTTCTCCCGCCGGAGCGAAAGCTCGAGCTCCTCCAGCGGGTGGAACACTACGGCTATTGAGTTCCAAAATGGAACTTCAGAAAAATAAAGTTGGTAAATAGTGAAATTTTTCGTCGCCGAAAAGCGACCGTCAATTCACCACGTTTTACCAGCAACCCACCACAATTTCACCATCAAAAAACCACACCGAACCACTCGTTTTTCGCAAAACCCCCTGCAAAAACGCACCCCCACCATCCCAAAAAAATCTGTCAAATCTCCCGGAATTATTTGCCGTCAGGAGCGGGCACCATCACGGCGTTGGGGTCGATCTTGGGAATGCCGAAGTGACCGCTC
>DATMKY010000074.1:0-11722 GCA_035570955.1 Edaphobacter sp. | reverse complement strand
GATTTGCGCGGTTTTCGATCTCGTTTGTCAATGACTCGACGTAGTACGATCCGGCCAGCGGATCGACCGTCTGAGCTACTCCGCTTTCGTGGGCGAGAATCTGTTGAGTACGCAGAGCAATCCGCGCGGCGCTCTCCGTTGGGAGTGCCAGCGCTTCATCGAATCCGTTCGTATGCAGACTTTGCGTTCCGCCAAGCACAGCCGCTAGTGCCTGCAGCGTTGTTCGCACGATATTGTTTTCGGGCTGCTGCGCGGTCAAGGTCGAGCCTGCCGTCTGGGTGTGAAACCGCAGCACCCAGCTTCGTTCCTTCTTCGCGCCAAAATGCTCGCGCATGATCCGTGCCCACATCCGTCGGGCTGCACGAAACTTCGCGACCTCCTCCAGCAAATCGTTATGCGAGTTGAAGAAGAAACTTAGTCTAGGCGCAAATGCATCGACGTCCAGGCCGGCATCAATCGCGGCCTGGACGTAGGTCATACCATTCGCGAGTGTGAAAGCGACCTCTTGCACTGCTGTGCTTCCCGCCTCGCGCATGTGGTAGCCGGAGATTGAGATTGTGTTCCACTCGGGGACCTCGTCCGCCGCCCACGCGAAGATATCCGTCACGAGACGCATGGCATGCGTCACAGGATAGATATACGTCCCGCGTGCGATGTATTCCTTCAAGATGTCGTTCTGAATCGTTCCGCTGAGTTTTCTAGTCTCTACGCCCTGACGCCTCGCCACTGCGACGTACAGCGCCAGCAGAATCGACGCGGTGGCGTTGATCGTCATCGAGGTCGAGATCGTATCAAGCTGGATTCCATCAAAGAGCCGCTCCATATCTTCGATCGAATCAATCGCTACACCAACCTTTCCTACTTCTCCCAACGCCAGCGGCGAGTCCGAGTCGTAACCAATCTGCGTGGGCAGATCAAAAGCCACGGACAGGCCTTTCGTCCCATGAGTTAGCAGGAACTTGTAGCGTTTGTTCGACTCTTCGGCGTCGCCCATCCCGGCATACTGCCGCATTGTCCAGAGCCGTCCGCGATACATCGTCGGCTGAATCCCACGAGTAAAGGGATACTGTCCCGGCTCGCCCACTGAGGCTGCAGTGTTGTCAGTGGCGGCATCGGCGGCCTCATAAACAACCCTTACTGGAATTCCGGAACTTGTCTTTACCCGTTCAGACATGCCGCTCAAGTGTACCCGCTGAGCGGCCCAATTAGCGCCCGCGCGTCTTGCGGTTCGCCTTCACAAAACTGCTTACGCAAAAATAGCCAAAGACCATAGCCATCAGCAGCGCCACCAACAGACGGGAATGCTCCTCATGATTCGTTACTGTCTCATGCAAGGCCGCGCGCATCTTCCATGCGCCGATCCCTGCGGACAGCGCGAAGATTCCGAAGAAGACACCGGTCAACTCCAGCCACAGCGCGCCAGAAAGGCGCTTTACCCTGCTGCCGAAGGCCTCGTTGAAACGCCTACTACCATCCTTCAAACCCTGGCCCGTTTGCTTTATCTGAGTCGTCGAGGACACGGCCCGTTTTTTTGTCGTCGCCGAGGCTGTAGAGGCCGTGGGCTGCGTCGTTGGAACATTGACTTTATTCGTCCCCGTAGAGGGATTTGGAGAGGTGGCCGCGTCCATTGCTGCTACCGCCGTCTTGGCAGCCAGACGCGCCCCAATCCCTAGTACCCTTCCAAACCGAACCGAATCCATAAGCCAAAGTGTAGTCGGTCGAGGCATCTCCGCCAAAGGTCACGCCCAGGAGGAATCTGAAGCGAAGCGCGCATCGTATTCAGCAAACGCGGCATCACAGAAAAAGAGGGGATCGATTATGAAAAAGCTTCTATGGATTATGACTGGATTCTTCGCAGCGGGTATCGGTTTTGTCCTCTGGAGCCCACCCCGGACCCCTTCGGTTCAGTTTTTGGCCCACCGCCTTGAAGATGCCTGGGCTGACCACCATACCATCGTTTAGTCGCTAAATCCCCTGATTTCAACCATCAACGAAAATCGTTGCAGGGCCCGCACCCAGAAGCGTATTCTCTTAATAGTAACCAGGTACGACTTAGTACCCGCAATGCCGTTCCCGCCGGGCAATTTCGCCGGGAATACCCGATGCGTGGTGAGATTCGACCATAGGGAAGCCCGGAGGTGGCATTGAATCAAAAGGTAAAAAACCTTATCCAGAAACTAGGCGAAGCGATCCACGAATCGGTGTCTGAGTCAGAGGACATCGCTGGAGTGGTGAAGAATATCCGGGAACAGGGTTTTGATGTCCTCCTTATGCTTGAGGCCACCATCGGTCTCAACGAGGTCGAGGCGGAACCGGAAGAGTCCGGCGAATCCGCCACGGAAGACATGAACGGACCGTTCACGAGCAACGATCTCACCTTCCTCAAATCATTGCGTATCAGCATCACCGAGGAGACGGATCAGCCGGTCCTCCCTCCACCACCCAAACATCGCCAGTTGCCGCCGGGAATTTCGGACGCTCCACAAGCTTAGTTCTACCTAGATTTTTAAAAAAGGCCCATGGCAGTCTTTCTGCCGGGGCTTTTTTCTTTTCTCTTCCTTCACAGATTACGAATCTCAACCTTGACGTGGTAGACTCGCGTTTCTCCGTTGCCCCACGGCAACTTTGTGCATCTGACTGAAATGGTTTGTCATCCGTGTACCGCAGTTCAGGAGTTGGGAGTGATATGAGAGATACACTTGGCGTCCTACTTGCCGGTGGTGCCGGCGAACGACTCTTTCCTCTTACCCGCGATCGCGCCAAGCCTGCTGTGCCTTTTGCAGGACAGTACCGCATCATTGATATCACTCTTTCGAACTGCATCAACTCGGATCTTCGCCACGTCTACATTCTGACCCAGTACAAGGCGCTCTCTCTGAATCGCCACATTCGCGAAGGATGGGGCCCGGTTGTTGCCAACGAACTGGGCGAATTCATCGAAATACTTCCACCGATGCAGCGCGTCTCGAAGTCGTGGTATCAGGGAACCGCAGACGCGGTTTATCAAAACATCTATTCGATCGGCTCCGAAGAGCCTAAATACGTTCTCATCCTGTCGGGCGACCATATCTACAAGATGAACTACTCCCTGATGATGGAGAGCCATTGCGAGTCAGGCGCCGACGTCACCATCGCAACGCTTCCTGTTTCGCCCGATCAGGTCTCCGCGTTCGGGGTGGTCGAGGTTGCTGCCAATGGCGAGGTCACCGGCTTTGAAGAGAAACCCAAAGAGACTAAGATCCGCTCACCCTTCAACCCCGACATGGTCGACGTCTCCATGGGCATCTATCTCTTCAATACGGATGTCCTTCTGCCTGAGCTCATCAAGGATGCCGAGGACCCCAGTTCGAAACACGACTTTGGCCACGACATTCTTCCGAACATCCTGGGCCGTTTTAAGATGAACGCCTATAACTTTGTCGATGAGAATAAGCAGAAGGCTCTCTATTGGCGGGATGTGGGAACCCTTGAGGCTTATTACGAGGCCAACATGGACGTCGCCGGCGTGACCCCGACCTTCAATCTCTACGACAAAGCATGGCCCATGCGCACCCGGCCTTACCAGTATCCACCTGCCAAGTTCGTCTTCGGCGAGCCAGGACGCACGGGCATGGCAATCAACTCCATCGTCTGTGCCGGTTCGATTGTCTCCGGAGCTGTGATTCGCAACTCAGTGCTTTCCCAGGACGTGCGCGTCAATTCCTACGCCGACGTTGACTCGTCCATTGTCTTTTCCCACGTCAACATCGGCCGCCACTGCCGCATTCGTCATGCCATCATTGACCGCGATGTTCACATTCCCGATGGAACCGTTATTGGCTATGACCAGAACGAAGACAAGAAAAACTACTTCGTCTCCACGAACGGCCTGACCGTTGTGACCCGGGATTATTCCGTATACGAAAACCCCGTCTCTCCAGAGTTCCTCCAGCAAGGAAACACTTGGTAAGGGAAATAGTAGAAAGTAGAAGACGAAAGAAAACGCCGCCTCGGATCTTGCGGCGTCTCTTTTTGAGAAGGAGGTTTTCTTTACCCTACTGCCTACCTACTTCCAGTTTTTACCTTTTTCCGATGCGGTAAATGACTCCGCCTGAGACTCCGACAAACTCACGGGTCTCTGTTCCGAAATGCTCGAGGATCAGGTCGGGAGAGATTCGCACGGCCCACTTTTTCGATACGTTGAAATCGATGCTCCCACCCAGCGCCGCCATTGGTTTGGTACGGTTGGTGTAAAGTCCTGTCGCCGAAAAGGGGTCCACATTCGAGTTCACGTTCCTGAAGCTCTTATCAAACGTGCCGTGCGACACACCAAAATATCCGTGATAGTTGAGTGCAACGTACTGGTTCTTCGGGCCGCGATACTGTGCACCCAACATCCCCGTGTTCAGCCACACCAGCGGCCGATTATTGATTCCCGTGCCATTGGTGGTCGGCGATTGCGAAGTTGTTCCGGCGTTCGGATTCACCGGCGTCGTGCCTGCATCGAAGCGATAGTCTGCGCCGACTCCGAGATTCTTTATCCAGCCCTTGCCCGGCAGCCAGTAAGTGAATAGGACTTCGCCGCCGCCCAGGTTCATGCGCTTGCGCAGATCCTGCCCGGCCTGAAAGTTCTGAAAATTAAATCCGCCAAAGAGCTCGTACTTGTTGTCGTAGGTTACTGGGGCCGCCAATGCAATCTTCGATCCTGCAATCGGAACTGTGGCAGGCTTCTGTTGAGCCGCCACGGAACCTTGTGCCCATCCCTGCACCGCTCCGCCCAGGAGCAACCCTGCTGCGAAAATCCCTGCTACTGCGCGAAAACCTGCCTTCCGCGTCCCGGTCACTCCTGCCTTACTACTCGTCTTCAATCGCAACATCCGTCTCCAAAGTTCTGCTTGCATCCGGCCTTGCTTGCGCCAGACACTTCCTGCATCGGCCAGTCGGCAATCGGGCCGCCCAAACAGTCGCCTCAGCAATTTGCTTCACTATCCAAGATATAACGTTCAGCCCACATCTGCCTCGTTCTGACAGCCGTATCTCTTACAGACGGCGTTATGCGACAATAGTGGGTGGCAGCCGACCCCTCATAACGGCTGCAGGGAGAAATACCATGGGTGAACTCTTTACACCAACGCATCTGATCGTCCTGGCAGTCGTCGTGCTCATTCTCTTCGGCGGCAAGAAGCTTCCGGAGCTCGGTAAGGGACTCGGAGAAGGCTACAAAGGCTTTAAGGACGGCCTGAAGGGCGTCTCCGACGACATCAACAAGCCCGGAGAGACCGCGCGCTCCGTTACTCCGAAGCCTGAAGAATCAATAAAGTAAGCAAGACCCCTTAGCCGCTTTAGTCTTAGACTCCAGCCCCGCCGAAATGGGTCTCGCCGCATGAAGATCAAGTCGTCTTTCCTGGTTAAGCCGCATGCCAAAGTCAAGCTCGCGAAGATTTCCTCCTCCAGCACCGGAGATTACAAATCGGAAGAGGCGGCAAAGGCCGTCCTGACCGCACACCGTCAACAGCTCGCCGATCTTCAGGACGTTTTTTACGCCAGCCAGTCCAAAGCCCTGTTGATCGTCCTGCAGGGTATGGATACAGCGGGCAAAGATGGCACCATCAGCCACATCTTCTCCGGTATCAATCCCCAGGGTTGCGACGTCGCCCAGTTCAAAGTTCCCACTCCGATCGAGGCCCGCCACGACTTTCTATGGCGCGTTCACGCTCAGGTTCCCCCTCGCGGCATGATCGTCATCTTCAACCGGTCGCACTATGAGGATGTTCTCTCGCCGCGTGTCCACAAGCTCATCTCCAATGAAGTCGTGAAGAAACGCATCGAAGACATCAATGAGTTCGAGAGCTTTCTCGCCGACAACAACGTCCTGATTCTCAAGTTTTATCTCCACATCTCGCACGCGGAACAGACGCGCCGCCTGAAGGCGCGCATCGACGATAAGGACAAGCACTGGAAACTCTCAGAGGCTGATATCCACGAGCGAAAGTTCTGGCCTCGTTATATCGATGCTTACGATGAGGTCCTATCCACCACTAGCCGAAAACATGCTCCCTGGTTTGTTATCCCGTCCGACCACAAATGGCACCGCAACATCGCCATCTCGAAGATCATCCTCGATCTGATGGAAAGCCTGAAGCTTAAGTTCCCCCAGCCCACCATCGACGTCTCGAAGATCAAGCTTTAGTCCGTCGCTTTTCATAGTTTTTAGATTGTGATCATGACAACGGCGGCGACTGCCACCGCCATTCCCAATCCCTGGCGACGCGTCGGCTTCTCATGCAGAGTCCACGCGGCCAGCAAGATCGTCGAAGCCGGGTAAAGCGAAGCCAATACCGCCGCCACATCCAGCCGCCCTGCGCGAGTTGCCTCAATGAACAATAGGTTTCCCGAAGTATCCAGCAAGACTGCCCCGATAGCAGCTACGAACACTGGCCTTGTCAGTCGGAACTTTGGACCGCCCCGCTTTGACGTGAGGGCCATGCCAGCCACCAACAAAGAGCAGACCGTCAGACTCCCCATTCTAGCCGTCACCATTGGCCAGATCACTCCGGCGGTCCCGGCGAACTTCAATGCCACAAAATAAATTCCAAATCCTACGCCCCCAGCCACTGCCAGCCAGACGGTCCCCCGATCTGCCGGTTTCGCCTCAGGGTTCTCGCCTGCCGCGATCAACCAGATGGCGGCTCCCGCAACCAGAAAACCCGCTACTCGCAACCATCCTGGCGAACCCTCCTGCACAACCGAAACCGCCGCAGGAATCGCCGCGGCAAGCAGGCCGCTCAACGCCGCCGAAGCCCCCATCGCCCCACGCGATAAGGCCACATAGAAGCATGCCAACGCGATGCCAGCCGTTACGCCGGCAACCAACCCCCAAATGAGCGGCGCGCCATGTGGAAAAGCATCACCCCGCCACCACACCAGAATTAGCAGAATCGCGAGGCTGACCGAATGGCTCAGCAGAATGACTCGCAGCGCAGCGCCCATAGTGCCGCCAGCATGTTTCACGCCCATGCCACCGGAAAAGTCGCCTCCACCCCATAAGACTGCCGCAGCCAGCGCCAGCAGCGCATTTCCGTGCAACAACATCTCCATTGAATCTCGTTCCAGGCCGCTCAGCAGCCGCGGGGTCAACCCAGCTAAGCGATGCTAGCGCGCCATCGGCGTAACCGCCGGCGCCTTTGCATCCTCGGCAGTGGGATAGTAGCCCTTCTTCGCGATCACGTTTAGATTAGGGCGTAGTACCTTGACCTCAATATTCCGGTATTTGCCGTCGATGAACGGCTCATGCGTGTAATACCCCACTGTATATTGGGTCCGCACCTCTTGGGCAATCTTCGCAAAGCTCTGCTCGATGCCGCCCTGCCGGTACTCTCCCATGAAGTAGCCGCCGGTAGCATTCGCATAAGCCGGAAGGATATTATCCCGCATCATCAGAGGCAGGTGCATCCGATCCAGAAAGCCGACACCCCACAAGGCTGAATTTCCCACCAAAGTTCCAAAGACGGCAATCTTGTGCGCATTCAGATACTGCACAACCTCGGAGTATTTTGCTTTGCTGCCGTATTCATTGCCATTGCTGATCACGTAGATCACTCGGCGCCGGCCCGTTTTCGTCTTCGAGAGCGAGACTGCTGCCTGAAGAATGGCATCGTTCAGTGTATGCAACTCGCGCGGAGGGTTATTAATTCCCAGCTGGCTTCGCCCGTGTGTCGAGTTCGTATTCGGATCGATATAGCTGTCCGCGCCGTTGTTGTAATTAATGTTTGAACCCAATCCACCACCGGGAATGTATGCCATCTCCCGCCCGCCAGTCTTCGATTGCTCCAGAGCCTGGGTCAGTCGGGCGCTTTGTCCCGCGGTAAAATCCGTTACGAGCTTCGGTCCATTGTTGTAGGTAAACACCGCTACTTCGTCATAGGGCGTAAACGCCCCTTGCATTGCCCCCAGAGAGTTGTTGACCTTGGCCATGATGTCGAAGCTCACGCTCTGGTCGATCACCAGAGCGACCGACAGCGGAAATGGATCAACCGTAAAGTATGCAAGCTGCTGACGAAGGTTATTTTCGTAGACGCGAACATCGCGCCAGGTCAATCCTGCAACCTCATTGCCTTTGTTGTCCTTCACCGTGAAGGGAATTTCGACAAAGTTCGTCTGCACGCGAAGAACATACTGTGGTCCAGAAGTCGTGTCGGGTGGAATTTCCTGTTCTTCGTCCTTCTGAGCCGCTGTCTGCGACAGCTTATCCGGAACTGCGGGACCATCCTCGGAGGTTGAAGCTCCATTCGAATCCGGGGTCGTTCCCTTCCCGGGAGTCACCGGTCCGAGCGACACTGGCCGTGGAGCATCCGGGATCACCTGAGGTTTCGGGCCATCCGGCAACGTAGGCTGCTGTGCCGGATTCTGCTGCGCCAGCCCAGACACCGGCTGTCCAGCCATCATGCACGTCAAAATAACTGCCACTACGTTCTTAATAGCCACGTGAATCTCCCATACCAGAGCTCTTCGGCCCCAACGCAATACTCCAACAGACTAACAGCGCACCAGTGCTCGCGGCCATATTGAGAGGGACAAAACCGCCTATCTTCTTGGACGCATTGAGGTCCACTTCCGTTGCGCTTCGCCATTTAATCTGTTTTTACGCAAACTCGCCAACGGGTATATCGTCTAAAGCAATATGCGCTTCCTACGCCTTGCCACTATCGCCGCCCTCGCTTGTGCTCTCCCATCCCTCCATGCGCAGGAGGCTCCCTCGCCAAGCGGTCCCCCGCCCAAAAGCAAAGCCGAGCCGCAACCCGTCGATATCGGCGACGTCCAAACCCTGAAGGTCAACGTCAACCTTGTCAATGTTTACTTCTCTGTGCGGGACAAGAACGGCTACATCACCAATCTGCATAAAGACGACTGCAACATCCTCGAAGACAAGGTTCCCCAGAAGACCAAGAACTTTACCCAGGAAAAAAATCTTCCGCTAACTATCGGCATCCTTCTCGACACCAGCGGCAGCCAGATGAACGTCCTGCCCCTCGAGCAGACCTCTGGCGCGGAGTTTCTTAAGGACGTTCTCACCCCCAAGGACGAGGCCTTCCTTATCTCCTTCGATATCAACGTTACTCTTCTGTCCGACTATACCAACAATCCCCGCGAAATTAAGCGTTCTATCGACTCTGCCGTCATCAACACCGGCGCCGGGACTGGCTCAGTCACCGGCAATGGCACTCCACGCGGCACCCTTCTTTTCGACGCCGTATACCTCGCCGCCCATGACAAACTCCGCCAGGAAGCCGGCCGCAAAATCCTCGTCCTGCTAACTGACGGCGGCGACCAGGGCTCGCAGGAGACCCTGAAGACTGCGACCGAGGCAGCCCAGAAGGCCAACACCATCATCTACGTTATTCTCATCGCCGACCGCGGCTTCTATGGCGGCTTTAGTATGGGTTACACCGGCGACGCCGACATGGAACGCCTCGCCAAGGATACCGGCGGCCGCGTTATCAACGTGGGAAACAATGGCAAAAAGCTTCAGGAAGCCTTCGACCAGATTCAGGATGAACTTCGCACCCAATATCTCGCCAGCTATACCTCGACCAACCCCAAGGTCAATGATGGCACCTTCCGCACGCTGAACATCTCCTGCGGCAAAGATCAGAAGATTCAGGCCCGCAAAGGTTATTACGCGATGGCCGAGGGCTCTGACAAAGACAACTGAGCGATCCCTCTTTCTATTTCCGGCTCACGGTAATTCGCGTTTCTCGGCTGAAACGGAATGCTGGCGACTCATTCCGCTTACGGGAGCGTTTGTCCAGTTGTGTCGGTGGTTCTTGAATTTATTTGTCTGATATGAGGCTCACCGCAATGCTAGGGATGATTGGGTCCAAGGCGAAGATAGGTAAACAGCAACGGCTTCCCGCTGGGCTTGGTGCTTCCTCCTGGCGGCTCCACTGTGACGAAGACAGCGTCAAGTCGCGCCAGGGTCGTGGCATCGCTGGACTTCAGCACCCATCGTTTCTTGTTAGCGTCATCCTGATACAGGAAGCCCAAACTGACGACATGATTTTCGTCCGGCCCGCTGCGCCCCCATGCCTGAAAAGTGCTGGCGTTCCTGATTCCCTGCTGCTGATCAAGATCATAGCCATAAAAGATGAGTGATTTGTCTTTCGTGTAGAACACTCGCCCAAACGGCTTTTGGGTGTCGCCAGTCCTGGCGACATCGTAGATTTCGGCAATATAAAGGTCGCGCGCGCCGATGAGATCTCGGATGTCACGATCATGCTTCAGCAGTTCCTGCTCTTTTGCAATCTCCTGGTCCTTGGCCTGGAGCGTCGCACTCAGGTCATTGACCCGGGCTTCGAGCGCAGCCAATTGTGTTGTATTTGCCGACTTCTGATCCTTGGCAATGGCAAGTTGTTCCTCGAGGATCTGCTCTTCGGATTGGGCCACGGCCAATTGTTGATCCAGAGAGATTCGGTCCTGTGAACTCCGATCAAGGTCAGCAGACTGCTTGGCAACTTCGGCTTCCAATTGGCTCCGCATCTCTTTCAGCCCTCTTATCTGCTCGAGATCCAGCCGCGTTTGATCTCGCAATTCAAGAATATTGCTGTCTCCCCGTTCGTTTTTTGGGTTTGCTTGAATCGTCTCAACCTGGGTTTGATCTGTCCCAGGTGAGCTATTTGATCCAACCGACGCGCGTTGTATGCCCTCTGAGCCCAACCTGCGTTCTCGATAGACACCCGCTCGATAGCCGGCAAAGGTAAAAAAGATAAGAACCAAGGCCGCTGCTGCGTAGTAGCCGTATGCGAAGTTCCATTTGTGCGCCTTTGGCGGCTTGGCTTGAACACTTCTGAATGGCGCAGGCTCGTTACGCAGCGACGCCATCAAGACTTTCTCAGCTTCTTCTAATGACCATGATTCGGAGGAGCCTTCGTCCCCTTCTTCGAGGACGGAATCTGTCGCGAGTACAGGAACGGTTGTGGCAACCACACGTTCATATCCTCGCTTTAGCTCTCTGCATTGATGGCAGATCGATAAGTGCTCTTCAAGGCGCGACCATTCCTCTGCCGTCAACTCGTCGGTGGTCGACAGCGCACACAGTTCCCGAAACTCTTCATGAGACTGCGCCGTCCAGGCTCCCTGGCTGAAGCCACTGTGTCCTATTTCACTCAACGTAACCGCTTTTTTCCCGGCAGAATAAGTTCTCGTAGCCGTTCCAAACCACGATAATAATGATTTCTGACGGTGACAAGGGATCGGCCGGTGAGCTGGGCGATCTCTCTGAGAGCATAGCCCTCGAAGAAGTAAAGCTGAATGGTCTCGCGTTGCTCGGCTGACAATCGGGCATTCAACCTCGCAGTCATTTCATTTCCGAAGATTCCCTCCATCGATGTCCCATAAAAGGGGACCTCTTCCCTAGAGTCGATCAACCGGAGTACCGGGTCTTCAAACTCTTGGTTGGTGTAGAAGTGGCGAGACTTTAGGTAGCGTCGCCGATCGAAGGCTCGATGGTAGGTGACGTGGATGATCCACGAACGTGCAGTTCCCCGGGAGGCATCAAACAGGGAGGCTCTGCGGTAGATAAAGATGAAAACGTCTTGAACCAGATCGTCCGCCTCCGCCTCGTCGCGAAGTATCCGGTGAGCTACATTGCGCACAGATCGAGCATGGCGGTGGAAAAGCATTGACAGTGCCTCTTTGACTCCCCGCTTGACTTGCTCAAGCAGCAACTCGTCTGAGTCTTTCGGAG
>DATMKY010000073.1:0-35569 GCA_035570955.1 Edaphobacter sp. | reverse complement strand
TGGGGGACACTGTTGAGCGCGGGGCGTCCGCACTAGGTTGATGAGGCATGATGTTCGTAATTTCCTTGTAGGGGATATTCGACCGGATGGTCAAAACTTGGATTGTGCCCGGACCTTATTCCGCCGCCGTGCATCGACTGGTAAAGACAGACAGGAGCACAGGCGGCGGATTCGGTCCTTCGTAGGAGAAGACGGTTAGAAAACTCCTAATGATAATAATCGTACACCTTGCGCGGCGGAATGTCAAGCACAATTTTCACGGTTACACAAGTGGATAACATACCACAAATCGTGGTGATTCAGGCACAGATGTGGGGTGCGAGGTTTCCCTAGGGCTAGAGTCGTACGAAAGTATTCGTAGTTATTCGTCCCTTCATTATCAATGACTTATAGATACTCGAACCATTACCCGTACCGGGCAAACTAAAGTGTAGGATATTGATTCTTTGACTGATAAACCCGAATACGACATAAATAAGCGACTTTGACGGGTGTAACGCCACCTTTCTGTACGTGGTCGGGGACTTTGTCCTAGGAAGGGGAACCATCCTAGGCGACGGGGAGGACGATGTCGAGGGATACCTCTAGACACCTGAAATTCTCGCGTGGACACGATGACGAACCCCTGTTAATTTTTCCGAATGTTACTAACCACGATGGAACCAACACTGCAATCTTCCCCGGCCCTAGAAGCGCCCTGCCTTGTCTGCAACAAAACCTTTGACGTAGATGACCTAAGTTCATGTGGGAGGTGTGGTGAACTCACCTGCATAAAGTGCGAACCCGCTTGTACGTGCTATCAGGGTTGAAGGGTATGAACTCATCCTCCTTCGAGAAGTTAGTCGTAACGGGCGCACTGCCCATCAAGGGGGCCGGGGCTAGGCAGAACAAGCCCAAGGCCCCGGCTTTACCTTCTACGCGGCCTGTGGGCGTCCTAGCGAGGTTGATTCACTGGTTACTATCCTTCGCTCGTTCAGAGTGACGGGTCGGGCAGGTCATTGGCCCCCGACGGTGGTTGTTGCTGCGTCGGACGATTCACTTCTTTGCTTGCCATGTGGGTTGCTCCTTTCTTTGAATTGCGACCGATAAAAATGCATCGCGAACTTGGTCAAAAATTGATCCTCCGCTAAGGCGCCGCTTGCCGATTCCAGGAGCCTCATCATGGACTTTCCGATGTAGCTGTCACCCAGGTCGATGATGACGAAGCGGCCGTCCTGTGTGCGGCCTAAATTACCAGTCCAATAGCCCTCCTCATGCGTTCCTATCACCTCGTGTAACGGTGTGTCTTGAGGGCGCGGTTTCTCTTTAGAAAAACGTTCATCACTGACGATGAGTCTGCCGTCTTCCCGGCTTAGGTGAAGAAACTTATTCAACACACCGTTTGTATCTTCCGGGCGGTAGAGATTCAGTGGCTTGGTTGCTTCTGCGACGATGACGTTAGGGCGCGTCGATCCAAACGAGAGTGCCGCGCCATAGATTCGCGGAGATGCGTTCGGTATACGTCCAGAGACAGTGATCTCGTTCCAGTTCGCGCGTCTACGTCGGAACTTTAGCTGGGGCAGGTAGGACTTGCCGCCGCGCCACTCCAACTCCTCCTGCTCTAAGGCGTCATGACGTGTGAGTTTTATCACCAAGCGGTCTTTGCCGATGCCAGTCACGTATGCGTTTCGACAACTGCCCGTACCGCAGAGACGGGGATATAGCAAACCACTGTCGGGCGGCATGGCGGCGATGAGTCCGTTTAGGAACTCTTGGTTGCTGTGACAGGTGGCGGCGAAGTCGACGACGGCGTCAGCGAAGGCGTGTCGGACGAAGTCGAGGTCGTCGGCATTGAGACGTGTGGGGTCGATTCCGTAGAAGCGGGATAGGTCTAAGGTTGGCATCTGGATTCCTTGTAATTAGTCCCCGATTTTCACAACGTGTCTCATGACACCTTGTGGGCTGGAGGAAGTGATGAAGAGGTTTGTTTACGGCCTAGCGGAGTTTGATCGGATCGACGGCACTATCGAGTCGTACATACATTTGCCCGTAGAGGGCGCAAGTGGTCACACGGTTCCGGCCTTCCTAGAGAGTGCAGGAGAGAAGGGCTGGGAACTTTGTGGGACGATGCCCGGGTCATCCCCAGTCGGCGCAACTGTTGCGACTCGCGACGGAGGGAAGAGGAAGGTTGAGGACTACAACGAATGTACCGTCATGATCTTCAGGAGAGACCGGGCATGACAAAGCAGGAGCAGTTCCTATGGGTAGTTCAGACGATGGTCCTCACCAACTCCGTCAACGTGGCATCTAACCCCGCGATAGATCGAAGTGCCATGTCCGTCACTGGTTTGATAGTGGCTGCGGGTGAAGCCCTACGCGCCAGCGAGCTAATACCGGACGATATGAGCGCAATCGAGGCCGCAAACGAGTTCTGCTACTCTATGCTGCCGAACTTGCGGGAAAAAGGGGTTAGGGTTCCGAGTTGGTTCGCTCTTCCTTAGAACCGCACACTGTGCAGTTATGACCGGGGCCGGAAAAGCTTAGTAATGCTTTTCGGCCTTAGTAATGTAAAACGGCATTACTACGCCATACCAGATACACAAAACCCACAAATCCTACACCGCTAAAACAATCGTATCTTATAGTTTTAGCGATACTTAGCTGATTTTGCATGAAGTTGTCAGAATTGATGGCGGAGGGAGAGGGATTCGAACCCCCGTAGCCCTTTCAGGCTAAGCGGTTTTCAAGACCGCCTGTTTCAACCGCTCACACATCCCTCCGCGGCCTGCTATAGAAAGGTTAGCAGGAAACCGTGCGCCGCTGCGATACTAGAAGGCGTCTAATCGTAGTCTGGCGGTTAAATCCTCTAATGGCGACCACGAATCTTCCTAAACCGACCTCTTTCGATCGCACTTTGGCTAGTGCACGGTCGACGATGATGTTCAGCGAGGTCGCTCGTCTGGCGGTCGACAGCTTTCGGGCCAGCAAGACCCGTTTCCTGCTCACAATGCTGGGCATGGTGATTGGTTCGGCGTCGATCATCCTGGTCGCAACGCTCGGCTCGACCGGAAAACAATATGCGCTGGATCAACTGACCAGCATCGGTCCGAACAAAATTGAACTGCAATACGGCGGCGGCACAGTCAGCGGCCCGGACAATACGAGCACACCGGACTATCTAACGCTTGATGACTTAAACGCAGTTCGAGACCAGGTTCCGGGAATCATCGCCTCATCGCCTATGCTTGAATTCCATGACAACGTAAGTCTGGGCGGCGGTATTACCAAACAAACCACCCTCTTGGGTGTTTCGCCACAGTACAGGATTGTACGCAACCTGGTGGTGCTCTCGGGCCGTTTCTTCGACGACCAGGACTCGATGGCCCATGAAAAAGTCGCGGTGATCGTCGAGCCGTTTGCGATCGCGCTCTATGGCAGCGTCAACGCGGCCGTTGGAAAAACCATCAGCGTCAAAGGGCTGCCGTTCGTTATCATCGGTGTTTTCCGTGAAGCTTTCAACACCTATGGGCAGTCAGAAATCAGTGAGCACACGATGCTCGTCCCCTATCCTGTTCTGCGTTACTTCACGGGAACGAATTCTCTGAAAGAGATCTTTTTTACGATGAAAGATTCGTCGATGGTGGTGCCAGCGAGTGACCGAATTCTTGGGATTATTCGTTCCCGGCACTATGCCACCTCGGTTTATAACGCTGCGACGATGACCGACATCCTGACGAGCATGGCGAAGATCGCCGACATGCTTACTATCGTTCTTACTCTGGGCGCGGGCATTACTCTCATCGTCAGTGGCGTCGGCATTATGAACAGCATGCTCGCGAATGTTCAGTCGCGCATCAAGGAGATTGGCATTCGCAAAGCACTCGGTGCCACGAGCCGCGAGATTCGCATGCAGTTCCTCACCGAAGCAGTGTTTCTATCGTTGAGCGGCGGAGTCGTCGGCACCCTCATCGGCCTTGCGATTCCGATCACGCTGGGGCAACTGACGCCGTTCAAGATTCCAATCAGCAACTGGTCGCCTGTCTTCGCACTTGGGAGCTCGGTCATGGTGGGAGTTCTCTTTGGCACCATCCCTGCAAACCGCGCGGCCAGGCTCGATCCTGTGCAAACACTCAAATACGAGTGAGTTCTCAGCTGGGAGCAAGATAAAAGGCATCCAATCTCCGCGAAAATTCGCTGAGTCGGATGCCTCTTCTTATTTCATCCACGCAAACTAGTTACGCGCTTGCGGTGACTTCTTCTTCCGTCTGCTCGGCCTTAACTGTTACCTTCACGTGGCTGGTGACCTCACGGTGCAGCTTCACAGGAACGTGATATTCACCGAGGCTCTTGAGCGGCTCATCGAGCGCGATCTTGCGCCGATCAATCGTGTAACCCTTGGCTTCAAGCTGATGTGCAATGTCGCCCGAGGTGACCGATCCGAAGAGATGGTCGCTCTCGCCAACCTTGCGCTCAAACACAAGCTCAACCTCGGATAGCTGGCTGCCCAATTGCTCAGCTCCAGTCTTCTCCTTGGCGGATTTGCGAACGGCTGAAGCCTTCATCTGCTCGATGACAGCCTTGTTCGTCGCATTTGCTTCGATCGCAAGTTTTTCGGGCAGCAGATAGTTGCGCCCGTAGCCATCGGCCACCTTGACGACATCTCCGCGATGACCGAGTTTATTTACATCTTCCTTCAGAATGACTTCCATTGCAGTTCTCCAATCTTCCGGCCAGCGTTATCACTCAGCCGTACTTATCCAGTAAGTCCGCTCCTATTGGGCGGAAAGTTAGAAGCGCGAGGCAAACGCCAGCAACGCAATGTTGCGCGATTGCTTGATTGCCAGGCTAAGGCGGCGCTGATGACGGGTGCAGACTCCGGTCAGACGGCGCGGAACGATCTTGCCGCGCTCGGCGACAAAGCCCTGCAGCAGGCGAACATCCCGGTAGGAGATGGCGTCAATTTTTTCGGTGCAGAACTTGCAAACCTTCTTGCGCCGGAAGAACTTGCGGCCGCCAGGACCAGCAGGCGGACCCCCGGCAGGACGCGGACCACGGGGACCGGCCCCAGGGCCGGAGTGACCGCCGCTCGGGCGGGAGTGCTCATTCGATTGTGTGCTGTTGAATTCGTCAGCCATGATAATTCCCTCTCATGTTCGTTATGCTTTCCTTCGCTCCAGACCCTCAATGGAGCCTCTGAACACTTGGGCTATTCGGCGGCAAGTGGAAGCGAAGTACAGCGGTGGTAATGCGTTGTGCGATGTCGCGAACTTCATCGCAGATCTTATGTGAAACCGGAAAACTAAACTGCAGTCGCGGTCTCGGCGGTCGCAGCCTCGGCTGGGGCTGCGGCTGCAGGCTTCTTCTCTTCGTCGGTCTCGACCGCGGCAACTGTTTCGGCCTGAACCGGGGCCGAAGGTTGAGCGCTGCGCTTAACTTTGGTGTCACGAATTGCTTTGATCTTCGCCAGACGCTTCTCTTCTTCATCAATGCGCACGGTGATGAACTTGATCACCTGCTCGGAGACGCGTAGACGGCGCTCGATCTCAGTGATGAGCGAGCCTTGGGCGCCAACAATCAGCAACACGTAAAAGCCGTCGTTGAACTTGTGCACCGTGTAGGCAAGCCGGCGGCGGCCCCACTTCTCTTCTTCTGGTTTGGATAGAATCTCTCCGCCACCATCAGTGACGTTCTTCTTGAACCCTTCAATCAGTTTGTCGAGTTCAGCTTCTTCAACGTCCGGACGGACGATGAACATAATTTCATAGCGACGATTCATTCGATTGCTTCTTTCTGCGAAGTTCTGCTTCGCACCGTACGGGCGTCTGTTCTGCCAGTCCGGTTTGGAAAATCAACTGCGTTTATTTTTCCTTCGGCTCATCCGTTCCATTTGCAGGATCGTCTGGCCGACGGTTGAACCTGTTCATTGCAGCGCCGACCCCATCGGTCAGCACCACTTCGACAGCGTCTTTCACCCTGTCGAGCACTTCGTCCAGCACAGCAAGCTCCTGCTTGCGCATCGGTGCGAGCAGATAATCCCTGCCGCCCGCCTTAATCTCTCGTCCATCCGCCAGCACTGGCTTCCCAACGCCGATGCGAACCCTTAACCACTCTTCCGTGCCCAGGACACCGGAGATCGACTTCACTCCGTTATGTCCGTTCGCCGAACCACGTTCGCGTATCCGAATCGTGCCCAGCGGAAGTGCAAGCTCGTCGTAGAGGACAATCACATCCTCAGACGACATCTCCAACTCCTGAATCAAAGCGGCCACCGAAAGCCCGCTCAGATTCATAAACGTCTCAGGCTTGGCCAGCAGAACATCCTGCCCTGCAAGCGTCGCCCTGGCAGTCAACGCCTTACCGCGGCGATTCGTCAGCATCACGCCGCAATCCTCCGCGATGCGATCTACCGCTAAAAACCCGGCGTTGTGCGGCGTGAACTGATACTCGATGCCGGGATTGCCGAGACCGACAATCAACTTCACGCTGCGTGCCCTCTCAAACCAACAAACTCAAGCGGCCTGCGAACCGAAGGATCGCAGACCGCGAAAAAACTACTTCTTCTTTGCGTCCTTCGCATCGGCAGCGGGAGCAGCGGCGGCGGGAGCAGCGGCAGCGTCCGTCTTGCCCTTTTTGGCAACTTCCGGTTCCGTCGGAGCAGCGGCAACTTCTTCCACAGGAGCAACCTCTTCCTTGACGATAGTGACGTGTGCAACCGTCGCATCTTCGTCGTCGAGGAATTTAATGCTTCCCGAGTGAGGCAGATCAGAGACGTGAATCAGGCTGTGAAGTTCCATGTTCGAGACGTCTACATCAAGATGGCTCGGAATATCAGCCGGCAAGCACTCGATCTCGACCTCGCGCAACACGTGCTCGAGAATGCCTCCCTGCGACTTCACGCCAACCGGGATGCCTACCAACTGAATCGGCACGGACACGCGCATGACCTTATCCATCGCAATCCGCTTCAGGTCGATGTGGAGCAGCTTGCCCTTGATCGGCTCATTCTGCCAGTCAACGATCATCGCCTTTACAGCAACCGAACCTTCGACATTGAGGTCAAAGATCGTGTTGTGGCCCGAATCCGAGTGCAGAATTCGCGTAATCACCTTGGGATCGACCGAAACCGCAACCGACTCCTGGCCGGCCCCATAAACAACCGCGGGAATTTTGCCCGCAACACGCACGCGACGCGCTGCATTCTTGTTGAACTTGCCCTCACGGGGAGTTGCGACGACTGCTTCAGTATTTTTTTGTGCTGCCATGACTTCCATCTTCCTTTCGGGCACAGAGTTGAGCTCTGCTCCCTTTGCGACGATGCCGCTTGAATTTGTACTGCTCAGTTGAACAGCGTACTCACGCTGGTCTCCATATGAATGCTCTCGATGGCCCGGCCCAGCAGCCCTGCAATCGAAAGCACTTTGATCTTTTCCACCTTCGCCGCGTCTTCACGCAACGGGATGGTATTCGTCACGACTACCTGCTCCAGCCGTGAATTCGCGATGCGTTCAACTGCCGGCCCTGAAAGCACCGGATGCGTCGCGCACGCATAAACTTTTCCTGCGCCCTGTTCTATCAGCGCATCCGCCGTCTTCACCAACGTTCCGGCGGTATCGATAATGTCATCGAGGATCAAGCACGTCCGGCCCTGTACATCGCCAATCACGTTCATCACCTCGGTGATATTGATGTCGGTCCGCCGCTTGTCGACGATGGCCAACGGCACATCCAGTTTCTTAGCGAAGAATCTCGCCCGTTCCACACCGCCTGCGTCCGGGGAAACCACCGTCAGGTTCGGCAAGTTCAGATCCCGGAAGTAGCTCACCAGCACCGGGCTGGCAAACAAGTGATCCACCGGAATATTGAAAAACCCCTGTATCTGAGCTGCATGCAAATCAACCAGCAAGGCTCGGTTTGCACCGGCAGTCGTCAGCAGATCTGCAACCAGCTTCGACGTAATGGCAACCCGCGGTCGGTCTTTTCTGTCCTGCCGCGCATAGCCATAATAGGGGATCACAACCGTGATTCGCCCGGCTGAGGCGCGCTTCAGCGCATCCATCATGATCAGCAACTCGACAAGATGCTGATCCACCGGGTAACACGTAGGCTGAACGAGAAAGACATCCGCACCGCGAACATTCTCGAGCAACTGAAAATGAACCTCGCCGTCGGAGAATCTCTGCAACCGGGTCTCGCCCAGGGGCACACCGACGAACTTGCAGATCTCCTCGGCTAAAGCCTTGTTGGAAGATCCGCAAAAAATCTTCATGCGCTTACTTTCTGTCAGGCGGCCGGAGCGCTTTTTTTCCGGAGCTGTCTTCTCTGTTGCCTTCGCCTGAGAAGGCACGTTCGCAGGCTGAGAGCTCGCTTCTGTCTCTTCAGCCTGCTCTGAAATAGGGGAAAGAACCGCAGTCGTGTCGTTTTTATTCACGTGAAACCCTCCAGGTTGGTTGACCTTGATTGTTCCTGCTGTCTTACAGAGCCTTGTTGCGGCCCTGCACTTCTTTGAATCCTTGGTTGCGAATCCTAAAAAAGCTAAAGACTTCGGCCTTTCAAACTTCTCACTTCTTTCTCCGCACAATTTTTTAGCGGAGTCAAAAACCGTCATACTCGCGGCAATTGTTGCCGCGAAATAACCCTAAATTTTCCGCTCGCTTCGGCGTCGACTTTTGGTTGGGCGACTAGGATTCGAACCTAGACAAAGAGATTCAAAGTCTCTTGACCTACCGTTAGTCGATCGCCCAGTAAATCACCGGTATTTTTATCTTACCCGGCGAGGTCACTCTGCGAACATACATTCCCAGTACTCGGCTCGTGGCAGGGTCTTCGTCAGAAGAGCCTGCACTCCAGAGGACTGGACGCGCTGCTGAGCTGCCTTTGCATCCTGCTCAGACCGGTAAAGCCCGAACAGAGCAGAGCCGGAACCTGATAACGCCGCATAGATCGCGGGGCCATCCGAATCACTACCCATCAATAAGCGCTTGGTTATTCGCAAGGAGGGATACTGAGGAAAGACCACGTCTTCAAAGTCATTATGAAGACCATCGTTTCCTATCCCGGTGCGGACAAGCGCGAGAAGGGTATTCTCGGCGAGATCATTCAGCGCATAGATCTGGCTTTCACCAGATAAACCCTGTTTTTTCTCAGAGTTAGAATCGCGAAGGATACCGGAGGTGCCGGGCTTACGATCACCTGTCTTCGCAGAAAGGGATGAGTAAGCAAGACTCAACTGTTTTAGTCTATCGGGGTTAGCTGCGGAAGTCAATTCGCGAACCTCCCTGTTCTCTTCTTCCTGCTTCACATCCCATGCCTTGAAGGCCGCTGGAGTCGAGACCCCAACCGGTGGCACCGCAACCACACACCAGGCTTTGGGTAAATCCGGAATCGGAACGACCTGCTCTCCTCGCCCTATTCCTAAAACGGATCCACCTAATAGAAAAAAAGGCACATCCGAGCCTACCTCCGCCGCCAACTTCAGCCGCTCCACCCCAGGCAAGGCCATTCCTAACTCCCGCTCCAGCCCCAGGAGCGCCGCAACCGCATTCGCCGAGCCAGCCCCCATTCCTCCTTGCACCGGCAGCTTCTTCTCAATATGAACCGCTACCTCAGCCGTCACTCGCAACCGTGCCAGGCAGCCTTCAACCATTTTCCAGCAGGTATTCCGGCCGTCCAACGGGACCCGTTCATCGTTGGTTGTTAGCTTAATTCGCGTCTCAGCGCCGTTACCTAAACTTCGTGCGGAAACCGTCAACAGGTCATGCAGATCGAGCGTCTGATACAGCGTCGTCAACCCATGAAATCTATCTGGCCGCACAGGCCCAATCGCCAGCCCCAGATTGATCTTCGAAAACGAACGAACATACGTCGGCATGAACTTCGATTCTACCCATCAATCCGAAACAAGAGAACTACCTCAAAAGATCGAGAAGGTCACCTCAATATTCATCTCCACGGTCACCGGCCTTCCATTCTCCATCGCCGGCTTGAATCGGTACTGCCTCACCGCGGCCACCGCTCTCTCGTCGAGTCCCATCCCCACTGCACGAAGCACATGCACGTGCGAGGGAATTCCTTTGTCATCTACCCAAAGATTCACCATCACGTTCCCCGAAAACTTCGCTTTACGTGCCTCTTCGGAAAACTCCGGCTCAAACCAATACACGGGAATCGGAGCACTTACTCCCCCGCCGACCTGCTTCACGCCGTCGCCTGCGTTCCCACCCGAACCTACCCCAATCCCCGGACCATCGCCCCGTCCGAGCCCCGTTCCCTTTCCGTCTCCCATGGAGAGGCCAACCAGTGGCGAAGTTGCCACACCAATTTGCGGAAGACTGCTCGCCATCTTCACATCCGGCTGCACCTCAAGAGTCGGCTCGATATGAATCTTCGGCTCAATCAACGGCGGCGCCTTCGGTGGAACAATCTGCTCCTCAGCAAATTTTGGAGGGGTCCCTTTCGTTACTGGCGTCGGTCCACGTTGGCCGCCACCACCACCCATCGCGTGAGTTCGCGGCAAAGCCTGAGGTGGATCGGTCAAGGCGGTTGTCTGCAGATTGACCGGTGCGGCAAGGTGAATGCGCGTCGTCGCCGCATAGCCGATCACGATAATGACGAAAACGTGCGCCACCACGGCCCATCCGGTTGCGCGATAGCTCCGCCGCACAACCATTCGGTCAACCACCGCGACTGGCCGCGATTCCAGCAACAGGGGAGCCTCGTGCGGCACGATCAACTCCCGCAATCCATTCCAGATCGAACGAAACAAGCCCTCCTGCTTCAATTCACCTTCAAATAAAGCCAGCGATGACGCCTCACAAGCTCCGGAAGCTGCAGCCATCTCGACCCGCGCCATCACCCTCTGCATCAATCCCGCTTCCGGCTCCGGATTCGCAATCTCCCGCAGCACATCATCCAGCAGCATCTCGAACTCGATCGCATCTCTCATCGCTGCCCCTCCTGCATCCCCAGAAATCTTCGCCTCAATTCGGTCCTTGCCCGCATTATCCGGGTGCGAACCGTTCCTTCGGGAATTCCCATCACCTCTGCAACCTCCCGCGAGGTCATCTCTTCAACTGACGAGAGCACAAGAGGCTGCCGCAACTCTTCCGGCAATCCGTCGATCAACCGCCGCAACACCGCGCGATCATCTCCTTCCACAACGTTCTGCTCGGGAGACCTGTCGCTCACCGCCAGATGCAGCTCCGCCACATCTGACATCCTCTCCGACACTCGCGGCAGATGATCCATCGCCACTCTCCAGACCGTCCGCGCCAGAAAACCCTTCTCGTTCTCCATCCGGAGCCAGCCATCCGTGCGGTACAGCTTCAGAAATGCCTCCTGCACCGCGTCTTCCGCATCCTGCCGATTCCTTAGCAGTCCAAATGCCACCTGAAACATGAATCTCGCCTGCCGCGCGACCATCTCCTCAAATCGCTCCTCGTTTCCAATCTCCTTATCGCGACGTTGCTCAATCCGCCGATCCTCCACATACTCCGTCAAGGCCTGAACACGAACACCCATCTCGCCTCTTCCGATAACTAACCTGACCTGCTTTCCCTAAGACCGTCCTTAACACGAAACCGTTCACTTTTTTTGAGATTGTCTTTCCAAAGCCATTTGCAACGAGGGCGACTGGCCCATCGGCGTCCGCCTACGTTACCCTCCATTAACGGAGTCTTCATGCCCTGTTTCCCGGTTTCTCTGCCTCGACTCGCCTGGGCCGCATGGCCGATCCTTGCTACCACGCTCATCAGCCAGACCGCGGGTCTTGCCCAGGCACCCCCCGAAAATCCCGTCCGCACCCAGCACGCGATGGTAGTCACCATCCAGCACAACGCGACTGACGCTGGCGTTGAGATCCTGAAGCAAGGCGGCAACGCCGTCGACGCGGCTGTGGCCGTCGGTTTCGCCCTTGCGGTCGTCTACCCTGCCGCAGGCAACATCGGCGGAGGGGGTTTTATGCTCATCCGCGACAAGCACGGCAAGACTCACTTCCTCGACTATCGCGAGAAGGCCCCCGCGGCAGCGAGCCGTGACATGTACCTCGATGCCCAAGGCAACGTTGTTCCGGGGATGTCGCTCATCGGCTATAAAGCCAGCGGAGTTCCTGGGTCTGTCGCGGGCCTCACCTACGCGCAGAAGCACTATGGGAAGCTCAGCCTTGCGCAGGACATGGTTCCCGCCATTAAGCTCGCCAGCGAGGGCTATGTTCTCTCTGACGCGGAAGCTCGCAGCCTGCAAAGCAAAAATCTAACCCGATTTCCAGCATCCGCCAAAATTTTCCAGCGCAATGGTGACTTCTATAAAGAAGGCGACACCTTCAAGCAACCCGAGCTGGCAGCCACTCTCACCCGCATCTCCCAAAACCCCAACGACTTCTACAAAGGAGCGATGGCCCACCAGATCGCCGACTTCGAAAAGGCGGGCGGAGGACTTATCACCGCCGAAGACCTCGCAGCCTATCAGGTCAAAGAGCGCACGCCCATCCGTGGGAAATACCACGGCTACGACATCATCACCGCTCCTCCTCCTTCCTCGGGCGGTATCGTCCTCGTCGAGCTCCTGAACGTCCTCTCCACTTACGATCTTCCCAAACTGGGCTCAGATCGTAGTACAGAACAGGTCCACACGATTGTTGAAGCCTTCCGCCGCGCCTACATGGATCGCAGCGATTATCTCGGCGACCCCGACTTCAACACTCTGCCGCTCAAGCAGATGGCAAATCCCAAATACGCCGCGGCCTGGCGAGCCTCCATCGATCCCAACAAACCCACGCCTAGCAAAGACCTCGTTCGCCCTGCAGGGTTCATGCCGTCTCCGCCACAGCAGACTACAGTGAAGGAGTCTACGCAGACCACGCACTTCTCCGTCGTTGACGCGGACGGTAACGCCGTCTCCAACACCTACACCCTGAACGGCGGCTTCGGGTCTGGAGTCACAATCGAAGGCCTCGGCTTCCTTTTGAACAACGAGATGGACGATTTCACTTCGAAAATCGGCGTCCCCAACATGTTTGGCCTCATCCAAAGCTCAGCAAACTCGATCGCTCCCGGCAAGCGACCGCTGTCCGCTATGACGCCAACGATTCTCACCACGCCCGGTCACTGGTACAAATCCGGCAAACTTGCCTTCGTTCTGGGGAGCCCAGGCGGAGCAACCATCATCACCACAGTCGCCAACGACATCATCAGCACCGTCGATAACGGCCTCAACATCCAACAGGCCGCTGACGCCCCGCGCTTTCACCATCAATATCTTCCCGACCGTATCGATCTCGAGAAGAAGTTTCCCGTTCGACCCGCTGAAGCCCTCGCCGCTATGGGCTATACCATCAACCGGCTTGCGGTTGCCGATGAACATAACCCTGGGGTCTGGGGCGATAGCGAACTCATCGCCATCGACCCTAAAACCCACGAACTCCTGGGCGGCCACGACAACCGTCGCAACTACGGCAAAGCCGACGGCTACTAATCGACACAATGAACAGCCTGCCAACAAACATCTTCGCCAATCCGATATGGCATGCTTTGCAAACAAGACACAAGCATTTCGCCATGACCGTCGGCGAAGCTCGCCGGTATCCTGCCGATGTCGCCCCGTTCGCCGCAATCGGCTCGCCTACCCGAGCAGCTCTTCAACAACTCGCGTCCCTCATTGTCCATGGCGAACATCTCTGGCTCTTCGACGACGACTTTCCGCCTGCACCTGAGATCGATTGGCTCCAAACGCTTCAGTGTCTCCAGATGGTCTTGCCCAGCGATATCAATCCGCCTGATCCGAGCATCGAACTAACCCCACTCAGAGCAGTCGATGGTCCGGACATGGTTGCCCTCACCACGCTTGCGTTTCCCGGCTTCTTTCGCAATAGAACCTACAGGATGGGTTCCTATTTTGGCATTCGACACCACGGAGAACTTATCGCCATGGGCGGCGAGCGTATCATGCTCGATGGCTATCCCGAAGTAAGTGGTGTCTGCACACACCCTGACCATCGTGGCAAAGGGTACGCAGCTGCCATCATCTGGCAGCTTGTGAGAGATCATCGCCGCAACGGCGAGACCTCCTGGCTTCACGTCGCTGCTTCAAATCGCAGGGCAATCGATCTTTACGAGAACCTCGGATTTAAGACTTTCCAAACTGTCACGCTCCACAAAATCTCCCGAAGCTAAGCCGGACTTCACCTTGCTCCGGCTGCGAGCCGCAGGCTTCGATTCGTTACGACACAAGACTGTTGAAATATCTCGCTCACATCCTCCGCCCGCACCGGACTTGCCCTGGCCCGCGGCACCAGCGCCATAAACCCAGGAACCTCGCACAACGTTTGATAATTCCGGCTCATCGCATTCACTGTCTCAGCTCCCCAATTCGAAAACCCTCGAAAACTGTGCACAATAAAATCCGATTCATTGTCTCGGAGAGTTCCATTGATCAGAATCAAGTCATACTCTTCATTGCCGATGCTCGTGACAATCGGTTCCCCAGACCATACCCCCTGCAGCGAAAGCTGATGATAAAAATATGGGTCCAGGAGAACGGGATTGCGGCTGCGCAGCTCCAGATAAGGCCAATCGGACAGCATCCGAATGTCACCAATCTTTTTCGTGACCAGATTTGGACCGGAAATTTCTCTAAAATTGCCTCTCTGATGAAACAAAAAGGCGCAACACAGGATTGTTATTGCAACAGGAATCCAAACCGAACGTTGCGCCCATTCCTCAATCTTGTTTAGTCCTGCAGGTGCCAGCAAAATGATCAGGAACCAAGGAAGAATCAGATAATTGATATCGCCGCCGACAATTGCGAATCCCGCCACGCTCGAAGCACAGCCCAAAACAATCGACAAAATAATCGGCCGGTATCTCGCTGCCCTCCAGCGTTCCATCGCGCCAACACAGGCGATTCCAGCTGCAGCAACACTGGTCAGGCTACCCAGTAAAAAACGGACCGTTTGAGGAATTGCGGCCGACCAAAGAACACTCGCGCTTTTGATCACCAGGAAATTTGCAAGAAAATGTTCATGGCGCCACCATAATACGGACAGAATTAACGCCGTAGCGGCCGCGCTTCCGCCAATCAGTACAATTGTGTCCCGAAACCTCTTTGCAAGCACGCTATCAATCGTGAGTGCCAGCAGTACCACGCCCACGTTCTGTTTCGTCAGATATCCCAGCGCTCCCAGCACTCCGGCTAAGAAAATCAGGCGGGTTTTTCCATTCGCAACCGCGTACACCACCAGTGCAGCAAGAACAAAGAAAATGGATATCGCATCCGCCCTCGCACTGCTGCAAAACGGCGTGGCACACACGCAGGCCAGCCCCAGTACTATCTCAAAAGCAACCCAAGCTCTTCGCCTTTCAAGCTTCCATGCGAGATATCCAACCAACCCGACAGATCCAAGAAACGCCAAAAAAGAAAGCGCTCGCACAAGTTCAGTCGTCAACGTTGGAGCACCATGTGCAAGCTTGGCAAGAACGCTTCCCAGAAAATAAAACACTGGCCCATACTGCTGAGCGTTCCATGGAGGTTGAAACGGATTGGAATAAAGATATCCCGTCCGCAAGGCGGTCAAAAAAGCAAAAATCCCTACCCCTTCAGGATAGGTCGTCTCATTCCTCAGAAAAATGGCGTGCACGAGAAGTCTCACGATCACCACAGCTTCAATGAGGAATGGAATGGAAATGAGAAGTGTAGCCAGTGTCGGCCTCAAACCCACTTTCCCTTCGTACTGTTTGCTTTGGAGAGCTTCTCTCACTGACCTGAACAAAGCCTTTCGTCACACAAAAGTGTTTCAAGACTATCGCACACCCTCAGCACACTCGAAAAAGCAGAAGCGAAGAGGTAAACTACGCGCGCGAGAGGAATCACAGCATGGTGCTTGAAATCGCCAAACCCGTCGCTCTCCTCCTCTGCCTGCTCTCGCTCTACGCGGTCTTCCACACGCTTTTTCTCACTATGGAAGATCCTCACCTGCTCCTTCAGCCCCATCGCGCCTTCGATGACCGAATTTTCGATTCGCTCCTTCTGCTTATCCTCTCCGCTGCAATCTCAACTCTCGGCGGCCTCATCTTCCGCGAAGCCGAACCTCACCCACGCACTCCTCTCGCAACTACCCTCCCTCTGCTCATCTTCTACTGGGGTACCGGCATAATGACGGCTCTTTTCTTCCTCGCCTGGTTCCTCGAAACCCACTACATCTTCAGCCCGAAGGTCCACTGGTGAACATTGCTCGTGCCTGAAGTGCTTTCTTAGAATCTTTGCCGTTCTGCTTGCATCTCTATAGTCAAAAATAATGGATACCGCTACGCTAAACGCTCTCTCATCCTTTCCCCAGCAACTTGAGGCGCACTTTGCCTCCATTCCCGCACCGTTCAGACAATGGACTCCTGAATCATGGGAGGGTGTTCCCAGCGAACCCTTTACTCCCATTGAACAAATCTGCCACGTGCGCGACATCGAGCTTGCCTACCACGACCGCTTCGAACGCACGCTGAACCAACTCAATCCGCCACTAGACACAGTGGATGGCGAAGCGCTTGCGCATGCGCGTGACTATGACACTTCAAGCGCGTCCGAAGTCTTCTCTGCGATCCGCTCAGCACGTGCGAAGACCCTCGAGCTACTCTCCTCACTCACACCCGAGCAGTTCGCTCGAACGGCGACGTTTGAAGGCTATGGACCCCTAACGCTCCGGAGCCTCGTGCACTACCTCTGCAGCCACGATCAGCAACACCTTGCAGGTCTGCAGTGGCTTCTCGGCAAGATCGAGGCCTCCCGCATCGCCGAAAATCTTCCAACGGTAGTTTGAGGGCTCCTACTTGCCACTCAAAGTCCTGTCAATCGCGGCCTGCGCCAGCGGCGCCATAATGGCATAGCCAGCAGCATTTGGATGCACTCCGTCAAAGCTCGTCCCAGCCTTCATTCCGCCATTCTCATCTGCCAGCGCTGAGTAATAATCCAGATAAGTAACGGAATTAGTTACACAATATCCCTTCAGCCAGTCATTCAGCGCCTTGATCTTCATCGCCGGAGTCAAGCCCGGACGCCACGGATAATCCGCAGCCGGAGTGATCGAGGCGATAATCACTCGAATTCCATTGGCCTTCGCCAGGTCGACCATCGACTTGAAATTATCCTGCGTCATCTCCGCAGTCATTGGCCCAGTGTTCCCCGCAACGTCATTCGTACCCGCCAGAATCACCACTGCCGCCGGATGCAGATCGATCACATCCTGGCGGAACCGCACAACCATCTGCGGTGTCGTCTGCCCGCTGATCCCGCGATTCACATAAGGCTTGCCCGGAAAAAATTCTCCTGTATTTGGCCTCCGACCCCATCCATCCGTAATCGAATCGCCATAGAACACGACTCTTCCAGCCTCTGCCGGGCCAAGCGCAGCGTTGTCAGCCTTATATCGAGCCAACTGCGGCCAATCCGCCAGCTTCGCCTGCATCGTCGCAATCTGTTTCGCCGCATCTGCCGGCGCGGGAGTCGCCGCAGCAGGAGCAGGAGCCGCCTGCGGCCAACCACTTGTTACTGCAACTCCAATGACCATCACAACCCGCAAAAGATTCTTCATCGTTCCTCCTCGCAATCGGTTCCGATTCTAGCCTGAGCGGCCTTCATGCCACATCCCATCACTATTCCAGACTCACCAGCGATACCATAAGGCGTGCCCCTTCCTGTCAATCCGCCGATCCCGCCCATGCTCGCGAAGCGAGTCGACACAATGCCGGAAGGAGATACATGGATCTTTGAACCCAAGTGGGACGGATTCCGCGCCCTCATCTTCCGCGACGAAGATAAGATCTTCATTCAGAGCCGAGACCTGAAACCTCTTGATCGTTATTTTCCCGAACTGGTCGAGGCTCTTCTGTCTCAATTGCCTCGGCGTTGTGTCCTCGACGGCGAAATCGTCATCGCCGATCAAAACGGTCTCGACTTCGAAAAACTGCAACTACGTCTTCATCCGGCAGCCTCGAGAGTGAAGCTGCTTTCCAATCAAATCCCCGCCTCCGTCGTTTTCTTCGACCTTCTCTGCGAGGGCGATTCGGATCTTCGCGGAGAGCCATTTCACATTCGGCGTCAAAAACTGGAAGAGTTGCTCTCCTCCGCAAAGCCTCCGATTCACATCACACCCGCAACCAATCAAAAAGATACCGCCGCCGACTGGTTTCGCCGCTTCGAAGGTGCCGGTCTCGACGGAGTCATCGCAAAAGACATCTCAGGAACTTACCAGCCTGACAAACGTGTCATGCTGAAAATTAAGCATGAACGCGACTGCGACTGCGTCGTTGCAGGTTTTCGCTGGCACAAAAACGGAGAAGGCACCGCCATCGGGTCCCTGCTCCTCGGACTCTTTGATGATTCCGGAGTTCTCCAACACGTGGGAGTCTGTGCGAGCTTTACGCAACCGAAGCGCCGCGAGTTGGTCGGATTCCTCACACCCTATCGCCAAGAGGCGCTCGAAAGTCATCCGTGGGGTTCCTGGGCTGGCGCGGATCATCGCATGCCCGGAGGCCAAAGCCGCTGGAGCCAGGGCAAAGATCTCTCATGGGAACCCTTACGGCCGGAGCTCGTGGTCGAGGTCGCCTACGAACATATGCAAGGTACGCGATTTCGCCACATGGCCCAGTTTCGCAGATGGCGCATCGATAAGAATCCGCGCGACTGCACCTATGCCCAGCTTGAGGTTGTCCCACCCCAGGAATTAATGGCCATCTTCGCTACCGCCCGCTGAAGCCTTCGCCGCTTTCTTTGAACTCCACCTCTCACGCCACTCGCGCGTTGGGTCGTCGTCCGGATCGGGAGTCTCCTGCGCGGGTCTCTGCTCTTCCGGAACATGACGAAGGTTTACCCGAATTCGCGTCCAAGTCGACGACCGCCCTCTCATCGAATCCACCAACACATCGTCCACTGCCAGGAAAGCCACAACACCCGGATTCTTTTGCTTCCACCTCTCCAAACCATCCAAGGCAGCCTGTTTATCCGGCGAGTTTGCAACCACGATCAGCGGCATCTTCGTCCGAGGGTTCTTCGGCGCCGCAGATTTCGCGCGCGAAGGCGCGACCCGCGGAGCCTCTCCATCCGTCTTGCGAAAGTGCGGAGGCCAAGGTGCGTCGCCAAGACCTGCAGCCTCATCCTTTTCTGCAAGTTCCAGCAAACTTTCGATAGATCCGGCTACAGCATTCATCTCTGCTTGGGGATCGCCGATCTCTGCGAATCGTCCAGGAACAGTGAAGATCGTGAAGTCGGCGGGATCGCAGTCCGGAACTTCTTCCCATCGTAGCGGCGTTGAAACTCGGGCATCCGGAAGCGGCCTCACGGAATACGCCGAACATGTCGTGCGGTCCTTCGCATTCTGGTTGTAGTCGAGAAAAACTCCGTGCCGCTCCTCCTTCCACCACTTCGAGCTCGCCAGCCCAGGCATGGCTCGCTCCACGGCCCGCGAAACCGCCAACGCCGCTCTTCTCACTTCCGTGAACGTCCATCGGGGATGAATCCGCACGTTCACATGCATCCCTCGTGAGCCGCTCGTCTTAGGCCAGCCACGCAGTCCATGGTCTTCCAAAAGAGACTCCACACCAAGCGCAACCTGCCGCACATCAGTCCACAGCACACCGGGCCCAGGATCAAGATCGATTCGCAACTCGTCAGGATGGTCGAGATCAGCGGTTCGCACCGGATGCGGATGTAACTCGATGCACCCAAGATTAACAATCCACGCTAGCCCGGCCGCATCATCAACGACAATTTCTTCTGCAGTTCGCCCCGAAGGAAAAGAGAGCGTCACCGTCCGCAACCACGAAGGCCGCTCCGACGGTGCACGTTTCTGATAAAAAGCCTCTGCCTCCGCACCGTTGACGAAGCGCTTTAATACGATCGGCCTGTCGACGATTCCCGCGAGCGCCCCCGGAGCAATCGAAAGATAGTAGCGCACGAGATCGAGCTTCGTTACCTTTGCCTGTTTGGAAAAGTAAAGCTTGTCGGGATGCGTAACCCGTACCTCGCGGCCATCGATCCCTAACACTTCAACGGATTCTTCGGCTTTTTCCTTTGCCATACAAATTCAGTCTCAATTCTTTGTTACTCAGCCTACCTTAAGCGAATGTCTTTCACGTCGATTCAGATAGCGCAGGGCTTCTTGTGCAGCATGAAAACCCGACATCCCATGAACACCACCGCCAGGAGGAGTGGACGCTCCGCAAAAATAAAAGCCATCAAGAGGCGTCCGATACAACGATCTGGTAGGACGAAAAAGAAGTTGACCGAAATTCATCGCACCAGCAGAGAGATCGCCGCCAACGAGATTTGGATTCCATTGTTCGAGCGTGGCAGGAGGCGAGACAACACGCGCCAGAACGCAATCGCGGAAGCCCGGAGCAAATCGTTCAATCTGTCTTTCGATAGCCTCCAGCCGATCTATGCTACTCGCGTTACGAACATGACAGTACGCCCACGCCGTATGCTTGCCCTCCGGAGCGCGCGATGAATCAAAGAGCGAGGGCTGAACGAGAAGAACAAACGGAGCATCCGAGGCAAAGCAACTCTCCGATGCGGCGATCTCCTCCAGAGTGCCCCCGAGATGCACCGTAGCGGAGCGCAAACACTCTCTCGCAGTCCATGGAATTGGCGAACTCAGTGCGTAATCGATCTTGAACGCGCCCGGTCCGTAACGAAACCGCTCAAGCTGACGACGATATCCTGCCGGCAATGCCGAGCCTGCAATTCCCAAAACCAGACGAGGATTCACATCGGCAAGAACCAGATCGGCCTTCGGCAACTGAATCACCTCGGAGTTTGTGTCGATGCGACCTCCGAGCGATTCAAAATGACGTGCAAGCGAATTGGTCAGCGTCTGCGCACCTCCTTGAACAATAGGCCACCCGCTGGCATGCCCCGCGGACATCAGTACGAGCCCAACGGCCGCAGAAGTAGGAGCTTCGAGCGACATCACAGAATGCGCCGCAACTCCCGCGAATAAGGCCTGCGCACGCACTCCCGAAAAACGAGAACGTGCAAGAGAGGAGGCAGGCAGAAGCGCAGAAAGCCCAAATCTGGCAAGCAAAAATGGATGCTTCGGAGCGTGAAGTACAGGTCCGAGAATCTCTTCGGCCAGATCGTCAAAACGTCCCGCCAGCGGCTCAAACAAAGACCGATACTTCCGTCCATCCACTGCATCAAGATTAGTCACCGTGTCTTCGATCGAATGCTCCAGCAGCACTGCCGTACCATCGTCAAGCGGGTGCGCACAAGGTGCATACGGCTCAATCCAGGGAATTTCAATGGGCAAAGATCGAAAGAAAGGACTTGCAACTCCCATCGGGTAGACCGACGATCCCAAATCATGCCGAAACCCAGGCAGCGTCGTCTCGGCAGACGAACACCCGCCTCCGATCCTCGCATTGCGCTCCGAGACAGTGGCCGTCACACCGGCAGAGGCCAGCACGATCGCAGCCGAAAGACCGTTGGGGCCGGAACCGATAATGGAAGCTGTCGCCATCGTCAAAAGCAGCGCACCAAAACGCTGACACGCAGTTTCTAGTCTTGCCCTTCTTGAATTAAGATGCGACTTTACCTCTAACGAAATATTTCCGGTCGGAGCTGACGCCGAAGATCACCAGGCACCGAACGGCAAAACGCAAAACATTCAAACCCTCGCAGAAGGCCATCTATGCAAAACGCGAGACGAGTCTTCCGTTATCTCTTCGATCCCGCATATGGCCATCCCGATCATCTTATTGCGCGCTGGCTCTTTCTTCGCTCGCTTGGCCTGATTTATTTCTCAGCCTTCTTCGCACTTCTGTTTCAAATACGCGGTCTTATTGGTCCGCATGGCATCCTTCCCGCCGCCGAATATCTGCAAAGCCTTTCTGGCCCGATTTCGATGCGTCTCTGGTTCGCCCCCACTCTCCTCTGGCTGAACAGCAGCGACCACATGCTGATGGGACTTTGCTGGATCGGCCTTTTCGCCTCGGTGATCCTGTTCCTGAACATCTCTCCACGAGCAATGCTCGTAATCTGCTTCGGCTGCTTTCTTTCGTTTGTAACTGGCGCGCAGGACTTCTCCGGATATCAATCTGATGGCATGCTCCTCGAAGCCGGCTTTCTCTCCATCTTTCTTGCGCCCTCGGGTTTCCTGCCTGGCTGGGGAGCGAAAGAGCCGCCCTTGCGAGTTGCAACCCTGCTCCTTCTCTGGGAGTGGTTTCGCATCTACTTCGAATCCGGAATCGTCAAACTTGCCAGCGGCGATCCTACCTGGCGAAATCTCACCGCAATGTACGAGTACTACCAGAACGGACCGCTCCCTACCTGGATCGGCTGGTACCTGCAACATTTTCCTCACTGGTTCCACATTGCAACAGCCGCCATGACACTCAGTATGGAGCTGCTCCTGGTCTGGCTGGTTTTTCTCTCACGTCGCTGGCGGGTCGCCTGCTTCTTCATTGTTACTGCGTGGCAGATCGGGGTCATCGCTACAGCAAATTACACCTTCCTCAACTATCTTGTGCTGATCCTCGCGTTCCTTTTGCTCGACGATGCATTCCTCGTCCGCTTTGTCCCTTCGCGTTGGCGAAGCAATTGGAACCGCGATAGCTACACGAGTACCGAGCCGGAAATTCTCGATCAACCTGCTGGCGAACGTGGCGTAGAATCCGCACCAGATCTACTCGCAAAACTTCGAACCGGCATTGCCGTAGCTGTGCTCACCTGGATCTTCTACGCCACAGCGATTCCTCTCATACGAATGGCATGGCGCAATGCCCCGTTTCCGATCGCGCCAATCGTCGCCCTCGACCCCTTCCGCATTGCGAACCAATACGGACTCTTCGCCGTCATGACTCCGCACCGTTATGAGATCGAATTCCAGGGCTCCAACGACGGTGAGAACTGGGTCGCCTATCCGTTCCGCTATAAACCGCAGGCGCTGAACGAGCGCCCTCGCATTTACGCGCCTTACCAGCCGCGCCTGGACTGGAATCTCTGGTTCGCCTCGCTGGGCTCGTGGCAGGAGTACTCGATCGTCCCGCGCACTGAAGAACTTCTGCTCGATAACGACGAATCCGTCATGGGGCTCTTTGCAGGTAACCCCTTCGGCAATACACCGCCAAGATTCGTCCGCGCTGTCCTTTGGCAATACTGGTTCAGCTCCATGGAACAGAAGCGGAATGAGGGCATCTGGTGGCGGCGTCAACTGCTCGGTATCTACGCGCCAACGCTAACCAAACTCCCCAACGGCCATTTCGGAATCGTCGATGAACCTGCACCTGTCGCACCCTTACAGCGCTAGGTAACTCACAAGGATGCGCTTTAATTCCCCACGTGGCTCTCGAGCTTCGTGCCACAATCTGCCGGGGCATTGACTGGGTTACACCGCGCAACAGCCTTCCCCGGTAAAGTCACAACAAAATTGCCCGGCCATCGAGCAGGCTCATTGACCGGATAATCTGTACTCAAAAGCTGTGCCCCGCTCGCAATCATGGCATCACGAACCGAAGTGTCGTTCACGCGCGCTTCCTTCGTATCCGAATCCGTTCGTGCGCGGATGAGATACCCTTTTCGCACAAGTTCGGTAATCTCTTTAGCGGGACCTCCGTTTCGTTCAATGAAAGCGGCATCCGGCTCACCCGGCTCAGCATTGGTAAAGATAATCCGCCCGCGCAGCGAAGGATGGCCCGCGAGATAAACAGGGCCGACAGGACGTTGATCCATCAAAAAGACAATCTTGCCGCGAGCGCTGCCAAGAGTTGGCCAGTTCCCTGCAAGAACTGCCTCGTTCAGCGTCTCATAGTGACCACGCACGTCGTCGGGCGTAATTAATTCACTCGGAGGAAATACCGATCGTATCTCCGCATCAAGAGCATCGAAGATGGTCGAAGTAAACGGCTCCGGTTCCGTCATGTGCAACTCTCCACGCGGCTTCCCTTGCTTCGTCTCGACAAGGATAAAGATGGGCATATGACCCGGATGCGCATGGGACCACTGGCGGACTTGTTCGAGGCAAGCGACGAAAGGCTGACATGTGCTTCTGTAGTCGACATCCTGAACGTGCATCACCTTGAAGCCCGGCTTGTTCATCACACCGTTTGGATCGAACTCGGGATCGGGCGGCAACTTCGCTGCAGCGACCATCGATGGCCCCGAAGGATGAGCATAGAGCCCGCCCTTGGTATCCGCATACACATCAAGCTCAATCTGACGAACGCCGCTGTCAAACTGTCGCGGAAGTGGCTTGTGCTGGTAGTCCAGGCCTTTGAACGCATCTGCATACTTCCCCTGCCAGAGCTTGCTTTCACTAGGAGCAATGCCGGCATGGTAGCTATTGTGCGTCCCGATAACCTGAATCTGGTTGAGTTTCAGGGCGTCGTCAGCAGCCTGAGCAAAGAGAACGTTGCCAAAACTCATCGGCATTACGGCAACACAGAGAACGTAGCGCAAAAGAGAGGCCAATGGGTGTCCTTTGTTGAACCAACCGTTGATTTCAAGTAGTAAGTGGAAGCGACTAAGCGGCGACGTAAGGCTTGCTGAAATGGGTCGACCATTCCACAAGGCTTATATTCATGAATCGCCAATTCGCATGCTTCGTATCGACTTCCATCAGCATGTAAGCGTTGGGATCATAGCGTGTAGCAGCCATCACATAGTGTTGCGGGCCATACTTGTGCCCATAGTCGATCCACTTGTGCTTGTGGCCCGATACAACAAGCTGGATCGTCTCCTGATACTTGACCAAAAGCGGATGCAAGCCATAATCCCCAAACTCTGTCGGAGCATCCTGCTCCAGCGGGTAGTGGATAAAAACAAACGTAGGTTTATGTTGCCGAAGCTGAGCCTCAAACCAATGAAGCTGCTCTTCGCCAAGCGAACCAATGCTCGGATTGAAATCCATAGCGGTATGGTCCTGTGTTGAGCCAAGGAAATTATTCAGATGAATAAATTTGTAACCTTTATAGTCCAGGGCAGAATAAGGCTTCGTCTTGAACTTTGCCTCAAATAGTCGATGACTCATATCACGCGAAACTCTGCGCACATCATAGTCATGATTCCCGAAGCCGATGTGTACGGGCATCTTGAATCCATCGGTAATTGCCTTGGCATTATCCAGCCGCGTTTTGTTCTTGAAGTAGAAATCGTAATCGGTCGAAGGATAGTTGTGAAAGTAATCCCCAATCAGAAATACCTGTTCAATCGCCGGGTTCAGGCTATTGATCAGATCGCGTGCCGACATATAACGCGGCGTCGTCACCAAGATGCTCTCGTTGTCCTCCACACCATTTTCGCTGCCCTTCACATAGAAGTCATCGATGATGTGCGTATCCGCGACCAGCGCAAAATAAAACTTGTCGGGCGAGGTCGCACGAGCCTGCTCCGCCCACAATCTACGGGTAAGCAGGCTACCGAGCGATGCACCGGCAAGAGCTGTGAATTGCCTTCGATCCACTGAGGGTCTCCTTTTCGAGCTGACGAAACTAACTAAAAGATAATTTTTCCGGCGAACTGCAGAATACGTGCGGGGAATGTTGATCCGGCAGCAACAACGCCGAAGCTGCTGGACGTCGGGCTGTAGCCACTCTGCGGAAAAGCATAGTTGGTCTGATTGAGAACGTTGAACGCCTCGGCGCGAAAGTCGAAGGATACCCCTTCAGGATAAAGAGGAAAATTCTTATGCAATCCCAGGTCGAGTTGATAGAACGGATCGAAACGCACCGAGTTGCGGCCGGCGTTTCCATAAGGATGATTTACATCTGGAAGACTCAGAACAGCATTGCCCGAAAGCCCAAAAACCGGGTTCTGCAGAGTCGCAAGATTCTGATTGCCATTGATCTTGATGCGCTTCGACTTGGGTAACACCGGATTACCCGTTAGATTCGGTCGCGGAGCCAGCAATGGACTCACCTGCTGGAAGCTGTTCGGAGAATAAGTGATGTTGACCGGCATACCGCTGCTTGCACTGTTGATTGCGGTAACCTGCCACCCTCCCAGCACCTCCTGCATCATGAAAGGAGCGCCGCTTCCAAACTTTCGACCTTTCCCATAAGGCAGATCGTAGACGATGGAAAGCACCTCGTTCAGAGGCTGGTTGTATCCCGAAGGCCCGCGCTCTCCAAGTGCGTTTGCGAGATTGATGCGTGAGTTATCACCACTATTTGCATCCAGGTGCCCGCTTGCATTATCGATTGCGCGTGACCAAGTAAAAGAGTTCAACAGGTAAAGACCATGAGCGGTTCGATGCTCGAGCTTCGTCTGCAGGGCGTTGTAGCTCAAAAATCCCTGCGAAAGACTCTCTTCAATTGTCGTAAAGGTTGGTATCGGACGCCGCGCCGCCAAGCTAAGGCACCCGGTGCTTACCGTCGGATTGCAAGTCGCCGTCACCGCGTTGGCTGCGGACTGATTGAGATCGGCAAGTACCTGCAGTTTCACGCCATGCTGCCCAACGTATGATGCCTCAAAGGTCATTGCGCTGCTCAGTTGCCGCTGAACCGTCAGATGATAGCTTTGCACATAACCCGTCGGGGTATCTTTGGGAATATACCGAGCCTGCGTGCTGAGGTTGCTCGCCGCAGTGACGTTCGCGGGATCGGTAAATCCTGTCGGATAGCCCTGAACTGTCGTGCGGAAGCATGGATTGGGATTCGAAGAGCTAAACGCAGCCTGCGCCTGGGCTGCGGTACAGATCGGCAACGCCTTCTGCGAACCGAGAACTCCAGGATTGGCAAACTGTGGTCCTTGTACGATGTTGGTGTTCACAATCGCCGGGAGATTATAGACAAGCAGATTTTCGCCGCCCTCGCGATTGAACTGCGCATAACCAAGCCCGTAGCCTGCGCGAATTACGGTCTTCGAATCAAGGGAATAAGCCACGCCCAAACGCGGGGCGAAGTCCAGCTTCGGCATGTTCACCAGCGCACGGTTATAAAGCGATCCGGAAGATGCCTTGATCAGGCTCTGAGTCCCGGGGTCGAAGTTGGAAAGCTTATTGCTCGACTCCCATTGCGGCGTCACAAGCTCATAACGCAGCCCGGCATTGATCGTAAGCCGTGAGTTCAGACGAATATCATCCTGAAAATAGAGATAGTGCATTCGCTGATTCAAGTGCACGTTGACAAAATTATTCAGTTGATAAGTATCACGCGCGCCAAAGAGAAAATCAGCGAGTGCAACTGCTTCTTTGGTTCCAGCGTTCGAACTGCTCAAAGCGCTCGCCGACGCACCCGTAAAGCTATAACCGCCGTTGTACGTATCCTGCCCATAAACGGGGTTGAAATCATCGATCGTTGTATAGATGGCCTGATACTCATAACCCATCTTGTAACTGTGGCGTCCGCGGATCAAAGTAAAATTCACCTTCGGATTGAAGATGTATGGATTCTGATACTGCGGATTGCTCCCTTGATTTCCGAATTGCGAAAACCCGCTGACGCTCTGCACGTTCAAACTCCGCACCACCTGCGGATCCGCAGGTAACCCAGGGATACCAGTCATCAAACTGGGAAGATGTTGCCCATAAGGAAACTTTCCACCGTCCGTACGAGTAAACGCGAAACGTGCATCAAGAATCGAGTTCTGATTGAAAAGCCTCGTCACTCCGCCGGCAATCTGTTGGTTGAAGATATTGACATTGCCATTGCTGTTGCCGCCCGCCGGTCCCTGGATATTCGGCGGTGAAGCAATTTTTCCCTGATGCTGACTATAGCGAACGAAAGCTGTCGTCTTCGCGCTGAAGGTCTGATCGACACGAACATCGCCCTTGTCATCGTTGATCGTATCGGCCGGCAGCGAAGCATAGTTATTACTGAAGGGATTACCCGGCACATTGGGAGCCGGAAGCGCAGCCAAAACCCCCTTCGCAAAGGAAGAGACTGAAGGATCGTTGAATGGGATAACGCCATTTGGATAGCTCTGCCCCGTAATTGGGTTCAGCAAAGGTACAGGCGCACCGTTCTCAGTGCTGCTACCCGAGAGGAACGTATAACCGCCATTTGCAATCGCAAGCGCACTCGTCCCCATTTGATTAGCGGTAGGAACGGTAGCCTGATTGACGGCATGCACTACTTGCCGCGTTCCCTCATAATCGGCGAAGAAAAATGTGTGATCCTTCCAAATTGGTCCACCGAATGTGCCACCAAACTGGTTACGAATTAAAACCGGTTTCTGCGGAGAGCCGGTTAGAGGATTCGATGGTGGCGTAAAAGGCCCAATCGCATTGAAAACGGTATTGCGAATATAGTCGTAAGCCTTTCCGTGAAATGAATTCGAGCCGCTACGGATGCTCACGTTTATCACGGCCCCCGCAGAACGCCCATACTCCGCACTGTAATTATCTGTCTCGACGCGGAACTCGCTGATGGCGTCCGGAGATGGTGGGATCGCCTGATTCGAAAACCCTTGGTTCGACGTCCCATAAGCGTTGTTGTCGACACCGTCGAGCAGAAAGTTGTTGAACTCGCTTCTCTGCCCGTTCACATTGAACGATGCATCACGACTGCTATCGGTCGTGTTCTCCAGAATATTGCGCCGGACTCCGGGCACCAGCGCCGCAAGATCAGCATACGCGCGCCCGTTCAACGGAAGATTCTCAACCTCACGTGTGCCGATAACCTGCCCACGCTCACTGGTGTCGGTCTCCAGAAGCGCTGCGGCCGCATCAACGGTCACAGTCTCCGCATTCGATCCGACCTTCAGGGCAACATCAACTCGTTGCCTCGCATTCACTGTCACAGTGAAAGGGGCCGTCGTGCTGCTGCCAAAACCGTTAGATGTAGCAGTAACCGTGTATTGCCCAACCTTCACATCGGTAAACTCATAAGCGCCCTGAGCGTTCGTCTGCGCCGTTACCTGCGCCTTTGTCTCCTGATTGATCAATGAGACCGCTGCCCTAGATATCACAGCACCGGAAGAATCGCGCACATAGCCAAGAACCGAAGCCGTCTCAAACTGAGCATGCAGCGAAATCGGCCATGCCACAACAAGACAAAGCGCTAGAAGAAAGAGAACGAAACGTTTCACATGGTCTCCAGAATTGATGGCAGATGAGTGCAGAGAGTGTGGCGTGAGCGAACTCACCACGAATATTGATATGCACTCAAAGATAGGAGAGGTTTGTGTACGCCTGATATATGAAATGTTACGACGCAGAAAAAAACTGTCTCTTCTTTGTCATCGCTCTGGAAAACATCTCACCAATGCGTCTCCAGCTCGCCGGCGGGCAAAGCCATCGGCTGACAGACTTCAAATAAAGACCGTTAATCACTTTTAAATGACACACAAAAGAAAAAGAGAGGAGACTGCTCCCACTCGAAGCAGTCTCCTCCTGTCCGTTTATTTCTTTGGCCAATACTCATCACGCAACTTCGTCTGCCGCGTCTCCATTGGAATCGCCACACCGTTGATGTACACCTGCTTGACGCTGGTGCGAACATCCAGAGGGTCGCCATCCGCAATCACCACATTCGCTATCTTGCCCACATCCAGCGAACCCAGCTTATCCGCCACGCCGAAGACCTCCGCCGGATTCAGCGTGATCGACTTCATCGCCTCGTCATAAGGCAGCCCATAAGCCACGGCGAACCCCGCCGAGTACGGCAGGTTGCGCGAATTGCTTACGTTGTACGAAGCCAGAATCACCTTCACTCCACGTTTCGCCAATTCGCCCGGAACGCTATACACCGCGTCATATCGCTCGTTCGGCCCCGGCAGATCGTAGATGGGTCCAACGATCACCGGCACATGATAGGAAGCAACCTTATCAAGAATGTCGTTTGCCCGAGTTAAATGGCTCAGTACAACTTTCAAATGAAACTCCTGCGCAAACGCCATCGCCGTCTCAACGTCGTGTCCGTCATATGCGCCAAGAACCACCGGCTTTTCACCTTTCAAATAGGGAATCAACGCCTCATTCCTTAAATTGAAATTTGAGCCACCCGCGCCTCCACGTCCGCCGGCAGGCACGGCCGCACCTTCTTCACCAGCAGGCTTCTTCGATGTATCGGCACGCCGTGCCATATACTCCTGCGCATCCAACAATGCCTGTCGCATCTGCGAAATCTCGCCCATGCGAGTCGAAGGATATCTTCCACCCGCCGGTCCCGCAGCCTCGCCCCTCGCACCACGCTTCGGAGCCTCTCCAAAGTTCATCGCCAGCGCAACATCTTTTACCATCAGCATCGAGTCGCGATCGCGTCCTGCGAGCTGAATCAAACTATCCTGCCCGGGAATCGTATCCGACTCCGCTGGCGCAACAATCGCATTCGTAATGCCGTTGTACCGCGTTATCGGAATATGCTCGCTCTCCGCATGAAACGCGTCATATACATGCATCTGCGGAAAGATCTCTTCGCTGGTTTCAATCGTGTCGTTCGTCGTCCGGTCCGAACCAATCTCAGACAGTCCGAGCCGCGTCTCCGCATCGAACAATCCCGGATAGACGGTCATTCCCTTTGCATCTACGACTGTCGCGCCTTTCGGCACCTTCACCGAAGCCGCCGTCCCAACTGCAGCAATTTTTCCACCTTCAATTAGCACCACGCCGTTCTCAATCACGCCGCGCGTAATCGTCAACAACTTACCACCCGTAATCGCAATCGTCCCTGCGGCCGGAGTCGTATCGACCATGCGCGCCTGGGCAAGAAGAACTGAAGATCCCGCAACCAACAACGAAGTCGCAAGCACCGGCGTGCGAAGTGCAGCAAATCGACCCACAAACAAAATCCTCAGCATTAGTTGACCCCCTGCTCATCGTCATCATCTTCTCCGGCGCCAAATCCGCTGCCGTGCATCACGCCTGAAAAGTGCGTCGTTCCAAATCCTGGCAGACTGCTGTCGAAGAACAATTCGCCATCAATATAAACCTTCTCTGCGCGCGCGTACGTCGACAGCGGATCCATGTTCCAGATCACCACATCGCCGTCCTTGCCTAAGTCAAGCGATCCGGTCTTATCGTCAATCCCCATAATCCACGCTGGATTCAACGTAACCATCGTGATCGCTTCGTCCTCCGTCGCGCCGCCATAGTGAACCATCTTTCCCGCTTCCTGGTTCAACCGTCGAATGTGATCATTCGAATCGCTCTTCAACGCCACGCGCACGCCCTCGCGCATTGACATCACTGCGTTCCAAGGAATCCCGTCCCACATCTCATACTTGCCACCGTACCAATCCGTAAAAGTCGCAATCGCAGTCCCGTCTGCTGCGATCTTCCCGCCGACCTTGTACATCTCCAACGCATGATGAAACGCCCGAATCTTAAACCCGTACTCCTGCGCAATCGCCTCTTCTGTTAGAAACTCATCCGAGCGATAGCAATGAATCTGTACCAGCAGCTTCCCACGCAAAATATCTGCCAGCGCGTCCAGCTTCAGATCCCGATGCGGCGGCTTGGCATCCTTATCGCCCTTCGCCAGCTTGTCGTTATAGGAATCCCACTCGCGCCGATAAACCTTGGCATCCTCAAAGGCCTGCCGCATCACCTCAAAGTTTCCCATGCGCGTCGAAGGTAACTGGTTGCGCGTACCATAAACCCGCTTCGGATTTTCACCACTCGCAAACTTAATCGACCGCGGTGCATTCGGAAAGAGCATCTCCTCTTTCGATAGCCCGAACTTGTTCTTGATGACCACCGCCTGCCCGCCAATCATATTCGCCGACCCATGTAGCAGCAATTCCGAGGTCACTCCGCCCGCCAACGCGAGATACAACGCCTTATCCCGGTTGTCAAACGCATCGATCATCATCATGCTTGGCGTAACCGGACTCGTCGCCTCGTTCACGTCATCGCCCAGAGCCGAATGCGAATGCGGATCGATTATCCCCGGCGTTACATACTTTCCAGTCGCATCGATCACCGTCGCACCTGCAGGCGCACTCACCATTGCACCCACTCCGGCAATCTTGCCGTTGTGCAGCCACACGCTGCCGTGCTGAATCGTTCCATGCGATGCCGTCATTACCGTCGCATTTTTAATCACCAAATCTGCAGGCACTGCCGAATTCTGCGCAGCAGCCATATCCAAAGAAAACAGGAACACACCAGCGATTGCAGACGCAGGCGCAAGCCGGAGAATAGAAGGACTCATCAGAGACGCTCTCCTCAACAAACAAGCTAAAAGGAATGCGACGATAGTAGCACGCAGCCGTTCCGACGCATTATCTTTTCAGGTAATGCAGGCTAGGACGCACTAAAGTCGGGAATAGTCTCAAAAGGCACTCCGCACTTACAGCGGAATATTTCCATGCTTTTTCGCAGGATTCTTCTCCCGCTTTGTCGCCAGCATGTCCAAAGCCGCATTCAACCGCCGCCGCGTCTCACTTGGCCGGATCACGGCATCGACATACCCACGCTCTGCCGCCACATAAGGATTCGCAAACCGTTCGCGAAACTCCTCGACCCTCTCGCTCCGCGCTTCGGCCAGTACCTCCATCTTTTGTTCTTCGCTCAGCGAAACACCCTGCGGCATTATGGCCTCAGCGCGCCGCACCACGGCATCGAGCTCACGCTTATAGACGATATTCACCGCACCCTCCGGCCCCATCACCGCAATCTCCGCGGTAGGCCATGCCAAATTAACATCCGTCCGGAGATGCTTCGAGCTCATCACGCAATAAGCGCCGCCATAGGCCTTCCGTGTAATCACGGTAAGCTTCGGCACGGTTGCCTCCGCATACGCATACAACAGCTTCGCGCCGTGCCGAATAATCCCGCCATGTTCCTGCTGAATTCCTGGCATAAATCCCGGCACATCCTCAAACGTAATCAGCGGAATATTGAACGCATCGCAGAACCGCACAAACCGTGCGCCTTTCACGCTCGCATTGATGTCCAGCACCCCGGCCAGCACCGCCGGTTGATTCGCCACCACCCCCACCGTGCGTCCCGCCATCCGCGCAAACCCGACAACAATATTCCGTGCAAAGTGCTCCTGCACCTGAAAAAAATATCCATCATCCACGACTCGCGCAATCACATCGACCATGTCGTATGGCTTGTTGCTCTCCGTCGGTACAATCGAATCCAGCGCAACATCCGCCCGCGCCGGGTCGTCCTGCGTCGCCTTCCTCGGTGCATCATCCAGATTGTTCGAAGGCAGAAAACTCAATAGCTCCCGCACCATCGCCAGACACTCCTGGTCATCATGTGCCATAAAATGCGCCACACCAGAGATTTCGTTGTGTGTCACCGCTCCACCCAGAGCATCCTTCGTCACATCTTCGTGGGTCACCGTCTTGATCACATCCGGTCCGGTAACAAACATGTAGCTGGTCCGCTCTGTCATCAGCGTGAAATCTGTAATTGCCGGCGAATACACTGCGCCACCAGCGCAAGGTCCCAATATCGCCGAGATCTGCGGTACCACTCCGCTCGCCAGCGTGTTTCTCAGGAAAATATCCGTATATCCCGCCAGCGAAACCACGCCCTCCTGAATCCGCGCCCCACCCGAATCGTTCAACCCCACCACGGGCGCGCCCACCCGCATCGCCATATCCATAATTTTCACGATCTTCGCCGCATTCGCTTCTGATAGCGACCCCCCGAACACAGTGAAGTCCTGCGCAAACACAAATACCATTCGTCCATTTACCCGCCCGTACCCGGTAATGAACCCATCTCCCGGAACCCGTTGCTCCGCCATGCCAAAATCGGTCGCACGATGCGTAACAAACTTGTCCGTCTCCTCGAACGTCCCCTCGTCGAGCAGAAAATCAATTCGCTCCCGAGCCGAAAGCTTCCCGGCTTTCTTCTCCCGCGCCCGTCGCTCCGCACCGCCACCCTCCTCAGCAATGGCATGCCGAGCTGCAAGCTCCGCCAGATTACGTTGATGCGGGTCAACCTTTACTTCAGATTCGGTTTTCAAAACGGGACGCTCGGCTGTTGCCATAGGCAGCGATTTTAGCAGCCCTAGCAGGCGTAGGCGTAGGCACGTCACATGGAATTATGGGGTTGCCGGAGTCGCTACCGGGAGATTAGGTGCGAACGCACCTCGCTGAACAAATATGACACGTTTGATCTTGTTGCGATCAATATGCTGAATCGTGCCTCCAAGTCGAAATTTCCACATCCATTCCTGAAACCGAAACTCAGTCAGCGTTGAGCACCCTCCTGTCTCTCAATTCGATCGAGTCGAAGGCCGATGACCCAAGCTCGTAGGTGACCGATCCACCTGAACGTCTTCAGGGCTAATCTCCAAAGGATAGTTTCCGACCGTGAACCCCTCCTTGCTGAACGTTAAGGTATGCCTTCCAACTCCGACATTGATCATTCTTGGGTCACGCCAATTTCATTCTCATCTAGGCGTAATGTGCCCCCTGTCGAACCGAGTTCACAGTGAGTGAAATGGTTTTGGGGATTTGAGCTGTGTTCTGCATAGATAGAGACGCAGGTACTCCGGAGGTCATGACAGTGAAGTGAACTGTACCTTCACGCTCTCGTGGGGGCGACATTGTTAAATATGATGAAGTCTTCTCCGACTCGTACTTTGTTCTTGTCGAGGAGATAAATAGAGAGCCGCGTGCCTGGTACAACTTTGGCGAAAGATTCTGTGCGCTCACATCCGTCACATAACCACGCATCGCGTGAGTTCATCCAATTGTTTCAATTTGTCGAAGGTGAACCGCAAATGTATGGTCCGCCGTCTGACTGCAAGGGAAAAGCGAAGAGTGGATCGACAGAGCTGCGCAAATGTATTCTGCTTTTGTGTGGAGGGTGGAGTCTCCTGGCCATGATGAGATGCGCTGCGTGCTCTTCCTGATAAACGGGACGGTCATGGAAGACCATTTGCGGGAGCAGGTTGCGAGCACGCCGTTGGGAACTGTTCGTTCGTCTTGGTTATCCGGTGCAGACCTTGGTTGGAGAACCTGATGCCGGTGGGTGGTTAATCTTGCTCAGGCGGTTATTGCGTCCGGGACTGCTCGATAGTCCTTCCCGCTTCTGGGTGAACTTCTTCCGCAACAGCACCTTGCCTGCTGCGTTCAGGGCTACGACGTGACAAGTCGTCTTGCCAAGATCGATACCAACGGAATCTATCTGCATGTCGATGATCCTCCTTGAACCGGCCAAAAGATCACTCACTTCACGGTGGAGATCAAGCGGTAGAGTCGAGATGTGGCGCGGTGGTTTAGGTGCCCCCTATCTGTTCCCGGTTCTTTCGTCTGCCGGTGCCTCACTAGGCACAACCCGATCCCGGATTGTTGGTATCCTTAAGGCCTCTGCTTCCCATCCGGCTTGGGTATGTATACCCGCCGTACAGGTTGCGGTTGATAGATTCGACTTTTCAGTTCCTGCGCCAGTTCGTCCAACCACCGTTCCACGCCGTATTGCTCAATGTCCTCGAATGTCTGATTGTCCACTCCGGCTGCTCCGCCATTGGCTTTGCAACGTTTGCAGGCATACACCAGAACATCCTTGCGGTACACCTTGTCGTACAGCGCGTAGAAACGAAAGTCGGGCGATTCCTTCGCTTTTGCGTGTAACGCCATCTGCAACTTCTGAACGCTTGTTAGGGTTGTTAGGCTCATCACCAATCCCGTTGTCCTTTGTCGCTTATTGCGTTCGCCTTCAACTGAGGCCTCTTCCCTCCACCGGCATTACCCGGCTTCATCGGTA
>DATMKY010000072.1:0-34242 GCA_035570955.1 Edaphobacter sp. | reverse complement strand
TGGTAGAGGAGCCGACCGAGCTTGCGACCGTTTTCGCGGTACTGCTCGATGGTGTCTTCGTTGTGGACGCCGGTGATGAGACGCTCGTAGGCGATGAAGAGGAGAGCGAGGCCGGGTGACTCGTAGATACCGCGGCTCTTGGCTTCGATGATGCGGTTTTCGATCTGGTCGGACATACCCAGGCCGTGACGGCCGCCGATACTGTTGGCTTCGAGTACGAGGGCTACGGGGTCGGAGAGCTCTTTGCCGTTGAGGGCTACCGGGAAGCCTTCTTCGAAGCGGATGGTTACCTCTTCTGGCTTGATGGCTACGTCGTCGCGCCAGAAGGTTGTGCCCATGATGGGGGCGACGATCTTCATGCTGGTGGTGAGGAGTTCGAGGTCCTTGGCTTCGTGGGTTGCGCCGAGGATGTTGGAGTCGGTGGAATAGGCTTTTTCGGCAGACATTTTGTAGCCGAAGCCAGCCTTGGTCATGAAGGCGGACATCTCGGCGCGGCCGCCTAGCTCGTCGATGAAGGTCGGGTCGAGCCAGGGCTTGTAGACTTTGAGATCGGGATTGACGAGAAGGCCGTAGCGATAGAAGCGCTCGATGTCGTTGCCTTTGAAGGTGGAGCCGTCGCCCCAGATGTTAACGTCGTCTTCCTTCATGGCGGAGACGAGCATGGTGCCTGTGACGGCGCGGCCGATGGGAGTGGTGTTGAAGTAGGTGACGCCAGCGGTGGTGATGTGGAAGGCCCCGGACTGGAGAGCGGCGATGCCTTCGCGAACGAGTGGGCCGCGGCAGTCGATGAGACGGGCTTTTTCTGCGCCGTATTCAAGCGCTTTGCGCGGGATCTCATCATAGTCGGTTTCGTCGGGCTGGCCGAGGTTGGCGGTGTAGGCATAGGGGATCGCGCCTTTTTGTTTCATCCAGTGCAGCGCGGCGCTGGTGTCGAGGCCGCCGGAGAAGGCTATGCCGACTTTCTGGCCGAGGGGCAGGGATTCAAGGATTACGGACATAGTGATGCGGACCTCGAGGATCGGGGCTTGGACGCTTAGGAGCGTTTGCGCGGCTGGATTCCGCGGCTGCGGCTGTTGGAGATGCGCTTGGCTCCTCCGAGCAGCATGAGGAGGATCGATTTCTGGGCGTGCATGCGGTTTTCTGCCTGGTCGAAGACGATGGATTGCGGTCCATCGAGGACGGCGTCGGTCACCTCGGCATTGCGATGCGCGGGGAGGCAGTGCATGAAGACGGCGTCGGGTTGCGCGTGAGCCATGAGGGCTTCGTTGACCTGGTAGGGTTTGAAGATGGGAGCGCGCTTGGTGGCTTCGTGCTCGAAGCCCATGCTGGTGCAGACGTCGGTGTAGATGGCGTCGGCTCCAATCGCGGCTTTGATGGGATCGTGCAGGAGGGTGATACTGCCGCCGGTGGTTTCGGCAATCTCGATGGCTTTGTGGATGATTTCGAGTTTGGGGCCGAAGCCTTTGGGGCTAGCGACGCTGCAGTGCGCGCCGAGCTGTGCGGCGGTGAGCATCAGGGAGTGGCAGACGTTGTTGCCGTCGCCCACGTAGGTGAAGCGCAGACCCTGGCAGGAGCCGAAGTGTTCTTCGAGGGTGAAGAAGTCGGTGATGGCCTGGCAGGGGTGCTCGAGGTCGGAGAGGGCGTTGATGACTGGAATTTTGGAGCAGGCGGCCATCTCGGTGATAGTGTCGTGCGCATAGGTGCGCAGGACCATGATGGACATCCAGCGTTCGACGTTGTGGGCCATATCGGCGAGGGATTCGCGTTCGCCGAGGGGGGATTGGGTCTGGTCGACGAAGATGGCGTTGCCTCCGAGAGTGTTGATACCGGCTTCGAAGGTGAGACGGGTGCGGAGGCTGGCTTTTTCGAAGAACATGACGAGCTGCTTGGCGTCGAGCGCGTGGCGGAAGTCTTCGGGGTGGTTTTTGACGGCGTGGGCGAGCTCCATGATGGCAGCCATCTCCTGGACGGTGAGGTCGGCGATCGAGCAGAGGTCGCGGCCGGTGAGGCGCTTGGACGCTTCACTGAAGGCAGTGTCGGACTGGATGCCGAGAATGGCGGGGGGCTTCGGTGCGGCGTCGTCGGGCTCGGAAGGTTTAATGACGATGGTTTTGCTACCCATGGGGTTGTTCTCCTGCCGGGGCGGTGCCGGCGTATGTTGCGGTGACGATCTCGTCGAGTGCGGCAATGGCCGTGTCGATGTGGCTGCGCTCGAGGATGAAGGGGGGAAGGAAACGGAGGACCGTGTCGCTGGTGCGATTGACGATGATGCGACGGGTCAGAAGTTCCGCTGCGATTTGTTTTGCCGATTCGGCGGAGTTGAGTTCGAGGCCAAGCATGAGACCGATGCCGCGGACGTCGACGACGGAGTCGTGACGGGCAGCTAGTTGGGTGAGCTGATTGTGAAAGTAGTTGCCGGTCTCCTGAACGTGCTGGAGGAGATTTTCTTTTTTGATGGTGTCGATGACAGCGATGGCTACGGCGCAGGCGAACGGGCTGCCGCCGAAGGTTGTGCCATGCATGCCGGGCGTGATGGCGGCTGCGGCGGCGTTGGTGCAGAGCATCGCGCCCATGGGAATTCCATTGGCGATAGGCTTGGCGAGGGTTGTGACATCGGGGAGGATTCCATAGTGCTGGTAGGCAAACCATTTTCCGGTTCGACCCATGCCACACTGGATCTCGTCGGCCATCAGGAGAGCTCCGGTGGAGTTGCAGAGTTCGCGCGCTGCGGCAAAGAACTCCTGACTGACAGCGTGGATGCCTCCTTCGCCCTGGATGGGTTCGATGCAGATGCCGCAGACTTCGCTGGAGAATTTGGCGCGGAGGTCGGCTACGTCGTTGAAGCCGACGAATTCGACACCGGGCATGACGGGCATGAAGGGCTCGCGGTATTTTTCTTTCGCGGTTGTGGCGACGGAGCCCATGGAACGGCCGTGGAAGCTGTGGTCGAGGGCGAGGAATTTTGTGCCGATGTTGCGGCCCTGGGCGCGGAGGCGGCCTGCATTGGCGCGGGAGAGTTTGAGGGCGGCTTCCCAGGCTTCGGTGCCACTGTTGGCGAAGAAGACGCGATCGAGGCCGCTGATCTCAGTGAGGCGGAGAGCGAGTTCGGCAGTATGCTCGTGAAAGAAGAGGTTCGAGGTGTGGATAAGGCGCTTACTTTGGCGAGTGATGGCTTCTTCAACGGCAGGATGGCCGTAGCCGAGTGCGGAGACGCCAATGCCGCTGAGGAGGTCGAGGTAATCGAGCCCGTTTTCATCGCGCAGATAGGCGCCCTGGCCGCTAACGAAGAGCAGGGGATTGCGTTCGTAGGTTTGGAGAAGGAGTTTGTTCTCCGCTGCCTGGATGGATGCTAAGTTCATGCGACCATGACCTCCGTTCCGTCGTTGACCCGGGTTGAGACGAGATCGGGCAACAGCCCTGCCGCTGCCGCGGGAAGAATTCGAACACGCTTGACGCCGTGCGTAAGGGCTTCACGGCAGGCGTTTAGTTTGGGAAGCATTCCGCCGGAGACGACCTGTTCTTTTTCCATCGCAGGAATCTGGGCAAGGGTGAGCCAACGCATGACGTTGCCGTCTGCTCCTTTGACACCGGGGACGTCTGTGAGAAAGACGAGGGTATCGGCCTTGGTGGTGATGGCGCAGGCTGCTGCCATCTCGTCAGCGTTGATGTTGTAGTACTCGCCATCGAAGCCGAGGGCGATGGAGGAGATGACCGGGACGGCTCCCATGGTCCAGATCGCCTCGAGCCATTTGGGATCTGTAGCTGCGATCTCGCCCACGAAGCCGAGGTCGGGATCGGTCTTCTTCTTGCGTGCACGGAAGACGTGGCCGTCGCCACCTGAGAGGCCGACGGCAGATTGTCCGTGGGAGCCGATTGCGGCAACGAGCGATTTGTTGACGCGACCGGCGAGGACCATGAGAGCGGCATCGCGGGTTTCGGCATCTGTGATGCGGAGGCCGGAGACGAACTCGCTCTTTTTACCCATGAGGGCGAGAGTGCGAGTGAGTTGGACGCCTCCACCGTGGACAACAGCGACCTGATTGCCGTCAGTCACGAGGTCGGCGATGGCTTTACCGGCAGAGTGGAGAATCTTTTTGTCCTCGAGGGCGGCACCGCCCAGTTTGACGACGAATCTCACAGTAAGCCCTCCTCTTCGTTCCATCCGCACATTAGATTCATATTTTGTACTGCTTGTCCGGCCGCGCCCTTGAGCAGATTGTCGAGCACCGAGACCACGAGGAGACGCTTGCGGTCGGGAGCGAGAGCGAAGCCGAGGTCGCAGTAATTGGTGCGAACTGCGTGTTGAATTTCGGGTAAGTGGGGTGTTGGATGTAGCCGGACCATGGGGCTGTTCCGGTAGAAGCTTTCAAGCACGGAGGTAACTGCCGCAGTGTCTGTGGGGTTTTTAAGGCGAACATAGATGCTGGAGAGGATTCCGCGTGGAACCGGGAGAAGATGCGGGGTGAACTGGATCTGTTCGGAGGTGAGTTGGAGTTGTTCTAGAAGCTCTCCGGTGTGGCGATGGCCAAAGACGGCGTAGGCGGAGAGGTTGTCGGCGGCGTGGATGAAATGTGTGTTGGAGGTTGGGGCTTTTCCGGCGCCGCTGACTCCGGACTTGGAGTCGGAGATGATGCCGTGATCGACGTCGACGAGGCCCGCCTGAATGAGTGGGGCGAGGCCGAGAATGATGGAGGTGGCGTAGCAGCCGGGATTGGCGACGAGGCGGGCGTGACCGATTTCGTCGCGGTGCAGTTCGGGACAGCCGTAGACGGCCTCGGATTGCAAGCGGGCTGCTCGTGTGGGATCGGCGTCCTCGAATTTGTAGATGGCGCGGTTGATGTCGTGCCGGAGACGCCATGCTCCGCTGAGGTCGATGACTTTGATGCCATGCTCGATGGCTTGAGGAACCCACTCGCGGGATTGTTCGTGGGGAGTGGCGAGGAAGAGAACTTCGATGCCGCAGTCGACGATGTGTTGCCAGGTGAAGGGCAGGACTCGATGCTTGCGGGGGTTGCCTGCGGTTGCGAGTTGGGGGTGAAGATCTTCGAGGTAAATGGATTTTTCGGGGTCGCGTTCACCGCTGCGCCCGAGGAATGTGGGCGTGACGCGTGTGAATCGGGGATGAAGCAGGAGCAGGCGAGCGAGTTCTCCACCTGCGTAGCCGCTGACGCCTGCGATCGCTGTTCGTGGGGCGCCGCTCGCGGAACGTGCTGAAGTCCGGGCCGTGGTTTCGGGATGGATGATTGCTGTGTCAGCCAATGTAACCTTCAATCTTTGTTCTTAGAGCGGTTGCCTGTTTTTCGTCGGGGCAGATGATGAGAACGGTGTCGTCTCCGGCGATGGTGCCAACGACTTCCGGCCAATCTTCATAGTCGATGCCAGCGGCGATCGGTTGTGCGCCTCCGGTGGTTGTCATCAGGACGAGCAGATTGATGGCCTGGCGTACTTCGAGGCCAAAGCTTTCGAGAACTTCGCGGATCTCGGGAAGTGCATCATGGTCGGAGTCTCCATTCGATGGGAGAGCATAGCCGGTTGGGCCTTTGGTGAGCCTCAACTCATGGATGTCGCGCGAGAGAGTCGCCTGAGTGACGTGGAAGCCACGTCCTGCGAGCTTGCGACGCAGTTCGTCCTGGCTGGTGACAGCTGCCTTGACCAGCAGTTCCTGAATTGCGGCATGACGTTGTTGCTTCATTTGGTTAGTTTGTACCTGCTCCTTCGCTCCTTAGTCTTCAACGCGGGTTGAAAGGAAGAGGGTGGAAAACTTTATCTGTATAAATATACATGAATTTGTGTATATTTATACATAAGTTTCACCCAGTTCGAAAGAACACCACAACACACTCCCAAGGGAAGGTGTCGCCAAGGGGCAATTCCAACTCCTGACGACGTATAGTGAAGCATGGAACGGTCCCAGGTTGCCAGTCTGAAGCGTAGTTTCCGAGGTGTTGCTGTGTCCCCGGAGACTTCGCCGTCTTTGATTGACGAACGGTTCGATCACGATTCCTGCGGTGTGGGGTTTGTCGCTTCGGTGAATGGGGTTCCGAATCATGAGATTCTCAAGCAGGCTTTGACGGCCTTGTCCCGACTGGCGCATCGTGGCGCGACGGCCGCGGACGGCAAGAGCAGCGACGGCGTTGGCGTGATGACGGCGATTCCACGGTCGTTTCTGGCAAAGACCGCCGATCTTTCGATTGATGATAACCAGCTGCTGGGCGTGGGAATGCTATTGCTCCCCGTCGAAGAGACTCGCGCGGAAGGACTGTTGGAGCGCTGCCTCACTTCGCATGATTTTACGGTGCTGGGTTGGCGCGATGTGCCGGTTGCTGTCGAGTGGTTGGGTGAGATGGCGCTGTCTACGATGCCACGGATTCGACAGGTACTTGTTGTGGATTCCGACTCCGCAGAGCAGGGGACGATGGAGAGACGGCTTTATCTTGCGCGAAAGCAGTTTGAGAGGGCTCATGCGCAGGGCGATGTAACGGGATATGTGTGTTCGCTGTCGTCGCAGACGATTGTCTATAAGGCGATGTGCACGGGGGAGTTTCTTCCGAATTTTTATCCGGACCTTGCATCCGAGGAGTATGTGACGCCGTTTGCGGTGTTTCATCAGCGCTATGCGGCGAATACGGCGCCTACGTGGCATCGGGTTCAGCCCGGAAGAAAGCTTGGACATAACGGCGAGATCAACACTGTATGGGGAAACCGGGCCCGGATGGCTGCGAGGGATTCAACGCTCCCTGTAGAGTGCAAGCCGGTTTTGACGGCGGGCGGGACGGACTCGAACAGCCTCGACGAGGCGGTGGAGCTGTTGTCGCAAAATGGGAGGACGTTGGCGGAGTCGATACGAATGCTACTGCCTCCGGCGACCGATGGCGTGCATACTTCTTCGTTTTTGCGATACCACGGAGATTGCGCGGAGCCGTGGGATGGGCCGGCGGCAATTGCGTTCAGCGATGGACAGGTTGTGGGGGCAGTGCTGGACCGGAATGGGCTGCGGCCTTGTCGTTTTGCAATGACAAGTTCGGGGCTGGTGGTTGCGGGGTCTGAGGCTGGGCTGGTGGACCTCGATCCGGATGAGGTGACCCATAGCGGGCGCCTGGGGCCGGGGCAGATGCTTGTGGTTGATCTGGTGAACCGGAAGGTCTATGAGAATGAGGCGCTGCTGGAGCTGTTCGATGCCGGTACGACCTACGGTGCGCTGATGGAAGATGCTCCGCTGACTGCGGTTGAGGTTTCGAGTGTGGATTCGGGTGCCTTGATTGCTTCGCAGAAGGGATTTGGTTACACGCGCGAAGACGTGAAGATGATTCTGCAGCCGATGGCGGTTGAGGGGAAGGATGCCGTGTGGTCAATGGGCGATGACACGCCGCTGGCCTTTCTGGCGCGTGCTCCGCGGCCCTTGTACTCATATTTCCGGCAGCGGTTTGCGCAGGTGACAAACCCTCCGATTGACTCGCTGCGTGAGGCTTGTGTGGTGTCGCTGCATACGCGGTTAGGACCGTGGCCTCACTTGCTCGATAGGAATGCTCCGTTGCCGGGAATCTCGCTGGCTTCGCCCTTTTTGTCGCTGGGGAAAGTGGAGGCTCTGCGACGCGGGGAATATCCGCATAATGCTGAGTTGAAGCTGGCGGAATTGCCTGCGGTATTCGCGGCGAATAGGACCCTGACTCAGGGGCTCGACGAGTTGTGCATGCAGGCGATCCAACTGGTGCGATTTGGAGCACGGATTTTGCTGCTCTCGGACCGGAGCGCAAGCGCGGAGATGCTGCCGATTCCGATGGCGATGGCTACAGGAGCTGTACATCAGGCGCTGGTGGATGCCGGGCTTCGTACGTTGGCCGGGCTCGCAGTCGAGGCGGGAGATTGCCGGGATATTCACCATGCGGCGGTGCTGATTGGCTATGGTGCTGGAGCGGTCTGTCCGTGGCTGGCGCTAGAGACCGGACGGAGTCTGGCACCTGAAGGCACGGATGCGGTTGAGGCAGAAAAGAAGATGCTGAAATCGCTCGATGCCGGCCTGGCGAAGGTGATGTCGAAGATGGGAATCTCGGTTGTGGATAGCTATCGCGGAGCACACCTGTTCGATATTCTGGGGCTTCATTCGAGTGTGGTGACGCGGTGCTTCCCGGAGACGCCGGCACCGTTGTCGGGAATTGGATTTGCCGAGGTGGAGCGGCAACTCCGGCATGCCTGGCTTGGGGAGGCAGGTGCAGGTGAATTGCCGGACTATGGGTGGGTCCGGTTCAGGAAGGCGGATGTCTCGGAGCCTCATGCGTGGCAGCCGCCTACGGTGAAGGCGCTGCAGTCGGTGGTGGGAAGTGCGCGCAATGTTCCGCAGCCAACGGACCCTGCCGGGGCCTTTGCGATTTATACACGTGATGTGATTGCGCGTGACCCTGCTGTATTGCGGGATCTGCTGGAGATTCGTCCTGCAGGCGTGGAGTTGTCGCTGAGTGATGTAGAGGGGCCGGCTAACTTGTGCAAGCGGTTTGTCGCGAGTGCCATGTCGCTCGGCTCCTTAAGTCCAGAGGCTCACCAGACGATTACGGCTGCGATGAATATGCTGGGCGGGCGGTCCAATACGGGCGAGGGTGGTGAGGATCCTGAGGCGTATCGTGTGCCGGCGTTCCAGACTGAGAAGCTCGATCCGCGTGGCGGAGGTAGCGTGGCGGCTGAATCGAGCGGTGCCGTGGCTGTCGCGGAGGCTGTGGTTGCGGCACCGGCAGTGCATGTTTCTCTGAACAATAAGGTGAAGCAAGTCGCTTCAGGGCGGTTTGGTGTGACGGCGGAGTACTTGTCTCACGCCGAGGAGATCGAGATTAAGGTCGCGCAGGGAGCGAAGCCTGGCGAGGGTGGTCAGTTGCCCGGACACAAGGTGAGCGGGCTGATCGCCCGATTGCGTCATGCGCAGCCTGGAGTCTCGCTGATCTCGCCGCCGCCGCATCACGATATCTATTCGATTGAGGATCTGGCGCAGCTGATTTATGACCTGAAGCGAGTTAATCCGCTGGCGGCTGTGGGCGTAAAGCTGGTTTCAGGTTGCGGCGTGGGCACGGTTGCTGCGGGTGTGGCGAAGGCTTATGCAGACTATATTGTGATTGCTGGCAATACCGGGGGGACCGGAGCTGCGGCGTTGTCGAGCATCAAGTATGCGGGGAATCCGTGGGAGCTTGGACTGGCGGAGGCCCAGCAAGTGTTGATGCAAAACGGTACGCGGGGACGGGTGCGCCTGCGAACAGATGGTGGACTGGCAACAGCGCGAGATGTGTTGATCGCGGCGTTGCTCGGTGCCGATGAGTTTGCTTTTGGGACGGCGGTGCTGGTGGCGCTGGGTTGTGATATGGCGCGGCAGTGCCACCTCAATACTTGTCCGACGGGGATTGCAACCCAGAAGCCGGAGTTGCGGGCCAAGTTTCGCGGGAAACCGGAACATGTGGTGCGGTTCTTTGAACAGTTGTCCGGGGATCTGCAGCGTTTGCTGGCGCGGTATGGCTTGCCCTCGATCGAGGCCGCCGTGGGGCGATCGGATCTGCTGGAGCAGGTAAAGTTTGATGGGAACCTTGATCTACAGCCGATGCTGACGAGAGTTTCTGATGGGCCGACGCGATGGATGGGAGTGCGGAATGATCAGCCGATGGCCAGTCGTCCGCTCGATGAGGCTTGGGTTGAACCTGCAATGGCTGCAGTTGAGGCCGGTGTGCCGTTTGTCATCGAGTCGAAGATTGCTAATCGCGATCGTGCTGTGGGAGCGCGACTCGCGGGGGAGATTGCGTTGCGGCGGGCACAGGGTCATCTACCCGCGGATGTGACTTTCCATCTCGATGGGGTTGCCGGGCAGTCGTTTGGCGCGTTCGCAGTCGATGGAATTAAGCTTGTACTGCATGGGCAGGCGAATGATTTCGTCGGCAAAGGTCTATCCGGCGGCGAGTTGGTGATTCGGGCTTGCGGCCTGGCGGCGAAGGACAGCGGACAGCATGTGATTCTGGGAAATGTTGCTTTGTATGGCGCGACCGCAGGAAAGCTGTTTGCTGCGGGAAGAGCCGGGGAGCGATTTGCCGTACGGAACTCCGGGGTTACGGCTGTCGTCGAGGGAGTTGGAGATCACGGTTGTGAATACATGACCGGGGGAACGGTTGTGGTGCTCGGGCGCGTTGGGATTAATTTTGGAGCGGGCATGACCGGGGGGATAGCGTGGGTTTACGATGCTGATGGAAGCTTCGTGTCTGGCAAGAGGTATCACTCTGAATTTCTTGAACCAGAAGCATTTGTTTCTCTTGACATCGAGGCTCGGGAGAGCTTGCGTGGGTTGATTGAAACTCATGCGGAGCGGTCCGGGAGCGGACTGGCGAAGGCGATGCTGGCAGAATGGCCGAGGTCGGCCGTGAGATTTGTCAGGCTGACGCCTCGTCCTCAGGCCTGAACAGTTGACCGGCGCTGGTGCGGCACATTTTTCGAATTGAGATTTAGTTATGTATAAAGATGCATTTTGGAGTTGGGGCGAGCTTCTTGTTGGCAAAAAGAAGGCAATTCATTAGAGTGACCTGACTGGAGAATTTTTCCGCAGAAGATTGGACTAGAAGCAGCGAGAGAAGACGATGGCGTCAGGGGTAGTGGGTGCGGTGCCGGCTACGGGGCCGGGAAGCGAGAAGTATCAGCGGATTCTGGATGCGGCGGTGGAGGTAATCGCGGAGCGAGGATATTTCAACTCGCCGGTGAGCGCGATTGCTAAACGTGCCGGTGTGGCGGATGGGACGATCTACCTTTACTTCAAGAGCAAAGATGATGTGTTGCGGACGGCGATCGACGAGAACTTTAACAAATTTCATCGGGCGGCGGACGAGGCGTTCAAGACGCTGACTGGGCCCCGGGAGCAATTGGAGTACATCGCGCGGGTGCATCTGGAGAGCCATGCAGTGAACCGAAGCATGGCGATCGTGATGCAGACTGAGGTGCGGCAGAGCGCGAAGTTCATTTCGGAGTTCTCTCACCATCATCTGGTGAGATACATCCAGCTCGTACGCGAGGTGGTGCGGCGGGGACAGCAGGAGGGAATATTCCGGCAGGATGTGTCGGATGGAGTGGTGGCTCACTGCATGTTTGGTGCGATCGACGAGCTGTTGAGCTCGGCGGTGTTTACGGGGCGTGTGTATGACTCCAAAGATACTGCGGCGCAGGTGATCGATGTACTGTTGAACGGGATTACAACAAGCAAGTAGCGGCGGCCCTATCGATATGACGACTCTATGATTGAAGTTCAGACAGCATGTTGACTATTCGTCTTGCGGAGCCGCGGGATTTCGATGCGATCTGGTCGATTCTGGGGCCGGTGGTTCGGGCGGGCGAAGTGTTTACGCTGGACCGGGAGATGACCCGGGATACTGGTCTCGCCTATTGGTTTTCCGATGGGCATGAGGTGTTTGTTGCGGAGGCTGACAGGATTGTGGTGGGATCGTATTATCTCCGGGCGAACCAACGGGGTGGAGGATCGCATGTGGCGAACTGCGGCTACATGACTGCGGCCGCAGCGACGGGCAACGGAGTGGCGCGGACGATGTGCGAACACTCGCTGGAGCGGGCGCGAAGCCGCGGTTTCAAGGCAATGCAATTTAATTTTGTGATTTGCAGCAACGAACGCGCGGTCCGGCTCTGGAAGAGCTGCGGTTTTGACATTCTGTGCACCTTGCCCAAAGTGTTTCTGCATCCGCGATTGGGCTATGTCGACGCGTTCGTGATGTATCGCGAGCTGTGAATTTTCTACAACGAGGGTCTATCGAAAAACGGCGGCTGGGGATTTGGACTGATTGCTGCAATAATGCCTCTGGCAAGAGACGGGATCTGGAGACAACATGTTTGATCTAGTGACGATGAATGATGCCCTGGTGAAGGCTACCGGCAGGGGTGATGTTGTGGTGATGCTCGGACAGGAGGCGGATGGGTCCTGGAAACCGATTACTTCGGACGAACTGTACGGGCGAGTGCGTGCGCTAGCGGATGTCTTCCTTGGATGGGGATTGGGGAAGGGAGATCGCGTTGCCATATTGAGCGAGAATCGCTGGGAGTGGGCGGTGACGGATTTCGCGACCCTCGCGATTGGAGGTGTAGATGTGCCGTTATATCCGACGCTGACGCCGGAGCAGATTGGATATATGCTGCGGGACTCCGGGACGAAGGTTGCGGTAGTGTCTTCGCGTGAGATGTACGAGAAGGTTATGGTTGCTGGTGAGTTACCGAAACTGGAGCATGTTGTGGTGATGGATGCCGGGGAGTTCAGCGGGGCTGAGAGTTTTGCAAAACTAATGGTAGGGGCGACCGCAAAGGAGGGACGGGACAAGGACTTCGATGCGATGTTGAAGCAGGCACAGCCGGAGGATCTGGCGACGATTATTTATACGTCAGGTACGACAGGTGAGCCGAAGGGCGTGATGCTGACGCAGGGGAACCTGGCGAGCAATGTGAATTATTCAACCGGGCCGCTCGGTTTCACGAACTCGGATAGCTGTATCTCGTTTTTACCGTTGTCGCACGTAACGGCGCGACATCTGGACTACGCGATGATGTGTCATGGGGCACGTCTGGCATATTGTCCAAAGTTCGAGAAGCTGCCGGAGGCAATGAAGACGGTAAAACCGACGGTATTTGTGGCGGTGCCGCGAGTGTATGAAAAGATTCGTCAGGCGGTGGAGGGCAAGTCGGCAGCGTCGCCGGTGAAGCTGAAGATTTTGAACTGGGCGCTTGGAGTTGGGAAAAAGCATCGAGCGGAGACGCTGGAGGGCAAGGCTCAGGGAGGTTTGAGCTGGAGGCTCGCGAACAAGCTGGTGTTTGGGAAGATTCGTGAGGCATTCGGAGGGGCCGCGCATGTGTTCATCTCGGGAGGAGCGCCGTTGGGGATGGATTCGGCGGGCTGGTTTGCGGATGTGGGGATTCGGATCTTTGAAGGGTATGGGCTGACGGAGACTTCGCCTGTGATCTCTCTGAATTATCCGAATGCGCACAGAATGGGCACAGTGGGCAAGGCGTTGCCGAATATAGAGTGCCGGTTTGCGGAGGATGGCGAACTGGAGGTCCGAGGGCCTTCGATCTTCAAAGGATATTGGAAGAAAGAGAAGGAGAGTGCTGAGGCCTTTACTCCGGATGGGTGGTTCAAGACAGGGGATATCGGGAATATCGATAAGGATGGGTTCCTTTCGATTACGGATAGAAAGAAGGAGTTGCTAAAGACGAGTGGCGGGAAGTTGATTGCTCCGCAGCCGATCGAAAACAAGCTGAAGGCGAACGTGCTCGTGGCTCATGCGGCTTTGGTTGGGGATAAACATAAATTTGCTTGTGTATTGATTTCGCCTAACTTTGCTGCGTTGGAGGGATGGGCTAAGGGGCAGGGGATTGCCACGGAGGACAAGGTCGCCCTGGTGAAGGATGCGAAGGTCGTGAAGGCTTACCAGGAGATTGTGGACAAGGTAAATATCGGCCTGGCGAACTTCGAGAGCATGAAACGGTTGACTGTCGTGCCGGAGGAGTGGAGCGTGGAGGAAGGGACGCTGACTCCCAGCCTGAAGCTGAAGCGGAGGGTGGTTGAGAAGCAGTATGCGAAGGAGATTGACGAATTTTATGCGGACGAGGCCACGGCTTCGAAGGCATAGCAGGTGCCAGTTTAATTTGTGCTTGCCAGAGGTCTACATTCGTGTATGATTCTGCGCAGTCTTGGAACGGAGTGTTCTGCTCTGTCCCCGGTGGGCGAACCCGGGTTTGGACTGAAAGTGGGCCAGATCGAATAATTCACGATTCGAGGTCACTTCATGAGACTGCTTTTGGCAGGCCTGTTGACGATTTCCCTTTTCCTTGTGGCGGGATGTTGTAATCCTCCGCTGGTTGCTACGGTGAATGTACCGACGCTACCGCAACAGGCTTCGAACTGGTGCTGGGCGGCTAGCGGCGAGATGACCATGAAATATTTTGGTCACGATGTGGCTCAATGTACAGAAGCGAACAACCGATTCGGCTTGAGCGTCTGCTGCCAAAATAACGGTGGTTCGTGCAACAACGGCGGTTGGCCAGAGTATACGAAGTACGGTTTTACCGCGGACCAGACGAGCGATGCCGCGCTTACCTGGGCTCAGGTTCAGGGGCAAATCTTCTGCTCGAACAAACCCTTTGCGTTTTCGTGGCATTGGCCCGGCGGCGGTGGTCACATGATGGTAGTGAAAGGGTATCTAACCTTAAACAACGTTCAATATGTCGACGTAAATGATCCTGAGCCTTATACGAACTTGAATACGCTGACGGGCGGGACTGAGACAATTATGACGTACTCACGTTATGTGAGTGATACCGACCACACGCACTGGAACGATTTCTACAACATTACTTATGCGGGAGGGAAATAAGATGAGATCTCGTGAAGCAGTGTTGATGGTTTGCGTGGTATTGACGATGACCTCTTGCAAGGGAAAGATGTTTCCTGGAGGACAGGGGACGCAGAGTGAGAGTACGCCGAGCGCGACAGCGCAAGAGGCGGCTCAGGCTGGATTGACGGCGCTGCAGTCACTGGTGACTCAGGATAATTTTCAGGGGCTTGGGTTCAGCTCTATAGACCAGGTGAAGAGTGCGCAACTCGGTGCGCCGATGAATTTGTACAGTGTGCGACTCGACGCGCTGACGGCATATAAGGGAGATCCGGACGCGTCGTCGCTGGTCCTGGATGCGCATAAGACGATCTATCCGGTAACGTCGGGGGAACAGGTATTGTCGTCGGTGTCCGTGACACAGCGTGGTGATGGATGGAGGGCTACCGACTTCGGGAATTCTGCGTTGACCAAAGCCCTGGTAGCTCACAAGCAGAGTTCAGGAGATATCGTGGTTTGGGTTCCGGCTTTGAAGATTTACTTTACGGCTCGGGGAGCAGGAACCACATTGACTTTGACGCCAATTATGGACGACCCTCGGTTCGATTTGAAGGCAGGTGAAGGAATTCTTGCGAGTAGCGCGTTTGGGATTTTGCAGCGCGGTTCCAGCGGGTATAACGGGTTGCCCCAATAACTTGTAGAGGCTGGTTGCGAACAGATTCTTCACGCGAGTGCTAAGAGCGATCTATTTGCCGCGCTTTTGCGGATAGATAAGGGCGATGTTAAAACGCAGAGTTGTTGAGTTCGAGTTATCGGGACGTATTGGGTTGTAGTAGTACTGAAAGCCGAGGGTCATGGGCTGGCGCTCGAAGACGAGAGTGCGGCTAATGCCACCGCCGACGGGAACTGTCCAGCGCTGGCTGCGGTCGGCGTCCCAATTTGCAGTGATGCTGGGCGCGGTGCTGAGGGCCCAACCCTTCCCAAAGTTAAAGTTGACGAAATACTGCCAGAGGAAGTTATTGACTCGCGGCGACCCGTTGGCGTCCGTCATGGGTGAGAACTGGACAAAGAGTGAGCCCAGGACGAACGGTCCGGGTGTTGCGAGAAGAACGACGGACGGCCCAGCGGCCCAGGTGCCGGTTTTAGCTGGTGAAGCTGTCGCGGTAGGGAAGGAGAAGGCAGGGCCAACACCCCAGATAAGTTTTCCGGGACGAGCTGGGGTGAGGAAGGTCTGTTCCTGAATGTCGCCGACTCCGCTATAGCTAACCCCGTTTGTGGTGGGGATGCTGACTACCGGGACGATAGTTCTCGCGATGAAGGTCCATTTTGGGTTGAGATGGATCGGAATGACAGGTTGAAAGTTGAGATTAAAGAAGGTCTGATCCTTGTATGCGCCACCGCCATTGAAGTTGAACTGGAACGGCACTGATACTATATCGCCGACCGGATTCTGTGTTTGCTTGGCAAGGTCGGTTGTATCCGGTTCGGTGACTTGGGGGGGCGGTGTTGTCTGGGCTGGAACAAAAGCGCTCAAGGAAAGTAACAGCCCCACAATTACCTGGCGGATCATACTGGTCATGAATGTTCCCTTCGGTTTGCACAGAGGCTTTTCTGCCTTACCAGAATCGCGAAGATGAAGGGAACGGACTACTGCCAGTTCTACCAGACGGGCGGACTGCGTTGTTCGAGTACTATCGCAAAGATGGGGCGGGGCGGCCGCGATATTTGCCGATAAAGAATGCACAGTTTGTGTTAGCTGGACACTGATCGCACTTCGGGTTGGTGCGCTTGCAGATCGCCTGGCCGTGCTGTTTGAGCAGCAGATAGGCTCTGGTACGTGCTTCGAAGGTAGTGGGGGTTTGGGTGGCGATGGCTTTTTGGGCCTCGCGGTAGGTCACAGAATAGTTTTCGCGCTCTCTACCGAGGAGGACGCGCACGAGAACTTGCGGGCAGTTGGAGGGCACTGCTGCCACGGGTGCGATATGGGCAAAGAGCAGGATGCGATCAGCGCCGGAGTCGGCTATGTTTGGGAATTTCTTGAGTTCCTTGCGTGCCCGATCGAGCGGACCGGAGATTGCTGTGAGGAGGTCGCCGTTGAGGTGATCTTTGACGCGCATCGCAATTTCTTTAAGGCGCAAGGCACGTAGCTCCGGAACCATGCCGCCGGCTTTTAATACGGTCGCGAGTTTTTCCGGAGAGGCGGCGAGGAGCTTTTCAGGTGTGGTGCCAATGGATTTGGTGAGTGTGGCCCAGCCTTTGGCACAAGCGGCGTCGGAGGCTGGATATCCGCAGTGCCACCAGACCAAAAAATCGTATGGATCGGTTGGCCATGAAGGCCGTTGCGGGCCATAGAACGACTGGAGAATGTTGAGCAGTTCAGATATCGCGATGGGAGGCTTGCTCATGGGACACCTTTTTACACTTGCCTGTACTCAAAGGGGAGATGGTTTTCGTGCTTTTGATGGAATAAGGATTGTAGGATTCAGAGAATGACGATGTTGCGGCAGGCGAGACGGGAGGGGCGGAAGTTTTTGAATCCGGTTCCGACGACGATAGGTGGCTTCGGCACGCTGTTCAAAGTATTGCCTCGTTTTTTGAGTAACAAGGAAGAGAAGTCGCCTCGGCGGCCTGTGGGGCCTTTCACGACCGATGTTGCGGCGTACGGGGTGGCGCCTGAGAGTGGCTTGAGAGTGACGTGGATGGGGCACTCTTCGATGTTGGTTGAGATCGATGGAGTGAGGGTACTGGTGGATCCGGTCTGGGACCAACGAGCCTCACCGATGACGTGGGCGGGACCAAAGCGGTTCTTTGCTGCGCCGATGAACCTGGAGGATTTACCCCCGGTGGATGTTGTACTGGTGTCGCATGACCACTACGACCATTTGGGAGAGACAACGATTCGGCAGTTGTCACGCTTGGAGTCGATGAGCGGCGTTCGTTGGGTGACATCGTTGGGCGTGGGGGAGATTCTGCGTGGGTATGGAGTGAAGCCGGAGCGGATATCGGAACTGGATTGGACGCAGAGTGTAACGGTTCGCGAATTGGAGATAACGGCTGTGCCCTCACGGCATTTCTCCGGACGCAGTATGTTCAACCGCTTTGAAACACTCTGGTCCGCCTTTGTGCTAAAGACTTCGAAGCATAAGATTTATTTTGGTGCGGATACTGGATGGTGGGAGGGGTTTGCCGAAATAGGCGTGAAGTATGGGCCGTTCGATCTCGTAATGCTGGAGATCGGCGCGTTCGATGCGCTGTGGAACGGAATCCATTTGGGACCGGATGGCGCAGCCCGAGCCTTTGAGGCGTTAGGCGGGAGCGGGTTGATGATGCCTATTCACTGGGGATTGTTCGATTTAGCTCTTCATGCCTGGAGACAGCCGATCCAGCGGTTGTTGGAAGTGGCGGAGGAGAAGGGCATAAAAATCTGGGCTCCGGAGCCGGGTCGGCCAACTGAGGTTGTGATGGGAACTGAGGTGCGGTCGGATTGGTGGCGGTGATGTGCGTTGAGTTTTAGAGACAGGTCACTGTCCGAGCGTGATGTGCATCCAACTGCGTACCATGAATATCTTCTCAGACGCACAGGAGATCATTTCACGCTTCGGTGAAGCGATCGAAGACTTTCAGGATGTCTTTCGCTGCAACGGAATTAAATTCGGTTCGCCGGAGGATTTTTTCTCGTTTGCTCGAGCAGTGAAATATCACAGTGAACTTCGTGGGGACGTTGCGCGTGTGACGAAAACTGTCATTGAAAGCGAGGCCGAAGTCTCACTTCGGTCACTTCTTACGATCATTGCGGTGGCGAGCGGAGGATCCGATATTGCCGCGTGCGATCGGGAGATGAGTGCTCCGGTAGAGCTTGTGACGGAATTTCTGGTGAGTGCGGGTGTCTGCAGCCGGTTCGATGCCGGTCATCTCGACATTCCTTGTTCGGATTTGACGTCGAGCGAGTTCGGAAGTCCGGATACATTAGCCGAATCTCTGAGCAGACTGGAGATGAGTAGCCTGGAACTCAAGATATACCTCGATTCCATTGACGAGAGGATCAACAGGATTGAGCCGCGTCTGAAAAACGTTTCCCCTGCCGTATGGTCTGAATCCCCGGACCGATTGAAAGTGGTAGCTAAGGAAAAATTCTCGCCAACGATTTCTTCGGAGATTGAAGTTCAGCAGGAGCCAGATAAATTGAGCGATGAACTGAGAACAGCGGTTGGTCCTCCGGCAGTTCTCAGGAGTCCCTGGACAGCCTTAAGGGCGTCCCGTTCCTTCCGAAGACATGTTGCATTTCCAATTTTTGCTGGCGTTGCGACGCTGCTATTGGCTGGTTTTCTCTCACGGTGGTTCGTGCGTGATGTAGGCTCCGTGGCCATACAGCCCCTGAACGCATCGGCGGCAGGCGACGACGCCGAAGTTTATAGTTCCAGCACCGCCCCACGCGCAGTCTCTCCGGTCAATAATCCGCCTGTTGTTCCTATCAGAAGAAAGAAGCCATTCCAGAGTCATTTGAGATCGGCACCTGACTCTTCACCTGTCTCTGCTGAGATGAAGGCTTCGCCCACGACAGCAACGGTGTCGGCAGGTACAAGCTCTACTGATCGAACTTACGATTTGAGTTCTGAACCGGGGTTGCATCATCCTGTCAACGTATCTTCTGGAGTTATGGAAGCGAATCTTGTCTCAGGTCCGAAGCCTTCGTATCCAATGCTCGCGAGCCTTACCCACATGCAGGGCAATGTGGTGATGCAGGCGGTGATCTCCAAGGATGGGACCGTGGAGCACCTACAGGTAATCAAAGGGCATCGTCTTTTGCGCGGTGCAGCCAAGAACGCAGTTCGCTCGTGGCTCTATCGACCCTATAAGGTTGACGGCGTGCCGGTTGAAGTTGCGACTACCGTCACTGTCGATTTCGACTCACATCGCTAATTGCTGCAGTATATAGAAAATGGTTGCAGAAACCTTGATAGAGTGCCTTTAGGGATTCTGCCTATGGAAGGTTCAACTCGTCCCCCTGCGTGGAAGATTCTCTTGGCTTTCGCGATTATTTATTTTGTGTGGGGATCTACGTTTCTTGCGATTCGGGTTGGAGTCGCGGAGGTACCGCCGCTCCTTTTTGCGGCGATGCGGTTTTTGGTCGCGGGACTTGTTCTGTATGGCTGGATGGTCGCGAGACGCGAGCCGGCGCCGAGCAAACGTGAATGGATGTCAGTATGCATCCTTGCTCTGTTGATCTTTGTCGTCGATTACGGGTTGTTGTTCTGGGCCGAACAACGTGTTCCCTCGGGCGCTGCTGCCGTCATGATGGCTACGATTCCGGTGTTTATTGCATTGTCAGAGACTTTTTTCCTTCGAACGCAACGGCTCACGATTCGCCTGGTGCTGGCCCTGCTGATTGGTATTGGCGGAGTGGTGGCGCTGGTGAGTCACTCGTTTAATCTGGGAGGAGCGCCGATAGATCGGGTTGGTGCTGTTGCCTTGATCGTCGGAGCTATTAGTTGGTCAGCGGCTTCTGTGCTGACGCGCAAGTTGGAGCTACCCCCGTCAAAAGTGATGAGTTCGGGGGCGCAGATGCTGGCTGGTGGAGTGATGCTTGCTTTTGTATCGGGAGGTCTGGGGGAATTTCATAAGTTTCATCCGTCGACTGTCTCTCGCAGCGCGTGGGTCTCGTTGCTCTACCTGATTGTGGCTGGCTCTCTTATCGGGTTTACCGCCTATGTGTGGCTGATTCATCATGAATCGCCTACAAAAGTTGGGACCTATGCCTACGTGAATCCGGTGGTGGCCGTTGTGCTTGGATATTTTCTCGGTGGTGAGTCGCTTGGATTGCGAACGATTCTGGGAACGCTGTTTGTTTTGATCAGTGTGGTGACGATCACAACAACACGAACAAAGAAGCCAGTTACGGTGCTCGCAGCGAAAGAGACAAGATGATGTTCCGTCAGGAGCTTCTCTATTAGCAGAGAAATTCTTTGAGGAAGAGACCGGTAGAGTCGGTCGCTCTCTGGCGTATGATTTTTCTGAAGGTTAAAAAGTTTAAAGGAGAAAGTGATGCGGATTGGGATGTTGACAGGGGGCGGAGATTGCCCTGGATTGAATGCAGTGATTCGTGCGGCTGTGCGCAAAGGGATCCTGCACTATGGAGATGAGTTTGTTGGGTTTATGGAAGGGTGGCGTGGCGTTCTGGACGATGTGACAATGCCGCTGAACCTGGAGACTACGTCTGGGATTCTGCAAAAGGGTGGAACGATTTTGCGGTCGTCGCGGACAAATGTGAAGAAGATTCCGGGCGGCTTTGAGAAGTGCGTTGAAGTGCTCCAGAAGAACAAGATTGATGCCTTGATTGCGCTCGGTGGCGACGATACGCAATCAATCTCGCTTGCGCTGAGCGAGAAAGGCGTGAAGTGTGTGGGCGTTCCGAAGACGATCGATAATGATTTGTCGGGAACAGACGCTTGTTTTGGGTTTGATACGGCTGTAACCATCGCGACGGAAGCGGTGGATCGGCTGCACTCCACTGCAGAGGCGCATAACCGTGTGCTGGTGTGCGAGGTTATGGGCCGTGATGCCGGGTGGATCGCGATTACTTCCGGAATTGCGGGCGGTGCGGATGTGATTCTGGTTCCCGAGGTCCCGATCGACATTGATGAGGTGTGCAGGTTGCTTAAATATCGGCATGATCACGGGAAAAAGTTCGGGATTGTGGTGGTGGCTGAAGGGGCGAAGTTTCCCGAGGGTCCGCAAGCGACGCATGGAACGAGCGTTGACTCGTTCGGGCATGTTCGCCTGAGCGGAATTGGGCAGCAATTGGCCGAGGAGATTGAGAAGCGAACCAAGTATGAGACGAGGAGCGTGAATCTGGGGCATACGCAGCGTGGTGGGACGCCTTCGGCGTTTGACAGGATGCTGGCGACTCGTTACGGTGTGGCTGCGATTGATCTAGTGCATCAGGCAAAGTTCGGCCGTCTTGTGGTGCTAAAGGGAACTCAGATTACGGACATTCCTTTGGCCGACGCAATCGCGAAGACACGGACAGTTGGAGAAGATTTGCTGGCGGTGATGACCGGGTTACAGCCGAAGAAATAGATGATATAGAGTTGTTTTCGAGGGAAAGAGCTCCGGTTTATGCCGGAGCTCTTTTTGTTTGGTTGCTGGACAGCAGGTTCCTGGATTGGAAACGAGGTAGTACTTTGGTATCAGTTAGTTAGTGGTCAATAGCTGAGATTTTTCTTGTGCGGGTGTGGAAAAGCGGGTACAAAAGGGTTGTCAGGTTTCTAATCTGACATGCTCTGGTGTAGGCGAACGGGGGACCTGGTATGGCAGTTGCGGTTCAGGCTGTGCGCGAGGTGATGGATATCCGGCAGGCTGCGGATTATCTCGGGATCAGCGGCGACACGCTGTATCGGTATGCGTCCGAGGGATTCATTCCGGCGTTCCGGCTGGGGAATCGGTGGCGGTTCAGGAAGACCCTGCTCGATGCATGGATGGATGAGAAGTCAGGTGTAAAGCGACCCGCTCCAATCGCGGTGATGCCAAGGCAGAAGAAGCCAGTTGCGCGTGCTCGGTAAAGCTGCTTGATTCAGCGGTTCCTCTCACACATCAATGTCTATGTTTTAATCTTCGGCGCAACCGCCGTGGCGGCGTTCTGGTTTGCAATTCAGCTTTGCTGGTCGGTCGTGGGGAAGCGGTGGTACGGCGCGGTGTGGAGGCTTCTGGTTGCGCTAGTGCTACTTGGCGTGGGAATTGTGATGATCTTTTTTACGGCTTTTGGAGTCAATTGATGTGAGCCGGCGCGGATTCTGGCGAATGATTTTCAAACCTTCAGGAGAAGGGATTAGAGATCAGGTGGGGTTCAGGGTAATGACTGTGATTTCCGGTGGGCAGTTGAGACGGAAAGGAAGACCTACGGTGCCGATTCCGCGGTTCACATAGAGTTGCATCTGCTTGAAGCGAAAATGGCCTTCAGGATATTTCTCTCCGAGTGGAGGAAGAACAAGCGGACCCAGGAAGGGTAGACGAATCTGACCGCCGTGGGAGTGACCGGAGAGCATTAGGTCAATAAGAGGGCCCCGAACTTGTTCGATCACACTGTCGGCGTAGTCGGGCTCATGTGCCATGAGGATGACGGGACCATCCGGTTTTGCCGGGACAGTGAGGTCAAGATCGGGATGGCTGCTCGCTGGATCGTCGAGTCCGCAGAGCCAGAGGCGGCCGCCTTTGCGCTCGATGGGGACGTATTGATTTACCAGAACCGGAATTCTGTTTGAAGTAAGGGCGTGAGTGACCGCAGGCGCGTCGTAAGCGACATCGTGGTTGCCGAGACAAGCGAAGCGCTGCGGAGCCGTGAGAGTGGAAAGAATCTCTGCACAGCGACGAATAGCGTGGCGGCTGGCAAGGAAGGATAGGGAGCCATGGGTAATGAAGTCTCCAGTGAGTAGAACCAGATCGGGCGCGAGAGCGTTGACTTTGTGGACGATGTGTTCGAGAAAGAAAGGTTCCGTGTATTCGTCGAGGTGGATGTCACTGAGTTGGACGATGCGAAAGCCGTGAAAAGGGGTGGGGAGATTGACAATGGAGATGGGGCGGTCAACGATGTCGACTTCGTGGCGGGCGAATTCACCCGCATAAAGCGCCAAAGCGGCGGCGGTGGTGCCGGTGCCGATCAGGAATTTTCTCCGGGTGAGGTGAGGGGGGGTGAAGCCGGACATAAGTCCATGATAACGGGTGAAAGATGACGGGCCAAAGTCAGAGGGATAGACGGGTTGGATAGAATCAGAACAATGAGTTTGAGGCTTCGAAAGAGACGCGCGGCTGCAACTGCGAAAAGCGCCGGTATGGATGGGTTGCTTGTGACGCATCCACCCGATGTGCTCTATCTGTCTGGATTTACGGGATCAAATGCGGCGTTGGTGCTTGCCGACGGTCGCGCTGTTTTGTTTACTGACGGACGTTATACGCTCCAGGCCAAAATTGAAGCAGTTGGAACCCAGATAGTGATTGCGACGAAGCCAGCGATAACGGCGGCTTGCGAGTGGCTGGAGGCGGCGAAGGTCCGACGGTGCGGGTTCGACTCCACGCATACGACGGTTGCGGGGCTGAAGGCGATGCAAAGGGCAGTGTCGGGTCGTGTGCGTCGGGGGATGTTCGTGCCTCTGGTGGCGACAGTTTCCAGACTGCGTGAGGTAAAGGATGCGGATGAAATTTCCAGGCTCCGAGCGGCAGCGGCGGTTGGGTGCGAGTTGTTTGAGGAAATGCTCGGTTATCTGGAGCCTGGACTGACGGAGATCGAGGTTGCAGCAACGCTAGAGTACGCAGCGCGGATGGCCGGGGTGGAGGGAATGAGTTTCGAGACGATTGTGGCGAGCGGGAAGCGTTCGGCGTTGCCACATGGGAGAGCTACGAGTGCGAAGCTGCCTAAGCGCGGGTTCGTTACGTTGGATTTTGGTGTTATTCTCGACGGATATTTGAGCGACATGACTCGTACCGTGCACATGGGCAAGGCGATGCCGGACGAACGGGACGTGTATGATTCTGTGCGGGAAGCTCAGGAGGCTGCGGTAGCAGCCGTGGCGCCCGGGGTAAGTGCTGGTGAGGTGGATGAAGCGGCACGAAGTGTGTTGCGGAAGGTGAAGCTGGACAAGTATTTCAGCCATTCGACGGGACATGGAGTTGGACTGGAGATTCATGAAGGACCGAGGTTGGCGGCGAAGCAGAAGCAAATTTTGGAAGAGGGAATGGTTATTACGATCGAACCGGGAGTTTACATCCCGGGAAGATTTGGACTTCGGATTGAAGATATGGTTCTGGTAACGAAAAGGGGCGGAGAGATCCTGACGCCAAGTGTGAAGGCCTGGATCGAGTTGTAAGACATGAGTCAGGCATAGGATAGAGCAAGCCACGATACGAACTGCCATTTTGAACAACAACAGGTGTTTTTTGAGCACCGGGAAGAGACATGATGGACCGAAATAAGTTGGAAGAGCTTCGCGAACTGGTCGACTTTTTGAAGGCGAATGGTATCGCCGAGTTCGACATGGATCAAGACGGTCTGAAGGTTCGGATCAAGTTTGCGGGTGAGCCTGCGATTGGCGGACTGGATATCGCTCAGTTGAGCAGGCTGATGGCTTCGGCTCCTGCTGCTTCTTCAGTCGCGAGCGCGGCGCCCGGGCCGAGCCCCGCTGCGGAGCTGGCGGCGGAGTTGGAAGAGAAGCTGCATGAGGTGAAGTCGCCGATCGTAGGGACGTTCTATGAGTCGCCGTCGCCCGGAGCGCCGCCATTTGTGAAGGTGGGTGATCAGGTGGAGGTGGGACAGGTGCTGTGCATCGTCGAGGCGATGAAGCTGATGAATGAGATTGAAGCCGATGTTGCCGGTGAGATCGTGAAGCAGATTGCTTCGAGCGGACAGCCAGTGGAGTATGGACAGTCGTTGTTTGCTGTTCGGCCGCGGTGACTTGGGCTTCAGATTCCCTTCTCAGTTGTCAGATGATTTTCTTAGCAGATTGCCGGGAGCTACATGTTTCGTAAGGTTTTGATCGCAAATCGTGGGGAGATCGCGCTACGGGTGATCAGCGCATGTAAGGAGATGGGGATTCGTACAGTCGCCATCTACAGTGAGGCGGACAGGAATTCGTTGCATGTTCGATTTGCCGACGAGGCGATTTGTATTGGGCCGCCTCGGTCTGCGGATAGTTATCTGAATGTGCCTGCAGTGATCTCGGCTGCGGAGATTGCGGATGTCGATGCGATTCATCCCGGGTATGGGCTGTTGAGCGAGAACGCGAACTTCGCCGAGGTTTGCCGGGCGTCGAACATCAAGTTCATCGGGCCTGCGCCGGAGGTGACCCGGATGATGGGCGAGAAGTCCACGGCGCGGCAGACGATGAAGAAGGCAAAGGTGCCGATTCTGCCGGGGTCGGATGGAGTGATCGCGGACGAGAAAGAGGCGCTGGAGTGGGCGAAGGATGTTGGCTATCCGGTGATCTTGAAGGCTGTTGCAGGTGGTGGCGGGCGCGGGATGCGCATCTGCAGAAATGCCGAGGAACTGCCCTCGATGTATCAGCAGGCTTCTACTGAGGCGGCGAATGCATTCGGCAATGGCGATATGTACATGGAGAAGTTCATCGAGAGGCCACGGCATATCGAATTTCAGGTACTCGCGGATGAGCACGGCAATGTGATGAGCCTGGGAGAGCGTGAATGCTCGATTCAGCGTCGGCATCAGAAGCTGATTGAAGAGGCTCCGAGTTTGATGGTGACTCCGAAGCTTCGCGAGGAACTGGGAAAGACAATCAAGAAGGCGCTCGAGAATATCGGGTATTGGAACGCTGGAACCATCGAGTTTCTGATGGATGAGGATGGGAAGATCTACTTCATCGAGATGAATACGCGCATTCAGGTGGAGCACTGTGTAACCGAAATGGTTACAGGAATTGATCTGGTAAAGGCGCAGCTAAGGATTGCGGCGGGGGAGAAGCTGACCTCGATCATTACGAAGCCTGTGGAGATTCGTGGGCACGCCATCGAGTGCCGGATAAATGCGGAACACCCAGAAAAGTTCACGCCGAGCGCAGGGAAGATCACGGCATTTAATCTACCCGGAGGGAATGGTGTTCGGGTTGATACTGCGCAGTATGCCGAGGGGGTTGTGCCACCGTACTATGATTCACTGATTGCGAAGCTGATCTGCCATGGCGCCGACCGCGTCGAAGCGATGGATAAGATGCAGAGGGCTTTGAGTCAGTTTGTGGTTCAGGGGATTCATACGACAATTCCGCTGCACCAGAAGATTTTTGCCGACGCGGAGTTTCGGGCGGGACAGTTTGATACGAAGTTTATGGAGCGGTTCTTCGAGCGGCAAGGGCAGAAGGCCTAACTACGCGGTGATTCCCGCACCGTATAAAGTTCAGAAGGGTTGGCCCCATCCGGGCCATGAGACGAGGACGCCACGGCTGTTTAACTGAGCCGTCGGGCGGCAATAGGTCCCGGCGGGCCAGCCGATTGAGGCTGGCTGACATGTTAGACAATTGTTCGCGTGAGATTGGAGGGTAAGTGAGGTTTCCGCGGTTCTATCCGATCGCAGATCAGGAATTGCTTGAGTCGCGCGGGGTTGCGGTTGGGCGTTTTGCTGAGGAATTGAAGGCAGCAGGAGTGGTGATGTTGCAATACCGCAATAAGGTGGGCGAACCCGATTCGATCCTCCGGCATGCGTCGGTGATTTGGGAGGTATTTGACGGGACCGGTTGCCGTTTGATCATGAATGACTATGCGAATCTTGTGAAGGCAGCAGGTTTCGATGGAGTGCATGTGGGACAGGGGGATTTATCGCCTGAGGATGTGCGTCGGGTGGTCGGAGTTGAAAGGTGGGTTGGGGTTTCGACACACAATGAAGAACAGACGAGGGCTGCTGATGCAACGAGCGCCGATTACATCGCAGTGGGGCCCGTGTTTGCTACTGGGACAAAGCTCGATGCGGAGCCTGTGATTGGGTTGGGGGGTGTGCGGCGGGCGCGGGCGCTTACGACGAAGCCGATTGTGGCAATTGGGGGAGTTACGCGAGCGAATGCGCGGAGTGTGGTGGATGCCGGGGCTGATTCGATTGCGGTTATCAGTGGATTATTTGTTGATGGAGAGACGGTTGAGAAAGTGGTGGGAGACTTTCTTGAACTTTTACGGTAGAACTGACGGAACGTGAATTTTGTGAAAAGTACAACATTGGATACCTCTTCCTCGGTCCAGGAGAAGCAATTAAGTTCGGCAGCTCCCCAGTTTGTCCAAGGGATGGGGCTGTTTTCGGCTACGGCGATTGTCATGGGCTCGATGATTGGGTCGGGCATCTTCATTGTGTCGGCAGAGATGTCGCGAGGGCTGGGTTCTCCTGCGTTGTTGATCGCCGCGTGGCTGGTGACGGCAGCGCTGACGATGATCGGCGCGCTGAGCTATGGAGAACTTGCCGCGATGATGCCCAAGGCGGGTGGGCAGTATATCTATCTGCGTGAAGCGCTCGGGCCTCTCTGGGGTTTTCTTTATGGGTGGACGCTCTTTCTGGTTATCCAGACGGGGACGGTGGCGGCGGTAGGAGTTGCGTTTGGAAAATTTCTTGGAGTGTTCTTTCCGAGTGTAAGTGGATCGCACTGGATCTGGCATATTGGACATGTGCCGGCGGTGCAGGTGGGACCAATGCTGCTCGGCAATATGGAAATCGGCTTGAATACGGCGAATCTAACTGCAATCGTGGTGCTCACGCTACTGACCGCGTTGAACTCCCTGGGGGTCAGGATGGGTTCGGCGGTGCAGAACGTATTTACTTCGGCGAAGGTTCTGGCGTTGGCGGCGGTCGTGCTGGTGGGTCTAGTAGCAAAAAATTCGACAGCAATTGCTGCGAACTTTGGTGAAGGATGGCATAACTTCTGGGCAGGGGCGGGATGGGGGACCCTCCATTCCTTGCAGGTAGGGGCCGGTGGCCCTACAGCGTTGGTTGGGGTGTTGACGATTGTCGCCGCGGTTCAGGTAGGGTCGTTATTCAGCTCGGATTCGTGGAACAACGTGACCTTTACTGCAGGAGAAATTCGCAATCCGAGACGGAATATTCCGCTCTCACTCGTGATCGGCACTGGCGTTGTGCTGTTGCTCTATGTGCTTTGCAACTTCGTCTATCTCAGCGTGTTGCCGATGGCGGGGGATGCGTCGGCTACTACGATTATGGGACGGGGGATTCAGTTTGCATCGGAGGACCGGGTGGCGACTGCCGTGATGGATCAGGCCTTTGCCGGTTCTGGTGCAAAGCTGATGGCGGCAGTGATTCTGATCTCGACGTTTGGCTGTGTGAACGGGTTGCTGATGGCCGGGGCGCGAGTGTACTACGCCATGAGCCAAGATGGGCTGTTCTTCAAATCAGTTGGGAAGCTGAGTGAGGGCTCAAAGACACCAGTGAACGCGCTTTGGGTGCAATGGGTATGGGCGTGCCTGTTGTGCTTGTCTGGAAGCTATAACCAGTTGTTGGAATATGTGATCTTCGCGGTGTTGGTCTTTTATATTCTGACAATTACGGGCCTGTTCGTGTTGCGGCGGACGCGTCCTGATGCGGAGCGGCCTTACCGCGCACTGGGATATCCTGTGCTACCGGCGTTATATATCGTCATGGCGTTCTGGATTTGTGTTGTACTGTTGCGATACAAACCTCAGTACACGTGGCCGGGTCTGATGATCGTTCTGCTGGGTATTCCGGTGTACCTGGTCTGGACTCGGATGGCCCAAGGACGAGGGTCCGTGAAAGCTTAGTTTTAAGGAAAGTGGAGAAATCTATTCGATGGCGAATTTGCTGGCAGTTAAACCTCTGTCCCGTCTGCTGAATGAGGCGGAGAACGAGGGGGAGAGTGGACTTAAGCGGACTTTGGGTCCGCTGAACCTGATTACCCTTGGAATCGGGGCGATCATCGGTGCGGGAATCTTTGTGTTGACCGGAGAGGCTGCGGCGAAACATGCCGGGCCTGCGGTGGTGCTGAGTTTTATCGTGGCCGGCATAACGTGCGCGTTCGCGGGGCTCTGCTATGCGGAATTTGCTTCGCTGATCCCGATTGCTGGTTCGGCTTACACGTATGGGTACGCTACTCTGGGTGAGTTTGTGGCATGGATCATTGGGTGGGACCTGGTACTTGAGTATGCATTCGGCGCGGCGACGGTGGCTTCAGGCTGGAGCGGTTACTTGGTGGGGCTGCTGGCGGACTTTGGCATACAGATTCCACCACAATTGACGACGACTCCGGGCACTGTGCTGTATCTGTTTCACGATCGTTGGCAGGCGCTGGCGGCGCTTCCAGCAGGAATTGACGCTTCGACGCTGCCACACGTGACCGGCGTGTTTAATCTGGTGGCATTTCTCGCTATCACGGTTGTGACAACGGTACTGATCATCGGGATCCAGGAGTCGGCCAACCTTAACACTGCGATTGTGATTGTCAAGCTGGCTGTAGTTGCGATTTTCCTTGTGTTGGGTATTGGCTTCATCTTGAAGCATCCGGCTCAGGCCCATGCGAACTGGACTCCGTTTATCCCCCCGTCGGAGGGAGATGGCAAGTTTGGCCTGGGAGGAATTACGGCGGGCGCCGCGTCTATCTTCTTTGCGTATATCGGTTTCGATGCCGTGTCTACGGCAGCGCAGGAGGCAAAGAACCCGAAGCGGGATATGCCGATCGGGATTCTTGGTTCGTTGGTTGTCTGTACGGTTTTGTACATTTTGGTTTCGGGAACGTTGACCGGGCTCGTGAACTACCGGGCGCTGGACGTCAGCGCCCCCGTGGCGTTGGGAATCGATGCCACTGGGGTTCGCTGGGGCTCGATTCTGGTCAAGATCGGTGCGGTGTTCGGGTTGGGCACCGTAATGCTGGTGATGTTGCTGGGGCAGTCGCGGGTGTTTTACTCGATGTCCCGCGACGGGCTGCTCTGGAAATGGGCGGGGAAGATTCATCCGAAGTTCCGAACGCCGTGGATCTCGAATCTAGTGGTTGGTGCGATTGTGGCGTTCATGCCAGCTCTGTTGCCTATCGGCAAACTGAGCGAATTGGTAAACATGGGAACACTGTTGGCGTTTGCGATTGTGTGTGCCGGAGTCTGGATTCTGCGGCGGCGTAATCCGGACCTCCACCGGCCATTCAGGACACCTCTCGTGCCGTTGGTTCCTATCCTTGGCATTGTGAGCGCTCTCTACCTGATCTGGACACTCCCGACACTGACAAAGGTCGTGGTCATTGGCTGGCTCTTGTTTGGATTGCTGATCTATTTCACTTACAGCGTGAAGCACAGCAAGGTGCAAAGGGCGATTGGAGAAGCTGCTCCCCCTGCTGCTGCCTTGAAGTAAACTTAATTTGTAAGGTTAAACTTTTAGCTTGCTTGGTAACCTACTCATAATAAGTGCTATATTGTAAATCGAAGAGAAATAAGAAAGGCCCCGGATTAGGTCCAGGGCCTTTCTTATTATTTGATCTCTGATCCAGTAAAGCGAATTGCATCTATCCAAAATTGTCGCCGAGTGAGAGTAAACAGATCATGGCTCCCGAAATTACTAGGGAGCTTTTGGTGTAGCCAGGGTTTGCTGCGGGAGGATTGGCATGGTTACTGGGTTGGCAGAGGTAGGATCATCGCGGAGTTTGAGGAAGAAACCGGTTTTGGGGGGTCGTGGAAGAGCGAGGGTCGTGCCTACAAAGCCTTCGGGGACATAGGTGGGGTCGGAGAAGTCCGGACTCATTGCGATTGAGTCGACCAAATAAAGGTCTGAACCGGATACGATGCATGGCTGGGTGGCGTCGGAGGGGCAGCGCAGGTCTTTGAGGGTTGGGAGACGGACAAGAGTTGCGAGAGGAAGCCAGTCGCCAGTGGTGCCGTCTGGTGCGACTGGGCGGAGGCGGAGTGGGCCAAAGGCTGAGGATCCGAAGGCTTTGAGCGGATCAAGGGTGGCGAGCAGGGTGTGCGGGCTCTGGAGTATGAGGTTGCCGGATGCTACGGAGAGCGAAGTGCGGAGGCTTTCATCGGAGTTTGCGATCTCGATGGAAGCCGTGCGGGAGAATGGCTGACCTGATTTCAGAGAGAAGGTGAGTTGCTGGTCTGCTGGCAGATCATTCAGGTCGGCGAGATGGATCGGAGTATCGCTGGGCTGGTTGACGTTCTTACTGATGATGGAGACGGAGGGTCGAGACGGTGCGACCGTAACGGACAAAGGGAGGGTGCGGCCGTCTTTGAGCGAGACCTGCGCGTTGAGATGGGTGCCGGGGCGAAATTGAGGCGGACTGAAGTTGGGGGGGAGGGAGAGACGAAGGTCCTTTTCGGATGCGGCTCCTGTATCCGGGCTGGCGGGTGTAGGGGTGAAGGTGAGGTCGTTGTTGAGAACCAGCTTCTGAACCTGGTCAAGGCTGGCGCCTGTGAGTTGCGCCGTGGCGTCTCCTGAGTGATAGGTAAGGCCATCGAGTCTGGCGGGCTCGGAGTAGTCGGTGAGGCTGACGGTGTCGATTTTGGGGACACCGAACTGATGGATGGCAAGATGAAGCGCACCGGGGTCGTGAGGAGGCAGGGTGAGGGCGACGTCGACAGTGTTGATCCTGTCAGTTGCGTTCTTGAAAGTTTGATCTTTAGGACCGAAGGCTGAGTTGGGGCCGGGATCGAGCTTGATGGTTTCGAGGCATGCGGTACCAGTTGCAGCCAGGAGGATGTGTTGGCTCTTTCCCGCTATGAGCGGGTCAGTGGAAACGAGTTTCCAATCATGGCCTGGAGTGTCCTGCAGTCGAACGATGGGTCCAGTAAAGGGGTCGAAGCCCCAGAAACCAGTGACGGTTCCGGAGATGGTGGTGTCGTCGCTGGAGGGTGGGGTAGCGATACTTACAGGCTTAGGCTTTTCAGTTGCAGGCTTGTCGCTTGCATTTTCGGTGCCCAGGCCGGTGGATTCTGTTTCGGAGAGCGGGTCGAGCGAAAGCGGTTTACGCGCAGGGGGGTGGGCGAGAACGAGGCCTCCGCGGAAGGCATCGGCAGTGAGCGGGATAATGGCTTCACGACCGGGACCTTCAAGGTGCAGGACGAGGTCGTGGGCGAAGGCGGTGGAGAAGACAAGTGGAGCACCTTCTACCGGGAGAACCACCGCGGGCCGGAGGAGGCAGGTGATTGCTTTGGGGTCGGACGGGCGGAGCGGCGGAGGCACGGCTGTCTGGATGGCAGGCAAGCCTATGACGATGACGGACTTGGGGTCGTGGAAGGATGGTGGGGTGTTGAGGCGCAGATTGAGCGCTTCGTTGCTGGGGAAGGCGATGGCGGGGATGTATTGATATTTGGCGGTATGGAGACCGCTCATAAGGCGGACGAGGTCGACGACTGCTCCGACATAGGCGCTGTAAAGGCCTGCGCCCGCCATTGAGGTGTAGCTCGCCTGATTGATGAGATCGGAGCCGGGCCCGTTGGAGAGCGCAGCGGCGACGGTGGTGCCGTGCCCATCATCGAGGAGAGTCTGGGTGCCGGCCTGAGTGAGGCAGTTGGCCTGAGCGTCAACGGGCTTCTTGAAGCAGTCAGTGTTGGGCTTGAGATTGAGCGTGCGAGCGAGAAAATCGGAGTGCTCAGCGAGGGCCTTCGAGTCGTCGGGTGGGACACGGCGCATGTTGGCGAGATAGGTTTCGATACGTGCCTGTTCGAAGCCGGCTTCAAGGAGGTCCTGCGAGGCGCGAACGAAGACACCGGGGCGTCCGCGGACGGCGGAGCGGAGGGTAGAGAAGTCACCGCCGGTTTCAGGGGCGAGGAAGAGGATGACCTGCTGAGCCTCATCGGGCACAGTGATGGTGACGCCTTCTTCACGAACTTTTTTGTTCCAGGTCTGGATCAGAGTGAACCAGTTGTCGGGAGGCGGGTTAGTGGTGCCGCGGAGGAAGGCGGCTACCAGGAGATAGTGGACGGATTGGGTGGGTGGGAGATCAGGGTGAAGCCAGACTTTGTCCCCGGGCTGGAGGTTTGGGACCTGAGCGATGGGGAGGGTGTGGGTGCCGCGGGTGACGTGGACATCGATTTTAGGGCCTGTGAGGTCAAAGCGTGCCGCATCGACGGCGTGGATGGGCAGACAGAGGCCGAATAGAAGGGCTATGGTTCCTAGCGAAGACGAGCGCGCGTGGAGCTTTGCCATCATCCCATTTTAGACGGTTGGGGTGGCTGGGCGGATGTCAGGGGCGGGCGGGTGAATGGTTTGTTACTGCTGGTTGCGAATGCGCGAAGAGAGGTGATCTCCAGCGACGACACCATCGCGAATGGTGACGATGCGGTGGGCGTATTCGGCGATGTCGGGTTCGTGCGTGACGAGCACGATGGTATTGCCTTTGGAGTGAAGTTCGTCGAAGAGTGCCATGATCTCATCACCAGTTTTGGAGTCGAGATTACCGGTGGGTTCGTCGGCCAAGATGATGGAAGGTCTGTTGACGAGGGCGCGTGCGATTGCGACACGCTGACGCTGGCCGCCGGAGAGCTCGTTAGGCTTGTGCATCATGCGCGGGCCGAGGCCTACAGATTCAAGGACCTCCTTGGCACGGGCTGTGCGCTCGGTGGCCGGCGTGCCGTTGTATATGAGAGGGAGCTCGACGTTGTGGAGAGAGGTCGCGCGGGCGAGAAGATTGAAGGTCTGGAAGACAAAGCCAATCTCTTTATTTCGAATCCGGGCGAGTTCGTCGTCGTTAAGTTCGGAGACGTCGTGGCCGTTAAGCCAATAGCGGCCCTGAGAGGGGGAGTCGAGACAGCCGATGAGGTTCATCAGCGTAGATTTACCTGAGCCGGAGGGCCCCATGATGGCAACGTACTCGTTGTGACGGATGCGGAGATTGACGCCGCGGAGGGCATGGACCTGCTGGTCTCCCATCTCGTAGGTCTTCCAGAGATTGTCGGTGACGATGATGTCGCCGGGGTTGGGACCGGACGCATTGGTGGTGCTAAGCGGGGATTCGACTGCGGTTTCGATAGCCATCCGGTTCTCCGGTTTCATTGCCTGTTTCAGGATAGTACGTTCGGGCCCACGCGATGGTTCCCCGAGGGTTAATGAACCATCTTCCGGTGAATACTGTGGTCCGAGGGCTAGGACTTGTCGGTGTCGGTGGTTTCGACTGTGTTGTCTATTTTGACGGGGGTACCACTCTTAAGGGCGCGAAGAATTCGATAGCGGCCGGTGACAATCTGATCGCCCTGCTTGAGTCCGCCGGTTACTTCGATGTCGGTGGCACCGGTGATGCCGGTGGTTACGGGAACGAACTCGGCGCGGAGCTTGTTGTGGTCGGTCTTGAGAATATAGACGCCCTGGGTGAGTTGGGCTTTTGTGGCGGCGCCGGCGGCTGTGGCTACCGAGCTTGAGGGAGGCTTGCCACCGTTGGCAGCGAGGACCTTCTCTGCTGCGGTATCACGCTGCACG
>DATMKY010000071.1:0-58741 GCA_035570955.1 Edaphobacter sp. | reverse complement strand
AGCCCTAAAGCGTTTCGGGCAGCAATCGTCCCGCAAATTCCCGAGCCCATCCCGATCGGCACATACACTGTCTCCAACTCCCGGCAAGCCGAAAACAGTTCGAGCCCGTAGGTCGCGACACCAGTCACAATCCGCAAATCGATATTCGGTACCCGGTGCCATCCGTGCTCTTCAGCCAGATGCTCCGCATGTTCACTGGCTGCCTGAAAGTCTTTGCCAAACTCAATTAGCTCCGCACCCAGCGCTTGCATCGCCCGGTTCTTTTCGACGCTATTTCCAAAAGGGACCACTAGCACCGCGCGGATCCCCTGCTTGGCAGCCGCAAGTGCGATTGATTGACCATGGTTTCCCCGGGTCGCCGAGACGACCGTAGTCACCTCCGGCAGCTCTCGACGAACCCAATCCAAATAAACGAGCCCGCCTCGAACTTTAAACGCTCCGACCTGCGTATGGTTCTCATGCTTCACCCAGACCTCAGCACCCGCACGCGCGTTCACCAGCGGCCAGGTGTACTGTGGCGTAGCAGGCATGGTCCGATAGATCAACTGCGCAGCAGCCTCAATCTTGTCCAACCCCGGAAGCAATATGCTCATTCCTTCCCCTTCGTGCTCTCTTACGTTATTTTCCAACTGAGCTTCCTGCAATCTTCCTCACTTCAACCAGTGTCGAGTAGAACGTAGGCCCGCCGCCAATATCGGTCAGCGTCTCCGAAGTCAGTGCATTTACGTTTCGTCCGCCCGAGAGCTTATTCCAATCCAGCCGCGCAGAAACGACTCCAGCCGCCACCTGCCCATTGACCAGAGCCTTCAGTGCGACAAAACCTCGGCCGTTGAAGACCTCGACTTCATCACCGCTTTCAATCGCGCGCGCAGCCGCATCGACTCGATTCATCTCAAGCACCCCCGCAGTTCGAGACTCCATCCGCTGGTGAGCAGGAATATTCCCAAACGTCGAGTTCATATAGTTGTCAGCCTTGCGCGGCAAAAACTCCAGCGGATAAGCACCGTCCGCAGCATGCGCTCGCGACTCGGCGGGGGCGGTAAACACCGGCACAGGGGTAAACTCCCCGCGCCCACTCGCAGTCTGGAACCACTCCGCTGTGCTGAACGGCAACACCTCGCCCACGGCATCAGCCGGCAGCTGCAACGCGATATACCCCTCTTCTTTCAGCCGTTCCTGCGTAATCCCCCTAAACCACGGGTGGTCCGTCTCCAGTGCCTGGTCAATCAAATCGTCTTCGCGATCATCAAAGCACTTCTCAGTAAATCCCATCCGCCGCGCCAGTTCGCCAAACAGCGCAACATTGCTCTTCGCCTCCCCAAGCGGCGCGATCGCTCGATTATTGATCTGCGCGAACAGATGCCCATACGCGCCCTGCACATCCTTCACCTCAAGAAACGTCGGTGCCGGCAGCAGGACATCGGCGTAATCCGCCGTATCGGTAAAAAACTGCTCATGCACTACCGTGAACAGATCCTCACGCATCATTCCACGCAGCACATCATTCTGGTTCGGTGCGATTGCCGCAGGATTCGAGTTGTAGACAAACATCGCCTTCACCGGAGGACCGTCAGTCTCCTGGTCGCCTAACGTCGTCAACGCTTGCCCCAGCAGACTCATGTTCACCACTCGTGACGGCCGCTTCAGTGAACTCGCCATCATTAGCTCCGGCATTTCCAGCGCAAGCTCGTTGAACGGAAACGATCCCGATGTCGAAAGCTGCAATCCACCGCCCTTGTACTTCCACGCTCCGGTCAACAAAGGCAACATGCATACCGCACGAGCCGCGGTCCCGCCGTTCTCACTCCTCTGGATGCCATAGTTCAACCGGATCACCGCGGGCCCCCGCGAACCGGTACGCCCCGCTCTCGCATACTCCCGAGCTAATCGCACAATCGTCTCAGCACCGATCCCGGTTGCCGCCGCAACTCTCTCCGGAGAGTATTCGGAACGCAGGGCATGAGCCTTTATTTCCTCAAAACCGATTGTGCACTGTGCAATATATTCGCGGTCCTCCAGCCCCATGCTGAGAATGACATGCATCATCCCCAACGCCAACGCTGCGTCGGTTCCCGGATGAATCGTCAAATGCTCATCCGCCAACGCGGCCGTCCTCGTGCGGTACGGATCAATCACGACCAGCTTCGCGCCCTTGCGTCGAGCCTCTTCAATAAAAGGCCATAGATGAACATTGTTCCCGTGCACATTCGCACCCCACGCGATAATCAACCCTGCATGAGCAAAGTCCTGTGGCACGGTTCCAAGTTTCACCCCATAGACACTCTTGAGAGCCATACCTCCTGCAGTCGCACAGATCGTCCGGTCCAACTGTGACGCACCCAGTCGGTGAAAGAACCTTCGATCCATCGACCCGTAACCAAGCTTTCCAATGGTCCCGGCATAGCTATAAGGCAGCACGCTCTCTGGCCCAAACTTCGACGTAATCTCTTTAAGCCGAACAGAAATCTCATCCAGCGCTACATCCCATGAGATCCGCTCAAACGCCTCCACTTCGCTTCCCTGAACCAATGGCCCCTTCGGCGCGCCAGCTCTCCGTCGCATCGGATACAACAGCCGTTCAGGCGAATACACGCGGTCCAGATACTTCGCAACCTTCCCGCACAGGAATCCTCGCGTCACCGGATGTGACGGATCGCCCTGCAACTTTACCGCCCGCCCGGATATCTCGTCGACCGTAACCAGAACTCCACAGGAATCCGGGCAGTCGTGCGAACAGACCGTGTGCACGACCTTCTTCGCATCCGGTCGCGCCTCGTAACCCGTAAAATTCGAAGCCATAGATAGATTCTAGTTCAGCGGGCCCTCGAAACAGGGCCACAATCACCGTTGTATCCTTCTGCCATAACAAATCCAGCCGAACCCAGATGTCGCTTGCTCTCATGGCCCATCACCTCTTCAAGCCATCCCGCCTAGAAGCCTTCTCCGACGGAGTCATCGCTGTCATCATCACCATCATGGTGCTCGAACTCAAAGTTCCCCATCAGGACGGCTTCGCAGGCCTCCGCGCCGTTCTCCCCACCCTCTGTCTTTACCTCATCTCTTTCGCCTTCGTCGGTATCTATTGGATAAATCACCACCAACTCGTCCACCGAACCGAAGAGGTTGACCAACTCGTCCTCTACGCAAATCTCGCCTTTCTCTTCTGTCTCTCCCTTCTTCCGTTCTTCACCTCTTATGTCCTCGACAAGAGGATCGACTCCTTCTCGGTCGCGATTTACATCACCTCGATGGTCGTCACCGGTTTCAGCTTTCTTGGCCTCCGCCTTGCCATCAGCAGGCGACTGCGCCACACCGGCAAACTTGAAGCGGAAGACGTCGCGATCGAGCGAAAAAACTGGCTGTCCCTCTTCGTCTATCTCATCGCCATTCCCATCGCCTTCCAGCATCCCCGCATCTCGTTGGGTCTCGTCGCCTTCGTCACTATCATCTGGGTGACTCCGACCGCAGGAATCAAACCCCGCAACGAACATCCTCCCAATAACCCCTCCTGATTCATTACTCCCAACAAGTACCTCGAGAACCTCTTATCATCCTCACCCCAATCGGCTAGTATCAATCCGACCGGGCCTTCGCGCGCCAGGAAAACAAGCCTGCGCATTCACGCCCAAAAATCAAGGCCCCTTCCGAGATATCTCATGACATTTCGTCGTTCCGTCCGCTCAGTCGCTCTTGGTCTCACGTTGTTCGCATCCGTCCTTCTCCCTGCTCAGGAGCCCAACCCATTGCATACCGCCTCCCGGCAGGAACTCAACATCATCAAGGTCCTCGTCGCTCAGGAAAACGCATGGAACAACGGCGACCTCGCAGGATTTGTAAAGGGCTTCAAAGACTCGCCGGACACTCTCTTTATCACCCATCAGGTCTTCCGTGGCTTTGCCGGTCTTATCGAAGAGTACAAGCGTGATTATCCGAGCAGAGCCGCCATGGGAACCCTCACCTACTCCGACCTCGAGGTCCATCCCCTCGACGAAAACTTCGCAGTCGTCCTCGGCAAATACCGCCTCGAACGTGCAAAAAAAGACGGCGGCAGTGCCGAAGGCCTTTTCTCCCTGGTCTTCGAGAACACCGACAACGGATGGAAGATCGTCGTCGACCACACCACGTAGCTATTAAGCCGATTCGCTCAATTCGTGAATAAGCCCATCGAGCTCCATCTGCGACACCGCATCCAGATTCTCGAACAAAAATCCCGCGCCTTTCGTCCGAATCATTCTGCTCGTTGCATCGTAACGAAAGACTCCATCATTCACTCGAAACACGATCTCCACCGGCGTCCGGGGTGCCATCCGAAGTCGAGCCTCCGTCTCGATGTAACATCCACCGGCGCTCAGGTCGAGCACCCGTCCGCGGAACAGCATCCTCCCATCTTTCACCATCACTTCAGCCCAGGCATCGATTGCGTAACGGGGATGCTTCCTGCGCTCGACCATGCCTTCAACAACCGTTCTGCGCCTCTCGTGTTGCCTATCGATCTCATCGGTCGCCAATTCAAGTTCCGCCATCTTGTCACCTCTGCACTAGAACACCTCAATCCATCATCGGCAGCCTCCCGTGAAACTTCAGTCGCAAAAGCTCTTCAACCCTTTCAATTCCATGCCCATTCCATATATCTTCGACGGCAAAGGACGAATCATCGTGACCCAGCCAGCCACAGCGATCTCCCGACGCCAGTTCCTCGCCGCCTGGACTGCCGTAACTGCAGTCGCCTGCCTCAATCCCCGCGATCTTTTGGCTCAACAACCTGCGGCCCCGGCACCCCAGGATTTCCTCACACGGGCCCGCGCCGCCAACGCAAACAACAAGATCACGCTCACGCCCCTCCGACGGAACCTCACCTTTCTCAGCGGGGCTGGCGGCAACATTGCGGTTCTCGCCGCCCAAGAAGGCAAACTCCTCGTCGACTCCGGCTATGCCTCCTGCCAGCCCCAGTTGACGACGGCTCTCGCCGCCATCAATGGCGACCCCATTCAGGTCCTCATCAATACCCACTGGCACTTCGACCACACCGACGGCAACGACTGGATCCACTCTGCCGGCGCCACGATCTGGGCCCACGAGAACACCCGCTACCGCATGAGCACTGCTCAGAACATTGTTGCCTACAAAGCCATCATTCCGCCCGCTCCGATTGGCGCTCTTCCCACTATCCTCTTCAACAGCTATCGAACCCTCTCCGATCAGGACAACACTCTGACACTCACTCACTATGAGCCAGCCCACACCGACACCGATCTCTCCGTCCACTTCGGCGAAGCAGACGTCCTTCACTGTGGTGACACCTTCTGGAACGGCTTCTATCCCTTCATCGACTATTCGAGCGGAGGCAACATCAACGGCATGATCCAGGCCACCGAGCAAAATCTCGCAACAGCAGGCCCCGACACCATCGTCATTCCGGGCCACGGTCCATTGGGCAACAAAGCTCAGCTTACCGAGTTCCGCGACATGCTCGTCGGATCTCGCGACAACATCGCCAAATTGAAAAAGGAAGGCAAATCCCTCGAAGAAACCATAGCCGCAAAACCAACTGCCACCTTCGACGCGAAATTTGGCAAGAAACCTGAGGCCTTCATCGGCTACGTCTATCAGGGCGTCTAGCGCGGATCAACCTTTTCAAATTCTCACTCTGACCCATTGGAGTTCCCAAAAAGAACAAAGGGCCGAGCACTCAAGCTCGACCCTTTCTTTTACGCCGACGCGCAATACTCAAACAGTCATGATCTCTTTTTCCTTCGCCTTACAGAGCTCTTCAATTCGTTTGATCTCAGCATCCGTCAACTGCTGCACCTCTTCGTTCGCACGCTTCTCATCATCGGCAGAGATCAACTTATCCTTCCCAGCTTTCTTGATGTGATCATTACCATCACGCCGCACATTCCGGATCGCCGTCTTATGATCTTCAAGCGTCTTGTTCAGTTGCTTCACAACCTCTTTCCGTCGCTCCTCAGTCATCGGAGGTACCGGCACACGAATCACCTTGCCATCCGACATTGGATTCAGTCCATTCCCCGCAGTACGAATCGCCTTCTCGATCGCCGACACCATCCCGGCGTCATACGGCTGCACCAGAATTAGCGTTGGTTCAGGCGTCGACATCTGACCCATCTGCGCCACAGGCGTGTCCGTGCCGTAATAATCCACCTTCACGTGATCGAGCATATGCACATTCGCTCGTCCCGTCCGTGTCGACAGCAGATGGCTCCGGAAATCCTCGACCGTGCTGTCCATCTTCGTCTTCAGCTGTTGGTGTATTCCCTTCAACGCCGGGTTCCCGGCCATAAACGACGCCATACAATCTCCTCACAAATGCAATCGATATTTTACAGAGACGTTTCAAACCATGCGAGGAAAGCTCGGCAAAAACCGGTCGGGCATCCACGCCATTCCGCTCGACCAGCCTCTTACATCGCAGCCTTCAATCCACGCAGCCGCCTGCAAGCTTCTGCGAGATCCTGATCCTTCTTCGCAAAACAAAATCGCAACAAATCCTCACCCTTGCCGGGCCGGAAGAAGGCGGAGCCCGCTACCGAAGCCACTCCTGTCTTCGCCAACAACACCCGAGCTTTTTCCGCTGCCGTCGCGCCTGGTAGATTCCCCGTTGAAGCCAGTACATAATAAGCTCCATCCGGAACATGCGGTCTCATCCCCGCATCGCGCAGAGCATCCACAATCATCGTCCGCTTCACTTCATGGTCGCGCGCCAGCCCCTCATAAAAATCAGGCCCAAGCTTCTCCAATCCATCCGCGCAACCCTGCTGCATCGGAGCGGGCGCGCAAACGTAAGTCAGATCGTGAAAGTATCCGATCGCCCCTACCCACTTCGCATCCGCAAGCAGATAACCCACCCTCCATCCAGTTACCGAAAACGTCTTCGAAAAACCGGACATCAGAATCGTCCGCTCCTTCATGCCCGGCAGCGTCATAGGGCTCACATGCTTCGCCCTGCCATAAATAAAGTGCTCATAGATCTCATCCGTAAACACGAACAGATCGAACTCCTCCGCAATCTCCGCCAGCGCCTCGAGTTCCTCGCGCGTAAACACCTTCCCCGCCGGATTCGAAGGGGTATTGATCACCATCCCCCGAGTTCTCGGCGTAATCGCTGCCCTCACCGCGGCAATATCGAGCGCCCAATCCGAAGCCTTCAACGCCACCGGCACTCCCACAGCACGAATCGAGCGCAGCGTACTCGCGTGGTACCCATAAAACGGCTCAAACAGCAAAACCTCATCTCCCGGATTCAGCAGCGCCATCACCGCGGCCTGAAACGCCCCGGTCGCGCCGCTCGTCACCACCACCTCGCGCTCTGGATCGAAGGCAATTCCCAGAGTCTCCTCGGACTTCGCTGCAATTGCCCGCCGTAGCCGCTCAATCCCATCCATCCGTGTGTAAATATTCAGCCCATTCCGAATCGCACGAATCGCCCCTTCAGCCACGACCTCCGGAACCTCGGTATCGCAAACCCCCTGCGCCATATTCACGCCGCCAATGCGATCGCACTCCTGCGTCATCGCACGAATCTCCGACTGCACCACTCCGGGCGCCAACTCGCTCAGCCGCAAACCCACTGAAGTCTCCGTAACACCCATGCCCAAATCCTCCGTCCCATCAAGGTTACGCCGAAGTTCCAATTTAAAGCACGAAGGGCATGGCCAAACCCATACCCTTCGCGAACCAACCTGACAACGGCTACTGAACCGCATGCAATTGTAACGAGATTTGCGTCGCCGCGGCGCTGCACACCGGATGCCCCCATCCACTCGCACTCACGCCAATCGCAAACCCGGGCGGATTTGTGATGTCGTAAACAACGTTGTCGGGACGGCTCTTATCCGGCCCGACTCCCGCCGGCACAAAGTCCAGATTCAGAGTGTTCCGCGTTCGCCATGCAATGTTATGGTCCGCACACGAGGAATCGCCGCTCACTCCAAGGCCGCCAATGAGCTGCCCCTGCGAGTTATACAGCGCCAATCCTCCACCAAACACATTGATGCCGCCGATCCTATTGCCAACCATTGGGTCGTTCGATTGCCCATAATCCGCCGGATTGCCTCCATAAGCAACCTTCGTACTGACTGGATTGCTTGCCTGCAATCCGAACAGCGAACCTCCTGGCTGTGTTGCGCTGTAAAGATCTGCCGTCGACAACGCCAGCTTCGGCAGGCTGAACGCGTTCGCTGTATTCGCTTTCTGCGCCGAGATCACACGACTCCCCGGCCACTGATCGCCCCGATTGTTTCCTGTAAACGCCACGGCGCATACAACGCCATCGCGATTAACGATCGTACCCCACATATTCAGACCGAATCCGCCATTGCCTCCGGCATGATTCACCGCCATCGTTAGCGCCTTCCGAAGCGCACCCTGCGAGGGAAGCTGGGCACAGGCAGACGATGCATCCACATCTCGATCCGCAGCCTGCACAACTCCACTCGCACACAGGCACACGACTGCGGTTAAAACTCTCTTAAAAATTCCATATTGATTCATGTTTCTTCTCCTATAGATTGGCTAGCTCAGATTTTTCGCGCACGATTGTAGCGAGGACCCAAGAGACCCAAAGAAGGCCCGAAAATATATAAGTTGGAAGGCCCTGAGGAAGTGGCGAAAATTCTACCACCGCAACAGAAGCACTGTCGGCCTCTGACCAGCAAAGAAAATGCCGCATCCACATGCGGCATCTCGACGAAGCTACTCGCCGGCTATTGTCTCTGCGGTATCTTATCTTTGCTTCTTTTCTTTCTGCTCAGCCAAACCCACATCACAATTTCGTAGTAGCTTCAGGGTCAGTAGCTTCGCCTGTACATCAGCCATCTTTGCCTGTAACTCTTCGCTGTTCATCACCTCGTGTTGTGCCTCGAAAGCCTGTTGCGCGGCGTCCATCTGAGCCTGCAGGGTGTTACTGTCGACCAGGCCTGTGATCTTGATCTTCGCCATCTCCTTTAGCGCGGCTGTGTCCGTCGTGAGATCGGCCGAGCTGAGCACCTTCGCCGCCTCTCTCAGCCTCTGAACCGATGCAGCCATCGCCTTCGTAATCCGCTCCCGCTCTTCCGGCGTCATCTCCCGCATTTCGCCGTCGACCACCACCAGACCGCCACCAGGGACTCGATACACCATGCTCGTCTTCTTCTTGCATATCGGTTTCTTTGCATTCGCAGCTGGAGCAGCAGGAGGCGTGGGTGCCGTCGTCGGAGCAGGAGGCGTCTGAGCAACGGGAGCTGGAGGAGCGATATGAGGCGTTGGGGGCGTAGAGGCAATTGGTGCTGCAGGCGCGACAGCAGGAGCTACATGTGCAGGAGCAAAAGGAGGTGTAGGCGCACTCTGCGGTGCAACAGGCGTCACATCATGTGGTCCGTAAAGCGAATCTTCAGCGGACGGTGCAACTGGAACAGACTCCGGGGTCGGCGGCGCCACAACGAATGCTGGCGCCGGCGCGACACGCGGTCTCACAATCGTCACTCCGGCCACTGGCGCAACCGGCGCGATAGCTTCCACCGGCTGCACAACTGGAACAGCCGGCGCGATCGTCTCTTGCTGCTCGGCTGCCATCGTCGGCACAACGTGAAAGGATGCTGCCAACAATGCTGCAGCCGCCATTGCACTTGCTCCGCTCGCCAGCCGGATTACCTTTGCCTTCGCGCTCACTTCGGACTTCGTCTCCATCAGTCGCATCACTCGTTCCTCCAGCACATTGCTGCTGAACAGGCCCACAAACTCAGGCCTCTCCGGCAGCCCTGCGCCGAGCATTCCCCGCGCCATCGTCAGCAGGCACCGGGCATATCCGATCTCCGAACGCATCTCACGCGCTGCCATCTCGTCACACGCCATCTCCCGCGTCCTGCGTATCCTCCGCTGAATCGCATAGGTCGCCGGGTGCCACACCACCGGAAGGGCCGCGACTTGGCAGACACCATTCATCATGTAATCTCGCCGCTTTACATGCGCCAGCTCATGCAACAGAGCCGCCTTCACCTCATCGTCTCTGTGTCCCGCAAAACCTTTTGGCAACAGCACTACGGGCGCGATCGCACCTACCACCATCGGGCTCGTCACCTCGACGCACTCTCGAATCTCAGGCAGATGCGTATTCAAATCTCTCCCAAAACCATTCAGCACTGCCTCCGCCGTCGAACAGAGAACCATCTCGCGTGATGCAGCCACCAGCCGTCGCGCACCTCTCCACGCTCTCATGACACGAAGCAGTCCCAGCAAAACCGAGCCCGCATATGCTCCTGAGATCCAATGCATCGTCCGCGACGAAAGAGAAATCCGATGCTTCCGCGATGAGAGCCATGATGACTCTTTTCCGGTTTCGGCTGGCAGTTCAACCTCAATCGGGCCCATTGGTTCCACCTCGACAACTGCCGCCGATCGATGCACAAGCGGTGTTGGCTCGGCCTGATTTACAGGCGAACATCCAATATCCCCGGCTAGCCCACAAACAGGCAACACAACCCCAAACCCCAGCACGGCCAGCCAGACTTTGTGCTGTGCCTGCGGCCCGGGCTTCACCAAGCACAACAGAACCCAGGCGCCCGCGGCCAGGAGAGGGAGCTGCCACAACGCATTCGCAAGATATTCGAGCAAGACCTGTTCCATCACTGCTCCTCCGTGTCACTTCCTCCAGCCGCATCTCGTTCTGCCGCAGCTAGTCTTTCGGCCACGCGCGCCAACTCTTCTGCGCTGATCTGCCGCGCATCCACCATCGCCATCAATAACGCCTCGCTCGAACCGCCGAACATGCGCTTCACGAGATCCTTCAACGCGCTGCCTGTAGCCCGCTCGCGGCTCACCACCGGCCTGTAGCGAAAGGCACGCCCTTCCTGCACCCGCTTCACCTTGTTCTTACGCAGCAGGACATTCAGCATCGTCTGCACGGTCGTATAGGCAAGCTGCGCCTTCAGCCGGGGCTGCACTTCAGAGACAGTGCTTGGCCCCGCCTCCCAAAGTACCTGCATAATCTCCAGCTCCAGCGGTGTAAGCGCCTGATCCGCTTTTTTTTGCACACTCACGTGAATTCATCTCCTAACAGCTTAGGAGATTATGACGAAGCAAATTTTGTTTTGTCAACTAACTCCTTAGGAGTTGTCGGAAAAATAATGTCACTTTGTCTCAGGAGCGAAGATCCCGCCGGCTTAGCCTACTTCGACAAATTCATCAGATATTTATCGCTCTGATAGGCTTGCATCACCAACAAATCAGGAGTTCCGCATCATGCGACTCGGTCTTTCAGCCTTCGCTCTAGCTTTCATAGTCAGTCTCCCCGTCTTCGCGCAGGGTCCGCGACCGCAACTCACGCCGGAACAGACGAAGGCGCTCATTGAAAAGCGCGAATCGATCGAAAAGGAACTTGAAGGCATCGCCATCATCGATCGAAAAGTAATGGTCCCAATGCGGGACGGCGCACGCATGGCTGCCGACATCTACCGTCCCAAAGACACCAGCAAACGGTACCCGATCATCTTCAGCCGTACCCCGTACAACTTTAACTTCTGGGATGTGCGCCTAGGCACCTATCGTGACATGTCGACCGAACTCGAAGCCGTCAAGCGCGGCTACGTCCTGATCGAGATGAACGAACGCGGCCACTTCTTCTCCGAGGGAAACTACGACATCCTCGGCGCGCCCCTCTCCGATGCCGACGACCAGTTCAACTGGATGGCGGCGCAAACTTGGTCAAGCGGAAAGGTGGGCCTCATTGGCTGTTCCTCGACAGCGGAGTGGCAGATGGCCGCAGCCTCCCTCGGCAACAAAGCGTTAACCACCATCATCCCGCAAAGCTTCGGCGCCGGAGTCGGCAGAGTCGGTCCCTACAACGAGCAGGGCAACTGGTATCGCGGCGGAGCTGTGCAGATGCTATTCATCGACTGGCTCTACGGCGAGCAGAATCAGGTTCGCCCAATGTTCCAGAAGAATCTCTCACAGGAAGATCTCATCAAAGCATCCAAAATGTTCGATCTCGCCCCTCAGATGCCGCCAGTCGACTGGGCAAAGGCCTTCGAACATCTCCCGGAAAAGGACATCATCTCCGCCATCGACGGACCCAAAGGCATCTTCTCCGACAAAATGCCGAACACGACGGGCGGCGCGATGATCGAGCGCACGCCAAACGACCCTGCATGGCGCAAAGGCGGTATCTGGCAGTCCGACACGATGCCAATCCACGTTCCCGGCTTCTGGTTCATGACCTGGTACGACGTCTCCACCGGCCCCAACCTCGCCGCCTACAACTTCGTTCGCAGCGACGCCTCCAATCCAGCCAAAGATCAGCAATACGCCGTCATCGCACCCACTCTTCACTGCGGATACACGCGAGCGAAAGAGGATACCATCGTCGGCGAGCGCAGCATGGGCGATGCGCGTCTTGACTACAATGCGCTCACTTACGGATGGTTCGATCACTTCCTCAAAGGCGAGGACAACCGTTTCCTGCAGAAGCAGCCCAAGGTCCAGTACTTTACGATGGGCGTCAACAAATGGCAGCACGCGGAAACATGGCCACCGGAGGGCGCGAAGAATGTTACGCTCGATCTATGGAGCGCCGGGCACGCCAACACGCTTCATGGTGATGGCAAGCTCATACTCGCCAATCAACCTGCCTCCCCTCTACTTAGATTCGCAGTCCCAACATCAGATGCGAACGCAAAGACTGATCTTCCCGACACCTTTACCTACGATCCAATGCATCCAACGCCGAGTTACGGTGGCAACGTCTGCTGCGCGGCGAATACAATCCCCGGCAACGGCGGCGCACTCGATCAACGCAAGATGGAAGAGCGCTCTGACATCCTCGTCTACACCTCAGAACCATTGGCAGAAGGGATCGAGGTCAGCGGACCCATCACCGCCACGCTCTACGTCTCCTCCGATGTGAAGGACACCGACGTAACGGTCAAGGTTATCGATGTTCTTCCCGACGGCACGGCCTACAACCTCGACGAAACCATTGAGCGCCTCCGCTATCGTGATGGCGACAACAAAACCGTCTGGATGGAAAAAGACAAGGTCTACAAAGTCACTCTAACTCCCATGAACACTAGCAATTTCTTCGACGCAGGCCACAGAATCCGCATCGAAGTCGCAGGCTCGAACTTTCCTCGCTTTGACCGCAACCTGAACACAGGTGGCAACAACTACGACGAAACAACCAGCGTTATTGCGCACACGGCCATTCACCACTCGGCACAGTATCCAAGCACGCTTACCTTGTCCGTCGTTAAGCACTGACCTGACCCGAATCAAGGGAAACCGAGGAGACAATGCACAGCAAGAAGAGCGGATTTGAAAAAATACTACTGGTGATCTCTGCCGCAGTGATAGCAATGACTGTTTCTGCAAGTGCTCAGCAGATTGCCTTCACCTGGGACGACCTGCCATCTCATAATGCACTGCCGCCTGGCGAAACCAGAGTCGAAATCGGAAGAAAGATCATCGTGGCCATGAAAGAAGCGCACATGCCTCCGGTGTATGGCTTCGTCAATGGCATTCATACCGAAGACGAACCCCTTTCCACCCCGATGCTCAAAGAGTGGCGTGAAGCTGGATTGCCACTAGGCAATCACACCTGGTCGCACCCTAACCTCAACCAGAAACCACTCGCAGAGTGGGAGTCCGACACTCTTAAAAACGAAGCACTGTTGAAGTCGTACATGGAGAACGAGGACTGGCGCTGGCTTCGCTACCCGAACCTGGCCGAGGGCGACACGCCGCAGAAGCGCGAGGATGCACGCAGGTTCCTGGCGGAGCATGGATACAAGATCGCAGGAGTGACGATGAGCTTCGGCGATTACCTTTACAACGGCCCATACGCGCGATGCGTTGCGAAGAAGGATGCGGTCTCGACTGCGCAGCTGGAAACAAGCTACCTCGCAGCGGCCGATGCCACTATCGACTACACTCGATCAATGTCGAAGGCTTTATTTGGCCGCGATATTCCTTATGTGCTGCTCATGCATGTAGGTGCGCTGGACGCCCGCATGCTCCCTCGTCTCCTGAAGCTCTATCGCGACAAGGGATTTACTTTCGTCAGCCTTCAGGATGCAGAGAAGGATCCGTTCTACAAAAATGACCTGGATCTATCGCTGCCGTCAGTCCCCGACACCTTGGAGGAAGCCATGCGAGCGCGGAATCTTCCGTTGCCCACAAGGCCGGCCCCGACTGTGGACCTGAACTCGATCTGCCGGTAAATCCGAGCTAGAATCCCTGATCAGCTCGGAACGCAGTGACCTTGTTCTTCACAAACGTCACGGCCATCGGATGCCCGAGATTAGCAAACACCACCATGCGATTGCCATAGTCAGTACTCGTACTCTTCGATACCTGACCTAGTGACAGCTCCACCTGCCGTTCATTCATCCCCAGAATGACCTGGTGCGAATCGACTGCCTTCCATATCTCGGGGCCCCAGTGTTTGTACAACTCGTGTGGGTCGTCATAAAACAAAATCTCATCGGTATAAAACGTGTACTGGCCATCCTGTTTGTAACCTACTGGAACCGCATACTCCTTAGCATCGCCCGGCTTGGTAAAAACCAGCAGCACTTGTTTATCCCCACCAGGAATCCGGAACGTCGCAGACTTCGGAGCCACCTGTTCGAAGGCCTCTTTCAATTCGAGTTTTTCTGCTCCAAGAAGCGTCCCGGCACTCTTCCCATACTGCGCCGCATGACCGGCGTAAGGATAATAGTCCAACTGCCCTCCCGCGGACACCCACACCGTGGCACCCTTCAACTCCTTCACATCCTTCAGTGAATCCGGCCGCTTCTTTTTCAGAAAGACGAGGTCGTCGTCCGCGATAACCTCTCGCTCTGGTGCTTTGATCACCAGCGGCTTGTTTCGTTCATGACGCAGATACAACGCCTCGCCGCCGATAGCCACGATCAGGACCAGTGTCCCTCCGATTGCCGCTTTGACCCCGTTATTCATTCAAGCCCTCGCTCTTGCCGATCTATGTCAATCTAATTGACCGGCTCCGCAATGCTCAACTCACGTTCCGCTTCCATGAGAGATTCAGCCGTCAAAGCATCCGCTCTGCGGAGCTGAGGAAAGAGTCCGGCAGCCGAAGCAGTCACAACCATCGACGCAATTCCGCCGATTACAACCGCGCGAACCGCTCCCCACCACTGCGCCGTCACACCGCTCTCAAACTCGCCAAACTCATTCGAAGCTCCGATAAATAGCCAGTTCACGGCACTCACCCGTCCACGCATCTCCGGAGGGGTCGCTAGCTGCAACAGGCTGGAACGAACCACCACGCTCACCATGTCGCTCGCTCCCACGATCACCAAGGCAACCGCGCTAAGCCAGATGCTCTTCGACAGCCCGAAGACGACAGTCGCTGCACCAAAAATTCCAACACAGATCAGCATCGTCACACCCGCGCGCCGCTTAATCGGCTTGACCAGCATCGTCAACGACACGACAAGGGCGCCCACCGATGGCATCGCTCGCAAAAGACCTAGCCCGCGCGGCCCTGCGTCGAGAATATCCCTTGTAAAGATCGGCAGCAATGCCGTCGCGCCTCCCAGCAACACCGCAAACAAGTCCAGCGAGATAGACCCGAGCAACAGCTTCGCGCGCCACACATACTCAAGCCCCGCCAGAACGGTCTTCGTGCTGAAGGCCTTCTTCTCCGTCGTCACCATCTTGGCCCTAATCAGGCTGACCAGCGTGATAAATCCCAGCAACATCACCAGAGTGAACGCGTACACCACCGGCGCCCCGTACCACTTTGCGGCTACGCCGGCCAGAGGCAGTGTAAACAAAAGTCCTGCCACCGCGGGGCCTGACATATTTGCAATCTGATAGACGGTCGCACCCCACGTCACCGCATTCACGAAGTGTTCCTTTGGCACCAGGCTCGGAAGCATCGCGCTCGCCGCTGGTCCGCTGAAGGCGCGTCCCAGGCCGATTCCCACCAGCACTGCATAGATTGGCCAGATCCGCCCTCCGCGAAGCGCCGTTGCGCTCAGGGACAAGTACAACAACACCGCAGTACAAATTGCCTGCAGCCCGTAACAAAGCAAAATAATCTTTCGCCGGTCGAACCGGTCAGCCGCATGCCCCGCCGCCAGCATCACGAACACGCCTGGGAGAAATAACGCCAGTCCGGTATATCCAAGGTCGAGTGCCGAGTTGGTTAGCGCATAAACCTGCCAGCCAACTGCGACCGACTGTGCCTCCGCTCCGACAATCACCATCAACCGCGCAGCCTGATACAGCCGAAAGTCCCGCGACTTGAATGCTAAACGGAAATCACCCCTTCCGGCGATCTCCTCCCGTTTCGAACCATCGGCCATACTTTATGTTTTCACAGTTCGATTACGAATATGTCACCGCGCAGAAAACCTAAGCTTCAGGCTCCATCCAATTTCTTTAAAAGGCTATTCGGTGCGTTTCGGCGTTACCGTCCCAGATAAACCTTGTACTGCGACTCAACCACGCCTGTATTGCGGGCCAGTTGCAGCTTCGACTGGTTGTACTGATATAGCGTCTGCACCAATTGGCTCTGTGCCTGCGCAAGTGTGGCCTGAGCCTGGACAACCGGTAGATTGTCGTCCACGCCGGCCTTAAACCTGTCGCTCGCATCCTGAACTTCCTGGGTCGCCAGATCGACATTGCTTCGGGCCACCTTTACCAACTCGTTCGACGACTGAACATCTAGCATCGCCGAACGAATCTGCCACTCAATCGACACCTGAAGCGAATCAATCTGCTGTCGCAGCGCCGTCACTTGAGCGGCTGCAACCTCATTTTCGCCCCGCAACTGACCTTCTTCAAACACCGGCACACTCACCTTGCCGGTAGCAGCGAACACGCCGTGAAATAAGCCGCCGACTTCACCGAGCACGCCATAATATCCATCGAACGCAACCGTGGGCAGCCTCTCCGAACGAACTGCCTTGTGTGCCTGCGTCGCCACCTCGAGCTGGGCTTCAAGGTTCAGCAAATCTTTCCGCCTCTGAAATGCCAGCTTCATCGCGTCCGGCAGCGGCAACTCGGCAAACTCCGCATAGGGAGCTGTATCGGTCAGCGCAATCTCCTGATCCGCAGGCAGACCAATCAAGCGATTCAGCACGATCTTGTCCTTGGCAAACGCATTCTCCGCGCTGATTACTGCTTGTTGTTGGGTTTGCAACTGCACACGCGCTCGCAGCATGTCCAGATTTGTCCCAACACCCGCATCATGGGAGTCTTTCGCCTGTTGATACGCCACTTCGTCGGCCTTTGCGAGCGCCCGCGCATTCTCGATCTGCGCCGCATCTGCCAGTGCTAGAAGATACTGCGTACCCACCGCCAGCGTCACTCCGCCGCGCACATTCAAGGTCGAGAGATTTGCCGCCGTCGCAGACTTCTGGGCCGAGCGATAGAGGTAGTACGCAGGCACATTGAACAGCTGCTGGTTCATGCTGATCTGCGCTCCCGCAGTATTGACCTTCACAATCGTTGGGAACGTGCCCGGCGAAATACCGAACGCGACCAGGCCCCCCGGCCTGAATCCCAACGCTGCAAGATCAATCTGTTGCGCCGCCAAAGTTCCCTTTGCCGTCAGGCTTGGCAACAGGTTATTTTCGACCGTCAGCAACTCGCCATGGACGACGCGCTCATTCTGCTGAATGAGCAGCATCTGCAGATTGTGCTTCAGCCCAAGATCGATCGCATCATCCAGACTCAGTGGCAAGGCCCCCGGAGTAGCCCGTTCGATGACCAGGCCTCCTGGCAGTTTCTGCTCACTCGGCACTGGTGCCTGGGGAAGGTCTCCCGCTGATGTCTGCGCGTAAGCGACTGCGCAGCACACGGCCGACAGCCACAGAAAAACTCGCAGCGAGTCCCTTATCTTCCTCAATATACGCTCTGAAACGTCCATGCTCTCTTATTAGAGTGCCATACGCCCCGTTGCGATGCGGAAATACCTTCAAAAACAGCACTTTCCTTACCGTCATCGCTGAACCACATTACCCCGGCGAAACTCTCCAGCCCTCAGATAAAATACAAAAAGACAACCATATGCGTCTTATATCAATGAACCGACTCGTCCTTGCCGCTTTTCTGACTCTCGTAGTTCCAGCCAGCATTCCTGCCGCTGCCCAAGCGGGCGGATACCGCGACACCTCCATGCTGCGCGCTCCGGCCGGAGTATCGGTCGCTATTTACGAGTTTGAGGACCTTGAGTGCCCGGCCTGCGCCCACGCCTTCCCCATCGTCCATGCTGCGGTGGACAAATACAAAATCCCTCTTATTCGCAAAGACTTTCCTTTAGGGGGAGCACATATCTGGAGCTTTGACGCAGCCGTCATCGCCCGATACATCCAGGACAAGATCTCGCCCCAGCTCGCTGACGAATACCGCCGCTCCGTCTTCGCAAATCAGGTCTCCATTGCCACGAAAGAAGACCTTAATGCCTTTTCGATGAAATTCTTTCAATCGCACGGCCGCGCAATGCCCATGATCATCGATCCTAACGGACTCTTCGCCGCTGAAGTCCGCGCAGATCACACCCTCGGCGAGCGCATCAACCTGCACCAGACACCAAGCATCTTCATCGTCACCCAGAAGGGTTACACAGAGGTCACTGACGTCTCGCAACTCTATGCCATGCTCGACACAGCCATCGCCGAAAACCCTCCTCCGAGAGCCGCGGCAAAACCTAAGACGACAGCGCACAACTAATCATTCCAGGTGAAAAATAAAAAGGCCCGAGCAGATGCCCAGACCTTTCTTTTGCGGCAAACGTAAGCAACTACTTCGCCGCCGTCTCCGTCCAGAGGAACGACATCTCATCCGCATAGTCCTGCACAAGTTGCGTCTGCGAGACTCCTGCGCTATGCCCGCCCTTTAGGCTATAGTGCAGTAGAATCGGACGTCCGCTCGAGCTGGACGTCTGCATTAACGGAGTCATCTTCCGCGCATTCATCGGATCGACGCGCGTATCGCCGTCGCCCGTAAAAAAAAAGATCGCAGGATACTTCGTCCCAGCCTTTACATTTTGGTACGGCGAATACTTCAAGATGTACGGATAATCCTTCGCATTCTCGGCCGAGCCATACTCCGTTGTCCACGTCCGTCCCATCTCGAACATCTGGTAACGCAGCATATCCAGCAACGGATAGCCACACCAGATTGCACCAAACAACTCCGGCCGCTGCGTTATCGAAGCGCCCATCAACAACCCGCCGTTCGAGCGCCCACGAATCGCAAAATGCTCCGGCGACGTGTACTTGTTGGCAATCAGATACTCCGCTGCCGCAAACCAGTCGTCGAAGACATTCTGCTTCTTCTCGAACATCGCCGCCTTGTGCCAGACCTCACCGTACTCATTGCCGCCCCGCAGATTCGGTAGCGCAAACCATCCCCCCTGCTGCATCCACCACGCATACTCCGGATTCCAGACCGGCGTCTCACTCAGCGCAAACCCGCCGTATCCCGTCATCAACAGCCGTTCGCTTCCATCGCGTTTCAATCCCTTCTTCCCCGCAATGAACATCGGCACCTTAGTCCCGTCCTTCGACTTATAAAAGACCTGTTTCACCTCATAGTCGACAGACTTGAAAGGAACCTTATCGCTATAAAAGACATCAGACCGCCCGGTCTTCGTATCGAAATGAAAGATTGTTGGCGGTGTAATGATCGACTGGAAGGTATAGAACCCATCTGTATCAGTCGCGCGTCCTGAAAGTGTTGAACCTGCGCCAATCCCGGGGAAATCGATGTGTCCCTCAGCCTTTCCTTCCATCGAATAAATCGTCACCTCTGACTTTACGTCCTTGAGTCGCAGCACAAACATCTTACCGCCGACGACGTTTACCGCCTCCAGCACATCCTTGCCCTCGGGAAGAATCACCGGCCACCCATCCGGCTCCTTGCCCTGCACCACCTTCAACACTCGTCCGTTCGGAGCTTTGTAATCCGTGCGTACATAAAAATCGTCTCCTACACTGAACTCACCGAACCGGCTGTTGAGCCCATACACCAGCGGCAAAATCGGTGAATCCTTGACTCGCAGATCCTTGATCAAAATATCTTCGCGCGTCGCCGGCACTCCGCGGCCGATCCGAAACACGAGGTAGTGCCCATTCGCCGTCGCGCGAACGCTGACCCCATCGATCTCACCCAGCTTCTCGCCGCGATATTCCTTTCCGAGGATCATCGCATCGCTCTCAAATGGAGTTCCGAACTTGTGAAAAAAAACGCGATTGCCATCGTGCGGAAAGAGCTTCGAATAATACACGCCCGCCCCATCCGGAGCGATATCGACACCGGAGTACCGTGCTCGCGGCATCACATCGCCCGTAGCCTGCCTCGTCGCAACATCCAGAAAATGAACCTCGACCTCATCCGCGCCGCCGATGCGCACGCCGTACGCCATCATCGACCCATCTTCGGTAATGTTCATCGTGTTGACGGACGTGTTCTGATCCGTACTCAGCTTGCTGGCATCGAGCAGCTTCTCGTCAGGCCCATGCAACCCAACCCGCATGTAGATCGAAGCCTGATTCTCATCCGCCAGCCTCTTCGCAAAGAAGTACCTGTCCCCACGCTTCGTTGGCACACTAACAAAATCAGTCTTCAGCAGCTTGCCCATCTCATCGACAGTCTGCGGCAAGATCTTCACCTGCTCGAAGTATTGCGCCGTGTACGCATTCTGCGCTGCAATATAGGCCCGTGTCTCAGGACTATGGGCATCCTCCAGCCATCGATACGGATCTGTAACCTTTGTCGGCAGGTTGGGGTCCGTGCTCTTATATTCGTCGACCACAGGGTCTGTCTTCACTGCAGGTGGATTCGGAAGAGTGATGCCGTTTCTACCGTGAATCTGCGACTGTCCCGTCGCTGCCGAACTCAATAAAATCGCTGTCGCTACAAAAAAAGCATTCCGCATAGCCTCTCCTGAATCATCACTTGTTGTGATTACTCAAGATAGCCGAGAACCTACGCTACTGGCAGAATTTTTAGCAGCTGCGTCACCGGGTCTACTTCGTCTGAAAGATCAGAAAATAGTCTTCCTTATCTGCCTTCGTAAAGTCATAACTGCCGACGAGTTTGAACCCAGCATCATCCATCTCTTTGACCACCGCCTTGTGGTCGAGCCCATGATCCGCCCCATTTCCATTGCGGTCGATAATTCCCACCTTGGCTCCGGAACGCAGCGCAGGCTTTAGGGCCTTCAGAAATAACTCAGGATGCGCAATCTCGTGATAAACCTTCAACATCAGCGCTGCATCGATGCTTCCCGCAGGCAGCCGCGGATCATCTGCCGAACCCAGCACCGTCCGCACATTGCGGATGTCTTCCTTCACGACACGTTTGCCGATGTATTCGATCGCCAGCGGATTGATGTCCTCGGCAAGCACCGCGCCAGTCAACCCAACTCGCCGCGCCGCACGGACCGTAAACCATCCGGAACCCGCTCCGATATCCGCAACATTTTTCCCCGAAGTAATTCCCAGCAGATCCATCACACGATCGATCTGCAACTTCTTGTCACGGTCCGGATACTCAAAGATCGAAAGATCGCCCGAATAAGGCGTGCTCGTTTGCCGCTGTGTCTTCGTCTGGTTTGGGGGTACGGGAGTGGAACTCCCCGTAGATGCTGTCTGTCCCCAGGCTCCCACCGTAAGAACCACAGCCAACAGTGCTGCTTCGAAGCGAACCGGCATCGTCTTTCTCCATGGCTACCATCTTTTAGATGCTTGTTTTCCGAGCCAGCAAATACGAAAAAGGGGAGCCGATGTCCGGATCCCCTTTCTTATCCCCCACTTTTACCGCAATCCGCCGCCCGCCTTCAGCAGCTCCCCCGTCACCCACTTGGAATCATCCGAAGCGAGGAACGACGCAATCGTCGCAATGTCCTCAGGCTGTCCGATACGACCAAGCGGAGTCTGTGCTACAGCGTTCTTCTCGAAGTCGCTGCCGATAAAGCCAGCCGCGTGCACACCCTCAGTCTCTACCATTCCTGGATTGATCGAGTTCACACGAATTTTCTTCGGTCCAAGCTCCTTGGCGAGAACATGCGTGATCGCATCGACCGCACCCTTGGTCGCTGTGTACACGCTCGAACCCGGAGGGGTCAGCGAAGACACAACAGACCCGATATTGATGATGCTGCCTCCCTCAGGCCCGAAGTACTTCAAAGACTCCTTCGATGCAAGAAGCAAACCAAGCACATTCAGATCGAAGATCCGGTGGTACTCCTCAGAGGTCACCTGGTCGAGCGGGGTGAAGTTATAGACACCGGCATTGTTTACCAGAGTATCCAGGCGTCCAAAGGTCTTCTTTACCTCAGCAAAGACCTTGCCGATATCTTCTTTCTTCGAGAAATCTCCCTGCACAGCAACAGCTTTGCCGCCCTTAGCCTTAATCTCGGAGACGACCTTATCCGCGCCTTCTTTGCTGGTCGAATAGTTCACCACCACCGAGGCACCATCCGACGCCAATGCTTTTGCGATTCCGGCGCCAATACCCTTCGAAGCGCCCGTAACCAATGCCACTTTATTCGCAAGCTTTCCCATTCTCGATCTCCTGTATCTCATGTCTTATCGTTTGACATTTCGATAAGCATCTAATTGATGTGAAGCAGGAGAAGAAGGATTCACAAGAGCAGCGCAACAAATCTGTATTTTTTTTGAGAAATCGCTAAATCTTCGTCAAGTGGTTCGTGTAAGCCTTAAGAACATCACGCCTTAGCGTGTAGCTGGCAAACTTGCCCTCTCGCGTCACGTTGATCAGTCCGGCGGTCTCGAGCTCTTTCATATGGTGTGAAAGCGTCGCCGCACTCACTGGCTGGCAATCTTTAATGTCGGCGCATTGTTTCGGTTTTGGACAACATCCAATCTGTCGCAGCAGCTCCATCCGCCGGGGATCGGCCAGTGCCTTCGCAATCAGATGAATCTGGCCCTCCGAAAGCCGTGCGCGTTTCGCACTCATCCTCAGCCCCTAACGAATCTGCACCAGCTCCGCGCCAGCTCCATGCCCTGAAGCGCCCGGTGTCACCGACGAGGTCTGCGGCGCTCGCCAGTGATCGATATAACTCACCTGGTGCACGCAGCTGATCGTACAGCTCGGCGAACAGCTCTTCTCCGTCAGGAACTCACGCCTCACATCCGCAGTCGTGTACTGCGCCAGCGGAACCGCAGGATATCCGCGTTGCTGGCTGCAATAATGCACCAACCCGTTCTCGCAGATATACAGATAACGTCCACCTGCACGGCAACGCCAGTCATTCGTCTTCCCGTTGGCGATGGCCTCCTGGAAGTGATTGAACCTCGAGTAGCTCCTGCGCGTCAGCCGCCGAACCTTATCCCAAACCGTTCGTTCTGCCTCGCCCAGCGGCTTCAACTGCCCGCTGCCGTCATGAATGATCCCTATCGTTGAACTGAATCCCAGCCCGAGCGCTCGCTCACTCACCACCAATGCATCATTCGGATTCGCAATTCCGCCGCCAACCACCGAATTGATGTTCACGTGAAAGTCCGCGTGCTCAGCCAACATCTGCAGCTTCTTATCCAGCACCTTCAGACTCTTCTTTGAAACCTCATCCGGCATGACGTTGTCGATCGAGATCTGCATATGATCGAGCCCGGCCTCATTCAACCGCTTTATCCGGTCCGGCATCAACAGATAGCCGTTCGTGATCATTCCCGCAATCGCACCGGTCTTCCGAATCTGCGCAATTATCCGGTCAAGCTCCGGATGCAGCAGCGGTTCGCCACCCGAGATCGTGATCACAGAAGTCCCGAGCCGTCCTAGATGATCGATACGCCGCAGCATCTCGTCGATCGGTACGGGGTCGGAAAAATCATCAAACTCGTTACAGTAGGTACAAGCCAGGTTGCACCTCCGCATGGGCACAATGTGCGCCATATACGGGTGTCCGGTCGACAGAACCGCCGATCCAATGGAGCCGAGCTCACGCAGCTTGCGCGTTACCGCTTTCCAGCGACGGCGTGGAGGCATAGGACGCCCGCCGGTCGCAGGTGCAGTTGTAGAACCAGAAGACATATCACTTTCAAGTATATCGAACGATCGGGAAACAAACGCTTTGATCCGGATACCGGGCAAAGGCCTTTCGAATCAGACCTCTACGCTTCCCGGTAGTTCAGCAGTACCAGCCCGACCAGAACGAGGCAAACTGGCCAGACATACGAAGCCCACCGCGACTCCCTCCGATCCGGCAAACGAAGCTCCAGCCAGCGACTACAGCCTGCCGTAGCGCCCAGCAACGCAATCGGGGTGTGGCTCATCTCCGCCAGCAGCTCTTCTTTTACATTCCCGATGAAGTGATTATGAGTCAGCAACAGAGCGGCACCTACGACGCAAAGCATCGGGAACATCATAGCCGCCCAGCGGGACTTCAATCGACCGGTCTGAATTCCCCATTCAAATGCCGCTAAGGCAACGATCAGCAAAGCAGACAAACGATGCTGCAGGACGTCCGGCTCGTACATGGTCACCCAGAACGGCCGCGGCCCCAACGGCCAGCTCTCTGAATCGGCCCGTAGTGCGATAAATACAGCCAGTGCAGCAAAGACCAGCGGCCAGTTCCGCGCCCATCGAGCCTTCGGCAGACGGCTCAGTAGCGCGAACACGCCAGCCAGCAACACAATCAGCCCGGACCAGTGATGGTTGTACTCCGACCACGCCACATTGTTCGCGTTGATCGGAGTGCTGGCCGCACTAAATTGGCTTACTGCCTCATTGAGCGGTTCTGGTGGAGGCAACTCCGACACAGCAGGACTGGTCATCCGCGGTATCACCGGACGAAACCTGGCAATAATCTCCGAAGGCTGGACCCGGTCCTTTGGTAAATCCGCCGCCGGTGGCGAAGAAGTCATGGAGGCTGCGGCCAACACAGCAATAAAGCCCAGGCCGATCTCAACTTCGCCAAATCGCCGCAATCGCGTCAAAAGTGCAGCGGGTGCCGTATCGATCCGTCGAATCAGAAAAAAATTTCCTGCCCCCAGCGCCATCACCGCCAGCACCAGAAATGTTTTGGAGGCCATCATCACGCCGTAAGCCGTCCCATACAGGCCGCTCATCGATTTGTCGGCGGATATCCCGAGATAGAACCACGCCATACAAACTCCGCCGGCCAGCAGAGTGCCTGCTCCCGCCAGCGCCATCGGCGAAAAACGCAGAAGCTGCCTCTTTGCCTCTTCGACACTCTCTGAACGCCGCAGCGAAATCAGCAGAAATGGCATCGCACCAATCCACACCGCCGCTCCTAATTGATGCGCAGCGGTCAGGGCGGTGAGCACAATCCTGTGGTCCAGGCGCGAGACCGAATGGCTTGTCGAAACAACGGCCACCAAAACCAGCGCAGCAAAGAAAACCAAAGCATACGTCGATCTACGCCCACCTTCACGCGCACAAATGACAATTGCAACGGCCGCGATCACAGCACATGTGCCTGCCACGAAATACGGCGCACCGGCCACATCTCCAAGACCAAGAGACGAGCTCCCCATTAGGATCGCGCTGTCAACCGCCACATAACAGAGTTCAACGATCACGAAGCTGGCGGCTGCGAACCGAATCCCTCGCCAACAACCGTCGGTGACGCTACGCCCAACCTTGGCAGGCAGTGCAACCGCCAGCAGATAAGCGACCCCGCCTAGCGTCAGCATCTCCAGCCCAAGCGTCAGAGCTCGCAACAAAACCGACAACAAATCGAAGTCGCGTAAAAGCCAGATCAAGTGTCGGTCCTCGGAAAAGGGGAGTCGGGTGCGGGGGCGATGTCTATTGGAGAGACAGCACTATCTCTCCAGTTGCCCGTTGTAATGGTTGAGGGGAAAACACAAGGCAGCCACATTCCGCGGCTATCGAGCATTTTTCATCCCCCTTTATTCAGGGCCCGACCTATTTCACGCTGAAAGGTATCTCACCCCTGGTAATGTGGCCGTCTGTTGCCAGTACCTGCCAGTGGATTTCATATTTGCCTGGACCCAGTTTGGTATGCGAACTCAAAGTGTCCGGCGCGTTTTGCTGCTCGATCACAAGCGGCTTGGACTCGTTATCCGAACCGCTCAAAAGGAAAGTCGATCGCTTTCCATCAACCCGGGAGTTGAACTTCATCGTAATCTCTATATTCGGCCCCTGCATCGTTTCATTGATCGCCGGAGAGGAATGGACCACCACCGCATGAGCCCACGCCACATGTGGAATCAGTGCGCCCGCAATGACAACGGCTATCATTACACCGACGCGAAATACCTCTCGAGTGCGCAGCTTGTTCTTCATAGTGGATTGGACACAATTTCGCGTCTCAGGATTCCAAAAACAACTCAATCTCAGTCTCAAATTGAAACGAGCCGGCCAGTCGTGGAAACTGGCGGAATCAACTCCTCTGTTATCAGAACGATCCGACTGAGCCCCACCAAAGGCCCCACGCTTTTACAGCTTGGCCAGCAACAGTTTGGTCTGTTGCGAAGTCTGTTGAAAGAAATCTCCCAAGCCGAATCCATCCCAAAGAAACGAACGCTTCTTCCCATCCGGAGTCAGCGTCAACGTTTGCTCACGCTTGTCTCTAAGAATCACGATCGGCACAGGCTTCCCACGATTGTCATGCACCGTCTTCGACCAGTCATTTCCATTGGCAACGGAGATCGAGTTGATCTTTACAACCACGTCACCCGCCTTGAGCCCCGCCTCTTCCGCTGGACTGTTGCCGTCGACGCTGCGAACCAGCAAGCCCGCGCCTCCGGTCGCACCAAAGAACTCCGCAAGCTGTTGTCCCATCACTTCAAGCTTCGCTCCGGTAAACGAGGAGCTCAAAACAATATCCTCCGTACCCAGCAGGTCTTTATGTTCCTTCTGTGGCGGTGGAGGTGTCGGTTTTGGGTTGTCGAGATAAATCTTCCCCCCAACAAAGCCCGATGCCGGCGCAGGCACAGAATAATGTCGCTCCCACGCCTCCAGACCTACTGTCTTCCGATCAGCGGCGGTAAGAGTCAACGTCTGCGTTTGCCCGTCACGGCTGACCAGAAAATTGATTGTTTTACCCACAGGAACGTCACGAAGCATTCTATGCAGTTGCTCTTCGTTCTCGATAATCTGCCCATTCATCTGCACGATCACATCGTGCATCCGCATTCCAGCCTTGCACGCTGGTCCATCATGGTCGAGATTTGTTATCTCGGCTCCCCGCGCATCCTTCAACTTCAACATCGCGACTTGCTCTTCATTCACATCCCGCATCTCAATGCCGATGTAACCCTGCGAAGCCCGCTGATGACCCTCCGCCATTGCGGCGGCCATCATCTCGGGGCCAATCTCCTCAATTAGCTGAGACGCGTGCAGGATCTGCCGGCTGCTCACAACGGCGACTCCAACAATCAGCGCCATGGCTCCGAACGATCTGCGTTGTTTCATCTGACTTTCCTCAATCTGTTCTTTGTTGCTGGATGGAAACTGGCGAAGAATCTTCGCCCGGACTAACCGCACGCCGGGATTTTATTGAATATCAGCGGAACTTTGCAATGCGTTGAACGAGGCTGTCCGGATATAAGGATTGGCATCTTGCGTCGCGACCGTTCGCAAGACCTGGCGAACGCTCGAGTCCGACTGCACCGGCTCCAAAACTCCAATGGCAGTCTGCCGTACCTGTGCATCTGGATCGTGCATCACGGCTTCCAGCACAGCATCGCGCACATGCTGGTCCTGTCCCACATATTCCTGTAAACCCTCGAGAGCCTTCATCCGAACCCCGGCGTCTTGGTCATACCGCAGCGAAACCATCAACGCATGGCGAATGCCGCTCTTGCCATCTGTCGTAGGCTGGCACCCATGCCCAGCCTTGCACTCGTCGGTCAGCAAAGCAACTGAACTCATCCGCACGTTATCGTTCGCAGATGCGGTCGTAGCAGCCAGCAGCAAATTCCGTATCTCCGGAGCATCCAGCGTTCCTTCCATCGACTCAGGAACCAGCCGGTTGTACTTCACCTGAACCCACTCCGAGTTCGGCGTCTGCACGATTCCGGTTACATTCGCAATCACGCCATCAGCAGGATGACTGACAGTCACCGGGGGTTGGGGAGGCTTCGGCGCATTGGCGATCTGGTACCGGTGCGTAAGGTTCCCAGTAAGGAAGCCCATCCCGAGCAGTAAAGTCGCCAGAGCGGGGGCGCTTTGTACGTTCCCAACCCAGCGAAAAAAATTAGTTCTCAGTTGGGTCAGAAATCCATGCGGCGGAATCATATCCAACGCGTCGTCAAGCCGCATCCTCGACTGCGCCAGAAAATTTGGCGAAGGCTCCGTAACGGGGAGCAACCCCAGCCGTTCCTCGAATCGCTGGAAAGCCTCCAGCTCCTCGCGGCAATCCTCGCATCCCACCAGGTGCTGTTCAAGCACCCCGGCCAGCTCATCCGGAAGCTCGCCATAATTCAACAACACAATACAATCTCTTGCGCTCTGACACTTCATTGTCCTACCTCAACCAGCCTCAAATTTTCTGCCTGCAATCTTGGGTCTTTGTGCCCTTTGCCTCGTTCATTTCTCAACAATTGTCGTTCAGCCTCGAAGCTCTGCCAGATTGGCTCGCAGCTTCCGTGTCGCACGAAACAAGGTATTTTTGGCCGTCTCCTCGGTTGTGCTCAACATCTCTCCGATTGTTCTCAACTTCAAACCCTGGTAGTGTTTCAATTCAAAAACGGTTCGTTCTCGGGGAGTCAGCTTGGCCAAAGCTTCGTTGATCCGCTCACTCATAACCTTTCGATCCAGCTCCCGCGATGGGTTAGCCATTGCCCGCTCATCGGAGATATTCGCCATCAGATCCATCTCATCGCCACTGGCATCCAGCACCGTGGCCGGATCTTCTCTGCGACTCTTTCTTCGCCGCAACTGATCCAGGCAAAGATTGGTCACAATCCGATAGAGCCAAGTGTAGAAACTACACTCAAACCTGAAATTTCCCAGGTGCCTATACGCCTTGATAAAGGCTTCCTGGTGAACATCCTGCGCATCCTGCTCATTCCCAAGCATATGCAGCGCCAACCGAAGCACCGACTGGTCATAGCGCCGGACCAGCGCATCGAAAGCCGCACGTTGACCCTTCTGAGCTTCACGAATCAGCTCATCATCCTCGGTCCGCTGCTGTGCGCGCGCGTCAAGCTGCGCCTGCGTCAGCTTACCGCCGCTCCTGGTTCCGGATTGGGCCGCAGCCTTTGCCATCGCTGGCACTGATTCTACAGCCGCCGAACCCAATAATCCCATGGCAAACGGGCTAATGTGCCGTTTTTGAGCCACTGCCGCCAGCGGAGCCGACAACTCCCCGCCCAAATCCATTCCAACAGCATCTGCGTTCATTCGACTGACTCCGGAGGTCAGAAAATCGAAGTACATCTCAATAGACCCCTGCGCCCGGGAAAGGTAAGCGACCCCAAGCCTGATTTCCCTGCCACAAACGGGGTACTACCGTTGTTGCGGTTCGCAACTCCATACTTCCTGTTCCGTGTCTTTCGGTACACTCACCCAATGCAGTCCCGTCCCGCAGCTCCCAGCCTCTTCGCCGACACCCCCGCGCCCAAATCTCAAACCACCGGTTGGATTAACGCCCACTGTGACGGGGGAGCTCGCGGAAACCCCGGCCCCGCGGGCTTCGGAGCTGTCATTCAGGACGACCACGGCGCCATTCTCGTCGAGCTCAGCGAGTTCCTCGGCTTCCGCACCAACAACTACGCCGAGTACTCTGGCCTCCTTGCAGTCCTCCAGTACGCCATCGACCATAACCATCCCCGCCTCCGCGTCGTCTCCGACTCCGAGCTGATGGTCAAGCAGATCCAGGGCAAGTACAAAGTCAACTCTCCCGACCTCAAACCACTCTGGCTGGAAGCCCGCAGCCGGATCGCCAAACTCGAGGCCTTCGAGATCTCCCACGCTCTTCGCCACAAAAACAAAGACGCCGACCGCCTCGCCAACGCAGCTATGGATCGTGGCATGAAACGTTCCTCAGCTGCACAGCCCACACCGTCACCTGGCAAGGCTAATCCCTACCCCGCCAAATCGGAAGCTCCACCCGACCCCTACGCCAAACCCACCATGCTCCGCGGCTTCACCAAAGACGGCACCATCCACCTTCTCGGCGGAGCCACACTCCCCGATGGCATCTTCGTCAAAATCATCCGCGAATAAAACACATCTTTTTCAGAAGATGTAGCCTCAACGCTTCGTCAAAGTCGGCTCCTGATAAATCCCGATCACATTGCCTCCTGGATCTCGAAATCTGGCCGTAATCTCAGGCGCATCTCCGCCGATTGGCTGCACAATCTCGCCTCCGTTGGCCACAATCGTTTTCACCGTAGCCTCTGCGTCGTCGACCATCACATAAACCAGAAGTCCTGGTTGCGCAGCAGGCGCTCTCCCGAGCGACCAGACACCGCTCACCTGGCCAACCCCGTCGTCGAAAGAAGTTAACCCATCACCGCGCATCCGAATCTTCCACCCAAACACACGCGCATAAAAATCCGCCGACCGCGCAACATCCGTCGCAGGAATATCGATGTAACAGATCTTTCCATTCCCATAATCAGTGGGCATAATCGCCTCCTTCTCGGACACGGCAATTCTCGTGTGACAAATTTACTCCGTTGAATCTCATCTACGCTCTCCAGCCGACCCGGCTAAATCCGAACACAGTTCCTCCACCGCTCGCATCTGTTCCAACATCCCAGCCAACTTCACCGCTCCGATCTTCTTTTCAAAGTGGGTCTGCATCCTGTCGAAGATCCCCACCACCCGCACCGCTCGCTTCTTGCCAACAGGCTGCAGAACCAGTCGAAACGACCGCGCATCCTCGGCATCGATTCGTCGCCTTACCAATCCCTTCGCCTCCAGCGACGAAACGCAATGGCTCACATTCCCTCGAGTCGTCTGAAAGGTCTCTGATAGATCCGAAGGCCTGATGCCGCCCTTCTTCTCAAAAAAGATAGCCGCCAACATCAGGGCTTCGAAGAACGTCAGCTCCTCTTCCTCCAAAATCGTGTTCAGCGAAGCTTCCATCCTGCGAGCGATCCGGCTCGCCTGAAAGACAGGGCTCTGCTGCAAAAAAACTTCAATTCGCATCACTTACTCCTTGCCTATTCGGTCCTCGTCGAGGCTTCTCTAATCTGGCTGCCTCAATCACTCAATTGTGATTGATAGATTCAATTATTTACAACAATGCAAAATTACTTCCTCAAAGCATTACTTCCGGCGGATGATACTAACGTCGCTAAAAAACGCCAAAGCATCGCCAGCCTGTTATGAAAAAGCTCTTCATTCTCTTCCTGCTGAGTCCCGCTCCCATCGCGGCCCAGCAACCCTCCACGCAACCTCCACCTGTCACGCAAAGCATCACTGTCACAACTACCATCGAGCCACTCCCGCTCGCCGAGAGCAATCGCTCCGTCAATCTCATCGAGCCGCGCGACGAACCGCTTATCTCGAATTCCGTGGTCGACTACCTCCGCCAGGACACCTCGCTCAACCTCCAGGCGCGCGCGCCCAACGGAGTCCAGGCCGACCTCTCCCTTCGCGGCACAACCTTCGAACAGTCACTCATCCTCCTCAACGGCCTCCGTATCAACGACCCCGAAACCGGCCACCTCAATCTCGATATTCCCATCCCGCTTGACGCCGTCACCAGAATCGACATCCTCCATGGATCGGGATCGACGTTTTACGGTTCTGACACCATAGGCGGCGCTGTCAATCTCCTCACCAAACCAGCCGCCACCGGTCCCGCAATCCCAAGCCTCTCCGTAATTGCCAGCATTGGCGCAGGCAGTTATGCCTCTCTCGAACAACATCTCCGAGCCTCCTACACCCGAGGACCCACCTCCGAGCAACTCACCGCCAGCCGCGACACCTCTGACGGCTTCATTCCCGACCGCAACTACTCGAGCAACGCGCTAGCCTCTGAGACTTGGCTGACCACAAAGCCCGGCACAACCGACATCCTGCTCGCTACCAGCGACCGCCCCTACGGAGCCAACCTGTTCTACGGCCCTTACCCTTCATGGGAGCGCACCAAAGGCTGGTTCGCCAGTATCCAGCAACAACTCAGCCAGCAAACTGCCGCCAGCTTCGGCTATCGCCGCCACTCCGATTTCTTCGTCCTCTTCGTCGACCAGCCTGCCATCTACGAAAACAATCACGTCACCACCAGTTATGAAGGCGCGCTTCGTCGAGCCGATAACTTCGGCGCGAACAACACGACCCTCTCCTACGGTGTAGAAGCCGACGGCGATACTATCAATTCGAACTCTCTCGGCCAGCACTCACGCAATCAAGGCGCTGCCTACGCCAATCTCAGCCTCCGAGCCCTCGGCCGCTTCTCTCTCTCCATCGGAGTGCGTGACGAGATCCTCACGGGCGCAATCGATGGCACCGACAACGTCTTCTCTCCCAGCATTGCCGCCGCGTTCACCCTCACTCACACCGCGCGGCTTCGAGCCAGCGCCGGGCACGGCTTCCGCTTCCCCACCTACGTCGATCTCTACTACGCCGACCCCACCACCATCGGTAACCCCAATCTCAAACCCGAGTCCTCCTGGAGCTACGAAGCCGGCATCGAGTGGACTCCCGCCAACAGTCGGCTCACCCTCAACGCCGCCGGCTTTTACCTTCAACAGACAGACACCATCGACTACGCCAAAACCATCCTCGCCACTCAGGCTCTCACCGCATCCCAACCATGGCAAGCCATCAACATCCAGAACCTCAACATCACCGGAGCCGAAGCCGCGCTTCGCCTCCGCCTCACCCACAACCAGCAACTCCAGTTCAGCTACACAGCGGCCCACGCCACTTCACCACCACCCAACCTCCTCTCTGAATACGCCTATAACTACGCCACACAAAACGCGCTCGTCCGCTGGACCAGCACTTTCCACCAACTCAACGTTCATACGCAAATCAACGTGGTCCAGAAAACGCAACACACTGCATACCCGCTCTGGGACATTGCCGTTTCTCGCAACACAGGCCACATCCGCCCCTACCTGCGAGGTTTGAACCTAAGCAATACCAACTACGAAGAGATCCCCCAGGTGCCACTGCAAGGCCGAACTGTCATGGCAGGCGTGGAGTTCAACTGGTCACACAAAAAAAAGTAGGAACTGCTACTTCGCCAACTCTGCTTTCACAATCTCACTCACAACCTTCCCATCCGCGCGCAACCCATCCGCCAGAATCCTCTGCTGCACAGCCTTCATCACCGTTCCCATATCCTTCGGCCCCGGCCTCTTTCCATCCACCGTCAGTGAATCGATCGCGCCCACCACAACACCACGAATCACATCCTCGCCAGCTGCCTTCGGCAGGTAGCCTTCGATCATCACAATCTCGGCGTGTTCTTTCTCTGCAAGCTCAGGCCGCCCTCCCTTTGTAAACGACTCCACCGACTCCTTCCGCTGCTTGATCAGCGTCGTTAAAATCTGCGACTCCTCCGCATCCGTCAATTTCTCGCGCTTATCAATCTCCTTGTTCTTCAGCGCTGACTTCACCATCCGCAACGTCGTCAATTTATGCTCATCCTTTGCCTTCATTGCGACCACAATATCTGCTTGCACCTTCTCGCCAATCGTCATCGTTTCCTCGTCTCCATCGAATCAATCCTTCATTATAAGTACTTCTTACTCGCTCATAGTCACCATGCACGACTCGCTACAATAACGTCATGATCCGCAAAACTCGTCTCTTCACGCCTGGTCCGACGCCTCTTCTTCCCGCCGCGCAGTTCGCCATGGCGGCCGCCGACATCCATCACCGCACCCCCGAGTTCCGCGCCCTATTCTCGCGCGTCCTCTCTCAGCTCAAAGACTTCGTCGGCACCAAGAACGACGTCATTATCCTCTCCGCTTCAGGCTCCGGAGCAATGGAAGCCTCCGTCTCCAACCTCACCTCTCCCGGCGACCGCGTCCTCGTCCTCACCGCCGGAAAGTTCGGCGAGCGTTGGTCCGGCATCACCAAAGCCTTCGGCTGCCACGTCGATATCGTCGAAGCCCCCTACGGCCAAACCTTCTCGCTCGACCAGATCAAAGCCGCCCTCAAACTCGAAACCCGCGCCGTTTTCGTCCAGGCCACCGAATCCTCCACCGGCGTCCGTCACGACATCGAAGGCATCGCCAAGCTGCTCAAATCGGAAAAGTCCGAAGCCCTTCTCATTGTGGACGGCATCACCGGCCTCGGCACGACGCACCTCGACATGGACAACTGGGGCATCGACGTCCTCGTCGGTGGCTCGCAAAAAGCCGTCATGATGCCCCCCGGCCTCAGCTACCTAGCGATCAGCCCTCGAGCGTGGGATCGCATGGAAGCAACTTACAACCCGCGCTACTACTTCGACCTCCGCAAAGAGCGCAAGAACGCCGCGAAAGGCGAATCAGCCTACACACCGCCAGTAGCGCTCATCGCAGCACTTGGAGCATCCCTCGATTACATCGCAGGACAAGCCTCAACCGCCGACAATCCAAAGGGCGATCTGGTCGAAGGCCGAAAAAAACTGGTCGACAACGCCGAAACCTGCGCCGCCATGACTCGCGCCGCAGCCACCGCTCTCGGCTTCAAACTCTTCGCCCCCAAAGGCAGTGAAGCAGCCGCAGCCACAGCAATCGTTGCGCCGGAAGGCACCGACTCCGGCACCCTGGTCAAAGGCCTAAAATCCCAGTTCGCCGCCATCGTCACCGACGGCCAGGGTGAGATGAAAGGCCAACTCTTCCGCATAGCCCACATCGGCTTCTTCGACTACATGGACACCATCGCCATCATCGGTGCCCTCGAACAAGTCATAGCCAAAACCAAAACTCCATTACCCAACTTCGAACTCGGCAAAGGCCTTATCGCCGCGCAAAATCTCTTCGCCAACCACGCCAAATAAGACTAATAAGTTACAGTCAACCGGCCCGTCCTTTGCAGTCTCACCGCAAAGGATGGGCGATTCGCGAAAGCGAATAGCGTTCTTCAGACCAGCCACAGATTTGGCGACCCTGCTGGGTCCGCACAGTCCGCTCCTTGGTACTCTGGTGCGACCTCAAATGAACCGGCCAACCCAAGTCTCCTCATTGCCTCCGACCGTAAGTGGCGACGCCTATACAAGACGCCAATTCCTGATTGGTGCCGGAGCCGCATTCTCAGGAGCCCTCACGGCACAGGCCCACAGCGCGATGCTGTCTGGCCCAAGTACCTCCCCTCTGCGCGGAAGATTCATTACCCACGTCTCAGTTGTACGGGTCAACCAGATCGAAGTAACGCCAACTCGTTCCATCGGCGAAGACGAATCCCCCGACAACAGCCCCGCACACATTCGTTCGCGAAGAGAAGCCTTCGCCCGAGGCTGCCCCAATGGCCGGATGACATGGGCGATAAGTTGGCTCGCCCTGAACGACAATCGCCGTGAGTACAGAGAAGCCCGTAGGCTTCTCGCCTCATACCACGATAAGTACGGCGATGAAATCACATTCATCCCTGGTGGTTACTTCGCACCCATGTATGACACGCGAGCCAACAATCGAGAAACAATCCACAAGGCCCTGGGCATGATCTCCATTATGGTGGGCGGAAAATACCGCCCGCAATGCCTCGTAGCGGGCTTTATGGATGCCGAGAATCAGCGATACCTCGCGTCCGACGAAGGCATTCACGTCTGTCAGGGACAGATCTGGAGTCAGCATGGTATCGACAATGGCGATGGCGATGGCGGCGTGTGCTATCCCTACTACCCGAGCCTTGAACACTACCTGAAGCCCGCACAGGGCCCGGCCGACTTCATTGATTGCGTCTGCCTTGATGGATGGACCTGCGACTTTCTAACCGCGCGACGCCAAGGCTTTGAGGGCGGCTTCAACAGCCGTCTAGGCGTAGGCCCCATCGAGAGCGTTGGAAATCTCGGCAAGGAAGCAGGGCGTCGCGAAATGCTCGACACCACCGCCTTGCACTTCGACAATGGTCATAATCTCAACGGATTCGGGTGGGTCACAGGAATCTGGGAGGTCTCCATCGGGCATGACGAGGACCTCACCTGGTGGCTCCAGACAGTGCAGGACCGCTGGCCCGACACCAGCGTGCTCACCGAGGGTGAGTTTGGACTCAGGTGGCGTGAGCACACACCCAACAACATCTCCCTGAACTACCGGTTCGAAGAACGAGGCACCGGTGCGCCGGGATCGGAAAAGGGTCTCGAAATCAAGTGGTATATGAATCGCGAGTTTCGCCTCGCGCTCCTCCGCAACTGGACGAAGAACGACACCCCTATGGTCATCGACTTCACCCGTTACGATCTGCCGGCGCAAGAACCAAAATCGCTGCAGCGTGAGTGGAGCTTGATGAATATTCTGAACCAAAAAAGCACTCGTCTACAGGACAAACCCTTACCGCTTACCCGGTTGTCCGCGGATGACCAGCGGCGGATATTTTCCCGTTACCCCGAGTTGAAGAAGTTGAAATAACCAGCGTTGATCGTTGGATAACTTAGTCACTCCGAAAACCCTTCCAGTCCGAAGACGCGACTGATACCCTTTTCACGACATACCTCGCAGATGAAGCGCTCCACTCAAGTCGCCGCACCACTCCTTGCCGCCACAGCACTTTCCATTCTCGCCGGTTGCCGCAAGCCTGAGATGCAGCGTTGCGTCGACGAGCAAAACCACGTAGTAGACGACAACCTCTGCGCCAATCAGCCTGTCGCCCAACAACGCCCCGATGGCCACGGCGGATTCATCCCTATCATCCTCCCATACCGCTACTACTACGGAGGCTGGGGAGGCTACGGCTTCGGCAGCGTAGTTGGCGGAGGTAGTTACGCCCCTGCGGCCGGACGCAGCTACACGACCCGTTCGGGCGTGACGACCCGCGGAGGCTTCGGCAGCAGCTTCTCCGAGGGCGGCAGCCACAGCAGTAGCTCAGGCAGCGGACACGGCGGGAGCGCAGGAGAATAAATGCAACGCCGCTCGATCACCCCACGCCAAAATTGGCAGCAGACCGTCGAGTCCCAGGGCCTCACCTTCCACACCCTCGAAAACGGCACAACCTATTGGGACGAGTCCGCCGCATACGAATTCACCGCCGCAGAAATCGACACCCTCGAAGCCACAGGCAACAAGCTTCAAGAAATGTGCCTCGCTGCCGCCCAGCACATCATCGACGAGCAACGTTACGCTGAGCTCGACATACCCCAATTCGCCATCGAAGCCATCGAGTGGGCCTGGAACAATGAACCACCCGCTCTCTACGGTCGCTTCGACATCAGCTGGGCAGGCGCGCAATCCGGCGTAGCCCCCAAACTTCTCGAGTACAACGCCGACACGCCAACCTCTCTCCTCGAAGCCGCCATTATTCAGTGGAACTGGCTGGAAGCGATGCCCCGTACGCTCGTCTCCTCTAGGCCCGACCAGTTCAACTCCATCCACGAAAAGCTCATCGCCAAGTGGCAAGACATCGATCCCTATCTCTCCAAACCCATCTACTTCGCAGCAATCGCAAACGCCACTAACCCAGAAGACCAGCTAACCGTCACCTACCTCCGCGACACCGCGCAACAAGCCGGCCTCGACACTCGCCAAATCTCCATGCACGAGATCGGCTGGAACGATCAGCAGCAATCCTTCATGGACCTCGACGACCACCCCATGTTCTCCATCTTCAAGCTCTACCCATGGGAAGCAATGCTCAACGAGGAGTTCGGTCGCCCGGCACTCGACACCTACACCGCCGTCCGCTGGATCGAGCCCATCTGGAAGATGCTTCTCTCCAACAAAGGAATTCTCCCGATCCTCTGGCAACTCTACCCCAACCACGAGCTCCTCCTCGAGTCCCACTTCGCCGAAGACCCCGCCGCCTCCTCACTGACCAACTACATCCGGAAGCCGCTCCTCTCCCGCGAGGGCGCCAATATCACCCTCGTTCGCGACAACGCCGCCGTCGTCTCCACCGAAGGTCCATACAACGGCCGACAAATCGTACAAGAAATCTCTCCCCAGGCCGTCTTCAATAATCGTCACTCCGTCCTCGGCCTCTGGATGGTCGACCAGGACTGTTGCGGCATGGGTATTCGTGAATCCTTCAGCCCCATCACCGGCAACCTAAGCTCTTTCGTCCCCCACTTTTTTATCTAGTCGACCCAAGCAACCATTAGACTGTCGCAAGCCCTGACAATGTCAGACTCCAACTCCATTCCGCCGGAGCCGTCTCTCTCCGCGCCCAACCCAGACTCCGCTCCAAAGGAGCCTCTCCCCGTGCTTGACGTTCACCCACCGCACCACGCCGCTACCACCTGGCGCGACTTCTTCGTTCACATCGCCACCATCGTCGTCGGCCTGCTCATCGCTATCGGTCTCGAACAAACCGTTGAACATTTTCACAACCGTCATGAAGTCGCCGAGACTCGCGAGGCACTCCGCGTCGAACGCGAGAACAATCGCGCACTTATGGTGAAACAAGTCGTTTTCTTCCGTCGCGAGACCGCCGCCCTTCAGAACAACCTCGACGTATTCCTCTACCTCCAGCGTCATGCTGGCACTCCGCAAACCGAGCTCCCCGGCATCCTGACCTGGCACAGCGCCCTCACCGGGTTCTCCGACGCCGCATGGATCACCGCTCAGCAGTCCGGCATCACGGCACTCATGCCGCACGCAGAGGTCGAAGCCTATGCCGCTCTCTACGCCCAGTTCCGTCTCATCAATCAGGAAAACGCCGCCTACTGGACTGCCGTCAGCAACGGACTGCAATACAGCACGCAAGATCCCAATCCCTCACATCTCTCCCCTGAGGGCCTGGCCCATGAAATCGAGCTGACCAAAGATGCCCTCATCAAACACCTTCAACACGGTGTAGCGATGAACGATCTCTCCGAGGCATATCCCGACTTCGCTCCGGGCATTCAACGTACCGACCTGCTCACCATCATTCATACCGGCGATGAGTTCAACCCCACCCTCGCCGGTCCAATTGCCCTCACTATTCAGAAGATCGACGCCGCGGGAAAAGCCCACGACTACTTCCCGCAGGCATCATCACCAAAGGTGCCAACTCGCCCCTGACAAAACCCTCAACTCCTTTGTCGCGCAGTTTTTTCGCTAGGCGCAGAGCCTCGAATCATGGTTCGAGCACGCCATGCACGCCGCAACTCCCGCATCGCTGCAGCACACCATTCATGTCACTCTTCCTCCACCGCCCTGCCTCCCCGGTTCCGTAGGCACCGCCGAGTTCCGCTACTTCGCCCCCTCACAGGCCGTGTGGACCACCGCAAAAGAAGGCAATCTCGTCGAACTGCTTCCGATCGAACAATCCCGCATGCAGGCTCGCCTCGCTCACAATTACGACCTGCTAGGTGTCGCGCGGGACCACGTCTTCGACGGATGCCAGGCCATCGTCGCTATGCGCAACCGCTTCACCCAACCAGCTGAAGGCGGAGCCGAACTCTGGACGATGACTCCCGATCAGGTCGAGCGTCTTGCGGCCACAGCCTCCGATACCAAGGTCGCCATCCAGGGCCTCCTCTTCCGTCTCCGCTGGTCCAAGGTCTACGAAGAAGGCATTCTGAACGGCGAATCCGCTGCGGACGTCAAAATGATGACCATCAATCAGGAGAGGTTCGAAGACCCTCCAACACTTGATCCACAGAGACCCTGACAGCAGTAAATTTCGTCAAAATTGCTCCATTCTGTAACCTGAAACTGCATACCAGAATGAGCCGCGCTAAACTCCCGCACGTCCTGTTTGTCTTTCTGTTCACGCTGCCCCTCATGTCTGCTCGCGCGCAGACCCGGGCAGCACTCCCGGATATGCAATCCATCGGGGCGCTTGGCTCAGACCTCTTCCTGCAATCCGGCACTACCGGAATGGTTCTCGTCGTCGTTCGAGACGATCAGGTCTTCTTCCAGGGATACGGTGAAACCGCTCCCAACTCGCATCAAGCTCCCACGCAAGACTCTCTGTTACGCCTCTGCTCACTCACAAAGATCTTTACCACTGACGTCCTTGCCAAACTCGTTGCGGACAAGACCGTGCAGTTCGATGATCCGCTCCAGCGCTATGCCCCGGAGAACATTCATGTGCCTAAGCGCATGCTGCCCATCACGCTCCTCGATACGGCGACCCACACCTCCGGTCTGCCGCGCGAACTCGGAATCGCACCGCGCGACACACCGCACTTCACCTTCCCCGACTATCGCACCCGCTGGCGCTGGCTGCAAAACCAACGTCTCCGCAGCACTCCCGGCACCGCCGCCCTTTACTCCAACGTGGCGTTCGATTTCCTCAGTGACGCTCTCCAGTCAGCAACGCATAAACAATACGCAGCCCTGCTCGCGGAGCGCACTCTCAATCCGCTCAAAATGCAGCACACAACCTTCTTTCCCAACGCCGATCAGTGCGCACATCTGCTGGCCAGCGCCCACGACGATGGCCCCTGCGTCACTACCGAAGCCACCGCCGGAAGCTCCGGCCTCTATTCGACTGCAACCGATATGACGATCTGGCTCAAATACCTGCTGGGGACAGGCATCTCCTCACAGGATGCTTCCGCCCAGGCTGTCTATCTTCTTCCGTCGAAACTCGTCAGCCAGAAGGGACTGGATCACGCAGGCGAACCAACCGGCATCGGTCTCGGCTGGATTCATATCCTGCCTCTCGACTCGCCCTCCCAAATCGTCGAGAAAACCGGAGGCGGCGCCGGTTTCCAAACCTATATCGCCATCAACCACGCTCGCCACACCGCCCTCTTCCTTGCCGCCACTGACGGTTCCTTCGAAACTCACCTGAACCTCTTCAACGCTGCGAATAAATTTCTGTTGGCAATCGCAGGACTGCCGCCGCTCCCTCCACCGTCACCCAAACCCGCACCAAAACATAGACACCTTCAACGGCGAGGGCGGCTAGGGTAATTTCTCAAGGAATTCGTTCCTCTCTCGCAGAGCTGCCCCACTCGAGACGTAGTGATCGTAGTTTGGCAAGCGGACCCACCAATACCTAGTCCAATTCCTTGATTTAACTAGAGAAGATTCAGAGAACGAGAAATCCACCTACAAGGAATCTGCAGAGCATTGATTTGCCGGCAGACGTTGCACAACATCACGGTGCGAGCGTTGGCGCTGCTGCGATATCCAAGGCTGACCGGCGTGCATAAGCAGTTCTCATGCATCTTCCGGACCGGCTTGCGGGCCTCGTCGTTGCTCCAACCCGCAAATCTAGCAAATCAGGAGATAAACCAATGCGACACTCAAGAGAAATAACGGCCCTGGCAGTACTCTCGATTCTGGTTTCGAGCGCGTCGATCGCGCAGGCAAGTGATGCCTGCAAGAACGTAAAGTTCAAATTCACCAACAAGCATTCCGCTGGAGGACCCATCGAAGTCCATCAGATCAAGTACTTCAACAAAGCAAACGGAAATTGGCAGACGGAGGATCTTAAAGATGTCACTTGCAACCAGGGAAAGACCTGCACTACCGCTGGGGACAACCTGAAAGACTCTGAAGGCGAGGATCTGACAAAGATTCGCTTCATTTATCGTTACAGAGGTACAAGAGCCACCGACAACTGGTCCGACTACGTCGAAGGCGGCGACAAGGTGCCGGATAATCCCACCTGCTTCGCAAACAAGACATACGGCCCCGGCGACAGCGGATGGACTATCTTCGGCACAGATTAGCGATTCATCAGGCTTCCACTTGATGAGTAGCTGATCTTCAACGAAACAAGACCGCGGTGAGCGGGTACCAGAACCCAAATCACCGCGGCGACTTGTCCTTAGGAGGCAAATTTTCCTCTAACACGCCGAGTTTTTCGAGCAGGCTCTGAAATCGAATCTCCGAACGTAATACGTCGAAGTCGGGCTCTGCCTTAAGCGTAGCCATCGACGAGCACCGGTGCTCATAGCAATCCTCTAGCAAGCTGAGCGCCTCATTCTTCTCGCCAATTTGGGCAAAACACCGCGCCGCCGAAATAAGCTCTCCATTGTTCTTGAAGTTCTCCCCGTCCTCGCGAAGAACCGCTTGAAATCCCCCCATCTTAAAAGTATGTTCAATGCTCTGAGCTCGCTCGGGTGTCGAAATTGCAAGCCGCAAAGCGACAGCCTCGCGGTAGAGGTTCTTATGACGCAACGACCCTTCCAGCCAAAACAGCGCGACGTAAAATCGAGGATCCATTTGAAGTGTCCTCCGTGCCTGCACGATCGCTTCGTCATAGCGACGCGCCCAATATAACGAGCGCGCCAGATTGGCGTTGATGATTAGAGAAAATGGATCCAACTGTCGCGCCCGCTCGTGCTCATCGACCGCTTCATCGTGACGTCCCCGCAATGACAGATATCCTCCATACCAGTTCCGCCCCAAGGCGTCGTTAGGATCCAGCTCAAGAGCCCGCTGAAACTCTTTCTCTGCGTTTTTCCAGTCCCAGTCATACCACGCATACGCGGTTGCCAGGGCATAGTGCGCGGCCGCCAGATTGCCGTCCAGTTCCAGAGCGTGAGCTGCGGCAGCTTTCCCGTGCGCCAGTGCCTCGGTACTTCGGATTGCGTTGTATGCACCCGCCACGAGATACGCGTCCGCCAGTCCCGAATAAGCAAGAGCAAAATTTGGATCGCTCGCAACCGCTCGGTTGAAGCTGTCAATCGACTGCTGCCATCCAAGGTTCGTGTACTGGTAAAAAAAATACCTTCCTTTCAGGTAGGAACCATACGCCTCCGGATTGACTCGTGGAGCGCGACCAAGAGGCCTCACGAGTGCGCTGACTCGCCGCGCGATATCGGTCGCCACTTCGTTTTGCACCGTAAGAATCTCGCTGACGTCTCGCTCATAAGCCTCAGCCCACAGATGCATATCGGTCGAAACCTGAATCAACTGTGCCGTGATCCTGATACGGTTGCCTGAGCGCATCACCGTACCTTCCACCACAGCGTCGACATGCAGTTCACGCCCTATATCCTTGATGCTCTTCTTCGTGCCCTTGTAGCGAATAATCGAAGTACGGGAGCTGATGCGAACATTGCTGACCTTCGCGAGGTTCGTGATGAGATCGTCTGTAATACCGTCCGCGAAGTACTCCTGTTCGGGATCGCGTGACAGATTCTCAAGCGGAATGACAGCCAGTGCTGAAATCTGTGGCGTCGATCGCCATCGCATCGCCACCCAGTCCCTCACACCGCCGACGTTGGCACCTAGCAAAACTCCAAGCAGGATTCCAAAACATACAGCAGCCGTTCCCAACGCGATCATCCATGTACGCGATTTCCGACGGCGACGCGCTGGCGCGGTTTCCTCTAACGTTGCATCATCCCGCGTCACAGGTGCGATAAACCGGTAGCCCTTGCGCGGCAAGGTTTCAACGAAGCGAGGCTCGTCAGCAGAGTCTCCCAGCGTTTCCCTCAAGTAATTGATCGCCTTGTTCAGTCCACGGTCGAAGTCCACAAACGTGCCAGCAGGCCATAGGCGGCTCACCAGGACTTCACGGGTTACCAGTTCTCCCGGCTGTTCCAACAGAACCAGCAGAAGTTGGAGCGATTGCTCACGCAAAGGAAGGCGCACCCCTCCACGGGTAAGTTCACCCGTTCTGACATCCAGCGTGAAGATGTCGAAACGGTAGGAGCGCGCGTTGCGAACAAAATGTTCCATCGGTCGAAGGCTCGAACGATTGCACGATACATCTATTTTCTCACTTGTTAAGACTCAGCCCGGTGGCTCAGGAAACGGAGCCCTGGTGATGCGCAGACGGCTTGAAGGAAGCTTTGCGGAAGAAAAACGAAGCAAATTCCTAATTCCTCTTCCATTGACTCATTGCAGCAGTAAACCTAACTCTGTTTCTTTCGCGCTGTCTAATCGAAAAGCCAACGATCGGACCTTTCGAAGGCGACGAGGCGTATGCGTGTTCTATGTGCAGCAATCATGTGGTGCGTTGCTGTCCCGCACCTGCACTCCCAGGCGACGGAGCCATCTCATCAGCCTCCAGGCCGTCTGGTCGACATCGGTGGCCGAAAACTCCACCTCAATTGCGGCGGCAGCGGACGTCCCGCGGTCATATTAGAGGCGGGCGGCGACGCTTACGCGATTGATTGGGCTCTGGCGCAACCCCGCATTGCTTTACAAACAAGAGTTTGCTCTATGACCGTGCTGGGCTTGGCTGGAGCGATTCTGGACCGGCCGACGAAGCAGTCGAACAGACCAGCGCTGATCTCCATACCCTTCTCTTGATGGCAAAAGAGAGAGGGCCATACGTGCTCGTGGGTGCATCAGTTGGCGGCGCTTTCATCCGTGCTTACCAACGAGCGTTCCCGAAAGAAGTCGCCGCTCTGGTTTTCACGAACAGTTCAAACCATATCGGTATGAACGTAAAAGAAAAAGGCAGCCTGATCTGGGATCTCACAGAAGAAGAGATACGATCCGTATTCCCGCTACCTGCTTCGGCAAAAGGGCCCGAACCTACCCACGAAGGTGAGCCATTTGACCGGCTACCGCCAAACCTGCAGCAGGACCGCTTGTGGCTTGATCAAACGCATTGGAGACGTTTCAATCCTGCCACTACTGGTCCGGAAGCGACGCTTTCGTGGCGCAGAGAATTCCTGAAAGAATTCGACGAAGCAAAGAACGCCTCATCGCCAGTGCTCGGACGCCTTCCAGTGATTGTTGTATCGAGCAATCCAGTCCTTGGAAAGGATGATTGCCTCTCTCACAGCAGCGCCGCCGCATGTCTCGATTTTTTAAGTTCGAATGCCGTGCATATCACCGCCGCCGGTAGCGGGCATGAAATTCATCTATATCAGCCTGAAGCGGTCATACAAGCATTGTTGCAAGTCGTGTCAGCGGTGCGTAATCGAGTCCCACTTGCTAGCGCAGACGCCACGAAATAGTTTTCAGCCGGACAGCTACCCGAATCTTCCTCGCTTGACAGAACGATACCTCCGAATTGGCTACAATGAGGAGAGAGCGGACATTACAGCGTCGCGCCCCCGTTTTAACTCAATATTTTTCAAGACTTTGCAGAGCAACATCCAGTTTTTACAGGACTTTGAACTTCCATCGACCACCAAGTCCAGACCTAAGCCTTGTATCTGGAAGACTTTAGCCATTTTTATGCCGGTGGGGTACCCCACCTCTCTGAGGCCAATTTGAAGATCGTTCTCGCCGAAAAAGTCTCCCCCGCCACTCTCGCCGTCTTCCAACAGGAACCGGGCTGGCAGATCGTCACCCCCGACCAGATTAAGAGCGGTCTGGCTGCCGAACTCGCTGACGCCGATGCCCTCGTCGTCCGCTCCGCCGTACAAGCCGACGCAAAACTCCTCGAATCCGCCCCCAAGCTCCGCATTATCGGCCGCGCTGGTGTAGGCGTAGACAATATCGACACCGACGCCGCCACTCACCGCGGAATCGTCGTCATGAACACCCCCGGTGCGAACGCCGTGGCCGTAGCCGAACTCACCCTCGGTCTCATGATCTCGCTGGCCCGGGCCATCCCCCGCGCAAACTCCACTATGCATGCTGCAAAGTGGGAGAAAAAATCGCTTCAGGGCTCCGAACTCCGCGGCAAAACCCTCGGCATCGTAGGCCTCGGCCGCATCGGCCTCGAAGTCGCCCGCCGCGCCGCAAGCTTCGGCATGCACCTCATCGGCTATGATCCCTTCGTCGCCCCCGTTATCGCCCGGGAGAATAACGTAGCTCTCGTCCCCATCGACGAGATCTTCAAATCCTCCGACTACCTCACTCTGCACGTAGGCCTCACCACCCAAACGGAGGGCCTCATCAACCAGACCTCCATCCGCATCATGAAGAAGGGCATCCGCATCATCAACTGTGCCCGTGGTGAACTCATTGTGGAACAGGCCCTCGCCGATGCCGTTAAATCCGGTCACGTAGCCGGAGCAGCCCTCGACGTCTTCCATCAGGAACCACTCAAGGAATCTCCGTTCTTTGACTTGGACAATGTGATCCTCTCCCCGCACATCGCCGGCGCAACTGACGAGGCTCAGGAAGCCATCGGTATCCAGCTCGCCATGCAGGTCCGCGATTACCTAAAGCTCGGAGTCGTTCAGAACGCCGTCAATCTCCCGTCCCTCTCGCACGAGGAATACGTCGAGGTCGCTCCCTACATCGAGATGGCCGAACGCCTCGGTCACTTCCTCTCTCACGCAACGCCCGGCAACCTCGAGAACATTCAGATCACCTACACCGGCCGCCTTGCCACTGGCAAAACCGACCTCATCCGGAACGCAGCGATTGCCGGCATATTCAACGGCACCGACGGTGAGGCTACGAGCGCGAACCGCATTAACGCAGCCTCCGTCGCCCACGAACGCGGCATCCGCATCCAGGAAGACAAAAAGGAGTTCGCCACTGGAGGCGTAGGCTCCGCTCTCAAACTCGTCCTGCACTCCTCGGACGGCGACACCAGCGCCTCCGCCACCGTCCTGCACGGCAACTCTCCACGTCTCCTCAGCTACGACGGTATCGACATCGAGGCCCCCCTCCATGGCACCCTTGTCGCGATCCGCAACCACGACGTCCCTGGAGTTGTCGGCCGCATCGGCACCATCCTTGGCGAACATGGCCTCAACATCGCCAACTTCGCCTTAGGCCGTGCAGCCGACCCTGCCCGTGCCCTGTCACAACGAGTCCCTCAGGGCCAGGCCCTCGCAGTAGTCCAGATCGACGTCCCAACTGCCTCCTCCGCCACCCCCGCCATCGAGGCTCTCCGCAAAGTCGAAGCCATCGCCAGCGTCCGTCTTATCGAATTGGGGAAAATCTAACGATCCAACACCGATGAGGCGCGAAATCGCATCTTCACGCCTCATCCCGCATCAGTAAGCTAGATACAAAGAAAGAAACATAATGCCGCTCTACGAATACGAATGCACCTCCTGCCACAAGCACACTGAAAAGATTCAGAAGTTCTCCGACCCCGAGATAACGATCTGCCCTCATTGCGGCGGTAAGCTCGAGCGTGTTCTCTCGGCACCTGCGGTGACCTTCAAGGGCGGAGGCTGGTACGCCGACGGCTACGGCAACGCCAAGCCCAAACCTACAAGTGAAGGCAGCACGAAGAGCAACGATTCAAAGTCAAGCAAGGATTCGACAACCGGCAAAGAAAGCGCTCCCGCACCTGCACCTGCACCCGCCCCAGCCGCAGCATCCTCCGACAAGAAGTAGCCCGGCTTAGACACCGCTGTTGCATCCTCATCCTTTGTGCGGCGGGGGAGGAACTTTCTTCCCCTCTCTGCGGGCTTCCGACAGCCCAATCGCAATCGCCTGTTTCCGGCTCGTCACTTTTTTCCCGCTGCGCCCGCTCTTCAGCTTGCCCTGCTTCATCGCCTTCATCTCGCGCTCAACGTCCTTGCTCGCAGAAGGACTGTATTTGCGCGTTGAACTCGACTTCTTACTCGTCGTCTTCTTCGACGATGCCTTTTTGACGGACTTCTTAGCTGCCTTCTTCGTAGCCATGGCTATTCTCCCTCCCGTTATAGGAGGCCTTCATCCGACAAATGAGTTGCATCGCAGACAAGTAACAGCGATCACCTTGTTCGTCTGCGTCGCCACACCACGATCCCTGCTAAAGCAAGTAACGCGGCGACACCCACCAACCGCAGCTGCATCTTGTCGATCCACGATCGCGTCCGCTCGAGCGACCCGTCCCGCCACGCCGCATAAACCGTGTCCAGGTCAGCGGCCATTCCAGGAATCGTCACGTCATGGAAGTTCGTGGTTGGAATCGAACCGAAGATTCTCTCCGGCGACGCCGGTGCCCCATTTCTGTCCTTCGGGATCGCCAGAATCATCGCATTGATCTCGCCATCGCGCGAATCGTCAAACAGCGTTCCATCCGCTGTATTCGGAAAGAGCGTGTCGTGCCCGGTCATCTTCTGCTCAATCGCCGCCACGCCGTCCTGGCAAACGCCCAGCGAATAGTATCCGCCAAACGGTAGATCGGGCCGCCGTTGATGTTGATGCATAAATGCAACCACCATCATCCCCACCAGTCGCGTCACCTCAACCGCGTCTGCGTCCCGATACTCGTGCGCATGGCGCCCCAACACCCATGGCTGGTCCAGCGTGTCCATCGTACGGAACTCCGACTTCCCATCGATCCCGAAATACCAGCTGACATTCGCGTTGATCTTCGGCCCGCGAATCTCCCACTCATACTCCGCATGGCTCACAGGTGACATCAGCGATCTCTTCGTCCCCGGAATCCCAATCTGCGAATCAATAAAGAACGGCATCATCACATCCTGACCCTTGAAGTGAAAATGACCGAAGTTAGCGAAGTACCGCCCATCCGCCACCATCACTGCATGTCCCGTCGCCATGAGCGCCTGAATCAACCGCTCAGGTGTCGTCGCACGCTTTCCGTCGACCTCAGCGATCGCAGTCGCCACCCCACTTACTCCATTCAGGCTCAGCCGGTTCAGTACGTCCGCCAGCCTCTGACTCTCCGCGTGCATCGGAGCAAGCTTCGGATTTCCCACATCCCCACGCACCACGCCCGCACCCATCTCCGTTACCAACTTCGAGCCGTCCAACCCCGGCAACGTCGACGGCTTATCTAGACTCACCGTCTCTGCCGTATTCGGTGAATAGCTCCCCAAGTCCAGATACTCCGCGATCACCGCGGAACCCTGGGGAGGCCACGCTTCATTCGGACCCCCAGCAGGAGCTCCTGCCGCCGTTTCTGGAGTTTTCTTCGCCGCCTGCCGCGTGATCATCCCGACCGTCGGGTTCACCGCATCCATGGTCCATCCTGGAAACCGATCCAATCCCTGCCAGTCCTTCCCTAGAATCAACTCACGCAGCCTCTTCATCAGGGCCGGCGTCATGAGCGCCGGTCCCTTCTTGGCCCCTTGGTCAAGATGCGCAAGCAGCGCATCGGTAAACCCCGGCGCAGCTGACAACTCCCGCATCATTCCGGAGAAAAGGATCGTATTTGGTGGCATCGGTTGCTCAGGCACCACATATGGAGTCTCAGTCCGGCAACCGAAAGCAGCAAGCAAAATGCTCACCCCCACTCCGCGGCACATTCCTCCAGACGGTAAGAGACGCATGCGCATCCGCCCATTAGACCTTAATCCAACCGCCCCGCCACCTAGTTATTTAGACAGTTGAATGCCCAGCCGTCTGAACAATCCAGCAGAAATATCCCAAAAATCAGCCGTTGCGCTACAGTGCATCCAGCTTTTTCACCACAAGCTCATTCAGCAGCGCCGGATTCGCTTGCCCTTTCGACAGCCGCATAACCTGTCCGACAAAAAAGGCTGCTACCGTCTTCTTTCCGCCACGATACTGCTCCACCTGCTTCGGATTCGCCGCTATCACCTCGTCAATCATCGTCTCAATTGCGCCAGTATCCGAGATCTGCTGCGGCTTCTCTCGCTCATAAATCTCAGGAAAATCTTTCCCCTCCGCAAAGCTCATATCCAGCAACTGCTTCAGCATCTTGCTCGAAAGCTCTCCCGACTCCGCCAAATCCGCAGCCATTACCAAGCCATTCATACTCACAGGCGACTGCTCTGGATCGAGATTCGCCAGCCGCAACCGCATCGTCAACTCACTCGTCAACAGCGACGCAACACGCTTCGGACTCTTCGCCTTTTTCGCTGCCGCTTCAAACCGGTCTGCAAACTCCTGTGTAGCCGTCAGCGTCGCCGCATCCTGCGCACTGATCTCATACTCCGCAATCATCCGGGTACGCCGCGCTTCGGGCAGCTCCGGAAGCCTCCTGAAGATCTCCTCCTGCCACTCCGCACCAACCACGAGCGGCGGCAAATCCGGCTCAGGAAAGTATCGGTAGTCATGGGCCTGCTCCTTTGAGCGCATCGAATAGGTCCGCCCCTCCGCGCTATTCCACAACCGAGACTCCTGAACGACGCGCCCACCTTCTTCTAACACGCCGATCTGCCGTTCTATCTCGTACTCCACCGCCGCGCGAATATACCGGAAGCTGTTGACGTTCTTCACCTCTGCCTTCGTCCCGAACTTCGTCGCGCCCTTCAGCATTACGCTGACATTCGCATCGCAACGGAGCGATCCTTCCTCCATATTGCAGTCGCTTACGCCTGTGTACAGCAGAATCTCCTTCAACTTGGTCAGGTACTCGAACACCTCATCCGCAGTCCGCAAGTCCGGTTCACTCACGATCTCAACCAGCGGCGTTCCACATCGGTTCAGATCGATGTAAGTCTTAGAAATCGAATCGGCGAACCCATCATGCAGGCTCTTCCCCGCATCCTCTTCCATATGCAAACGAGTCACACCGATCCGTTTCGTGATCGGAACTCCGGCCTCGTCAAAAGCCGGAACCTCAATCCATCCATGTTCTGCAATCGGCTTGTCGAACTGGGAGATCTGGTACCCCTTCGGCGAATCCGGATAAAAGTAGTTCTTCCTCGAAAAAATGCTTGTCTCACGAATCTCGCAATTGATTGCCTTCGCCGCCAGCACTGCAAACTCCACCGCTTTGCGATTCAGCACCGGCAGCGCACCCGGCAAGCCGAGACACGTCGGACAGATATGCGTATTCGGCTCTCCCCCATACTTATTCACACAGCCACAAAACGCCTTCGTCTCTGTCAAAAGCTGAACGTGGACTTCCAGCCCGATCACAGGCTGATACTTGGCAAAAATCTCGGGCGGAATCGCAGTTAAAGTGGACATTGGCACTTCGATTCTACCAAGCGTGCAAATGCAGGGAGTCAGATGGTAATTTGGCGCAAAGGCTGGGATCCAGTCCAATGATCTAACCTGAGATCGGAAAGCATCGACGAACCTATGGACCCTGTAACCCACCTGATGACCGGAGCCTGTCTCGCCCGCGCAGGATTTAACCGCAAGGTCGCCTACGCTACTCTCGCCATGACTCTTGCCGCCGAGGCTCCCGATCTCGATACACTGTGGTCAATCGGCGGCCCGCTCGCAGCCTTCCAGCACCATCGCGGATGGACTCACACCTTCTTCGGTCTTCCCTTCGAAGCCGCCATTGTCCTCGGGGCAATCTGGCTTTTTCATCGCTGGCGGCTGCGCAAGTTCGACAACTCGAAACCTCCACGTGCCCCCATCCGCTGGCCGCTGCTCTACTGCTTTGCTCTCATCGCTCTCCTTAGCCATCTTCTGTTGGATTGGACCAACAACTACGGCCTCCGCCCCTTCTTCCCGTTCAACCCCCGTTGGTATGCAGGCTCCTTTGTCTTCATCTTCGAACCTGTCATCTTCCTTTTCCTTCTCATCGGACTCATCGCGCCGTCTCTGTTCGGACTCATCAACAGTGAAGTCGGAGTACGCCGCCAGCCCTTCCGCGGACGGGGATGGGCCGTCACGGCTCTGCTCTCCATCGCCGCACTATGGACTCTCCGCTATATCGAGCACCAGGAAGCTCTTCAAATCGCGCAGAATGGCGACTATGACGGCGCATCGGTCCTTCGTGTGGCCGCCGATCCGTATCCCATCAATCCATTTCACTGGCAAACCGTCGTAGAGACACCGCAGTCTTACCTGATCTCCAGTGCGGATACCTTCAACAAAGCCGCTGCAACCAGCGACAGGGCTGAAACTCTTTATAAGCCACCCACCACTCTTGCAACTCTTGTTGCTAAACGAAGCTGGCTGGGCGAAATCTATCTCGATTGGTCCCAGTATCCTGTCGTCACCGATACCGGAACGGATCGGGATGGAATCGCCACCGTGACCCTCCGCGACCTCCGTTTCCTGTACATCCCGGCCGTGTTGGAACAGATGAAGACTCCGCTAACGGGTACGGTCTACGTTAATGCTGATCGCCGCGTTGTCCGCATGGAGATGGACGGTCACATCCAGCACTGAAAGAAATTGATCTCTTATTGTTCTTCCTCAACCGGAAAGCTCGTTCCCCGCCGCCTATCGAACAACTTGCGTAAAACGTAGATCAGCAGGACCACGATGAGAATTCCCGATATCCCGAACACATAAGCGTGATGGGCGCGAATCGTCTTTACAATCGTGTCCAAAATCTTCGGCCCATAGGTGATGGTGATAACAGCCCAGATTAGAAACCTCACGAACTTCCCGACAAGGATCGCGCAGAAGAACCACAACGATTTCATCTCAAATACGCCCGCGGCAAACTCGAATAGTTTCACTGGCATGGGTGGCGGCATCATCGCCGGCACCATGATCGCGAAAAACTCTTGCTTCTCGAAGCGATCGCGCAACTGCTCATAGCGCTGCCTGTTGATTCGTTTCAACAGAAATAGCTCTCCACCCGCGCGCCCCAGATAATAAGGCAGCAGGCTCCCTACGGCCGAACCCAGCGCGGCCATAAAACAATACAGCAGAAAGCGTTTGTGATCGTTCGCGACATAGTCGATCAGCAAGGCGTCGATCGGAACGGGAATCGCCGCAGAATCGATAATTGCCAGTGCACCAATACCCCAGACGCCAAGCGGCTTCAGGGCCGCAAGCATAGCGATGTTCCATTTATTCAAAAGCTTTATAGGGGAGATCTTCACGGGGTATGGCTCTATTCTACCTGCCGTCAGCTCTTTTGATTGGTCGCTGAGACTCCAGAATGTTCTGTTCGTCCGGCAAGCAAATCAAGCGCATGTGGTAGCAGCTGCAGAATCGCTGTCAGGGAATTCCTGGCCGCAAGTGGGCTTCCTGGCAGATTGACGATGAGCGTCTTCCCCAAAGTTCCGCATACAGCACGGCTTAGTGCCGCGAACGGCGTCTCCAGCAACCCTTCGGCACGCATTTTCTCCGCAAGTCCCTCGACCAGCCTGTCGCAGACCAGCCTGGTTGCCTCCGGCGTAACATCGCGCACTGCCAGACCCGTTCCCCCCGTTGTCACAATGAGAACTGCCTCTTCCGCGTGCCGTCGTAAGGCGGCAGCAATCAAATCCAACTCATCCGGCAAGGTCTCCGTCGTGACCATCTCTAGGCCGGATGACTCCAGTACCTCACAAACCACAGGCCCGGATTGATCCACTTGTTGCCCTCGCCAGCATCGATCGCTGATCGTCAGTACCGCTGCCCGTACATTAGAAGAAAAACTCACCCCGCCAGTTTACGGGTATCCCAATCTTCAGAAACGTTTGGCCAATCACTTCTCGCCCTGATGGGTACCAAAAGATGAGAAAATAGCTATGTCTGTGCAAAAAAGCGCGCCCGACCATCATTCGTGTTCTCTTCGCCAGAGAAACTTTCGCTGAAAACAAACGTCAGAACTTAGAACCCATGCCCTCCCTCGAGACCCCGCCCAACCCCGCACCACCGAAGCAGCCCATCAAAGTACGTACAGGGCGATTTGGCGAACTCGAAGAGCATGAACTTATTCATCTGCTCGATGCCCTCGACGATGAACGCTCCAAGGCCCGCTTCCGCGAATCCATCTACATCTCCATCATCATTTACCTGGGAATCGTCTGGTTTCTCTTCTACGGCCCTCGTGTTCTCTTTCATCAGCCCAGGCTGATCAGTCCCGTTGAAGTTCTCAAAGAACGCGACAAACAGCTGACCTTCCTCGACTCGCCAAGAAATCTGCCGCGACCAACACCCAAGACCAACAAGCCGATTCCGGAAAGAAATAACGCCCAGCCTCTTGACCAGAAGACACTCAAGCAACTCCAGGAGATGCGCAAGGCGGAAGCTCCGGCGCCTCCTGTAAATCAGCCTCCGGCAGTGCAGACGCCACCAACACCCCCCGCACCATTACCGCCTGCCCCGCCCACTCCTCAACCGACGCAGCAGGCTCTGATCGAAGCTCCCAAGCCAGCGCCCACCCGGCCAAACTTCGGCAATCCCAACCAGAGTCCGGGCGATGTCATCCGAAAAGCAGCCCAGGATGCGGCTCGAGATCGCGGTGGTGATTATGGTGCAGCACCATCTGGCGGGAACCAGGGTATGGGAACCGGCGCCGAAATCCTCTCTGACACTCAGGGCGTCGACTTCGGCCCATACATCCGCAGAATCCTTGGTGACATCAAGCGCAACTGGATCCCACTCATTCCTGAAGAAGCCCGCCCGCCTCTCAATAAACAAGGTGAGACTCTTATCCGTTTCACAATCAATCGCGACGGATCGATCGCGGCTATGAATCTCGACGGCTCCAGTCAGGACACTGCGATTGATCGCGCCTGCTGGGGTGGCATCACCGGCGTCGGACAGTTTCCTCCGCTGCCTGCCCAGTTCAAAGGCCCGAATCTCGAACTTCGTGTCGACTTTTTCACTAACAAACCGATCCCATAGCGCTTGCGTTCTCTCTCTTCGAAGTATCTGGAAATTTGACTCGCTTCACTGCTCCGAACATGCCACAACAGCCCCACGCAACCGCACGGCAAACCGAACGTCGTCAGATTCGCGTCCTTCTTCTTCTGACTCTCGTTATCCTCATCTTCAGCCTGCTCCGCGTAGGCATCCATACTGTCTCCACGCCCGGATGGTGGCGCCTATGGTGAAGCGAAAGCCGCTGCAATGCTGACCGCGCCCGCCAATCCTCTCGTTGTGCTTGTAGGTCCGACCGCCAGCGGCAAGACTTCCCTCGCTCTCCGCCTCGCCGAAGAGTTCAATGGCGAAATCGTTAGTTGCGACTCGGTCGCAGTCTATCGCGAGATGGAGATCGGCACCGCCAAGCCGACTCTCGAAGAACGTGCCCTTATTCCGCATCACATGATCGACATCGCCTGGCCCAACGTGTCCTGCACCGCAGGCGATTACAGCCGCCAGGCTCGCGAAGCACTCACAGGCATTACAGAACGGGGCCATATCCCAATCGTTGCCGGAGGCACTGGTCTGTACCTCCGCGCCCTCATCGATGGCCTCTTTCCTGCACCTCCTCAAAAAGCAGGCCGCCGCGAACGTCTTCGCAATCTCGCGAAAAACCGCGGGCCCCAATACCTCCATCGCCTTTTAAGTCGCCTCGATAAAGCCGCAGCGACGGCCATTCACGCCAACGACGTCCCCAAAGTCATCCGCGCCATCGAAGTCTCTCTCGCCGCAAACCAGCCGCTCACCCAGCAATGGCAGAAAGGACGAGACGCGCTCACCGGATATCGCATCCTGCGTTTCGGCCTCAACCCTCCTCGTGCGCGCCTTTACGAGCGCATCAATCAACGCGCCGCCGCGATGTTCGACCGCGGCCTTATCGAAGAGACCGAGCGCCTCATCGAGCGCTACGGGCCCGACTGTCGTCCTTTCACTTCATTGGGCTATGCCGAAGCAGCAGCCGTCCTCAGGAATGAGCTAACTCGGGAGCAGGCCGAATCCGAAGCTCAGCAAGGCCACCGCAACTATGCCAAGCGCCAGCTAACCTGGTTCCGTCGCGAACCCAACATACATTGGCTCGGAGGCTGCGGCGGCGATCCCGATGTGAGAGACGAAGCCCTCCGACTCACCGCCGCACACCTTTAGAAAGATGCAATTCCCGCTTTGCCTGTCAAGCGACTTCAAACCTGTCATCGCGCCTGGGACAAACAACCTCGAGCTTGTAGGCCTTTTCGATCTCCGTCTTCAACGTCTGTTGTGCGTCCGGCTCGCCATGCACCAGAAATACCTTTTTCAGCGTTGGAACTACCGGCTCCATCCACTGCAGAAGTTCTCTCTGATCGGCATGTCCACTCAACTCACCGATCGAATCTACCTCAGCCCGCAAACGCATCGGTTCACCAAAAATCTTGATCTCAGGCTGCCGTTGCACAATCGCCCTGCCTAAGGTGTGCTCCGCCTGAAATCCGGTGATCAGAACTAGATTCTTAGGATCTTCCACACTGTTCTTCAGGTGGTGCAGCACTCTTCCTGCCTCACACATCCCTGAAGCTGCAATCACGATGAAAGGCACATGCAGTCCGTTCAATGTCTTACTCTCTTCCACCGTGCGAATATATCGTAGCCGCTTCCAGCCAAACGGATCGACCTGCTGGTTCGCAAACGCGAGCGCGCTATCGTCCCACTCTTCTTCGTGCTTGCGAAAAACCTCCGTCACATTCACTGCCAGAGGACTGTCCACAAAAATCGGAATATCCGGAATCGCCTTCTCATCAATCAATTCATGCAACAACAGCACTACCTGTTGTGTCCTTCCCACCGCAAATGCGGGCATTACAACATGGCCACCACGCTGCGCTGTGCGGTTCACCAGGTTGGCCAGCTTCTTCTTCACCGGACCGATAGGCTGGTGCAACCGATTCCCATAAGTGCTTTCCATGATGAGATAGTCCGCGGACGGTGGCGTCTCGGGATCTCGGATAATCGGCAACCCTTTCCGCCCCACATCACCCGAGAACAGTAACCGCGTCGTCTGGCCCTTCTCACGAGCCTCGATCAACACGCACGTCGAGCCCAGCATGTGTCCCGCATCAAACGTCGTTGAAGTAAATCCGGCATCCGCCGTCGAACCAGCCAGCAGTTGCGGCGTATGCATCGATACAGATTTGAACTGCTGCATCACTTTCGCCGCGTCCGCCTGCGTATATAACGGGGTGACACCACCTTCGGCATCTTCAATACCGATCTTCCTCCTTCGATGCGCTCTTTTGTTCACGAACTCCGCATCAGACTCCTGAATATGAGCGCTATCCTTCAGCATCTTGTCGCATAGATCCACCGTCGACGGAGTTGTGTAAATCGGCCCGCGATATCCCTTCTTCGCCAGCAAAGGAAGATCGCCGCTGTGGTCGATGTGCGCATGTGACAACACAACCGCGTTCAGCTGCTCCATCGGTAGAGCCAGATGCTCATTGATCCCCCGAGCCTCCTGCCTGTGCCCTTGAAACAAACCACAATCCAACAAAATATTTTGTCCTGCGCACTCCATGTGGTGGGAAGAACCTGTGACCGTCTGTGCCGCACCCCAGAAATGCAATCGAATCCCCATGAGTCTCTCCTGAACCAAACCATCCTAACTGAAGAAGCGAAGCCCCTCTCCAGAAGGCAGAAAAGGCCCATCGTGGAGATAGGCCTTTTCCATTTCAAATTTCAATCTATTTAAGCGGGTTAAGCGGGCTGAACGACAAGATTGTCCGCCAATTTGAAGCGAACAATCGACTCAGCAGGAATCTCGATATCTCGATTCCCCGTCAATCCGCTCAACAGCGTTCCTCCACCTGCGCCCGCCAAACCACCAACCAGCAAACCCACGCCTCCTGAAGCAACACCACCCACCAGCATCCCAACGCCCGTACCGCCGCCGATGATGGCCGCCGACCGTTTGCCTTTCCCCTTTTTCGTCTGTGTCAGGTCTCTCGTATCCAGCGCATACCGCGTTCCATTCAGGGTGAGATAAGTCAGCCGCAACTCCAGAATCGAACTCCCTTTAAAGTGTCCACGTCGATGCGACGCGACAACCACCCCGCTCACTGGCGTTCCTTTTGGAATCACCACGTGATCGTTCTCCCCCACTACAGGATCGACAATCTCGCCGTCAAAATGGTCACCCGCACGGCTCGTCTTTACACTGATGTGCTGGTTGATGCGAATCGTCAGATTCGTTCCAGCAGCAACATTCACATCAGCGGGCCGAACAATCGGCGCAGCACCCGGAGCAGGCGCCCCCACTGGTTGACCCGATGAATCCAGCTGCCCCGGCGTCACGGGCTGGCCAGTTGTCACTGGAACGGTTGCTGGCGTATTTGCTGCCACTCCAGAGCCCGGTGTCACTGTCGTCGTCACCGCTTGAGTCGTCTGTCCTGGCGCGGGTGGTTGCACCGTCGTCGTCGTTACATTGCCATTCTTGTCGGTCGAAATCACTTGCTGCGCCTGCCCGGTAGCGGCGGCCTGCTTCTTCGCCTGATCGATCGCAGCGTCTTCCTTCGATTTACAACCCGACAGCATAGCCAGCGCCAACGTCATCGTCGTCAAAGCAACTTTTCCAGAACCTTGAAAAATCATTGTAATGTCCTCGTTTCGTGTCCGAATCCTTTTTGGTGGGCCGAATCCTGCCCAAACTCGTAAGATGCCGATTTCGCGTGAAAGACTACCCGTCCTACCAAGGTTTACGATGTTTTCCATGACCTCTACAGCCGCGAAACGTCCCCAACTCGCCCACCTTGCCGCCCAACTCGACGACCTTCGTCAGCGAGGAACGTACTTCCGGCTCCGCGAACTCGATGATCAGCAGGCTCCCGTCTGCACCTACGACGGCAAGCGCGTCATCAACCTGGCTTCCAACAACTACCTCGGCCTCTGCAACCATCCCAAACTCGAGGAAGCCGCTATCGCCGCAACAAAAAAATTCGGCGTGGGCTCAGGTGCCGTTCGTACTATCGCCGGCACCATGCATATTCACATGGAGCTGGAAGAAAAGATTGCCGCCTTCAAAGGTGTCGAGGCCTGCGTTGTCTTTCAATCGGGATTTACTGCGAACGCCGGCACTGTATCCAGCATCCTCGGCAAAGAAGACTTCATCATCTCAGACGAACTCAACCACGCCAGCATCATCGACGGCGCGCGCCTCTCCCGAGCAAAGATCAAAGTCTTCCGCCACAAAGACGCCGCCCACGCCGAAGAGCTTCTCCGCGAAGTTCAGAATGAACCCGGGCACAAACTCATCATCACCGACGGCGTCTTCTCCATGGACGGCGACATCGGCCCCGTCGACAAACTCGCCGCGCTCGCCGAAAAATACAACGCAATCATGATGGTCGATGATGCTCACGCCTCTGGTGTCCTCGGCCGCAATGGCCGCGGCTCCGTCGATCACTTCCATGTCACCGACAAAGTCGACGTTCAGGTCGGTACACTCTCCAAGGCCATTGGCGCTCTCGGGGGATACGTCTGCGGCAGTCGTGATCTCATCGACTTCCTCTACCACCGCG
>DATMKY010000070.1:0-124371 GCA_035570955.1 Edaphobacter sp. | reverse complement strand
ACCCGCACTCAGCTCATGCATCTCCTCCGGATGAGCCCCACGCTCTCCGACGTCGTCGGCTCCGACCCTTCCCTTCTCGCCAACCTGGAGTACGTCAGCCGCACCAACCCCGAGCTCGCAAGATTTCTGCAAAATCATCCTGAAGTCGTCCGCAACCCCGACTTTTATCTCTTCGCCGACCTCCCCAACACCGGCGGCCGTCGCAGCGAGAGACTCTTCCGCAGAACCTGGGATGAAGGCCGCCCCCGCCAAGAAGCCTCGCCAATCGTACGAGAGCTCGTACAGGCCCTTGCCCCGATGACCGCGTTCATCATATTCATGGGAGTTCTCCTCTGGCTCACTCGAGCCTTCCTTGAAAATCGTCGCTGGTCCCGCGTCTTCAAGATGCAAAGCGAGGTCCACGCCCGCCTCATCGAGCGCTTCGGCAACAACCAGGAGCTCCTCACCTATATGGGCACCGACGCCGGCAAGCGCTTCCTCGAAGCCGCTCCCATCCCGGTCGAGTTTGAACGCGATCAACGTGTCCCCGCCGCTCTCTCACGGGTTCTCATTCCTCTGCAGGCCGGCCTTGTCCTCACGCTTCTTGGCATTGGAGTCCTCGCTCTCCGCGTCAGTCTTCCCGAAATCGCTACCGGCCTCCTCGTCTTCGGAACAGTCATCCTCATGCCCGGACTCGGCTTCATCCTCTCGGCCGGAATCACCTGGCTTCTCGCGTCGCGCTTCGGTCTGATGCAACGCACGGCACCGCACACGCACGACGCCAACTCGGGAGCCAGCCTGTGACATCAACCTTCAGCACCCTCCCACGAGGCCGCGCCCGATGACTTGGAGCTACGTCCTCTCCGCCGTCACCACCGGCGACACACTCCCGGCAGCCGAGCCCATCACCGGCAGCGCGATGACCCGCGACTACTTCGCTGCCTTCTACGAACGATCCGCCCGTCCGCTCTGGGCCTATCTCGCGCGAGTCTCCGGAGACCCCGCACTCGCTGACGATCTCATGCAGGAGAGCTTCGTCCGCTTTCTCGGCGCTTCCGCTCCGCTCGACGGCGAACTCGACTCGCGGCGGTACCTCTTCCGCATCGCCAGCAACCTCCTGCGCGACCACTGGAGACGACCGAAGACCACCCCCATCCACGAGCTTCCCGAAGAGCTCTTCGCTTCAACCTCGGCCTCTGGTCAGTTAGAATCCTGGTCCGTACTTGCCCCCGCAATGGCCTGCCTGCGCCCCCGCGATCGCGAGCTTCTCTGGCTCGCCCACGCTGAAAATTACACGCACCGCGAGATCGCCCAGATCACAGGCCTCGGCGTTCCCAGCATCCGCCTCCTGCTCTTTCGCGCCCGAAGAAAGATCGCAAAGCTCCTCGAAGAACAGGACGACTCAGGTCAGGCAATCCACCGGAGACCCGCATGAAGCCCTGCCCTCACGACTCCGAGATCAAAGCCATGCTCCTCCAAGGACACTGGCCCGATGCCTGTAATCCCGAGCTGCGCGCCCACATCGAGGCTTGCCCACAATGCCACCAGCAGGTACTCCTTACTCACACCTTCCAGACAGCGCGGGCCCAGGCCATCGAGTCCGCCACCATTCCTCATCCCGCGCTGCTGTGGTGGAAGGCCCAGCTCCTGCGCCGCAATGCCGCTATCCGTCAGGTGGAACGTCCCTTCACCACCGCACAGATCTTCGCCTTCGTTGTCAGCGGTGCCGCAGCCGCAACTCTCCTCATCCACCAATCCCAAACCGACTCCAACTGGCTCGCATGGCTTTCAGCACCATGGCAAGACTTGCGTGTCGACACCACATCCTTCTTCGCATCGACACAAGCCAATCTGACCTCCACACCAGGCCTGATTCTACTCGGCGCCGCCGCCGGAACCCTGCTTCTCCTTGGCAGCGTCATCGCTTACTTGGCCTCCGATCGCCAATAAAGCCGCAAAACCCGACAGATCACTTGCGGCTGGAAGTGAGCCCCATCACACTCACCGTACAGTTCTTGCAATCCGACCTCAGTCCACCTTTCAGTTGAGCGACCTCATCCTCAATCTGCTGCGCCCGTGCCTTTTGGTGACTCTGCCTCAAATACTCCGCAAACTCCGAAAGCACCTTCAACTGCGCATCCAGCAACACTGCTGTAGGCATATCGTCATTCTCCTTGATCAACGCAACAGCCTCCCGCATTGAATGGTCTCCCTCCGCCTCCGACCCGTTTCTCCACTGCTCAAAACCTACCGCCAGCAAGGTCGCAATCCCGACCAAAGAATCCTTCCGAAATTTCGCGGCCAGAGCGCGCGCACGATCAGCATCCCGCGCGCCGTCTTCACATCGCCCTTGAAAGCATTTTGCATAACTGCTCGCAAGCAGTGCTTCAATCAGATCACTTGCATAACTCTCTTGCTGCCCCTCTAGCCCTGCAATACCCTTTGCCGATTCCTCTTCAGCTCCTGCGAACCGCTTCTCATGCAGATAAAGAGTCGCCAGGTCCACATGAACCCGCGGCACACCATACTCACTATGAATCTCTTCATACGCCGTCAGCGACTTCTTCAAAATATTCTCCGACTCCTTCACCCGGCCGGTATGGAGATACAGCACCCCGAGACCATCCAACGCATAGGCATAGTCCTGCTGCGACGAAGATCGCTGAAATAGCCGCACCGCACGCGAGTAGGCATCCTCCGAGTGCTGAAGGTCTTCTTCGTCCGCATAATCGCACGCCATCTGCAGCCAAAGCCTACCCAATGCCTGATCTGTCGCCTTCCAGTCGCCCGCCGTATGAATCTTCCGGAGATTCGTCTCAATCCGGTCGTGCACCATCTTGTCCCGCTCCTGCGCAGTCTGCATCGCCGTGGGAGCAGCCAGCGCAACACAACCAAGAATCAGACAGACGACGCCTTGCCGCGCAAAACGGACAAACCACGGAATCGCCATCTGCAAACACTGATGAGAGGAATAGCGCATCGCCCAACTCCTTCCTTATTCGTACTCCACTTGGCCCGATAGTCTTTGCTCGATGCCGGCGAACCGAAAAGCGTATTTCGCCGTCAACCTCTGCAGGCTGTCTTTGCAAATCTCTTCTTCTTTTTCTTGGCCTCGCTTACACGAGGCATTCACCGGTCCTCAGCAAGGGTGACGGGACAACGTAGTCAAGGACGCTTGAAGCGATGAAGCATACTCGACTCTGGTCGCTCTCTGATTCAATAAATCCGGATCGACTCCTGATCAGCTATACGGTTGTTGGACGCAAGCGTTCCCACACTTCTGTCGAAAGCACTCTCACGCGTACTGGTTTGTGACGAACGAGCAAAACTCAACCCTGAAATGCAGGAAAGATCAGGTGCACACCGACTCACCAACCTCGGCTCGAGGAGCGCTTCGGTCGACAACAGGTCTTTTAGTTCAGCCCTAGAAATCGGAATGGCTTCGACTCTTTGAAGTCCTTAGCCACATTCCCCGCATAGACATTGCGTTGATCTTTCCCAAGGTCGAGTTTCTTCGCCTTCCCCGTCTCCGCCGAGAAGTCGACATCCTTAAAGTCCACCCAGAACGTATTCGGTGTCACCGCCGACTCGAAGTAATAAATCTTTCTCTTCTGATCCGAAACCGTCCGCCATCGCGTCGACGAGATATTCGGCTCATCTGGTGTCGTGATCCCGTAAGGCACCGAAGCATTCCGAATCACGCTGAACACGCTCGCGACAGCGACGTCAGGGCTCTCCTCCTGTTTGGAAATGGCATTGATGTAGAACGAAGCCCGTGCGAACCGGTCCGCCGCGCGATTCGTGCCCGGCAGCATCACCGTGCCCCCAATACCCCGCCAGTACTCATCCAGCGCAAGCTGCTTGTCGAAGGTCGGTGAGTTCGTCATCACCTGGTACTGCCTGCCGTGATGAATCACCTGCTTCCCTTCGATATATTCAACAATCGCGCTATCCCCCGTCGCATCCGACATCGACAGATGGAGCGTTGCATTACGCTCTTCGCCCGGTACCTTGTCGGTCACCACGATGAAGGGCTCTTCCTGCATTGCACTCACGGCCTCTCCAACCGTCGCAAAGTTGTCGAGAACATACTGCGCCCAAAGCGAGATCGCCAGTGTCGGCTTATCCGAATCGCGCCGCGGATACTTCGACTCCACCAGCCACAACAAATTCGCCACCAAGCCTTTTTCGTTCATCCCATCCGTCGTTGAAACCTCATACCCCGTGGCAATCACGCTCCCATACTTCGCCGTCCACTTCAGCGACCGAGGACCAGCCTCGCCACTCCGCTGCATCCTTCGCGGAAAAATCCACAGATTCGTTCCGACATCCACCTTCCAGTCCATCGACCGCGCGGTGATGACGTGATCGTTCGGGCCCAGATAAACCGCGCGCGTGCAGGAATCGGCCATCGGCACAGCGGCGAAAAAAAGCAAGGCGGTTTGCGAAAGAAAACTCAAAAAAAATGACCGAAGAGATTGCAATAAGCTCTTCACGGAATTGCCTCCTCGAATCAGTTGATCTCAGAGTGAACCTCATCGTAGTGAGCGCGGCCCGTCCAGTTCAACTGTCAAACCATGACATACAACCTCCGTTTTGCGCCCACTTGTGTGACAAGCCCGTAAAATAATCTGTATGAAGTATCTGATTGCCTTACTTTCGGTTGTCGGAATCATCGTCTCCACCATGGCGCTTCGCGTCCACTACATGGACCCCACCCAGGCCCCGCCCTGCGCCGTTACTGAAAAATTCGACTGCGGTGCCGTCAATCACAGCCGTTTCGCCGTCTTCCCGCCACGCACCTTCGACGAAGACCCCAACGCCGGCTTCCACATTCCCATCGCCATGTTCGGCATCATCGGCTATGCGGCCATCGGCGTCGTCGCTCTCATGGGCCGCTGGTGGCTCACTTTCGAGTCCGCGCAGATCGCATTCCTCTTCGCAGCCTTTTTGAGCTATGTCGAAGCTTACGTCCTGCAAAAGTGGTGCATCTACTGTCTCTGGTCGCAGGGCATTATCACCGCAATCCTCCTGCTAACTATCGTCGCTCTCATCCTGCGCCGAAACCAAACCCGCGAAATCCTCAAAACCTGATCGCCTTTCCTTACAGCCGTCGCTGTTGCATAGCTGACGTTTCGAGTCATTCTGCCCACCCCTCAGCTCACAAAATGCATCTCACTAATAGCTGCTATCGAATCAGATCAAGAGGGCCGATTGAAAAATATTTCCATTGCGGTAAGGCCGCCTATCGATGGCATCTCTCAGACATACGCCTTGGGAGGTCGCTTGCTCATCCTGTCCACGGCTATTCTGATCCTCGTTATGCCATGGACTGAGCATTTCAGCCAGCTCGATAGATTTCTCCGTGGCGGCCAGGATTGTGAGCTCGGTCTTCTCGCACTTCTAACAATTCTTTCGCTGGTTCTCGTTCTCCTGAAGCAGCGTCGGCAGGATGTCACTCTCCTTCTTGCCGTTCGGCGATGGTTATCGCCTGTCCATGAAGACTTAAATCAACGGGGGACGTTATGCAGTTTGATCACGTTCTCCGATTGCGTGCCCGTCTCCGGCAGCGCACAATGCCGATATAATTTGCCACTTCAAATCTGATCTCTCTGCCTGCCAGGCACGGAGGATGGCTCGTTCGGAGTCCTTCCCATCTGCTATCGGCGAACCAGTCGCGCCTGCGACTTGCTTTTTGGAGTGATCATGAAAAAGTCCGAAGTCATCCATGCATGGGCCAATATCCTTACCGGTTCTGCGCCTTCTCTTTCGATCGAAATTACTAAAGAATGCCCTCTCCATTGCCCTGGCTGCTATGCGTTTGACGCCGCCCATCTTGGAGGCAAAACTCAGCTTCGCGAACTCTCCGACTTCAAGGGAGACGAGTTGGTAAAGAGAGTGCTCGCAGTCATCGACGAGCACCGCCCGCTTCATGTCTCACTCGTTGGAGGCGATCCACTCGTGCGGTACCGTGAACTGGAACTGCTTTTACCGCAGATCGAGTCTCGTGGAGTGCATACTCAGGTCGTTACGAGTGCCTTCCGAGTCGTCCCGGCAACTTGGAGAAAATTCAAGAAGCTTAACGTCGTGGTGTCGATCGATGGACTTCAACCCGAACATGACGAGAGACGCAAACCCGCTACGTACGAACGCATCCTTCACAACATCACGGGGGCGAGAGTAACAATTCACTCCACGATCACCTCACAAATCGCAGACCGCCCCGGCTATCTTGACGAATTCCTCAACTTCTGGAGTCGCCGCCCGGAGATTGCAAAAATATGGTTTAGCCTCTTCACTCCACAGATCGGTGCCACTGACACGGAGATACTTACGGCCTCGCAAAGAGCATCAATCATCGCGGAACTGAAGCGATTGCGTCTGAAATATTCCGTGCTGGACATGCCTGAGTCCGTAATCAGAGAAATCGCTTCTCCGCCCAGAAATCCTGCCGAATGTATCTTTGCCAGGACCACGAAGATCATCTCGGCCGACCTCACCACGCAGATAACGCCATGCCAGTTCGGAGGAGCGCCCGATTGTCATCAGTGCGGCTGCGTCGCCTCGATGGGTTTGGCAGCCGTCGGTCATTACAAGGTATTCGGCCCTCTTACCGCTGGTCAGATCTTCAAGGCCTCTGATCGTTTCGGAAAAGGTTGGCGTAAACTTCAAAACGCATTGTCGCCAAAGCCAGTCCTCGCTGCTGCACCGTCACCGTTCAAAATACTTTAAACCTTAACCCGGCAACGGATATTGCACCGCAAGAGAAAGGAACCACCCTTGGTAGATCACGAATGCTGGACCGAAGGCGAGTTAAGGCGAGATTTAGTCCGATTCAGCAGAATGCTCTATCGTCTTGGGTTCATGCCCGGGACGTCGGGCAATCTCTCCGTTCGACTGGATGACCAGCGTCTGCTGGTCACCCCCACCGGTGTCAGTAAGTTCCTGTTGAGGGCAGCGGACATGGTCCTCATCGATCTTCTCGGAACACCGCTCAATGGACACAGAAAAGTGACCAGCGAGGTCAGTATGCATCTTGCTGTTTACCGGCAACGAGACGATGTGAAAGCTATTGTTCATTCTCATCCACCAATCGCGACCGCCTTCGCCTGCGTCGGCCGTGGGCTGGAAGAGATGTTATGTCAGGAAGCTGTGATGACTCTCGGCACAGTCCCGTTAGCCAATTACGCCACAACGGGAACCGAAGAGGTGGCAGCTAGTCTCGCCCCTTTCATCCCGGACCATGACGCTATTCTTATGGCCAATCATGGCGCAGTCACCTACGGCAAAGTTTTACTGGAAGCCTTTCAGAAGATGGAGATAGTCGAGCATCTGGCACAGATCGCACTCGTGGCACATCAACTAGGCGCTCCTCGTATCTTGGAGCATGAACAGGTCAAGCAGCTTCGTGATGCGAAGACTAGGTATCTGCAGAACGTAATCTAGCTCATAGTCCATCGCACCACCGTTCAAACTGGTCACTATCCTCCTCCAGCATTTCACGATATGCCTGTCCACATGGTCTACGATGGTTAACCTATGTGGCCCAAAGTCCTCATGCAACTCTTCGAACTCCTCCCTCATGTCACTCGCCTCGTCCCGATGGCGGACAAATACTTCTCTGCAAAAACCACCTCTGAAAAAGCGACTGAAGCCGCAATGGTCGCCATGGCAGAAGGTGTCCGCGGAGACCTCGGCCAGGTCACCAAAGCCCACGCAGGCCTCTACCGCCAGCTTCAGGAGCAAAGCATCCAGATCGGCGAGATCTCCGAAGAGATCAAGCGCGCCCGATTGGCCGTCGAACAGCACGAGCACCGCATGGTCGCCCTCGAGTCCACCGTCGCCTCGCTCAGCTGGTGGATCAAAGGTGGAATCTCTCTCATCATCGTCTTAGCCGCCGTCATCCTCGGTCTGGTGGTCCACCTTATGCAAGCCCACTAGTTGCACGGCCAAAAATAAAGTTGGAAAAGAAGGAAAATTTTTAGCAGGCGAATCGAATTACGACCGCGACGACCACGTTTTTCCACTAAGCCGCACGTAACGACGACGAAATACTACGTAAGAACCCTTGTAGAAATCGCAAATCCCCAATAAAACACCCACTTCACCATCCCAAAATACATTTTTCACAAAAAACGTAAAATCAACTCATGGGAATCACCCGAAAAGAAGCTCTGGATTGCTTCCAAAGCGATGATTTAATTGGCATTGGCATGGAGGCGGACGCCGTTCGCCGCCACCTGCACCCCGAAGGTGTAGTCACCTATGTCCTCGACGGTCAACTCGACTACACAAACCAAACAAAAGACGAAGCTTATGCAGAAATCCTCCGATCCATCGAGCGGATAGCCGCTCGAGGCGCCACATCCATTACCCTTCAGGGCAGGCCCACCCCAGACCACACAATCGATTGGTTTAAGTCGCTGTTCCGCGGAGTCAAGCTCCACTTCCCGACTCTCCACCTCCATAGTCTCTCCGCAGCCGAAATCCTCGCAATCTCAAATCATTCAGGTTCAACTACATACGACACCCTTGCTGAGTTTCAGGAAGCCGGTCTCAACTCTTTCCCCGGCAACGACGCACGCATCTTCGTCAATCTCGAAGATTGGTTAATCATCCACCGCACCGCCCACAAATTAGGCATGCACACCACCGCCTCCCTACACTTCAAGCCAGGCGAAACCCCTGAAGATCGATTGACTTATCTCATCGCACTCCGTGACCTCCAGGAAGAAACCGGAGGGTTCACCTCCTTCGAACCGCAAACGATCCTATCCACCATCCACGAAGAACCAACCGCCGTGGAGTACCTGAAAACACTTGCGATCTCACGCCTATACCTCGACAACATCCCCAACATCCAATCCAGCCTCGATACCCAGGGCCTCAAGGTCCTCCAGGTCGGCCTGCGCTTCGGCAGCAACGATGCAGGCAGCATTCTTCTCGCAAACGGCCCTAACGCCGCCTCTGAAGAACAAGTTCGACAGGTCATTCGAGACGCAGGTTTCAACCCCGTGCAGCGCGATTCCCTCTATCGAACGTTGTTTTTGAACTAACTCCCCGGACGCGGGCAGCATTAGTCTTACCGCACGAATTTCGCATCGTATCGCGTAGAATCGACCAATACGGAACCCTCTTCTGGAGCAATTGATCTGTCCCTTTTTCTTCACACATCGACGCTTTTACTCGCAAGTCTGATCGCTCCCAAGGGCCTTCGTCACTACTGGAAATCGCATTATCTCGATCAGACCTTCAAGGGCCTCTACCACTGGAACGCCTTCGATACGGCGCTGCTGATTCCTTACTTCCTCGTCATGATTATCCTGGCGTTCTATGGAATCCATCGTTACCAGTTGGTCTGGCTCTACCTGAAAAACAAGAAAAACGCGGCAAAGTGGAACGAGCCGCCCATGCGATTCGGCGAAGGTCAGCTCCCATTCGTTACCATTCAGCTCCCAATCTTCAACGAGCAATTCGTCATCGATCGCCTGATTGACGCAGTCTGCAAACTTGACTACCCACGCGATCGCTTCGAAATCCAGGTTCTTGACGACTCCACCGACGAAACGACCGAAGTGGCACGCGACATCGTCGAGCGATACGCCCACGGACTCGCTGGAATGCCTCCCCAGCCAATTGTCTATCTCCACCGGAGCAATCGCCACGGATACAAAGCCGGGGCACTCGATAAAGGCCTTGACGTCGCCCGTGGAGAGCTTGTCGCCATCTTCGACGCAGATTTCGTTCCTCCGAGGCAATGGGTCATGCAGGTGATCCATCACTTCGCCCAGCCGGAAATCGGCATGGTACAGACCCGCTGGACACACCTCAATCGAAATTACAGTTTTCTCACGCAGGTCGAAGGAATTCTTCTCGACGGCCACTTTGTCCTCGAACACGGGGGCCGCAGCCGAGCTGGCGTCTTCTTCAACTTCAACGGAACCGCCGGCATGTGGCGGCGCGAGACGATCAACTCCGCAGGCGGTTGGCAGCACGACACACTCACCGAAGACACTGACCTCAGCTACCGCGCGCAGCTCGTCGGATGGCAGTTCAAGTATCTGCAGGACGTCGAATGCCCTGCTGAACTCCCAATCGAGATGACGGCCTTCAAAACTCAGCAGGCACGCTGGGCAAAGGGCCTCATCCAGACCGGCAAAAAGATTCTCCCACGCGTTCTCAAAAGTGATGCTCCCTGGCACACAAAACTCGAAGCCTGGTATCACCTCACAGCCAACATCAGTTATCCGCTGATGATCGTCCTTAGCGTGTTGCTGATGCCCGCAATGATTGTCCGCAGCTGGCAGGGGTATATTCAGATGCTCCTGATCGACTTTCCTCTCTTCATCGCAAGCACGATGTCGGTCTCCACGTTCTACCTGGTAAGCCAGAAAGAGCTCTATCCACGCAGCTGGTATATGTCGATCCTCTACATACCGTTCGTCATGGCGCTTGGCGGAGTTGGCCTGACCATCACAAACACCAAGGCTGTGATGGAAGCCCTGTTCGGAGTCAAGAGCGCCTTCGCCCGCACTCCCAAGTACAAGGTCAAGAAAAAAGGCGAGAAGACCCAGGCAAAGGTCTATCGCAAGCGTCTCGGAATCGTGCCCTGGATCGAGCTTGCCATCGGATGTTACTTCGCGTGGACCGTCTACTATGCCATCTCGACAGAGAACTTCTTCACCGTGCCGTTCCTGGTCTTGTTTGTCTTTGGATATTGGTACACCGGGTTACTAAGCCTGCTTCAGGGACGGTTTGAGCGAAGCGGGGATCCAGGTCAGCAGATGCACGAAAAGCCCTACCCTGTCGGCGTCTGACACGATCCCGGAAACGGGCTGATAGACTTTATTCGCATTTAGAATGCCTTCCACCGGAGGACCCTGAAGAAAGAATGCTGATCATCGTCGTCAGTTATATCGCCCTTGCCCTGTTTGTGGGATACGCAGTCGCCGTCGGCTTGGCGATGGCGGCGGCGTTTGGGATTACCGCAGCCTCACGTGATTTTGTTGTGAAGGATCACAGGATTCGAGCACCGTATAAGTACACCCAGGACGCCGTATGGCTGGTGTGCACTACGGCCGGGGGTTACGCCGCGGCGCTCGTAAATGGTGATACTTACCGCTGGATCGTTGGCCCGGGACTGGCCCTGATGCTGGTTGGAATCTTATGGTTCAACGCGTGGGAGATGCGCCAACGCGGACTTGGTCACCAGATCTCTATGAGCCTCGGTTCGATGGCGGGCGTCACAGCCGGCTTTTTGCTTCGCCTCCACCGTTGAGTGATCGGTTTAAGTACAAAAGAAGGGAAGCGAACCTCCCTTCTTTTGTCTTAAACCAGGCAGACTGGTATGCATTACTAGAACCGAATGCCAAATGTGATGGGAATGAATCCAGTCTTGTCGCTGTTCTGCGGAAAGACATTGAAATTATTTCCGCTCGAATCGCCGAAAGAAAAGGCTCGTTCAGAGTTGAAGGTGTAGACGTAACGCGCTTCAACGTAGAAACGCTCTGATGCAAAACGCGAGAACTTGTACGTCATCCCAGCGCCCACATTAACGCCGAACGCGTTGCTGGTGTATTTGTCGATCGTTTGATTCGCCTGGTATTGAAAGCATCCATAGAACGGATCGCAATACGTCCCGATCGACGGAATCGTGAAGTTAGCGGTTTTGTGGTAGAAACCGCCGCCGCCGATGACGTAGGCTCCCAGCGTGTCCGACTCATAAAAGTTCGCGATCGGATCAAGCGTGAATGACCATATATGACTTGTGCCACCCAATTGAGTGAGACCGCAACCGCCGGCATTGGGACAGGTGCTGTTATAAATTACGAGCTGCTTATTAAGCGTCGAAGTCGGAAATCCGAAATTCGCCCAATTAAACTCTGCCTGCACGCCAAACTTCTTGCTGAAGTTGCGCCCTACGCCAGCTTGGAAGTCGTAACTCGTGCTCAGGTAATTGTGAGAATCGCCGACCGGTAACGTAAAACCGCCGCCAACAATAAAGGAGTACTTGGCAGAGCCGTCGGCGTTGGTGTGGCTATCCGAATAATTCGGATGACCGTAGCGGCGGCGCGGCGGCGGCTGATCCTCGCCAGCGCCCAAATTAAACGTTTCGGCGTCCGCCATCTCCTCACTGCCGACGCTGCTTGAATACTTCAAATCGTCCGGGGTAGAGAGATCAAGCGGCGCTGCGAGACTTGCCTTAATACTAATTGGCGGCAGGGATGGAGCCGTGCCTGCCGATTGCTGCGCATGCAGCCCAAGTGCGCCACTGGCAACGAAAAAAACGATCGCGGCGGAGTAATCGATGAAAGTAGAAAAACGATTCTTGGTTATGTGCATCTCTGTGTGGCTCCTTGGTACTGCGAGGTTCCTATATGGCCTTGAACCCGACTCGAATGCGCTTGTTGTGTATGACGCAGGAAATCACAATTGGGATGACAGAAATTGGCGGTTTTTATAATTTTATCGCCGACAAAACATTGATCCGCGAAGAGATAAGGGCCTCCTTACTTGGAGGCCCTTATCTCAATAGTAACAGTTCTCGGCGCAGCTCAGCACTAGTGAATATCGAACTGCTCAGGATGAAGACTCGGATCGGACTTGACGAGAATCGTCTTGCCCACCATCTCTTCCATCTCCTGCAGCCACTTCGTGCCCGGTGCCTTCAGTTGTTTTACGACCTCCGGGTTCACGCGGAGCATCACATCGCCGCGTTCCAGATGCCGCTGCATCTTCCGCATCTCGACATAAATGTCGTTACAGACCGTAACCGGCGATTTGACCATACCTGTTCCGGTGCAGATGTTGCAGGTAGTCGACAAAGTGCGCTCTAGCGACTGCTTGACTCGCTTACGAGTAATCGCAACCAGACCAAAGTCGTTGAACTGAAGAATCTTCGACGGAGCGCGATCGTTCTTCAACTCGTCTTCCAGTGCGGCCATCACACGATTGCGATTCTTCCGTTCATCCATATCAATGAAGTCGATAATGATGATCCCGCCAAGATCGCGCAAACGAATCTGGCGAACGATCTCCGGAATCGCATCGAGGTTTGTCTTGACGATCGTGTCCTCAAGACGAGCCGTCTTGCCGACAAACTTGCCGGTATTGATGTCGATCGCAACCAGAGCTTCGGTTTGATTGATAACGATCGAGCCGCCGCTCTTCAGCCATACCTTCGATCGCAGAGCCTTATTGATCTCCTCGGTGATGCCGAACTGCTCAAACAGCGGCGTCTCCTTGGTGTAAAGCTTCACGCGGCGAATCAGCGAGGGCTGGAAGCGTTGCAGGAATCGCAGAATGCGCTCGTAGTCTGTCTCGGTATCAACCCAGATCGCAGAGAAGTTGTCCGTGACCTGATCGCGCAGAATGCGCTCGACCAGATTCAAATCGTGATAGATGAGAGCGGGCGACTTCGAAGATTCGCTGCGCTGCTTAATGTCAGCCCACAGATTGAGCAGGAACCGAAGGTCGCTGCGAAGCTCCTCTTCTGTAGCCCCCGCAGCGGCGGTGCGAACGATAAAGCCGCCTGCCGCCTCGCCCTTCTCGCTCAACAGAATCTCTTTCAGCCTGCGTCGTTCGGAATCCAACTCGATCTTCCGCGACACTCCCGTGTGGTTCACCGTAGGCATGAAGACCAGGAAGCGCCCCGGCAATGCAATGTGGCTGGTAATGCGCGCGCCCTTCTTCGCTATTGGCTCCTTCGCAATCTGAACCAGAATCTCCTGACCTGGCTTCAGCAACTCGCTGATGGCAGGAAGATTCGTGGATTGCATCGAACTGCGTCCCCCACGACGATCACGTCCGCCGGAACGCTCGCGATCACCACCTCCACCAGCATTGCGCGGACGATCATGACGATCTCCCCGGCCGAATCGATCACGGCGACCGTCCCGACGTCCATCGCGGCGCCCACGGCCACGATCATCGCGGTTGCGGTCACGTGAAGGAATCGCAAACCCAGCCTGAGCCGGCTCAGCACCATTCGATAGACCGTCCCCTGCTTCAGCGAACTCCTCGTGAATAACATCCTCTTCGGTGTCCGCCTCGTCGAGTTCCTCTTCATCGCTCTCTTCGTCGGAATCAACTTCGCCGATCGTGTGATCGTGAACGGCATCCTCTTCCTCGAAGTCGTCTTCTTCCTCATCCTCCACGCTGCCGGACCGGGTAATCTCGTCGATCGACATCTCGCGAAGCATCGTGCCTAGATCGGCAGCTCCTTCAAGCGTCTCCTCTTCGTCAAAATCCTCCATCTCTTCGATGGCGCTGGCATGGAGCGTCGTGTTGTAGTCCTCTTCGTCGAGAGTCTCTTCTACGAGTGCGCCAGCGCTCGGGATGAAAGTGCTGGCCGGAGCTTCAGAAGTGATATCGCCGCTCGCATGAAGGGTCGTAACCTCATGTGGAACCGCGGCCGGCTTATCAAAGACCGTCGGAATCGGTTCAGACGAAGTCTGCCAGTCAAACTTTTCAAACACACGCTCAGCAGCAACCTGTGCGACAGGCTCTTCCGGAGTCGGCGTCATCGTGTGGGTTGCAGCGAACTCGTGAGCCTCTTCGATAACTTCCAGAGCCGCAGCCTCTTCCACAATCGGCTCTTCAAGTACCGGCGCGCTCTGTCGGAACTCGCTCGGCGCTGCAGGATCGAGCCGGTACGAAGCCGAAGCATTGACGGGCTCATACTCTGCCGGAGGAACAGCAGGCAGAATTTCTTCTTGATCTTCTAGAGGCTCAGCCTGAGAAGTCACCTCGGCCTGTACGACTGGCGTGATCTGAGTCTTCTCTTCAATCTCCGCGGAGTAGTTTTCGCCGGATTCCTGCACCGGCGCACGGTTCTCTCTTCGACGATGACGCGACAGCGACTCACCCGGCAGAATACTGCCCCCATCCCAACCATCGGGAATCGTAAACCCAGGGGCGGAGGGAATAATAATGTTCGCATCAACCGGCTTGGCAACCGCACCGGGCGCAACAGCCGCAGCCGGCACCTCCGCTTCCTTGCGGTACTTGGAGAGCGATTCCCCCGGAAGCACAATCGGCTCAACAGGCAGACCGCCCGCTTCCGAAGCCTCGTGGTGAACCGAAGTGTCATCGACGCCATAAAGCGACGTCCTCGGCGCGAAGCCACGCGGAGCGCGCGAGTCGCGTCCACCGCGATCCCGGCCTCCACGGTTACGATCAAGACGATCACGCCCGCCACGATTGTTACGATCCCCGCGCCCTCCCCGATCATTGCGGTTCTCGCGCTCACGAGTCTCATCAACAGTAAGGCTGGTCGTCTCAGCCGCTGAATAACCGGACTCCACCTGCTCCGGGATGTTAGTGCTCAAAGTGGGCTGTGCAGCAACTTCCGGTTCGAACGAGTCATCCCCATAAGACCCTTCGTTCGCTTCGGCAGCGGCGGGAGCGCTTGCAACCTGCGAGGATCCCTCGCGCGGTCCCTGGCCCCGTCCACGGCGGCGTCCACGGCGTCCACGCCACCTGCGGCTGCCATCGGCACCCGGAGCGCCTTCGCCAATCTCCCCGCCCTCCTGGACAGTAGCCTCGTCCGACTGATTCGCCGAGAGAAAGTCCACCACAGGAGCATTGAAACTATCTTCCTCGCCCGAAGAGATCATAGGATCAGCTATAGGCTGACGTTCACGATTGCCACCTCGATCCCTGCCACCTCGTCCGCGGCCACGATCACCGCGTCCATTACGATCACTGCGGTCGGACTCGCTGGACGAATCGGCAGCGCCCTCGATCGTTGGAGCGCCATTGCGATCTCCGCGCTCACGTCTGCGGTTGGAATCGCCATTGGTATCGAAGTCAGCGGATTCGCCTTCTTCTTCCATGAAATCGGTGATGTAGAGAAAGGCGTCGCGTTCGAGACCTATGTCCACAAACGCAGACTGCATTCCCGGCAAAACCCGGGTCACTTGGCCGTTATAAATAGATCCGGCGAGTGTGTATTCGTTCTCGCGTTCGTAATAAATCTCCGCGAGCGCATCGTTTTCGACGATGGCGAGACGAGTCTCATGCGGAGTTCCGGAGATGTAAATTTCTTTCGACATTCTGTGCTCTTTCTGCCCGTCCTTATTTCAGGTACGAGCGGCAGACCGAGACAGAGATCAATCGCGAGTTTTCACCTGGCAATAACGCCAGGATTTGCTCACCGTGGTGCGGACAGGATAGGAGGTGCAGAAGCGCGTGAAAAAAACTCGATAGCCGGTACGAAATACTGAGCCGCGAGCGCACCTGCAATGGGCGCGGATCGGGCACTACCGGAAAAATCGGGAACACGGGGTGCTTCGAGCGACAGCTGACATGCGGAGTTTGTGGCCAGAACTACCTCAAAATCATAAGTTTGAGGCGGGGCCGTTCGCCATCCGGATGCAATCATTTCCCTGAAACCTGTCCGGCCAACGGACTGATGTCTCTCGCCTGGCCGGCCTTTTCTTCTAAAAATCTTCTTTCCGTTCCCGGCGACCGTGCGCCTGGGGAGACGGGGAATCTGCGCTGAACGGCATCTACAGCCGAACAGATGCTACTAAGAGTATCGCACTAAAAGTGCTGCAGAAGCCAGTGCGGAGCTAGATACCATACAAGGCCCATTGATTCTAAAGGCCCGTCAACTCTCAAAACGCTGAAAAAGTTCAATCACAGTTACAGTCTGCCTTTTAACCTTCCCGCAGGGCCTCTGCCGGGTCCACCTTCGTCGCCCGTCGTGCAGGCAGATAACTCGCCAGCAGCGCAATCGCAAGAAACAAAAGCGGAGCCAGGGCAAAGGTTGTTGGATCGTGAGCCCCAACCTTGTAGAGCATGCTTCCCATCAGTCGCGTCAGCAACAGCGCAGTAACCAGCCCAACGGAGATCCCGACAGCAGCCAGAACAAATCCTCGCTTGAGAATCAGCAGCAGAATGTCTTCGCGTTTCGCTCCAAGTGCCAGTCGAATCCCAAGTTCCTGCCGCCGTTCCGCAACTGAATACGCCAGCACTCCATAAATCCCAATCAGAGCCAAAGCTAAAGCTGTAGCAGAAAAAATGCCCAGCAGGAACGCCACAAAGCGCGATTGGGCCCGCGAGTTATCAACCAGCTCCTCCACTGTCTTGACGTTATTGATCGGTTGGTCCGGGTCCACAGCAGCAATCTGTGACCGAACAAGCGAAGTAACGCTCTCGGGCGAAACCGTTGTCCGAACCAGCAGATTCATATTCGCCCACGCCAACTGGGGAAATGGAACATAGATCTGCGCCTGTGTCTCCTGCGCCAGGCCCTTGTTCCTTACGTCACCACTCACTCCCACGACCTCGGTCGCATCTGGCCCACGCCCGACTACGATCCGCTTGCCCAGCGGATTCTCGTTTGGCCAAAAGCGATGCGCAAAAGTCTCATTCACAATCGCAACCTTGGGTGCCTGCGGATTGTCAGCGTCAGAAAACTCCCTCCCACGCACCAGCGGAACTCGCATCGTCTGAAACCACGCCGGGCTGACGGCCTCAATATCAAGAAAAGGCCGTTGCGACAGCGGGACCTCAGCTTGTCCCTCCGGCAACATGGGAGTAATCCTCTTCCAACTCAGCGGCAAAGCGGCCGAGATCGCCGCACTTCCCACACCCGGCACCACGGAAACCTTCCGCAGCATCTCGTCAAAGAACGCGATCTGCTGCACCGGCTTTGCATACTTCGTTGTCGACAGCGACACGTTCATGGAGAGCACATTGCTGGCATCAAACCCTGGATCCACCCGCAGCAATTGCCTGAAGCTGTGCAGCAGCAAACCAGCACCCACCAGCAGCAGCAACGAAAGTGCAATCTGCCCGATCACTAGCAGGCTGCTCATCTGGGCACGCCCATGTCCGCGAGAAGACCCTCGGCCTTCCTCCCGCAAGGCAGCATACAGATCAACTCGTGAAAGTCGCAAAGCCGGAAAACTTCCAAAGACAATGCCTGTCACGAGCGAAACCACAACGGCAAACGACAACACCCTCAGATCAACGCCAATCGGAACACCCTGCGGAAGCTGACTCGCACCTGAAGCCGTCAACGCACGCGTCGCAACCCAACTCAAACCCACACCCAGTCCGCCTGCAATCAGCGAAAGCAAGGCACTCTCGGTCAAGAGCTGCCGCACAATCACGCTGCGCCCCGCTCCCAGCGACATGCGCACCGCGATCTCTCGTCGGCGAGCCAGCGCCCGCGAAAGTAACAAGCTTGCTACATTCGCACAAGCGATCAAAAGCAGCAAAGCAACAAATCCCGACAGGATCAGTACCTTCCCACGAACGCCCGCTACCACAAAATCCCGCAGCGGCGTCAGCATGACCACCGCCCCGGCGTCCGCGTCGGGAGCCGTCGGATTCTCCTTCCGGTACTGCTGATTCATAACGCCAAGCTCTTCCTCTGCTCGCTTCAGCGGCATCTCTGACCGCAACCTCCCCACAAAACCGAGATAACCTACCCCCATGCGCAGCCGCTGCGGCGTCATCAAACTGTACTCGAAATAGCGTGGAGTCCAGATGTCAGCCGCACCCACAAACGGAAACTGAACATCAGCCGGCAGCACACCCACGATCACGTTCGGCACTGTATCCAGTGCTATCGTCTGCCCAACGATGTTGCGATCCCCCCCAAACCGGTCGCGCCACATCGAATCGCTGATCATCACAACCGCTGGCCCCTCAGGCCGCCCCTCCTGCTGTGTAAAGCTCCGTCCAAGTTGCGGCTCCACACCCAGCGTCGAGAAGAAGTTCGGAGAAACACGCGCCACTGGAACTTGCAGCGGCTCTCCCCTTCCCGTCAGATTCAAATTGTCATTCGCCCACGCGGCAATCGACTCGAACGATTGCGCATGATCCCGAAGCAATTCATATCGAATCAGAGTCCCACCAAAATCCGTCGTCTTGCTTTTAACATCCAGGCTCACCAGCTGCTGCGGAACACGATAAGGCAAAGGCCGTAGCAGCAATGCGCTGGTCACGGTAAAGATTGCGACATTCGCGCCAATTCCCAACGCCAGAGTCACAATCGCTGCAAGAGTAAATCCAGGATTTTTTGCCAGCATTCGAGCAGCGAAGCGGAGGTCGCCAAAGAAATTTTGCATCCCGCAATTATAGGCAGTCGTCGAAGCCACGAAGCGCTAGTTCACGAACCGCCGCATTCGGACATTCATCACAATACCCAGGGCGAGAAACGTAAACAGCACAGAAGAGCCTCCATAACTCAGCAGAGGCAGAGGAATTCCCGTAACGGGCATCAGCCCCACCACCATGCCGACATTAACAGCAATCTGAAACACGATCACCGCGACCACTCCCATGATGATGAAACTCCCGGGCAGGTCCGAAGCAGTCTGCGCATTCTGAATCAGTCGCATGAGAATCAGAAAATAGAGCAGCAGCACTCCGACCGCACCAACAAACCCGTGCTCCTCGGAGTAAGCAGCAAAAATAAAATCCGTATAAGGAATAGGAAGAAAATCTCCCTGCGTCTGGGTCCCTTTATTCGTCCCCTTTCCCCAGACTCCGCCCGAGCCCACTGCAATTAGCGACTGCCGAATCTGATAACCCGATCCCCGCGGGTCCGAATCAGGATTGATAAATGCATTAATTCTCGCCTGTTGATAAGGCTTCAGGTGTTTGCCGCTTTTCCAGGCAATCACTCCCACGAGAGCAATTGCAAGCACAATAATACCCGCTTGCTTCGGTCGAATCCCGCCAAGAAACAACCCGCAGATAAGAATCGGCAAATACGTAAGCGCCGTTCCAAGATCAGGCTGTTTCAACACAAACAACATAGGAACAATCACCAGAGCCGAGACCTTCCCAATATCGGCCCAGCTCAGTTCCCTGCCCGCGAGTCCCCAGAAATAACGCGCCACCGCAACAATCAGAATCAGCTTGATCCACTCCGAAGGCTGAAAGTGAACGCCGTGATATCCGATCCAGCGCTTCCCTCCAAGAATCTTCGTCCCAAATAATGCCACCGCAACCAAAGACAAAATGCCAATCCCATAGGCCCAATGAACGATATCGATAAGCCGGTGATAATCGATCAGCGAAATCAAAAACATCAGCACAATGCCGATCGCCAGAAATCCGATCTGCTTGTGATCGAACCCGTGAAACTTCGTATGCAGCGTCGCGGACTTGATCTCCAGCACAGAGATTAGCGACAGCAGAAGAACAAAACCGAGTAGAACCCAGTCGAAGTCGCGATAAGAAGAGAGGCGGGTCATGCTTTTCCCTAGTGTAACCAGTTCCTAAGGCTCACAGACACAGCGGATTTCACAGGTGAATATGAGCTGATAGCACGCCGAGTCGCGGGTGTCACAGGGTATGCTAGTTAAGCGTCGAATTTAAAGAAAAATCCTGCGGATTCTGACCCCTACGCACGACAGTTCCCCAGGCAGGAGCGTCCTTGGGAAACCCAGAACACTCGCTTTTGTTCAATCGTGCCACTGAATTCAATTCTCGTTTCGCGGAAAGAGCCGTCCTTCGCAGACGCAACGACGACAAATTTGAAAGTTTTGGGCCTCCCCAAACGCAGTTTCTGTTCAGTGGGTTGATCCGACTTAAAATGGCCGGACGAAGTCTGTTCTTGTTTGCTCTTCTCGTTACCTGCCTCGCCTACCCCGCGTTATCAGTGGCACAAGGACCCGCCCAGGCTCTACCGACCACCAATGAATCTACCTCTGAGCAGGTCGGACAAGACGACCCGCAAAGAGTTGTATCCTCCGACCACGATTTGAAGTCCACCGCCTCCGACGCAGTCATATCCGTCACGAGACCAATCAAGCTGCCCGACCTCAACGAGAATATCTACTACAGAAATAAACTCGAATTCTCCCTCGATACGGGAGCCCTCCCCATCAATATTCCCTTCGTCTTTGATGTTTTCGTCGGGGGCGACTACTCACAAAAGCCTCTTCACTACACTCTGGTGCCAACCTTCGCTTCTATCCGATGGCACATGGGAAAGATCAACGGTCCTCGTATCCTCCGCGGAAACACTGACATGATCGCCTCGCTCTCTCTCACGGCGATTCCAAGAGGCCCGGAAAAAATATATGGTGCCTTCAACCTCGGCTTCCGGCGCAACTTCGTCCCCCGAAACTGGAAGGCCACACCCTACTTCGAAGTGCGTTTGGGGGCAGGCGGCATCGACGCAAAGGGCCCCTCTGGCAATTTTTACGCACAGGGGCAGGACTTCACCTTCACTCTTTGGTTAGGCGCCGGCCTCCGCTACAACTTCAACCAGAAGTACAGCATGTCGCTTGGCCCGGCCTACATGCACGTCTCAAACGCCTACTTGTCTGAACCGAAGTATCTCGATAACGGCATCAACGTCACCGGCGGAATCATCGGATTTAACATGCGCATGGGCAAACCCAAAGAGACGGAGCACTAAGATGCACTTTCACACACCGCTACAAAACTATTCAGCATTGGGAATTGAGGGCTTTGGAGTAGAAGAAGTCGTGGGCTCTGTCTGAGGCTTCGGAGTGTCCGCAATGCGGATATTATTGTCTCGCTTGCGCTGCTTCGTGACGAACGCATTGATCACTTGCGCTGCAAGCTTCGCGGAGTTATTCCCCCAGTTGCCATGCTCCCACAGAACCGCAACCACGATATCCGGATTGCGACGTGGCGTCATACCGACAAACCACGCATTCGGATCCGTTTTGTGACCACCGCCCGTGCGACTCAATGCGTCGTGGCTCATTACCTGGGCAGTACCTGTCTTGCCCGCAAAATCGACACCATCAAGATGCGCAATGTAAGCAGTGCCAATCGGACTGCTGGTCACATTAGCCATTGCATCGGTAATCAGCTGCCAGTTTTCTGTCGTCAAAGGGATGGTTGCGTCGCCGGAACCGGGATAACTCTCATGAACCGATTGCAGCAGCTCAGGTGGCACTTCATCAGGAAACACTACATGTGGCCGCCGAAGAACGCCGCCCGAAGCAATACCGCTTAGGGCGCGTGCCAGTTGAATCGGCGATGCAGTCACAGCACCTTGGCCAATCCCAACAGAAATAACCTCTCCCGCGTACCACTTTTCATGTTGAGTCTTCAGCTTCCACGCCGTCGAGGGCATCGTGCCGGTCACCTCATCCGGCAGATCGATGCCAGTCTTCTGCCCAAGCCCAAGCGAAGTCGCATACTTCGCTATCGTATCGATCCCGAGGCGGTTCGCAAGCGTGTAGTAGAAGGTATCGCATGAATAGGGAATCGCATTGTTGATGTCCACTGCCCCATGGTGACGATCGCAAGCATAAAAATGGCCGTAGAACTCAGCTCCTCCGTTACAGCCAACATGCATCGTCTGTGCAACATTCTCCTGCAACCCAGCAACCGACATGATGATCTTGAACGTGCTTCCCGGCGCAAGCTGTGCCTGAATAGTCTTGTTCAACAACGGATGGTCGGGATTATTCAGAATCTCGTTCCAATAGCTCTTCGTCAGCCGAACTGCAAACTGGTTCGGGTCGAACGTAGGCCGCGACGCCATTGCAAGAATCTCGCCGTTATGCGGATCCATGGCCACAATGGCCCCCACCTTACCTTCAAGGGCCTTCTCGGCCGCCATCTGAATATCGAGGTCGATCGTCAGCTTCAGATCCTTGCCCGGAATCGCCGGCGTCTGCCCAAGATGCCCCAGTTCCTTGCCGTGGCTATTAACGATCACGTCGCGGCTGCCGTCGACACCGCGTAGAACTGCATCGTAGGTAGCCTCCACGCCCGAACGCCCAACCACATCGCCCGGCGAATAAAGCGAATACCGGTCATCATTCGCCAGCATCTGCTCGGAAACCTCGCCAACATAGCCGATAAGATGCGCCGCAAATCCGTCGCCAGGATAAAGCCGTCGCTGCTCATCCCGTGTCTCCAACTCGGGCAATTCATCGCGATGCGCAGCGATAAACGCCTGCTCGTCTGGCGTAATGTCCTGCTTCAACGGAATCGGCTGATAAGCGGGCGCCACCTGGTACCGTCGCAGCGTCGCATGAATCTGGTCGATGGGAATGTGAAGTCCCTGCGAGATAAGAGGCAAATCTGCTTCCAGGTTGACCTGCTCCCGCAATAAATAGCAAGTCACCGAAGGGTAGTTATCGACCAGCAGCCGATCCTCACGGTCAAAAAGCTTCCCACGCGGTGCCAAAACCGGAACTTTGCGAATCCGGTTCGCCTCTGCGAGCGAGCGGAAGTTATCCGAGTTCAGAACCTGCAACCGCCACAAGCCCACCAGCAGAATCGCCAGAATCAGCGCAACGATATATTGCACAGCATGAAGTTTGCCACTGGGCAGTTTTTCAACCCTGCCAAGCGGTCCGCTGCTCTGCTCCGGATTGTGAGTCGCTTCCATGCTCGATCTAGATGCTCAATCTAAGTTTACGTCCGGTGTATCCCCGTAGACATTACTCTTACGTTTATCAAAGTTATTCGTTAGACGTACGGCGCATTTATTCCTGCCGTTTTGCCCTATCGAGCAACAGGAAAACAGGAATTGCCACAACCGTATTAATCGCAGCGCGAAGCAGTTCGTGAAGCCACAAAATATGAAAATCAGCGTGTCCCAACAGCCGCCGATTGATCAAAAAAATCAAAAAACTATGAATCAGGAAGAAGCCGAAGTTCATGAAAACACGTGTCGTGATGTTCTCCACGTCAACTTGAATCCCGATGCTGGCGGCGATATATCCGACAACTGACTTCGCCATCCCGTTCACGCCAATCGGCGTATTCGTCAGAGCGTCCTGAAGAAGCCCAATAAAAGCTCCGGTCAACGTTCCAGCCACCGGATTTCGCCGCGACACCGCAAAAAACACCGTAACAATCAACGGAAGATCCAGAATCCCAAGCCGTGGAAACGGCCGGGGAAGCAACGCCTGCAACAGAATCGCTGCGAGCGGCACCAGCACCGTTACTGCAGGAGAAAAGGTATGCTGCTCAAGTTCTCGCCGAGATGTATAGCTGCGCGTAGCCATGAAGAGGGTGCGGTCCATTGTCTGTTGGTTAGAGCAGCTCCTGTGGTTGAGGTTTGACCGGAGAAGTCGAGTCAGGTTGCGTCTGTGGCCTTCCGATTGAAGGCAGAGGAGTTGGCGCAGCCGCTGGAGTATTCCTCTCCGGCGCCCCCGGTTTCAGATCCGCCGCGGACGGCGTCGATCCGGAGCTGTACCGGTCCGGGTGAACAGTAGGAAGTGGTTTTGGAACAACGCCTCCGGGCGTAGCTCCGGGAGCCGCCGGGGTAGAAGCGTCGCCCGCTGGCTGATCGCCATCATGTAGGCTCGGCAGGCGGTCCGCAACAATCTGGGCGGCTGACTTCGCCGCAGCTTCGGCGGCCTGTTGTTCCGCCAGTTGCTTCACGGCTGCATCCTGAGCCTCCTTCGTAGCCGCTCCCACAGCCAGATCATGCTGGGCCGCCAAGGGCAACGTTGACTGCGTTCCAGTAATCACCAGAACTTCTTCCAGCTGACTCAAATTTGCCGCGGGCTTCAGTTCAATCAACGTATAAGGCTGATGCTCCGGATCCTGCTTGATCGACTCAATCGTCCCAACCGGCAACCCGCGCGGGTAGATCTGGTCGCCGCCCGAAGTCAAAACCTGCTCTCCGGCTTTGATCCGCGAGTCCGGTGTCAGATTGTTAATAACAACCTGCCCCGTAATGCTCCCCCGAAGAATCGCGCGCAGCCGCGTCGTCGCAAGCACCACTCCCGCACCGGAGGTCTGGTCATTAATCAGCAGCACCTGGGCCGTACGCGGAAATACATCCCGCAGCTTTCCGATAATCCCATCCGGAGTAATTACTGCCTGGTCCGTCTTCAGACCGTCTTTCGCGCCTTTGTCGATATAGATCACTCGCGAAAGATCGCTCCCGCTGGTCCCGATGACCTGAGCCGCAACCGTCGTCGCAACGTAGTGTTGTTGAAAGTCCAGCAGCCCCTGCAAACGATGCCCCTGAATCGCATCCTCCGAGAGCGCAGCTTGCTCCAGCCGTAAACGTGCAACCTCTTCCTGCAGATCGCGGTTTTGCTGCCGAGTATGTCGCAGATCGACATAGTTCGACCAGCCATGCCGCAGGTTATACCCCAGTCCATGAAAAAAGCGCTCGAACGGAGTCACCGTGGAAACAGCCCAGTATCGGATCAAAGTCACGCTGCTGCCGTCAGGCGCACCCGGCTCCGCCGGCCGCCGAACCTGCACCGCGAGCCCGATAGTTTGGGCGAGAAGAATCGCAACCAATACCAGGACATTCTTGAACCGTGTAACAAATGATTCCATGCGCAGTTATGATTATCTGCGAATCGACGCTCCAGCGCAGTTGGCGGCGCGGATGCGCATACGAACTTTTTTTCACCCCGCCGCAACCGAAGCCGCCAGACCAACCATCACGATCCCAGCGCATAATAGAAACAATGGCTTTCCGCTCCGGCTTCGTCTCCATCATCGGCCGCCCCAACGCGGGCAAGTCGACCCTCCTGAACGCTCTTCTCGGTCAGAAGCTTGCCATCGTCACGCACAAGCCCCAGACCACCCGCACCCGCATTCACGGTGTCCTCGAGATCCCTTTGAAAAAGAAGGGCCCGGGCGAACCCGGCCATCCCGCCGCCCAGATCGTCCTTGTCGACACACCCGGAATCCACAAGGCCGACACCCAGCTTGACCGCCGGATGATGCAGGAGGTTCACGATGCCCTCGAATCCCGCAACGCCGTCCTCTTCATCGTCGACGCCACCCATCGCCTCCCCCGTGGAGACGAGAGTGACTTCACCGCCTCCCGACGTGCCATGTCCGCTGCCGAAGACGACTTCGCCCTCTCCCTCATCAAGAAGCTGGAGTGCCCCGTCATCCTTGTTCTCAACAAAATCGACGCAGTCCCCAAAAAAGACCTGCTCCCCCTGATTGCTCACTGGTCCGCACAACACTCTTTCGCCGATGTCATCCCTATCTCCGCGCGCAAAAAAGAGGGGTTAGACATCCTGCTCGAAAAAGTAATTGCCCAGCTCAGGGAAGGCCAACGCTACTTCCCCAAACATCAGCTCACCGACCAGCCCGAGCGATTTCTCGTCGCTGAGCTCATCCGCGAAAAGATCCTCCTCCTAACCGGCGAAGAAGTTCCTTACGCCACTGCGGTCGTCATCGAAAAATATGAGGAGCCCGGCTCCCTCAAAAAGAGAAAAGACGGCAAGCTCCCCGTCACCAAAATCTCCGCCGCAATCTACTGCGAACGAGAAGGCCAGAAAGCCATCCTCATCGGCAGGCAGGGCGAGATGCTGAAGCGAATAGGCACCGCTGCCCGGAAAGACATCGAAAGCCTCCTTGGAACCCGCGTCTTTCTCGAACTCTTCGTCAAAGTGCAGGAGCAGTGGCGCTCAAGTCGCGGCTTCGTCGAAGACCTGGACTGGCGCAAACAACTCGAACAGATTGCAGAAAAACAGGCAGCGGAAGAAAAATAAACCTGCTACACTTCAGCCCTGCCTATGACTGCCTGAATCACGTGCGACTCGTTGTAGTGTCTACCGGAAAATTTCTCCGGTCTACGCCTTCACGTCTCAACACACACGATTCAGGAGATCCCATGATGCAGCTTCAAGAGTGTGGCGATATCGTCACGTCGCGTCTAATCCTCATCGCAATCACACCCGAAACAATCCAATCCGAAAAGACCGGCGATAACCGTCTAGGCGAATTAATCGGATGTACGATTCCAGCAAACTGGCCTCCTGTCGATTGGGAGCCGCATGTACTCGATTTTTTTCTCACGCTGTTCGATCAGCATCCAAACCAAATCGGCTGGTTTCGTTATGTGGCTCTTCCATTTTCAGACGGCTTTCGCACGTTGATCGGAACCGTCGGTGGTGGTTTCATCAAACCGGAAGCTCCACACGAAGCAGAGTTTGGTTATGCCGTTCTGCCGCAGTTTGAAGGCCGCGGATTCACAACCGAAGCCGCAAAGGCTATGGTTGAGTTCTTTCGCAACAACGAACGGATTAACAGCCTCATCGCCCATACTTTCCCTTCGATTCCGGCCTCAATCCGGGTGATGGAAAAATGTGGCATGACCTACGATGGTGAAGGAAAAGATCCTGGAACAATACGTTATCGCTTGCAATTAAGGCCTCCAAAATAGGAGGCCTCATCATTCGAAATAGGAGATGGGCTACTCCTTGATACTCACACCCAGAGCCTTCATCTTCCGGTAGAGATGGCTTCGCTCGAGCCCCAGTCCTTCCGCCGCCCGACTCACATTCCCGTGAAATTCATCCAGCTTCTTCAGGATGTAGTCACGCTCATAAGCCTCGCGCGCCTGCAAGAGTGACGTGAACTCTTCGCTCCGCCCATTCGCCTTACCCGCGTCCCGCCCCGGCTCCCGGTAGACCAGCATCGGCAGATGTCTCCGTTCAATCCGCTGCGTCTTCGGATTCAGAATCAACACCCGCTCCACAAGATTCCGCAGCTCGCGAACATTCCCCGGCCAGTGATACTGCTTCAACGCGGCCAGCGCATCTTCCGTCATCTCAGCATGCGGGCGCCCATACTCCGCGCCAAATTGCTGCAGAAACTCCTTCACCAGTAGCGGAATATCTTCCTTACGATCCCGCAAGGGCGGAACAAAAAATGGAATCACATTCAGCCGATAAAACAAATCCTCGCGAAAATTGCCACGTGCAATCTCCTCTTCCAGATCCTTGTTCGTAGCCGCGATCACACGAACATCCACATGCACCGGATGAGAAGCTCCCACAGGAAGAAAACGCTGTTCATCGAGCGCACGCAGAACCTTGGCCTGAGTCTTAAGGCTCATATCGCCAACTTCATCCAGAAAGAGCGTCCCGCCATCGGCTCGCTCAAACGTCCCGCGCTTCTCCGGAGGCCCTCCCGGAATCGCTCCATGCCGATAGCCGAACAGCTCCGACTCAATGTAATCCTCAGGAATCGCCGCGCAATTCAGCTCAACAAACGGCCTGTCCTTGCGAAGACTCTCCGCATGCATCGCGCGCCCAACCAACTCCTTGCCCGCACCCGACTCTCCATAAATCAGCACGCGCCCATTCGTCGGAGCCATCAGCTTAATCTGCTGCCGCAGCGCCTTCATCGGAACGGAGTTGCCGGTCACCGTCCCCCGCGCAAGCTGCCGCGAGAACTCCTGATTGTCCTCCCGCATCTGTCGCGCCCGCATCGCGTTCTTCAGAACAATCAGCGTCCGGTCCAGCGAAAGCGGCTTTTCAAGAAAGTCGTAAGCTCCCAGCTTCGTCGCACGCACCGCAGCTTCAATCGTCCCATGTCCGCTGACAATAATGACCTCGGGAACATTCGCCGAATCAAGCTGCCGAATCTCTGCCAGAGTATCCAGCCCATCGCGATCAGGAAGCCAGATATCGAGCAGCACCACATCGTAGGCCGCATCGCGCAGCAATTCCAGAGCTTCAGTCGCAGTCGCCGCTGTCGTTACAAGGTAATTCTCTTCTCGCAAAATACTCTCGAGCGACTCGCGAATCTCGGCTTCGTCGTCGACGATCAATACATGATTCATTTGGTTCCTCGCGCGATAGCCGAAGTCAGGTCGCCTTCAGCTTCACGGCCATTCGATAAAAGTTTCTCTTCGGCATCCGCCTCCTTCGGCCTCAGCGCAGAGTAACTACCGATCTCCTCAGAGGCAAAGACACTGGGCGAAACGACTTCGGTGTCGCCATCGAGAGAAGACGCCTGCCGCAGTTCGACAATAAACTTCGCTCCCGCGGGTTCATTCTTTTCCGCTCGAATCGTCCCCTGATGTTCCTGAATAATCTTGGCTGCAATGGCCAGACCAAGCCCGGTGCCTCGCTGTTTGGTAGAGAAATAAGGCAGAAACAGCCGCTCCCTCATCTCATCGGTCAACCCAGACCCCGAATCCGCAATCGTCAGCTCCACCATGCCATTTTCCAGCAGGCATGTTCCAATGCGAAGCTCGCGGAACAGGCTCTGCTGCATCGCCTCCGCCGCATTGTCGATCAGGTTACCCAAGGCACGCTTCAGCGCCTCCGGATCAGCCAGCACCAGCGGCAGGTCAGGAGCCATCTTGCGCACGACTCGAATGTTCTGCATTCGCCCCGCAAAGAGCGCCAGCGAATTTTCAACAATCGTATTCAGATCCGCTGGCTTCGGACGCGCCGTCGGAAACTCCGCAAGCGAAGCAAATTGGTCCACCAGCGAGCGCATGCTTTCAACTGAAGAAGTAATCACCTCGCTGCAGCGTCGAATCACCGCAACCGAAGCAGGTTCAGCGCCATTCACCGGCCTCGGCTCCGCAATTGCATTAGCCAGCCGGTCAATATGCCGGCGAATCTGCTCCGCGCTCAGGCTGATCGGTGTCAGCGGATTCTTAATCTCATGTGCCACCCGCCGCGCCACCTCCTTCCACGCCGACTGCTTCTGCGCCCGCAGCAGTTCTGTCGCGTTCTCCAGTACCAGAACATATCCCTGATGCTCGCGCCGCCGCTCCGTGGTCGTTGGTATCTCGAGCAACGCAACCGTCGCCAGAAGGTTCATCGTGCCGCCGCTGTTTGCAGCATGCCCAGGCGTCGTCACCTCAATCTCGTTTGACGCCGATCCCATCCTGTGGCTGCGTTTGATCAGTCGATCCAACACCTCCGCGACCTCTGCCGGAAACACATCTTCCATAGGCCGCCCCAGAAAAGGCCGCTGCCCTCCGGGGTCCATCATCTCGCTCAGTGCGCGATTCGCCAACACGATCCGCCGATCCGCATCGAGCGTCGCCACCCCATTTGGAATCGTCTCCAGCATTGTCTCAAGTTCGCTTCCCCGCGCCTCAAGAGCCGCATTCGCAGCACTCAACTGCACCGTCGAAAGTTCCACCGCCCTGCGACTGCCTTCGAGATCGGCAGCCATATGGTTGAAGCTGCGAACCAGCTCTCCCAACTCCTCCGTCGCACTCTCCTTCACTCGATGCCCATAGTCTCCCGATGCAATGGCCTCCATCGCATCCGCCAGAGCTTCCACGGGTTTCGTCACCTGCTTTGAAAGATGCAGCGCCAACCAGCTCGACGCAAAAAGCGCGAGGCTCGTCATCATCAGCAACAGCAACATATACAGATCGCGAATCTGCCTGCGCTCGCTGTACAAAACCGAATAAGCCTCTGCCCGCTTCTGCAGGCGAGTCATTGTTGCAGCCATGCCGAAAGGCATCGGCAACCCAACCACAACTGTATTGCCCTGCTTCAGAGTTGTGGCTCCCAGAGCATAATCCGTCGTGCCAATCGAAAACACCGGCTGGTCGTTACGCTGAGCCGTCGCCAGAATCGCGGCATCCGTCGGATCTGTCGTCGCCTTCACCGGGTCATCCGAATTCGCATCCGACGCTTGGTCCGGAAGCCACGGCTTCACTTGTGCCCTAGCACCGGCCCGCGGCGGCAACTGGAACGAAGCAATCACCAGTCCGTCGTGATAGACAACCGCGAATCCGTTCTGCAGCGTAATCTCGTGCTGCCGCAGAATCTGAGAAACCGCCTCCCGCCGAGCCCGAGCCGCCGATAACGCGGCAGGCCGCGCCGCAGAATGAGGTGGCGTATGCGGGCCTCGTCGCCCCGCAGGCCGCGCAGCCGTAGCTGCAGTAGGATGCGGCGTCAACGGAGCAGGAGCCACCACCGCCGAAGCCTCAGGCAGACCAGCAGCAATCGAATCTGCCTCAGCCCGAGCATTCGCAGTCGTATACCGAGCCAATTCCAGAGCCATATTGTTGCTGTCGTCGCGCATCTCCGTCACCGGCTGCGAAAACCAGCGGTCCACAGCGCGATTCAAAAGCAGATAACTAAACGCATACATCGAAGCGACTGGGATCAGACTCACCAGCACAGCTCCCCACAACATCCGAGCACGCAGACGCGTCCCCATCACCCGGCTGCGCTGGTCCGCATACAGTTTCAGCACATTACGAACCAGCAAAATTAAAACGGCTACAAACAGTAGAAACGCCACAATCGACAGACCCGTAAAAATTACGATCTGCTGCGTCGTCGCGGGCGTTGGCAGTTGTGTATTGAACGCATTCAGCGTAGCCAGAGCCACAAACAGGGCCAGCACACACACCACCAGCGACGCGATCCATATCTTTCGTCGGTTCGCAGGTGTGGCCATGCCAAGCCCTCCTTCAATCACCTGATTATAGGCGTTCGAGGGAGCTCCTCTCTCGATCACTTCATCTTGCCGCTATCTCCGAAGACACCTGCTAGACCAGCTTCGACACCGGCTCCCACTCACGCTTCTGCGCCGCGGCCACCGCGCCATACGTCAACACGCCATTGAAGGTATTCACTCCTTCAGCAATCCCCCGGTCCTCGGCGATCGCGGCATTCGCTCCCACACGCGCCAGCTTCAGCACATATGGAAATGTCGCATTCGTCAGCGCCAGCGTCGAAGTGTTCGGCACCGCCGCAGGCATATTCGTCACGCAATAATGCACCACGCCATCCACTTCATACGAAGGATTCGAGTGAGTCGTCGGATGCGCCGTCTCGATGCAGCCGCCCTGGTCGATCGCGACATCCACAATAACCGCGCCCTTCTTCATCTTGTTCACCATTGCCTTGGTAACGATTTTCGGAGCAGCCGCCCCCGGAATCAGAACGCCTCCGATCACCAGGTCTGCCTCCCGCACCGCGCGCTCGATGTTGTAACTGTTCGAAGCTACCGTGAACACTCGTCCGCCGAAAATGTCGTCTAGCTCGCGCAGACGATTCAAATTCAGATCGATCAGCGCAACCTTCGCCCCCATGCCCAGCGCGATCTTTGCTGCATTCGTCCCCACAATGCCGCCCCCAATGATGCATACATTTCCCGGAGGCACTCCAGGCACTCCGCCCAGCAACACGCCACGCCCGCCGTGCTCCTTCTCCAGATAAGCCGCACCCACCTGCACACTCATGCGCCCCGCAACCTCGCTCATTGGTGTCAGCAGCGGCAACGCTCCAAATTTATCTCGCACCGTCTCGTAAGCAATGCCCGTAACCTTCGAAGCGAGCAGCGCATCCGTCAACTCTGTCAGCGGCGCAAGGTGCAGATAGGTAAATAGCACAAGTCCCTCGCGAAAGTGCTTGTACTCCTTCGCAACCGGCTCTTTAACCTTCACCACCATCTCCGCCAGCCGCCACACATCATGTGCCGACCCGACAATCTCTGCCCCCGCGGACTGGTACTCGTCGTCAGGCATCGCCGAAAGCGCACCGGCCTCGTGCTCCACCAGAACCTTGTGTCCAGCCTCTACCAGCGCCTTCACTCCTGCTGGGGTAATGCCTACGCGGCTCTCATGGTCTTTTACTTCCTTCGGCACGCCAATAATCATTCGTTCTCTCCACACAACAACTTCCGGCTTCGATTGTAACGATTTGCCACAAGAAGAGGCGACCTGCCTCTCGCAAAGTCCAAATGGAACTTGTTGCGAAAGGAACATTGAAACATATCGGTTTTCTACCGATAAGGCCGATAAGATAATTCGAACCAGATGCCAGTGACCCTTAGGACCACGAATTACCAAATCGAAACAGTGCAGAACACACGCGCGCTGTGGCTTCTTCTGATTGTTCCATTGATTTTTTCACTCACTGCTCTCTGGGGCCTCGATCACGCCAAAGCCCACAAGCCCATCTTCTCCATGACCAACATGGTCGGCCCCGAAGTCCAAAGTCTCCTTGAAGGCCGGGGGCTCACCGTATGCACCGAGGACATGGGCACTCGCAATAACCCGATCTGCTTTCACGCCGCACGTATGCCCATGACCGCATGGGTTGTCTCGCTCGGAATGCGTCTCCTCGGCAATCGCTACCTCTGGGTCGGCTGCTTCAAAACTCTCGTGTTTTTCCTGCCCGTCGCCTTCGCCATCTATCTGGCCTGGAAAAACCTTCCCTGCTCACAAAACAGAAAATGGCTCGCAATCGTGCTGCTCCTCGTCCCCTTTGCAATGACTCCGTTCCTCGCCGACATAACCAACATGCTCGTCGAGGAGGGTTACACCTACAGCTTTCTCGCTCTCGCCGTCGCATTGCTCTTCTTCGGCTGGCAACCGAGCCGAACAACGTCATGCACAAACCACACACTTTTGTCGCTCACCTTTGCAGTTTCGCTTGCCGCCCTCTACCTCTCAAAGAGCGGAATGCTGCCTCTTGTCATCGTGCTCATAGTCGGATTTCTCCTCACGGAAAAACGCGCCGCACTGCGAGCCCTGGTCGTTCTCCTCGTCGTAGCGGCTCCCACCGGGTGGGCGCTCTATCAGCATCACGCCAGCGGACGTTTCAGCGTGGGAACCAGCTTCGACGGTATCAATCTCCACAAAGGCAACAACGCCGGCTTCCTCCAACACTACCCGCCCGCCCGTGGAGATTCAATGGACTGGTACGACTTTGAGCTGAACCGCGGACTCTACTTCGCCGACGAGTGGACCTTCAATGACCATCATCAGCACGCCGCCATCGAGTACGTCCTCTCGCACCCTCGCGAAACCGTAGAGGCCGATCTGCGCAAGCTCTACGTCATCTTCTTCGCGGTCGAAAAGTACGGAGGCACCGCCAGCTTCGGAGTCACACGAGCCTTCGAAGATCTGGGTCTCGTTATGTTCCGCCTCATGCTCTGGTTCGCCATTACCTATGCTCTCTACAAACTAACGCGAGCACGACAACCGCAGCAGAAAAGCCTGCGCATAGCCTCTGGCATCTTTCTCACAGTCGCCGCCGCAGCCACGCTTCCCTTCCTTGCAGGCTTCGCCTACACGCGTCACGTCAGCGTTCTCATCTATCCCACAGCCCTCTTTTGCTGTCGGGTGCTCTGCGAACCGTAACCCCAATGTGGGATGACTGGTTAGGTAAGAGCCTGAAATGGCACTTGCGAAAGAGATACACTAATGGAAGTCTCTTTTCAGGAAATACAGTAAATACTTATGTCTTCGAACACTTTTCAGATGCGTTACTCCCGCATTCACAACATGCGGTCTCTCTTCAGCCTCTTTTCAAGCGACCTGGCCATCGACCTCGGTACAGCCAACACGCTCGTCTTCGCGCATGGCAAAGGAATCATCGTCAATGAGCCCTCGATTATCGCGGTGAATAAGATCACCAACGAAGTCGAAGCCGTCGGCAAAGAAGCCAAGGACATGCTAGGCCGTACCCCTGGCAACATCGTCGCCATCAAGCCCATGAAAGACGGGGTCATCGCAGACTTTCGCCACACCGAGAAGATGCTCAACTACTTCATCCAGAAGGCCCACAACCGCAAGATGATGGTTCACCCCCGCATCGTCATCGGCGTCCCCTCCGAGATTACGCAGGTTGAAAAGCGCGCCGTCATGGACTCGGCCTACCGCGCCAAAGCGTCCGAAGTTCACCTCGTCGAGCAGGCTATGGTCGCCGCAATCGGCGCTGGCCTCCCCATCACCGAACCCGGCGGGAACATGGTTGTCGACATCGGCGGCGGAACCACCGACATCGCCGTCATCTCCCTCGCAGGCATCGTCTACTCCCGGTCCGTTCGCATGGCCGGAAACCAGATGGACGAAGCCGTTATGACCTACCTGAAGCGCAAGTACAACCTTCTCGTAGGTGAGCGCACCGCCGAACAGATCAAAATCTCCCTCGGCTCGGCTTATCCCGTTGACAAACCCATCACTATGGAGGTCAAGGGCCGCAACCTGATCGAAGGCGTACCCAAGACAATCACCATCGAAGACTCCGAGATCCGCGAAGCCCTCTCCGAGTGCATCGCCACCATCATCAACGCCATCCGCGTCGCTCTCGAGCGCACCCCACCCGAGCTCTCAGCTGACATCTCCGACCGAGGCATCGTCCTCACCGGCGGCGGAGCCCTCATCAAAAACCTCGACAAGCGGATCCGCGAAGAAACTGGTCTCCCGGTCTCCATCGCCGACGACCCTCTCGCGTCTGTCGTCCTCGGAACCGGCAAAATGCTCTCGGACTTCAAACTCCTCCGCAAAATCTCAATCGACTAATATCCCGGAATCACAGAAACGGAAAGGCCCCGAAATTTCGGGCCTTTCCGTTGGCATTTCGTCTGCCATACACAAAAAAAATAATCCCAGAATCGAGGAAAAAATAAATCCGTTAAGCAGTATCAGGAGGGCTGACAAGGCTGACGCGAACCCGGTCGATCCGTCGATCTGTACTTGCCAACACCTCAAGCCTCAACCCATGTTCTTCAACAACCTCGCCAGGCAAAGGAATATGCCCGGCAATCTCCGACACCAGCCCACCCAGCGTTGTCGATTCAAATTCAGCCGGCAACCGCAGTAGACTAGCCTCCTCTCGGTCTGCCGCATCCTCCCTGTTTTCAAGAAGATCGTAAGCCTCCGGCGAGTCACCCGGATTCGCCTGCAGCGTTTCGCTACCTTCAATCACCGGCTCCTCGGGTCGCCGTTCTAGTTGCTCCGCGAAGAGATCGCGCAACCGCGCTAACTCAAACGAACCAGAGACAATATACGACCCATCCGTCTCGCGAACCGGAGCGTCGTCTGCTTCGGTCTGGTCATGCTCATCAGCAATGTTCCCGACGATCGCCTCAAGCAAATCCTCAATCGTCACCAGCCCCGCGACCGACCCATACTCATCGATCACGATCCGCATATGCTGTTTTTCCCGCTGCATCTCCCGCAGCAGTTCCGCCACCTTCTTCGTCTCCGGCACAAACGCCGCAGGTCGCTGAATCTCTGACACTGTCCGCCTATTAGCTTCGGAATCAAGCACTTTCAACAAGTCGTGCGCAAAGGCAATCCCCGTAATGTGATCGAGCGAACTCGAATAGACCGGCACGCGCGAGAAGTTATGCTCATTGATCTCCGCCGTAAACTCGCGAAGCGTCAGGCTCCCCGAAACAGAAAATATCTCCGGTCGCGGCGTCATCACCTCCAGAACAATCTTGTCCCCAAACTCCACCGCAGACCGCACCAGCTCACGATCAGACTCCTCCAGAATCCCTTCTTCTTCCCCCGCTTCCAGAAGCGCATCCATCGCCTCAGAAGGATGATCCTCTTCCGGCCGATCTTCCGGCTCAGCCAGTGCCGCGATCGAAAGCAGAAGCTGCAAAAGCATGGTGACCGGCAGGATTAAATAGAAAAGAGCCTGCAAAATAGGAAGGATACGAGCAATCCACACGCCGCGTGTCCGCGAGAAAAGAAGCTGCGGCAGAAGCCGGTCGAAGATAAGGATCAGAAGGACAAGTTCGAAGGCAGCCCGAATTACCTCCCCCGTACTGGGCGTTCGGGCAAGCGACGGGACAAGCGTGGAATGCGTATAAAGCCGCAGACCCGCCAGCAGTGCAAGAACGGCCAGCGTGATTTGCCGAAGAACAGAAGCCGAAAGCGCAATCGATTCACGCCCAAGCCGAAGTCGTGGCTCAATCACCTCTTCCCACGCGTCGATATTGTCCTGATACTCGCGGGACAGAAACTTACCCATCTCGAAGTAGATACGGTCGACATAAGCCGAAAGAGCAAGAATCAGCAGAAGAAAGAAGAGTGCAATCGCGTAGGCATAAGTGGCTGTCATCTCCCACCTCGCGCGGACTTCTTCTTGATAGATTTGGGTGATTTTGACCCACGCACCGGTTTCTGCCCAGTACGTTCAATCAGCGTGGCAGGAAGACGAAGCTGCTGCCGAAGAATAGATTCGCGAGCTGCCATTTGCCCATCGTCGATCTCATGATCCTCTCCAGCAAGATGAAGCAATCCGTGCAGTATAAGGATCTTGATCTCTGCAACCACAGAGTGTCCAAAGGCACTGGCCTGCCTGTCAGCAGTCTCCAAAGAAATGGCAAGATCACCCGCGTGCTTGGTTGCGAACGCACTCGGCGCGGGGAAACTGAGGACATCTGTTGCTTTGTTCTTCCCGCGAAAACTCTTATTGAGAGTACAGAGCGTGGAATCTCCACTTAAGAGGACGTCCACGGCTCCGCGAAGACCGACCGCAGCGCGGGCTCGGTTCAGAAAACGCGTCAAAGCAGACGTCGAGATCTCATAGTCCTTTACCCGTGGCACCAGGTCGATAGTGATCATCGCTTGTCCTGCTTGGATCCCGTGGCAGACTCTGAGTTCTTCGAATATACCCGCACATAATCGACGAGCATCTGTTTCGGAAAGACTGTCGTGTCATCGGGTTTGCCCGGCCAATATCCCCCGATCGCAAGATTCAAAAGTAGATAGAACGGGTGATCGTAAATCCAGCGCGTACCATGCGGAAGATCAGCAGGGGTGCGCTCGACGATCAGTTGATCGTCAAAGAAGAATTTGATGTCGTTAGGGGACCACTCAACGGCATAGACGTGGAATGCATTGTCGATCTTCTCATCGGCCGGCAGGTTGAATTTTGTGGTTGGGCCCTCCTTACCGCTGTATCCGGGACCATGAATGGTGCTGTACATCGTTGTCGGAGAGCCGATGGCTTCGAGAATATCGATCTCGCCGCAGTTAGGCCATTCATTCGTCTCGTGGTCGTTCCCAAGCATCCAGAATGCCGGCCAGACGCCCTTGCCTATAGGAAGCTTGAGGCGCGCTTCGAAGCGGCCATATTTCTGCGTGAAATGATTTTGCGTGTTGATGCGCGCGGAAGTGTAATTCCGGGCAAGACCATCAGCACCTGTCAGATCTTCCTTGCGGGCGGTGATAACAAGATTACCGTCACGTTGCTCGATGTTGGCAGGTCGGGCGGTATAGGTTTCGAGCTCTCCATTGCCAAAGCCATTGCCCAAAGTAACGATGTTCCACTTCGCAGGATCGGGTGGCGAGCCGTTGGAAGCGTTGAACTCGTCACTCCAGGTGAGGTGCCACTGCGTGGATTGAGCTTGGAGTGGAGAAGTTAGCAGAAAGATCACGCAGGCGCAGAAAAAGACTTGCTTCAGCTTCAATTGCCAGAGCGCCGGGCTGGAAATTTTATTCGGGGGTTCGATGATATTCATCGTTGGGTGAAAGTTAGCTTTTTCTGTTGAGCTAAATATCGACAGGGAGCCCAATCGCCCCCTGTCGTGGATTATCGCAGATTGCCCCAGTCGTTATGTTCTGGAGTTAATCGTTATCACGATAGCCGATAGGGGGCTTCTGCGTTAGAGGAATGGCGGACTCATAAGTTCTGCCCCGAAGCTGGTTGTGGAAGTCCTGCTGAGCGGCAGCAACCAGGCTGGGCGTCATGAAAAGATCGATGACAGTGAGCGCAATGGCCTTTGAAGCGATGATCATACCGTCCTGGCCAATAGTTGTTCCGGCCGAGGCAGCCGCCTGCCAGGTATGGGCAACAACGCCGGGGACAAAGGTGGCAGTTCCGAATCCTATCGTAGGAACATTCCAACTGACGTCGCCAACATCAGTCGATGCAGAGGGCGCATTTGGGTCATAGGGACGCAGAGGCAGGATGACATTGGTCTGATCGAGGCTGAGCGCACCTCCCGCAGGAAGGGTCTTCTGCAGATTCTTGGCGAACTCCATTTGCGATGCGTCCATCTTGTAGCCTCCCACGAGTTCAAGGTTCTTCTGGGCTACGGGAGCCAACGCATCGTTCGGGATGATATTTGCGTCGGAACCGATGTTGCGTATTTCGACCGTAGTCTCGGTCATCAACGCAGCGCCGTTAGCGATCTTGACGATACGCGCCCAGATGCCATCGAGAGTTTCGTTGTAGGAATTGCGGGCCATGATTTCCATCTCAGCAAGGTCCGGAACAACGTTAGGAGCAACCCCGCCTTTGGTGATGACGTAGTGAATCCGCGTGTTGCTCGGCACGTGTTCTCGAAGAAACTCAATACCATTTCCCATCAGCATGACGGCGTCGAGCGCAGAGCGGCCGCGATCGGGCGCCATCGCAGCATGGGCGGCAATTCCATGAAAAGTGAAGCGCGCTGAGGTGACCGCGAGGGCGCCACCGTTATTGACGGCGTTGCGGTCGGAGGGATGCCAGTGGAGGACAACATCGACGTCCTTAAACAAACCCGCACGCACCATGTAGATCTTGCCGGAGCCGCCCTCTTCAGCAGGTGTACCGTAGTAGCGGAGGGTACCGGTGATATGGCGCTCCACCATGAAGTCTTTTGCGGCAACGGCAGCGAGGGCAGCTCCTGAGCCAAGGAGATTGTGCCCACAGCCGTGACCGGGGGCTCCGCCGACAACTGCCTCACGCGTGGCGACAGCCTGCTGAGATAGGCCCGGCAACGCGTCGAACTCGCCGAGGATCGCGATCACAGGCTTGCCGGAGCCAAAAGAGGCGACGAAACCGGTGGGTTCATCCGCGACACCAGCCTGAATCGAGAAACCCGCCTGTTTGAGTTGATCCTGCAGAAGCGCGGAGCTTTTGTTCTCGTGGTAGCCGAGTTCAGCGAACCCCCAGATCTCTTTGGAAACCTGCTTATACTGCGCGGCATTCGTGTCGACGAGCTTGATAATCTCCGAGCGGTCGGCAGACGTGGTTTGCGCAACGGACGGAACGGCCAGCAGAAGAACGAGGGCGGTGCGGAGGGACAGGGACATGACGAACTCCGGACTGGGTCTGGGTTTGAATTTTCTCTAATGTACCTTGGGTGGCTCTTCTACAACCAGAACGCTCCATCAAACCGGCAGGCTCGACCTTCCACACTTGAAAAAGCGACTTAAGAGAACGATCTTTAGGATCTAAAGTCTCTGTTTGGATGACTTTGACACATTAGAAACGGGGAGGGGAAGTGCGGACACAAGCAAATCCGGTTGTCCATCAACAGAAGAGACAACCGGATTTCCGAGGCGATTATTGCGGTTTCGCCAGGGTGGGCGCAGGTGGCGTGAGGTTGGATTCCGGAATCGTCGTTTCCCCCAAACCGAGAGGCAGTTGCTGCTGAGCCTTGCCGTAGCTGTCGTAAGCGCGAACGATTCGCTGAACAAGATGATGACGAACAACGTCAACATCCTCAAAGTGGCAGAACCGGATGCCCTCCACGCCATCAAGAACGTGAAGCGCCTCAAGTAAACCCGATTTCTTCGGGTTAGGCAGGTCGGTCTGAGTAAGGTCGCCGGTGATAACGGCCTTGGAATTGTTGCCCAGACGTGTTACGAACATCTTCATCTGTTCCATCGTCGTATTTTGGGCTTCGTCCATGATGATGAAGGCGTCGTTGAGGGTACGGCCGCGCATAAAGGCAAGCGGAGCAACCTCGATCACGTTGGATTCAAGCATCTTGTCGACCTTTGCAGGATCGAGAAGATCATACAGAGCGTCATAAAGAGGCCTAAGATACGGATCGACCTTCTCCTGTAGAGAACCCGGCAGGAAGCCGAGACGCTCTCCGGCCTCAACCGCCGGGCGAACCAGGATGATGCGAGAGACCTTCTTCGCCATCAGCGCGCTGACAGCCATTGCGACAGCCAGATAAGTCTTGCCGGTCCCGGCCGGTCCAAGACCAAAGGTCATGTCGGACTGCTCAATCGCCTCAACATACTTGCGCTGGTTAGGGGAGCGGGGCTGAACCATGCGCTTGACCCCGGTGGACCGTTGACGGCCCGCATCGACAAGGGACTTGAGGGTGATAGCGGCATCGGCAACGACAAGCTTCAGCATGCCGTTCAGTTCGCCGTTGTGAAGATTAATGCCGGACTTGCGGAGGCTGTCGAAATCGGTGAAAACCTGCTCTACCCGAGCAACAGAGTCATGTTCCCCGGTCACGTGGATCGCATCGGAACGAAGATCGATGGTGACGTGAAGCTTATCTTCAAGAAGGCGGAGATTTTCGTCGTGGGTTCCGTAGAGTGGTTCTATGCCGGGTGTGATTTCGAGGGCTTTTTTGATCAAGTAGTGTGCTGACCTCCGTCAGGGATTACTGGGTTAAACGGTACAAAAAGATTGCATTTGTTGGATGAGATAGGGCAAGGGATAAGTTGCAGCGCTTTTGGTGCGCTTGTTGCTCGGATCGAGATGGCTGAAGGTGCCAATGCGTCGAAGATGGGCAGAGAATAGAACGACAGGATGTTGCCGTCAAGGGGCAAGTGATGAATTGCTTGCGAGGGGTATCGGGGTGGTTGACCGGAGGGCTGGAGTTCCGTAGACTTGGTATTGCAGGGATTGCAGCGGGCCGGACTATTTGAAGTCGGCTGGCTTGGGCCTGCAACCCATTTTCCCCTACAAAAGGGTTGAGAGAAGAGAGTTTATGGCAAATCATGTTTCTTCGCTGAAGCGCGCGCGTCAGACGGTTGGCAAGACGGCGGTGAACCGCTCGAACAAGAGCAAGCTGCGTGGATCGCTGCGGCAGTTGCGCGAAGCTATCGCCCAGGGTGATCACACAGTGGCAACGACTCACTACCGCGAGACCGCTTCGATTCTGGACAAGAGCGTGCAGAAAGGCGTTCTGCATAAGAACACCGCGAACCGCTACAAGAGCCGTCTGAATGCTCGAGTAAAGGCAGTTGCGCCGAAGAAGAAGGTTGCGTAAGTCTTTAGCACTGCCCTGAGGGGTTTTGGCGTTTGGGTTGAAAGGGCTGGCTTGCGGGAATCTGCGAGCCAGCCTTCTCTGCTTCGATCGAGCTATTGCGGCTTCTGCGAGGGAGGCTTATCGTCCGGAAGGGTATAAAGAGTAGGTGGCTGGCGGCGCTGCTCGGGTGGAGAAGCAGTCGAGGGTTGGGCAGCAGTAGCTGGTGCGGAAACAACTGGATCTGCAGCTTTGGTGGCTGATGAGTCGGTGTCAGTTGGGGTGTTCGTTGCCTGAGCAGGTACGGGAGCGGTAGCAGGTTGGGCCTGCGGCTCCGCCGCAGGGTGGGAATCATGGACAACATCTGTTACGGGCTCCTGGCCAGAGAAACGGATCGGGAGATCATTCTCGGCCGGAGCGGTTGATTGCGCAAGTTTGATATCGTTTTGATCTTTGTTCGTGAGAGGCGGAAGAGTGTAGATCTCAAGGGCATCGGCATGGATAACAGCGAGTGTCTCCCCATTGGGAGAAAGCGCGAAGTTCTGCCCTGCACGCTCGGCAGGAGAACAATCCGCGCGAAGAAGTTGCTTGCCGGTTCCGGTCTGATAAACGACAACACTCTGTCCACTGACTTCATCGACACTTATCGGCTGATCGGAGACGGCGGAAGTCCGAAGCAGGATACGACTCAACGCGAAACGCCCGCTGGCAGGGGAGAAGGCCAGAGAGGGAGCGACGAAGTCACCGAAAAGTCCCTGTTCCCACATCTCCTCGCCTCGCATGTTAAATCCGCCTATCTGCTGCATCGTACGACCGCCGCGGCAGCCGAAGGCAATGAACTCACTGCGGCTCACAAAGATCGGAACGGGCGAACAGGTGGAGTCGAACGGAGAAAGTTCGTGAACCTTACCGGCGAAGGAATGAAAGTCGAATGCCCAATGCGGACGGCCCTGGTCTACGATAGCCAAGTAGCCAGCGGTAGTGACGGGGACATCTCCTGTGTTGTCGGACTGGACTGCACCGGCAAAGGATCCCTGGATCGGCCCCCCATCGTCGGTAACATTGAGGCGAAGGAAATCGATCTGGACAGGGTTCTTTTCCGATTGGCCTGATGGCACAGGCGGCCCGACAACAGAAGCTCTGATTCCTGAATGTGGTGGTTTGCGCTTGACGCTCTCAATTATGAGCAGATCTCCCTCTGGAGATGGGATCAGCGCTGCGAGGTGACGATCGGGAGATTCAAGGAATGGGTGTTGATCGAAAGGCTCGGCTTTGCCGAGATTTGCCAGAGGCGCGATGGTTGTGAGGGTGTCGCGCACACGAAGAAGGAAGTGGCCGTGACCAAGGTTCCAAAGGTACTGAGCGTGGTCGTGGAGGTGCCAGGAGGTCCGGGCGAGTATCTTGCCGCTGGGAAGCTCGACGAGAAGGCCGTCGACGAGACGGTCTAGATCGTCTTTTGGTTCGTCAGGCAGGCGCGGGATAAGCCGGTGGACGACGAATGTCAGGAGAAGATGCTTGTCATCAACGTAGTGAATGGTGAACATCGAACTGCCGTTGAGCAAAAATTCATTTGATATCGGTTGAAAGCCAAAATTCTGAAGCGGAATGCGAAGAGGCGGCTCGGGTCCCTTGCCGAACAGAGGTATTGCAAGCAAAAAGAGAGCCGCCCATACCTTGCGAAACAGGAAGTACAGGTTCGGAATGGGATACTTGGGAACCGGCATGGTGAAAAGCTCGTATCTAAAAACTACCGAAGCCGCATATTGCTCATGTTTTCACAGACGCAGGAGCAGAGGCAACGTGTGCATTCGTTTTCAGGGCATGGCGGGAGAAACTAAGCCGGTGATACAAAGGCTGCACAGGTTTTGATGGAAATAAGGGAGATTTCATGATGAAAAAAACTGAAATGGTACGTTACGTTCTCGGAGGCGGTGCAGGGTTGCTGGCGGCAAGTCTAATTCTTTCTGGGTGTTCACACACAGTACCGGCACAACAGAAAAAAATAGCCGACGACAAGAACAAGCCGGCAGAAGTCTATTTGCCAATCCCGGGATTTGATACGACCTCAATCGACGCCTCAGTGAAGCCGTGTGATGACTTTTACAAGTTTGCATGCGGCAAGTTCGCCTCAAATCACCCTATTCCTGCAGATCAACCCGAGGTAGACCAGTTTTATGCGCTCTACAACGTGAACACACAATCGCTCAATGGAATATTGAACAAGGCTGCAGCCGGTGGAGCAGGGCGATCTACAGATGAGCAGAAGATTGGCGATTACTACAAAGCGTGCATGGATACAGATGCGATAGACGCAAAGGGATTGACTCCGATAGAGCCTCTACTGAAGGAGATTGACCAGGCGAGCCTGGACTCCTGGCCCGCGTTGGCCGGGAAACTTCAGCGAATTGGAGTGAATGTGTTCTTCGGATATGGAGAGCAACAGGACTTCAAAGACGCTACGAAGCAAATCGCCACCGCAAGCCAAGGTGGACTGGGACTTCCAGAGAAGGATTACTACCTGCGAACGGGAGCTAAGGATGTGACGATCCGCCAACAGTATGTGGCGCACGTGGCAAAGATGTTCGAACTGGCTGGTAGTTCTCCAGCACAGGCCAAAAAGGACGCTGATGCAATTCTAGCGTTTGAGACAGAGCTGGCGAAGGCTTCGATGGGAGTGGTTGATTTGAGAGAACCGGAGAAAACCTATCACCTGCAGCCGATTGAGAAATTCGAGGCGACGATTCCTGGAATTGATTTCGCCTCCTTTCAGGAGGCAATGCACTCGCCACGCGTGAAAGAAATCAATAACGCCACCCCGGACTTCTTCCCTGCGATGCTGAAAGCAATTCGTGCAACTGATTTCCAGGTACTGAAGGCTTATATGCGGTACCAACTACTGACGACTGCAGCAGGACGTCTGCCGAAAGCTTTTGATGCAGAGAATTTTGATTTCTACGGACGCAAGTTGAATGGCCAACCGGAGCAGGCAGCCCGATGGAAGCGCTGCTCGAATGCCGTGAACGGGGCCCTTGGTGAAGCTCTCGGTAAAGTTTACGTAGAGCAGTACTTTGCTGGTGATAGTAAGAAAAAGATGGTGCAGATGGTGAGCGATATCGAAGCTGCCATGGATCACGATATCGATCAGTTAGCTTGGATGTCCCCGGCAACGAGGGTTCGAGCGAAGGAAAAACTTCATGCCGTTGCGAACAAAATCGGGTATCCGGACAAGTGGAGAGATTATTCGAAACTGGAGGTAAAGGCGGATGACGCGCTGGGCAATACATTTCGCGCCAACGCCTTCGAAAACGACCGCCAGTTGAATAAGATCGGACAGCCGGTCGACCACAGCGAATGGGGTATGACGCCGCCAACGGTCAATGCTTATTACGACCCGAGCATGAACGATATCAACTTCCCTGCAGGAATTCTGCAGCCTTCGTTCTATGATCCAAAGCAGGATGATGCAGTGAACTACGGCCACATCGGTGCAGTGATCGGACACGAACTGACGCATGGATTCGACGACGAGGGTAAGAAATTCGATGCCAAGGGCAACCTCAGCGATTGGTGGACGAAGGAAGACACGAAGAAATTCGTTGCGAAGACAGATTGCCTGGTAAATGAATACGGCAACTTTGTCGCCGTTGACGACGTGAAGGTCAACGGCAAGTTGACGCTTGGTGAGAACACCGCGGACAACGGCGGGCTGCTATTGGCCTACATGGCATATCTGGATCGTGCAAAAAAAGAAGGTGTGAACCTAATGGATAAGAAAGATGGCTATACAGCTCCCCAAAGGTTCTATATCGGCTTCGCACAGAACTACTGCGAAAACTCGAGGCCGGAATACACCAGGAACAACGTGCTAACCGATCCGCATTCGCCGGATCACTTCCGGGCAAATGGAGCGATCGTGAATCAACCGGGGTTTGCAGACGCGTTCGGATGCAAGAAAGGATCGCCAATGGTTCCGGCGAATAGTTGCCGGGTCTGGTAAGTTCCCGTCGTTCGTTTATGCGCTACGCGGGAGAGGGCTTCGGCCCTCTCCATTCTTTGTACGCAGCTTAGTGTGCGAGAGTTGAAATATGGCGAAATTTGAGAGGAGTCGGACGCTGGGCTTTCTCGCATGCGGACTGGCGAGTTGCTTCTGGGGATGCGGCTTCTTCTTTGGGAAGATCGCCTTGGCGGAGATGAGTTCCGCGCATATGGTTTTTTATCGCTTTCTGTTTGCGATGCCTCTGTTGCTGCCGTTGTTGGTAACCCACCGAGCTGGCTTGAATCCACGGGAGTGGGCATGGCTAGCGTTGGCATCATTTCTTGGAGTCCCGCTGCAATTTTTGATTCAGTTTTATGCATTATCGATTACGACGGTCAGTCATGCGGCTCTCATGGTGGGCACTATGCCGGTTATCCTGGCGGTGGGTGCAGCCCTGTTTGCGCATGAGCGGATGGACTGGGTGGGGTGGGTAGCTCTTGCAGGATCTACGTGTGGGGCGGGATTGATTGCACTGGGTGGGGGAGAGCGTTCTGCAGGCGGGGCGACTCTCACGGGAGATTTGTTGGTTGTAGTCTCCATGCTGATTGCGTTGTTCTGGCTCCTGATCAATAAGGAGTTGGTGGGGAGACACTCGCATGTGGTGGTGACGGCGTATGGGTTGGGGATTGGGACCGTGATGTTGGTCGTGTGGGTGCCGTTGCGGTATGGTGTGCCTCCGGTTAGTGGAGTGTCGACGAAGGCTTGGCTGGCGCTGGTGGGAAGCGGTGTGTTGTGCACAGCTGCGACGACTCTACTGTGGAATTGGGGAATGACGCAGGTTCCGGCCTCGCAGGCTGGCGTTTTGTTAAATATGGAACCGCTGATGGGCAGTTTGCTGGGAGTACTGGTGTTGGGGGAGCGTTTGGGTCCGAGTGCGTGGTTTGGGGGTGGATTGATTCTGGCTTCGGCTGTAACTCTGACGACTCGCTCGACGACTCGGGTGCGGGAGCAGATGCCGCTTACGTAGTTGAGCTTTGAGGTTCGAGCTCCGTGCGTGTGGTTTGGAGTTTTTTTGATGTGTGACGCCAGATTGTGGTGAGCGCGGTGCCCGCAACGATGAGCCCTACGCACAGACCTATCCAGAGGCCTACGGCTCCGCGATGGAGATGGAAGGTAATGAAGTAACCGATCGGGAGTCCGAGTATCCAATAGCCAATAATGTGGACGACGAGGCCGGCGTGAGTATTCCCTGCACCGCGCAGGGCGCCCGTAGCGGTGATTTGAAGACCATCGAAGAACTGAAAGACTGCACCGACCAGAAGAAAAGGAATGGTTGCGGCGATTACGACAGGATCCATCGTGAAGGAGTTGGCTATGGCATAGGGAAAGAAGAGCAGGATTGCAGAGAAGCATGCCATGGCTCCGGCGCCAAGAGCAATGGCAGCCCATCCTGCAGACGCTGCTTCATGTGGTCTCTTGCGACCGATGGCTTGGCCTACGCGGACTGCTCCAGCTGATGAGATGGCGAAGGGAACCATGAAGGTGAAGCTGACACAGTTCAGTGCAATCTCGTGCCCGGAGAGCGGTAGCTTGCCGAGAGTTCCGATAAGGAAGGTGACAAGACCGAAGATGGCGATCTCGACGAGGATCTGCCCGCCCGCGGGCGCTCCGAGAAGAGCGAGCCGCCGAATACGGGATGGTTCGAAGTGACGATCCACGCTGAGGACACCGTAGTGGTGTCGGCGTTCAATCCTAAGGAGCGCGACGACCATGAAGAGCGCAAGGTAACAGCGAGAGAATGAGGTTGCCAGCCCGGCCCCAGTCACACCCAGCGCGGGGATGTGAAGTAGTCCCCACGAGTGACCGAAGATGAGGAGCCAGTCGCCTACTAAATTGATGAGATTTGCTGTGACAAGCGCCCAGGCAATGGGGCGTACGTGGTTGAAGGCCTGCAGATATCGACGGAGGGTGAAGTAGAGGAAGAGCGCCGGGGTTCCCCAGTTGAGCGCACCGAGGAAGGAGATGGAACCGGTGAGGACGTCGTGCTCGATGGGAAGACGGAGCATGACAGGTGGAGCGCAGATGATGACCAGGATAAGCGTGAGGGCAAGTCCGGCAGCTAAGAAGAGGCCGTGCAGAAGCCAGCGGTTGGCCTCGTCAAAGCGACTTGCGCCGTGCGATTGGGCGAGATAGGTGTCGAGCCCGAGGAGTATACCCGCGATGCCGAAGGCGATGGTGTTATAGAGGACCTGGCCAAGAGCGGCGGCAGAGATCGCAAGAGCCGGGTTGGCCATGTGCCCGACCATGATGGTGTCGACAATGCCCATCGACATCCAACCGACCTCAGCGAGGATGAGAGGAAGGGCGAGAGTAAGTACAGGCCGGATTTGGCTTTTCAATGACACTTTTGGACGTCCCCCCTCCCATACTTTTTCGTGCAAAGTATTCGATTCAAGCGAGATAGGCCTGGATCCAACCTGCAAACTATTGATTCTAGAAGGATGGCAAAGCCTGATTCCATTAGCCTTGAATCAGCTTTCGCGATCGTCACCCAAGATCGTGGCAGCTGAAATCGAAAGTTTTGTTCCCTATTCAAATCATAACGAATTGGACAAGAAAAGATGTCACGCGGATGTCTCTGTGCAACACGCACTTAGAGTCTCAGAGGGCTTGACCCATTTTCCGGTCGCAGTTTAGGATCACCTGCCCTTTTTCGCAAAAGCGCAAATCGTAAATAGGCTCGGACCGGTGCGGAATAAGCAGGTCACTTTTTTGCGAAGGATGACCTGAAGAGTGTGACATTTACGCTGCTGTAATCTCCGGATGATTTCAATTCCCTACACTGTCCAACATGCGTGATGAACCTTTGACTTACAGTACAACTCCGGGCCGGAGCGAGGGGACGACCGTCCTGAAGCTCGTTGGGCCATTGACTTTGATAACGATGTTTGGATTTCAGGACGAATTCCGTGCGTTGACGCCTCAGATATTGATTGTAGACATGAGCGAGGTCCCCTACATGGATTCGGCGGGGTTGGGGCTGATTATGAATCAGTATGTCTCTGCCACCGACCATGGGAAAAAGTTGTTGCTTGTAGGTGTGAATGAACGGGTTACGGAACTCTTCAAGATGACCAGGGTGAGCGGCGTGTTGCAGAGCTACCCTACGGCGGAGGCAGCTGAGGCTGGTTTGTAGGGCCCACGTGGAAGCACAAGGTGGGGTCCCTCCGCTGCGTCCCGTTCACAAGTTCGAAAATCCTACCCCATAGTAAGATTCCGCGCATGAAACTACGCGGCCCAGCGGCCGATCGAACCGCCGTATAGTTCTGTCTTCGCTCTTCGCCGCAGCGACGCAAGCCTTCACGCAAAGTGCGGTCCCGTCGGCCCGTCCGCCATAGACTGCCACACAACCCTCAACGGCGTTCGAAGTTGTCTCTATTCGACCCGCCGAGCCGAACAGCAACTGGAGGATCGGTTGGGCGACAACTCCCGATGGCTACAAGGTCACCGGTCAGTCACTGCGATCGACGAATGATCGCGTACCTTGCGGAAGGTATTGCCTATTGGTCCAAAGACCGCCTCTCCGGGGCGCCCCCGTGGCTAGATGATCTATACGACATCAACGCCAAGGTCGCCGAGTCCGACCAGGTCGAGTGACAGAAGCAGGGCATGAGTCTCGATAAGAAAGTCATGCTTCAACAGAAGCTGCAACCCTGCTCGCCGACCGCTGTCGTCTCGTCGCACACCGAAATCCGGGCGGCGAAATCTCAGGCCTTTCGCTTCAGCCCGGTAAACGCGGTCTTCACCTCACCGAGACCCAACCTGACGAGCCCTCCCGAAGGTGTCAGACTCCCCAGCGGCGGCATCCTGATCCCTTGGCGCAGAAGAGAGAGGCCACGCATGAGCTTCTACGGAGCGACGATGGCAGACTTTGCGGTCCACCTTTCCCAATCCTCCGGAGGCCACCCAGTCCAAAACCATACGGGCCTCACGAGCCGTCATGACTTTGTCGTCAACTGGGTCGATGACCTCGACTCGAAAATGCCCGAACGCTTTATCGCATCGGACGACCCCTACCCCCTCTCCCATTGGGACATCGAATCCCTTGGCCTCCACCTCGCACCCACGAAGCTTCCGGTTGACACCCTCGTCATCGACTCCATCGAGAACCCTCTGCGAATTAGAGAGGCTCAAATCGTCCGGGTGCTATTTTACTGCGGGGTGATGATGCCGCCTACGGGCATGCTGACAGGGAGCGGGACTTCCTCGACTACAGGGCGCTTAAGGTGCATGGCTTCTGCCGTCATGTCGGTGTACTTGAGGCCGGCTCCGGTGTTGAAGAGGACGACCTTGTCAGTGGTTTTGAGATCGCCTGAGGCGATGAGAGCGTCGTAGGCTGCGGTAGCGGCTGCACCTTCGGGGGAGAGGAAGAGGCCCTCGTGTTTGGCCCAGTCCAGGATGCTCGAGAGGATTTCTTCGTCTGGATGGGCGATGGCAGCGCCACCGGATTCACGGACAATGTCGAGAATGATGGTATCGGCGTAGGGTTTGGGGACGCGGAGGCCGGCGGCAAAGGTTTGTGCGTTCTGGAAGAACTCGCTGGCTGGCTTATGTTCGGCATAAGCTTTGGCGATAGGAGCACAGCCACTGGATTGCAGTGCATACATCTTCGGGCGCTTGCCAGAGACCCATCCCAGCTGCTCCATCTCTTCAAAGGCCTTCCACATGCCGATGAGACCGACGCCTCCGCCGGTGGGATAGAAGACGGCATCCGGATACTTCCAACCGAGCTGTTCGACGAGCTCGTATCCCATGGTCTTTTTGCCTTCGACTCGGAAGGGCTCTTTGAGACTTGAGATATCGAACCAAACTTGCTCGATTGGGGTGTTGGCGGCCTTCTGCGCCTTGATATTTTCGCCAACCATACGGGCGCAGTCGGAGATAAGTCCGTCGACCATAGTGACGTCGGCTCCGTAGACGACACCTTCGAGATAGTTCGCGAGGGGGACGTCCTGGGGCATGAAGATGTGCGCAGTGATGTCTGCTGCGGCGGCATAAGCAGCGAGGGCGCCCGCGGCATTGCCAGCGCTGGGAACAGCCAGATGTTGGAGACCGTAATGTTTCGCCATCGTTACCGCGAGGCCCAGGCCGCGAGCTTTAAAGGTTCCAGTAGGATTGGCGCCTTCTTCTTTGATATAGAGTCCCGCATACCGCTTGCTGTGGATCAGCGGAGTCCAGCCTTCGCCGAGAGTTACCGGCGTGACACTTGGCAGAACGCTGCCGTAGCGCCACATGCCAAGACTGGCTGGGGAGGCGGCGGCACGAGCGGCAATTTGATCACGTTTGGCAGTCTTTTTGAGCAGATCCATGTCGTACCGGACATAAAGCGAGCCGGCACAAAGTGGGCAGACTGTTTGGGGGGTTTCGGCTGAGACGTGATGGTGGCAGCGGGAACACTCAAGGAACGCAATGACGGCCATATATTAGATGTTACCGGATTCGTTCCTCTGGGGATAGCCTTCTCGATGAATATCGAAAGATTCTCTTTATTGTCCCACAGGTCAAATGGGATCAATAGGTTGCGTGGTCGAAAAAGCTCGGCCAAGTGGATTGATTTAGTAGCTAACTCCTTCGTTATCGAACTGCATTTATAGGATGAAGTTGCGATATGGAAAGCCACCGCGAAAGAAGGGGTTGCCAATCGTACTTCGATAGGCATAGTATCCCTGTCGGTCCTGAGAAATCACTACTTATGGTGCAATTTGGCGGGGCCAAATCATCGATGAAACGCATCCTGACAATTAACGATTCGGTTTGAGTCCTACAACCCAACTACCTGACGGGGCGGTTAGACCCCTCAGCGCGCTTTGGAGAGAAAAAGATGGCATGGTACGCCTATTGCATTGCAGAACGTCAGGCTTTTCCGGAACTTTGCCGGCACCGGCGTCCGATGCCCCTGACAGGGGTTACGGGTATGTTCGGTAACCAAACTTTCCTCTTCCCTGCCAGTGATCTGGCCGTCATCGTCTCCGAACACAGTGCGGACGACAATGCGCGGATGGACCAGCAGGCCGCTAAAGATCATGCACGCGTTGTTGCTGATTGCTTCAAACTTTCAACCGTACTTCCCTTCCGGTTTGGTACGACCTTCGCAGATGACGATGCGCTTCGGCGATCGGTGCGGTCGAATCAGCGTCATTTTCAGGCAAATGTGGAGCGTCTGCGCGGCAAGGCAGAGATGCACCTGAAGGTATTGGTCGATGACATCTGCCCGGGGAATTCTGCTCGGGATATGACTGTGGGCCAACAATATCTGACCAGCCTGCGGGAGAGCGCCAGTAGACAGCGTGAACGGCAGTCGAAGGCGAGAGCCCTTTCGATTCAGATGCACCGGATGTTTCTGCCGCTTGCGGAAGAGATCACCTGTAAGCGAATGGATACTGGCAAGATGCTGCTGGATATTGCTCACCTGATCGACAACAAGACGGTTGAGCGGTACCAGAATAAGTACACGTCGGCGACTCAGGAGTTGAAGGACTGCCGTATGCAGCTTTCCGGACCCTGGCCTCCGTATCACTTCGTTCACCGGAGCGGAGCGCAACAGCACGCTTAGGAAACGACAAGATAAATCCCTCTGCCTTGAAGCAGAGGGATTTTTTTGTCGCGACTAAGTTGTTTTTCTTTCTTCCAGGTGGGCTGAAGATACAGCCCTGCCGAAGTTCTTCGCATCGCACATTCAGGCCCAAATTCTGGCAGAATCATTGTGTCCGGACGGCTATGTGATGTTTTTGCAAGGAGAACGTAGATGACTCGTCATGCAAAATTTTTTAAAGCGGTGCTTGCTGCTGGAATATCAGGAGTGTGGATCGCCGGAACGACGGCAGCATATGGCCAGGAGCCGAATCCTACATCTCAGATGCCTAATCAGCAGGAACAGCAAAAGCTTGAGAAGCAGGACAACGGGATTTATCTGTACCGGGTGAATGTCGTGCAACGCGATCTGGATGCGGTGAATTATCTGCATCGCAGCGGGTCGACGAATATTGCGTTCAAAGGGACGACGTTGCTTCCGCTGGCGAAGGGCGAAGCAAAAGTTACGAGCGAGCGCGGCGGAATTCACATCGAAGCACGCTTTCAGGGACTCACGCCGGCGAATGGATTTGGTCCGGAGTATTTGACCTATGTGCTATGGGCGATCAGTCCGGATGGTCGGCCGAATAACCTTGGCGAGGTGCTACCGGCGGGTACAAAGAACAATATCGATGTCACGACTGCATTGCAGTCCTTCGGGATGATTGTTACGGCGGAGCCTTATTTTTCAGTGACCCAGCCAAGCGATGTAGTGGTGCTGCAGAACGAGATTCTGCAGGACAAGACGAATGGTGTTCTGGAGAAGGTGAATGCGCATTATCTTTTGTTGCCGCGCGGAACCTACGCCCAAACAGAAGGTTCGAAGACCGTGCCAAACCCGATTACTCGGGATGAAAAGTCGCCTCTCGAGCTCTATCAGGCAAACAACGCTATCCGGATCGCCAAGAATGTCGGGGCAGACCAATATGCTCCGGAGATTATGAAGGAGGCGATGCAGGATCTAACGAATGCGACCTCGATCGATCAGAACAAGAAGGGCGATCGAAAGATGGAGATCACGTTTGCGCGGCAGGCTGTGCAACGGGCTGAGGATGCGCGGCTCGTTACTCTGCGACGACAGGCTTCGGAACGTCAGTTGGCCGCGGAGAATGCGAAACGAGATGCACAGGCCGAGGCACAGCAGTCTGCACTTGCCGCTGAGAAGGCCAGAGCCGCGCAGGCGGAGGCTGATGCCGATCGTGCTCGTGCCGAAGCAGCGGCAGCCGAGGCGCAGGCCCGAGCAGCGGCTGCGAATAAGAATGCGGAGCATGCCAATGAGGTTCGGGAGAGACTACGTGCACAGTTGAATAGCGTGCTTGCTACAAGCGAATCTGCGCGCGGACTGATCGTCAATATGTCGGATGTACTCTTCGATACCGGCAAGTACACTTTGAAACCAAACACACAGATCAGTCTTGCAAAGGTTTCTGGGATTTTGCAGGCCTATCCGGGCTTGAAGCTACAGGTGGAGGGATACACGGATAGCGTAGGAACCGACGACTACAACCAGAAGCTATCCGAAAATAGAGCAGATGCTGTTCGGGATTTTCTGGTGAGCCAAGGAGTGCAGCCGGATAACATTTCCTCGACGGGGTATGGAAAGGCCAAGCCGGTTGCCGACAACAATACGGCAGCTGGTCGCGCGCAGAACCGGCGAGTGCAACTGGTGGTTTCGGGGGATGCGATTGGTGTGCAACAGAGTAGTCCTGATGCTCCGACTGCGAATCCTCAGCAAATTTAATCTCTTTAACGAAGCCAAATAAACGAGGGGCGCTAGTGCCCTTTCGTTTTTTTGGATATAAGAAGTTATGGGAAATCTTCAGGGAAAGACTGTGTTTGTGACCGGGGCGAGCTCCGGTATCGGAAGATCGACTGCAATCGCCTTTGCGCGTGAGGGTTGCCGGCTGCTTCTCTGCGCGCGCCGTCGGGGTCCGCTCGAAGCGCTTACCAAGATGCTCGCGGACTCTGGAGTTACTGCCGAAGTACACGTGTTTCAACTGGATGTTCAGGATCGCAGTGCTGTCGAGACAGCGATTGCGAATCTTCCTTCCGATTGGAAAGAGATCGACGTGCTGGTGAACAATGCCGGGCTGAGCCGTGGATTGACCAAGCTGTACGAGGATGATCCCCAGAACTGGGAAGAGATGATCGACACGAACGTGAAGGGCCTGCTTTATGTGACGCGATCCATTGTGCCTGGCATGGTGGCTCGCGGGCGTGGTCATGTGATCAATCTGGGATCGACCGCTGCTCATATTACGTATGCGAACGGGGCCGTTTATTGCGCGAGTAAGGCTGCTGAAAAGTCCATCAGCGAAGGTCTCAAGATTGATTTGATGGGGACCGCGGTGCGGGTGACCTCAGTCGACGCTGGAATGGTTGAGACCAACTTCAGCAACGTACGATTTCGGGGGGATGAAGAGCGAGCGGCGAAGGTGTATCAGAACATTACGCCATTGCAACCTGAGGATGTTGCGGATGCAATTGTATGGGCTGCGAGCCGTCCGGCTCACGTGAATATCCATACCGTCGTGATGACAACGATCGATCAGGCGAATTCGACAATCTTTCACCGTCATTAACAGATCAGAACAGCGAGGCGCAGACTAAAGGTGAATCGTCCAGCCGAGTTCGGCGAGCTTCTCTTCAACGTCTGCCAGTGCGAGGGCAAGTGCGGACCGGCGATGCGCGCTCGAGGTGCGCTCAGAGAGAATGCGTTCGCGCTGCAACTCGAGAGACTGCAGTTTCCGTTTTCGCTCCGCCAACTCTGCGTGATCTTCGGCAGCGGAAGGCTTCGGAGCAGACGCCTGATTTTGCTGTTCTTCCACGAATTTACTCTCCCATCCTCTCGACATAATTCATTCTACGCCGGGCGAAATTGATAAAGGAATAATTTCTGACTGTGTTTCACGCGTCATTAAGTAGTCTTTGTGCGGGAAGCATCTAAGCGAAAGAGGAATCATGAAGGCCTATCCGATACAACAATTTGGCGTGGATCATCTGGGGAAGATGGAACTGCCGATGTTACAAATCGCGCCGGGAATGGTGCTGATACGGGTTCATGCGGTCTCGCTGAACTATCGCGATCTCATGATGGTAGAGGGAAGATACAACCCGAAGATGACATTGCCGCGGATTCCGTGTTCGGATGGTGCTGGCGAGGTGGTTGCAGTTGGGGAAGGCGTCAGCAGGGTAAGGTTGGGTGACCGAGTCTGCGGGGTTTTTATGCAACGGTGGATCGATGGCGGTCTTACGGCTGAGAAATCTAAAGGGGCGTTAGGTGGCGATGCTGATGGAATGCTCGCGGAATATGCGCTGCTTTCTGAGGATGGTGTTGTTCGCTTTCCGGATCATTTGACTTTTGAAGAGGCCGCTACACTTCCATGCGCTGCCGTGACGGCCTGGAATGCGCTGAATCATGCCGGGGAACCAGCAAGCCCCGCCGTCGGGGGAGAGACAATTGTTATTCAAGGGACGGGAGGCGTGTCCCTTTTTGCTTTGCAGTTTGGAAAGCTGATGGGGACAAGAGTGATTGGGACTTCGTCCAGCGACCAGAAGCTTGCACGTGCTTCGAGCCTGGGGCTCTCAGCTGGATGCAACTACAAGGAACGGCCGGATTGGTCGAAATGGGTGAGTGAGCAAACTGGAGGCAAGGGTGCCGACCGTATTGTTGAGGTAGGAGGCGCCGGGACGTTTGGACAGTCACTGCGTGCAGCGTGTGTCGGCGGCGTGGTTGCCCAGATTGGTGTTCTGTCTGGAGGGGCAGTTTCGGAACCGCTGGCCTTGACTCCGATTCTTCATAAGCAACTCCGCGTACAGGGAATTTATGTAGGATCGCGGATTATGTTTGAAGAGATGAACGCTACGATCGAGAAGGAAAGGATGCATCCAGTTATCGATCGGGTCTTTGACTTCGATCAGGCGCGTGAGGCCTTCATCTATATGAAGTCTGCTTCGCACTTCGGCAAGATTGTGATTCGCGTGACTGCGCAGACATGATGTGGTTCTTGCATATAATCGGAGAGCCCGAGGAATAAATTTGAGTGATCGTTGAGATTGAAGGACTGCGAAAGATTTATAACGGCAAGCAGAGAGTCGTCGCGGTGGACGACATCGATCTTAGCGTTCACGACGGTGAGCTCTTCGGGCTGCTGGGGCCAAATGGTGCGGGAAAAACGACGACGATCAGTATCTGCACGACGCGGGCTTTGCCGACCGCTGGGCATGTACGAATTGCAGGCATTGATGTTGTAAAAAATCCCTCACGCGCGAGACAGAGCATTGGGGTTGTGCCACAGTACAACACGCTGGATCGCGCCTGCACTGTTTTTGAGAATATTCATTTTCATTGTCTTTACTTTGGCTTTTCGCGAGCTGATGCCAGGCAACGAACGAGTCAGCTGCTGGCGCAGTTTCATCTTTCGGAGCGAGCGGGAGCCTATCCTGCGCAGTTGTCCGGCGGCCTTGCACAAAGAGTGCAGATTGCGCGTGCCATTGCGCATCATCCGAAGGTACTTTTTCTTGATGAGCCGAGTGCGGGACTGGATCCACAGAGCAGGATCGCGATGTGGGAGGCCGTGCGAGGATTGCGCGAAGAGGGTATCACCGTCGTGCTAACGACGCACTATATGGAAGAGGCAGATGAACTTTGTGATCGAGTTGCCATCATCGATCACGGCAAAATTCTTGTGCAGGATACTCCGACCGCGTTGAAAGGTTCCGTGGGAGCGCAAAAGATGTATGAGCTGGACTTGCGCAGTACGAAAGATATTCCAGTGCTGATTGAGCGATTGCAGCGGCTCAACGGTGTTGCGAGTGCCGAGGCGGCAGGCAAAGGCGTTCGGATCTTTGCGCATAGCGCGGAGGGACTGCTTTCCGAGGTTGTTCGCGAGGCAAATCCTTACGGCCTGCGCGATCTGACGGTTGCGGAAACGAGTCTCGAGACTGTTTTTATCCGACTGACCGGGCGAGATCTTCGGGAGTGATTGGAATGACTGGGAGTTTTTTATGAGGGAACTAGCTCAGATAGAATCGGTACCGCCCCGAATGACTCACAATCGTGAAAGTTCGGTCTCGACGCAGTATGCGCGCGCGTTTGCTGGGTTGTTCTTACGGGATTTGCATGTATTGCGACGTGAGTTTCTTCCGTTTGCGATTCGCGTTTGCATGAACCCACTTCTTTTTCTGTTTGTCTTTACCTATGTAATTCCGCGCATGAGTTTAGGTGCAGCGATGAATCCTACGGGAGCGATGGCCGGCGGAGCGTTCAGCACGGTTCTTCTGCCCGGCTTGATGGCGGTGGCGATCATGTTCAGCGGGATTGCTGCGGTTGCTCTGCCTCTGGCGCAGGAGTTTGGGATTACACGTGAGATTGATGACCGGGTGATGTGTCCGCTGCCAGTTCCGGCTGTGGCGTTTGAGAAGATTTGTTTCAGCGCGGTGCAGAGCGTCATCGCCGCATGCGTTGTATTTCCGCTCGCCTATTTCGTTCCGGCGACGCGTCCAATAGTGCATGTCAGTAACTGGCTCTTTCTTGTTGTTGTGATCGCCCTGGCTAGCTTGACTGCCGGGGCCCTGGGATTGACGATTGGGACCAGCGTCAAGCCGCAGCAGATTGGATTAATCTTTGGCGTTGTGGTGATTCCGATTACGTTTCTGGGTTGTGTTTATTATCCGTGGGCAGCGCTTACGTCTATTCGCTGGCTCCAGATCGGAGTGCTGATCAATCCGATTGTGTATATGAGCGAAGGGATTCGAGCGGCGCTGACACCGAATCTCCCGCACATGCAGCCGATGCTCATTTTGAGCATGCTTCTGGCTTCGCTTTGCCTGCTTACGTGGATCGGAGTGAAGGGATTCTTGCGGCGCGTGATTGGTTAGACGACTGCGGATTCTTTGAGTTTTATGAGCTTCTCTCGAAGATTTTCAGCGATTTGTTGCCCGTGGAAACGACCGTTTTCGATGAAGATTTCGTTGGTACGTTCGCCAGCGACGACAACGCCGGCAAGATAGATCCCGGGGATGTTGCTCTCGAGCGTGATTGGGTCGCAGACCGGGCAGCGGTCGTTGGCTTCGTCGAGCTTAACGCCGAGACGCTCGATAAAGTCGAAGTCGGGATGATAGCCGGTGAGGGCGAAGACGAAATCATTCTGCAGGATAACTTCACCTTGCGGCGTGGCGAGAACAACCTGATCTTCGGTGATGCTAGTAACGCTGCTGCCGAAGTATGCCTTGATCTCTCCGTTCTTGATGCGGTTATTGATATCCGGAAGAATCCAGTATTTTACGTGGCGATGCATCTCCGGCCCGCGATGAACCAGAGTAACTTTTGCCCCATGACGCCATAGATCGAGGGCAGCGATGGCTGCGGAGTTTTTGCCACCGATGACGAGGACATCGAGTCCGTAGAACGGGTGCGGTTCGTGATAGTAGTGCTTGACCTTGTTCAGATCTTCGCCGGGAATCTCGAGGTAGTTTGGCAGATCGTAGTAACCGGTAGCGACGACAAGCTTTCGGGCGCGATGTTGAATAGCGCGGCCAAAACGATCGGTTGTGTGGACCATGAAGTTGTCGTCGCGGCCTTCGACTCGCTCAACATTTTCGTATTGGCAGAGATTGAGTTTGTAGTGTTCGGCTACTTTGCGGTAGTACTCGAGGGCTTCGCTGCGGTTTGGCTTCTGATTCGGGCTCGAGAAGGGCATGTCGCCAATCTCCAGCAGCTCAGGCGTCGTAAAAAACGTCATGTTCGCCGGGTAGTTGAAGAGGGAGTTGCAGAGGCATCCCTTGTCTACCAGCAGAGCACTAAACCCTGCGCGTTGCGCCTCGATTGCGCAAGCCAAACCCGTTGGACCTGCGCCGATGACAAGAAGATCAACAGTTTCTTTTGAAGGTGCAGCCTCGCCCATCACTTCATTCTACTGAAAGCTTGGATGCCTGCTAGCTTTCGAGCGTCACCAGCTTGTGTGCAATGGCGAACAACGCGAGTTCGAGACGAGTGGAGACGCCGGTCTTGTCGAAGATATTCGACAGATGGCGTTTGACCGTCTCCTCGCTGATGGAAAATTGCTTCGCAACATCCTTATTGCTGCAGCCTTCGACGATGCAGGTGACGACCTCAAGCTCGCGTGGAGTGAGACCGTAGGTCTTGCGCTCCGGCGCCGCGGCAGCCTCTTTCATCAGAGCATTCAGCGCAGTGACGAGATTGGCGACGCGTTCTCCTCCTATCCAATAATCCCCGGAAAGCACGGCGCGCAAAGATTTTGAAAGATCGTCTGCAACCGCATCTTTGAGGACGATTCCGCGTGCACCGATCTGCAGGGCTTCAATGATCTGCTGCGTTGAGATCGTGCTGGTCAGCATGATGATTTTGACGCGGGGCGATTTGTTCATGATCGCCCGCAGAGCCTCGAGTCCTGGGAGACGAGGCATTGCCAGGTCGAGGAGGAGAATATCGGGCTCGTGTTCGAGAGTCTGAGTGATGGCTACATCGCCGTCCTCGGCCTCTCCTACGATCTCAAAACCGGGCTCGTTTTCGAGCATGTTTTTTACGCCGAAACGCACTACCGGATGGTCGTCGGCAACTACGATTCGAATCGGCATAGCTACTCCTGGTTCTTCAGACTTCCTGGTTACATCCTTCATTACGCATTTTCTCCTGACACACTACCGACCTGATTATGAATGACTTTGCGTGCGACCAGCATACCCCGCAGGCGTCGATGTGCCAGCATGAATTGCTGAAGTGAAGCTACATGGTCATCATTCCTGAAACCATGCTTTTCCATTGATGTTGCAAGTGTTTGCAGTTCGCAAGCCCCCACCATTCCACAGCTTCCTTTGATGGCATGGGCTTCTTTTTTGAAGGTTGGCTCGTCATCCCGGGAGACTGCGTCGTGCATTGCCATGAGACGTTTTTCGGCGTCGACGAGGCACATTTCATAGAGTTTTTCTAGCTTATCGGGTCGCATGGAGTTAAAAAGCTTTTGAAATACGGTTTCCTCTAAGTCGACGGCTCTCGCAGTGGAAGACTCTTCGCCAACCAAAGGGATTTGGCCTGAGAGCGCGTTGGCAAATGTCTCCGCAGTGAAGGGTTTGAGCAGGAGTCCGTTGAAGGCATTCTCAGAACCATCTTCCGGGGCGGTTGCGCTCATGGCCAAGAGGATCGTTGAAGGACCGCAAAGTGAGCGTAGCTGGCGGGCCAGCTCAGAGCCGGTGGTACCGGGCATCTGGAGATCGGTGAGGATGACTTCGGGCCGAAAGGAGGTTCCCTTGAGTCGAAGGATCGCTGCATCTCCGGAATCGGCGGTATCGACGGTGTGTCCGCCCTGACTAAGCACCAGAGCGAAGACATCTCGGCTTAGTTCGTCATCGTCGATCACTAATACGCGCGACGGCATGGAAACTGCTCCTCAACGCAAAGAGTATCAAAGAGTTCAGTACCAAACCGGTGTGATATAGCGGTAAAGTAATTGCCATGGCCCCGCAGGATGAGGAGAAGCAGCCAACCCAGGAAACTCGACTGACCGCGCAGCTCGCAGCTCTGTCAACGAGAGTGGATTTACTGGAACGGCAACTGGCTGAATTAGGTGCGCATACCTTTTCGGACGGACGACAACCGGTACTTGAGCCGGTTTCCATCGCCCAGCCTGTCCCGCCCCCGCCTCCGGTGCCGGAGATTGCGGCAACACTGGATTTTACGAGGCATCTTCCTAAAGCAAATGGATCACTGGAAAATCGTCTCGGGTCGCAGGTCTTCGGCCGGATTGGCATCGTCGCGCTGCTGGTCGCGGTTACGCTGTTTCTGAAATGGGCGATCGATAATCACTGGATTGGACCTACCGGACGGATTCTTGTGGGGTTGCTTGGCGGAGCGGCGATTGTTGTTTGGTCGGAACGGTTCCGGGGGAAAGGTTTTCCTGCTTTTTCTTACTCGTTGAAGGCAGTAGGGAGTGGAGCACTCTACCTTTCGCTTTGGGCGGCGTTTCAGCTTTATCATCGGCTGCCCGCGAGTGCGGCGCTTGGGGCGATGATTCTGGTGACTGCGTGGAATGCTTACATGGCATGGTCGCAGAACAGCGAAATCTTGGCTGCGTATGCGCTGGCCGGGGGATTTGCGACTCCTCTGCTGTTATCCACGGGTGGCAACCACGAGATCTTTCTGTTCACTTATATTTTTGCCATCGATGTTGCCACTGTTGTGCTGGTTCATCTCAAGAGGTGGCCACGGCTGTTGCTTGGTTCTTTTCCCGTGACGGTTGTTTTCTTTATTGGCTGGTATTCGGAGTTTTATGGAGCCTTCAATGTGGGTCAGCCGTTGGAGATTACTACGATCTTCATCTTGCTTTTTTTTGCGACTTTCTTAATTCCTACCATTCATTTTGGGCGGAGTGAAGGGCAGCAAAGTTCACGGATCCTTCAGATTCTTCTACCGTTGGCTAACGCGGCGTTTGCCTCGCTGGCTTTATACTCTGTGCTCGAAGACTCGCATCATCACGACCTGTTGCCGTGGGTTGCCGTCGCTCTCGGAGCGTTCTTTCTCGGCTTGATCCGGTTGCCGCAGGCAAAGGTGACCGCCGCGATTCACCTCTCTTTGAGTGTTGTTTTTTTGACGATTGCCATTCCGCTGAAAGCCAGTGGGCATTGGATTACGATCGGCTGGCTTGCGGAGGGAGCGGCTTTGTTGTGGGTTTCGGCTCGCCTTTTGAAGGACTCGCACGAAGCTGAATCGGCCAGAATTCATCGGACATTGCGAAGATTGGGAACCGCTGCCCTGGCACTCGGTTTTTGTGGAGTGTTGGTGCAGCCCTTCTGGCTCGATTCACAGGTCGAGACAGCATTTCTTAATAGTCGGTTTGTTACTGCTTTGTTTGGCATTCTTGCACTAGCGGCCTCCGCTGGAATCGCGTTGCACGCATACGCGGATAACGATGAAGGCCAGCCGAGTTGGATTGCGATAGCCGGAAGCTCGATCGTTGCGCTCAACCTGGTTGCCGTTGTGGCCTGTGTGCGTGAGCTCGATACGCAGTGGCACCATGTCTATGGAAATCCTGAAGCTGATTTAAAGAAGTCACTCGCTGTGTCGGCGTTTCTCATGCTGTACGGCGGGGGACTCCTCGCTGTGGGGTTCTGGAAGCGTTCGGGTTTCATTCGGTGGCAGGCTCTGATTTTGCTTGTGTTCACGATTGGTAAGACGTTTTTATACGACACGAGAAATCTCAGCCAGGGCTATCGCGTTCTGAGCTTTCTTGGCCTCGGTGCGTTGCTGATGGCCGTGAGTTTTGCGTATCAGAAGGATTGGCTTGCATTGCGTGAGCGTCAAGTTTCTGCATCGGACGGGCAGAGCATTCCAAAGGACGGAGAGACTCGTTGAAGCACGTTTTTCTGTTCGCGTTACTGATTTTGCAGGTAGTGGGTGGGTCTGAACCTCCGACTACGGATCCGCAGTACATGCGTTACGAGCGGAGCGTCAGCGTTGCCGGCCCTGGTGAAGCTTGTGCCGTTGTCGATCCTCAGATTTTTCCCCATGCAGCAGCGTCGCTTAAGGATCTACGAATTTACCAGGGAAAGCAGGAGATTCCGTATGCGATTACTCTCAGTCAGGCCTTGCAACCGGAAAGCGAGACTGCGAATGTCCGTAATTTAGGCCTGCGCGGGCGGGATATCTCTTTTGATGTCGAGATGCCTGATCGTCCTTATACGGAGATCACACTTGATCTTACGGCGAAAAATTTTCTCGCTACGGCGAAGGTCTCAGGAACTCGCGACCCACAGTATTCGAACCAGACGAAGCTGGGAGAGTTCACTTTGTTCGATCTAACCTCGCAGCATCTTTCACGTAATACAACGGTTCATCTGCAGGAGACGAACCTTCCTTATCTGCATATCGAGCTTTCTATCTCGCCGGCTGCGGGTGAGCGAGAGTCGAATTGGAGGCCTGAGATTGTTCAAGGCGTTACCGTTCCTCCCAGCAGGGAAGCTCAGACGCTCTATGTGACTGCGGCTACATCAAACGCTATTGAGCAGCGGGGACGGCAAAGCATCGCCAGCTTTTCGTTACCGGAACGCGTTCCAGTGGAACGAATCTCATTCGATCTGGCTCCAAGTTTCAAGTCGAACTTCAGTCGCGATATTCGAGTCACGGATCGACCTTTAGGTGGTTCCAACATTGCGAGTGAGACCATGGCCGGAACCATCCTTCGAGTTCATCTCACGCAGGCCGGACGCGAGATCCGCCAGGAAGAACTGAGTGTCCCTGCGATTCTTGGCTCGAACATGCAGAGCAAGGCGACGGTTGAGGTTGCGGTGGATAATGGGGACGACAAACCGCTGCCTATAGCGGCTGTGCGCCTTGAGATGCGTCAGCGAAGAATCTGTTTCGATGTGCCCAACTCGCAGCCCATGACACTTTATTACGGCGACTCCACGCTCACTGCTCCGCAATACGACTACGCGAAACTCTTCATACCTTCGAATGCGAAGAAAACCTCACAACTGGGGCCTGAGCAATCAAACCCAAATTATCGCGAGAGACCTGATACGAGACCGTTCACCGAGCGGCATCCTCATCTGCTTTGGATCGTTCTACTCGCGGTTATTTTCCTTCTCGCCATTGTTGCAATTCGATCTTCGAAGACAGTGCACCACCGGCCTCCAGGCTAACGGAGCGCCGCATCTACTTCGTTAATCCAGTTTGGAGATTTGAGGAGCTCACGCGGCTTCGATCCATCGGCCGGGCCGACGAGACCATCGTTGTACATCATGTCGATGAGGTGGGCGGCGCGTCCGTAGCCTATGCGCAGACGGCGCTGGAGCAACGAGGTACTGGCTTTGCCGAACTCGAAGACGAGGCGAACGGCATCGTCGTACATGGGGTCGTTGTTGTCCCCCTCTTCTCCACCGCCTTCGTTTTCTTTGACATTGTCTTCTTTCGGGCCTTCGAGGAAGCCGTGGACGTATTCCGCTTCGCCCTGCGCCTTCCAGAACTTGACTACCTCGGAGATCTCTTTTTCAGTGACGAAGGGGGCGTGAACACGTTGTACACGGCTGGTGCCGGGTGGCAGGTAGAGCATGTCCCCGCGCCCGAGAAGGCTTTCTGCACCGTTTGAGTCAATGATGGTGCGTGAGTCGACGCGGGTGGCAAGGCGGAAGCTCATACGAGTGGGAACGTTCGCCTTGATGAGGCCGGTGATGACGTCGACGGAAGGCCGTTGCGTGGCAAGGACTAGGTGAATACCAACGGCGCGAGCCATCTGAGCGAGGCGGGTGATGGATTCCTCAACGTTAGCGCGGTCGAGCATCATGAGATCAGCTAACTCATCGATGATGATGATGATGTATGGCAGCGGCTCCTGATTGACGTCTTCGAAGAGGTACTCGCTTCCATGGTCAAAAAGTTTGTTGAACTGGTCGATATTACGGACGTGGTTGGCTGCGAGAAGTTTGAGGCGCCGCTCCATCTCGCGAACTGCGTTGCGGAGAGCGTTGGCTGCGAGTTTCGCTTCAGTGATGATAGGGGTGAAAAGATGAGGAATGCCTTCGTACATTCCAAGTTCAACCCGCTTGGGGTCAACGAGGATCATGCGCACTTGTTCCGGCGTGCTCTTGAAGAGAACACTCATGATCATGGCATTGATGGCGACTGATTTTCCTGAACCTGTTGAACCAGCGATCAAAACGTGCGGCATACTGGCGAGATCGGCAGTGACGATGCGGCCATTAATGTCTTTACCGAGAGCGATAGCGAGACGGCTCTTGGATTGGGCGAAGCTCTCGCACTCGACAACGTCGCGAAGCCAGATGGTCTCACGCTCACTGTTCGGGACTTGAATACCGACGGTACTCTTGCCAGGCATTCGCTCGATGAGAATTGATTCGGCAGCCATTGCGAGGCAGAGATCGTCGGCGAGCCCTGTAATACGTGCAACCTTGACTCCCGCTTCAGGCTTGAACTCGAAGGTTGTCACAACAGGGCCAGGATTGATCTGAGTTACCTGGCCGTCCACACCAAATTCCGCTGATTTCTCGACGAGAACGCGTGCTTCTTCGCGGAGCGCCTCTTCGCGGACGACAGAATGTTCCTCGCTGCGATAGAGGAGAGACGACGCCGGAAGTTTGTAACCGCGAACGCTTTTGGGGACGATCGTTACGGGTTTGATATCGGCGTCGGCGCGACGGCCGAAAGAGATTCCATCGGACGAGGGAGTCGGAGCAGCGGCAGGAATGGGAGCAGCCTGTTCAATTCCCTTCTTTGCCGTTCTTGCGGAGGTCGGGATTTTCTGTGACGAATCTTCTTTTTCCGCGTCGAGGATATTGAAACCATGATCGACGGAATCTGACTCTAAGTGCCGGGGAGCAGCCACCTTTGCCAGTGCGTCGGCAAATGGAGCCGCAGCAGCGGCGGCGGTGCTGTAGGGAGTCACAGGAGGCGCATCAACTAGCGTACGCGGCATTCCCTGCCACATCGAGGTCTGGGGCGGCGGCGATATGACACTATCGGGGGGGGCTTGGATGGGCTCAACGCGCTTCTTTCTCGACAACCAGCCGAAGAGACTGTGCAAGATTGAGGATTCGGCTTGGAGTTTCTTTCGCTCGGCTTGTTCAGCAAGCTCGCGCTCACGCCGTGCCCTGGCTTCGGCCTGCTCCCGCTTGCTTCCATACGATGGCTCTGCGGGTATTTGAGAGCTTTGCCGGTTATGACGACGAACACTCCACCATTCCCATAACCTCTGCAAGAAGCCAAACCGGGCAGTTGCCCATTCACGTGCAGTGTTGAAGGTGAAGGTAGTTGTCAAATAAAGGGATATGGCGACCGAGAGCGCGAGAAGAATTACTGCTCCCGGCAGATTGACATAGTGGATTGCGAAATCGGCGAGAAGACGGCCTTCTGTTCCTTCCAAGGGGAGAGTGTGGCGCCATAGCATTGAGCCGGGCAGTAAGGCTATTGCGGCCGGCGCAAAGACAATCCACATGCCAAGGCCGATCGTCTTTGCCGTTGGTGAACCGGCAGGCCGTGAGCGCATCCAACAGATTCCCAGTCTGGCCAGTACGAGCGGTAGGAAGAATGCCGCTACCCCGACCAACTGCAACATGACGTCAGCGACATAAGCTCCGATGATGCCGGTCCAGTTGTGTGCGGGGCGACCGGTAACGTAGTGCCCAACGGTATTGAAGGAAGGATCGGATGGAGTGTAGCTGGCCAGTGCAAGCAGTAGCAGAACAGCAGCCACCAACACGACCATTCCGATGATCTCATTCAGGCGGCGATTGCGCGTCGGGGTGGAGACGAGTCGTATGGTTTTCATTGGGAGGCCTTTATGAGAGGGGAGAGCGCGCTTTCGTTTGTCACAGCGCGACGAACCGATCCGCGCAAAGTGATGCAAACAAAGTCAGCAAACCTCCAGAGCAACTTTGATTATCCCAGAGAGAATCCTGGCCGAATGGGTAAAGTCGCTATGGGGTATCCGGATACAAACCTCGAGATGTTCCTCGCATCTATGTATTTAGAATCGCCGCTGGAGAAGGCGCCAGCGGCCCTTGTTATCGGTTGGCAGGGGCGCAGGGTTTTCGCGATTTCTCCTGCTTGCCGCCGGCGGAGGAGAATCGCGCACAGTCGGCGGACCCTGTTCCAACCGTATTCCTTTCTTCCTTTTACCTAAACCCCGAGGTTAATTTATGGCGACAGATTCAGGCAGGCAGCATGAGATGCAGCTCGCATTGAACGAACTCATCAGCACTCTTTTGGACAGCCAGAAGGGGTTTGCCGATATTGGCGAACATTTAAAAGACGAGACGCTCAAACGTTACTTTCTGGCGGAGTCTTTGAAGCGTGCTCAGTTTCGAGGGGACCTCGAAGAGGTTCTTCATCAGAATGGCGTGCATGACATCAAGGAATCGGGGACGACCGCAGGCGCTCTTAACCGTGCATGGGGAGATTTGAAGGCGAAGCTTGGTGGGGGAGACCACACCTTGTTGGCGACCGCAGAAAGGGGTGAAGATGAGGCCAAGAACGCCTATGCGGATGTTCTGGATCAGAATCTTCCTCTGCCTGTACGTCAATTAATAGCAGAACAGCAAGCGCATATCCTGACCGCCCACGATTACGTGCGCAGCCATCGGGATGCGTTGGCAGGAAAGTAACTTTTTGATACGCCGAAAAACAGCCACTGGATGATTTGATGCATCCGGTGGCTTTGCTTTTAATACCCGGCGCGATACAGACCGAAGACTACGACTGAAGCTAACAGACAATAAATTCCAAAAAGGTACCAGCGACCCTTTTCGAGCCAATTGCTGAGCCATCTGAGAGCGACCAGTCCCCCTAGAAAAGCGAAGAAAGCTCCAAGGATGCCCGCGAGGATGCTTTCGTGCAGATCGATCGGTTTACCGGACGCGGTCGCCTCGTGCGATGCCTTCAGCAATCTCAGGAGTTCCCGTCCGACAGCAGGAGGGGTAAGCACCACAGCCAGTGCAAAGCTAAATCGTTCCGCCCGCTCTTTGCTGGTACCAGTCAACATGCCAGTGGAGATGGTTGCTCCTGAGCGTGAGAATCCCCGGAACGGAAGGCAAAATCCCTGGATTGCGCCGATCCAGCCTGCCTGGCGCATGGTTACGCTGTCTCCATAGACTGCCGGCTGATTGCCGATGCGTCGCTTCTCCGTAAGACCGGCATAGAGGATTAGTAGACCAGCTGCAGCCAACGCAGGAGCTATGAGATCGAGCCGGCCAAAAAGGTCTTCGATTTCGGCTTTGGGAGAGCCTTTGAACAAGGTCTTCTCGATCCCGATTTTGACTGCTCCTCCAATAAGGAGCGTCAGCACAGAAGCCCAAACCAGACGAATCAGAAATCTCTTGAATGCGTCGCCGCTGGAGAAATAAGTTTTTTTCCATTGATTCCAGAAGTAAACAATGACAGCAAACATGGTGCCAGTGTGGAGCATCACCAGCAGGAGCGTCATCTGCGGAGAAGAAGCATCCAGTCTCATCAGCTTTTCGGCAACAACGACGTGTGCCGAGCTGGAGACGGGCAGTAATTCAGCGAGGCCCTGCACGATGGCAAGAATGATTATCTGAAGAATCGACATAACATCATCCTAAAGGGTCAGGATGTGTGTAATCGGTGAATTTGCAGGAGCGGTCGACTCGCAGAAGATACCTGCAACGGTCTAATCCCGGTCGCTGCCATAGATTGGTATGCCCTGCGCCACACGAAAGGCTACGCTGCTGCCCCGCGCCGCAAAATCGGATTTAGGGTATTTGTCTTTCAATTCCTGTGCCAGGGTTTGCGTTCTTTGTGCGGCGGCCTGGGATCGTTTGCGATCTTCCTGAACGTTGTACATTGTTACGATCACGCCCTGTCGATAGACGGCGTTGTAGAGCGCTTCCGGTGCCTTCGGACCGTCGGGATATTGCTGGGCATATTTAAGGTAGAGGTTTGTTTCCATCTCGGGACATTTTGGCAGCCCCTGCCAGTCGCCACAGAGTTTGTTATCCAGAAGATCGTACGCAGCAAGCGCGGCGAATTTGCTGCCCGGATAATTTTTCATTACCTTCTTCATTTCGCCTTCATAGAGCTGAGGGCGGAGATAAGCTTCCTGCTCTTTGGCACTCGGCAATGTGCTGGAGTCCAGCCTTTCAAGTTGCCACCGGATATCCGCTGCCCGCCATGCCGCTTCCGCTGCGAGAGGCGAGTCGGGATAGTATTCGGCCACACGCTTATAGAGTAGGTGGGCTGCGCCTGCGGCTCCCTTCGGTGCATGAGGGTGTTCGGCTTCGTCTTCAAAGTTTGCAGCTGCACCATAGAGAATCGCATCGCCGCCCGATGTTGTAGGCCCTACGATACCTTTGTCGCGAATCCAACCAGATGCAGGAGTGACATTGGCGTCTTCACTGAACTCAGGCTTGTTGGCGTCATCTTCGTTCGCGTCATCGTTGATGTCGGTGTTCGCAAAAACCTTCGCCCATGGGCCATTCCGCTCCATGACGACCACTTCGTGGCCGGGAGTGACCAGCGATACTTTTTGTGCGTCGGCGTCGGCTGCGACATAGACATTGGCATCGTGCAGGACAGTGGCTCTTGCTGCTCTGTCGTAGTTTTGTGCCTGCTTCTGAGCTTTTGTCTGGGCGTCGGCAGCACTGAACAGCAGCAATGCTGCGGGAATTAGTGGTAGCAAAGAACGTGATGAACGAGAAAGTTGCATAGCCGCTCAATTTAGACGTGAAATCAAACTACAGGAAAGCCGATACCGCTCAAGTCTAATCTCTTCACTAAGCTCCGGACGCGCCGACCTGAACGTCGAGCTGTTCGCGGAGAGCTGGTTCCAGATTTCCTCCGCTCAACACGACGACAACCTTTCTGGCTTTCGGCAACTCATGCGAGTGAAATAGTGTTGCGGCAAGCGTGACTGCCCCGCTTGGCTCCGGCACGAGCTTCGTCGCATGCAGAATCACTCTCATGGCCGAGAGGATCTCTTCTTCCATAACGGTGACGATGCCATCCACAAATTGAAGGACATGATGGAAGTTGAGGACGCCAAGACTTTGAGTGCGTAGGCCGTCACCGATGGTTCGGGTGGTTTTTTCGGCGGGCCATTCCACGAGCTTCTTCGAGTAGAAGCTCTCTTTCGCATCGGCGGCAAGCTCGGGCTCGGCCCCCCATACCTGAACGTTAGAATCAGCGAGACCTGCCCGTGACGCGAGTTTTATCGCAGTCGCGATGCCGCTCAGTAGACCGCCTCCGCTAACTGGAGAGACCACGAGTTCGACTCCCGGCAACTGTTCTACGATTTCGAGGCCGCAGGTTGCTTGTCCGGCGATGATCTGCGGGGCGTCATAGGGCGGAATCATCGAATAACCGTGCGTGGCGACAAGCTCCTCGGCTTTTAAACGTCTCTCCGAGGATGCGGGGCCTACTTCAACGATCTCCGCTCCAAGCGCGCGTGTTGCCGCTTTCTTCACTTCCGGGGCGTTGCTCGGCATTACGATGACAGCCTTGGCACCGAGCACTCGAGCTGCATAAGCTACGCCCTGAGCGTGATTGCCACTCGAATAAGTGATGACACCGCGACGCAGTGCCTCGGGAGAAAGTTGAGAGACCATGTTGTAAGCACCACGTAGTTTGAAGCTGCCTATGGGCTGTTCACTCTCGGCCTTAATATAGAGATCAAATTCCGGTTCGGGGAAGCCTCCCATACGCAGGCGGGCACGCTCCAATCGATAAAGCGGGGTTCTCACCGCGACTCCGCTGATGCGTTCCTTGGCCGCCCGAATTTCGTCGAGTGTTACGAACTGACTCATCGTTCTAATTCCTCTCCGCTGTGTGCAGTACCAATGCAAAAAAATGAACAAGCCGCCATAGATCCCCCGCGTTCGGTTTCGCTCCGTCGAGATTGACGTGGGAGAGCACCGGACTGACGAGAGCCGATTGCAAAATTGTTCTCGGAATCTCGGTTTCCATCCACTGCGTTTCGGCTGCTGGAATAATATTATCCGCCTGCCCGTGGAGGAGAAAGACCGGAGTTGTCATTGTCACCAGTTTGCCGTGGGGCGAAAGGTCCTCCATCTCGTGAGCGTGCTTCACATCAGATATCGCCAGCTTTTGCTTCGTCTCAGGATTATCTGAGTTCATCAGAGCTATCGCTTCTGCTCTTTGCCTGTCATCGAGCTTTGATTCCGCCGCTTGTTCCGCGACTTTGTTCTCATAGAGATGTTCCCGCAGAACAGGCCGAATCGCCTCTTCATCGGCGGTAGACACAAAATCCTCCAAATGTTCGTATTCCAGGACCAGAGAACCGTATTCGTGCGGTCTGAGTTCTTCGGTCGTCCCGTCGGGCCGAAGCTCCTTACCAGTGAGGTAGAAGTTTGCAACGTGCGCCATTTGATCCTGCGAGCCGACTGCGAATACGAATTTGAAATCCGGGCTGTAAGCGGTGTTTGCTGCGGCGACCAAAGCCAGCCCGCCACTAAAACTCAGGCCCATCACTGCAACCGGACGCCCCGTCTGGCCCGCGAACCACTTTGCGGATTCGCCAATCGTGCTCACTGAGTTGAGATCGATGTGATAGTCCTTGATATCTGCCAGTTCAGGGGTCAGGACGCGAAGACCGCAACTTGCCATCGCATTTGCGAAGCCGACTAGCCGGGGTTCGTCGACGCCAAGATGGTGCACTCCGTGCAGGACAATGAGACCGGGTGCTTTCGGATGATGTTCAGGAAGATAGATCCGGCCATGGACGATGCCACTCACGGTAGGAAAGTTGATCGCCTCAGAACGAACCGGCTCGAGAACCAGCTTCCGAATGATCCACGGGACCTTCTGCCCGCTTGCAAGCTGCAACATCGCTATCGCCTGCAAATGAGCTTTGGTGAAGGGCCACGCGATCAGAGATGCGACCACGAACAAAGCTACTATGAAAACGAATATCGTTTTTCGCGATCGAGTCCGGCTCGCCGGCGAGGCCGGTTTGTCACAAGAATCGACCTCAGCTCGTTGTTTGATTTGTAACATTCTGCGATCACCGGCTCTCGAACGATATCGATGGTATTCATCCTAATTGGGGCACATCAGAAAATGCGGCCAAGTCCGAAGAACCATTTGCGATGATCGCTATCTCCTACGCTTGCCCCGCCGTAGATTGGACCAATCAGGCTTTTAATTACGATTGCTCCAGAAAAGTCGTTTGGTAGATTTGGCGTTCCCGGTGCTCCACCCCAGACTTTGCCTATTTCATAAAAGCCCGTGACATAGATCGCATCGGCGATAACGGGGTTCAAGCGGATGAGCTCATGAAGATAGCCGGTCTGTGCGAGGAAATAGTCGTTGCCTAGGAGTTCCCCACGACTATATGCACTCAGTCTTAGCGGGCCACCTAACGAAAATCCGGCCAGTCCAAGATCTGTTGCACCGAAACTCGTGCCTCCTGAGCCGCTTCCGAAGATGACGCCACGCTTCTTGACTGGAATGAAGTGTGTGAGTGAGGAGTTCCACTGCGAGTATCCCAATGAACTGTTCGGCCGTTGTGTCGAATAGGTGTATTTGGTTATGAACTCCGTCCCACGCGTCGGAACCTGGACACTATCCTGTCCGAGATACTGAAAATTGACGTTGCTTACGAACGGCGTGATGTGAAAGGCCTGCTCGATGGGTGTACCGACGGTCAACTTCTCTCCGAACCATTGATAGTCCTCTCCCGCTCGCAATTCGGCCTTGGGACTGAACTGGTAGCCGAAGTCAACGCCGAAGCCATTTCTCTCCTCGGTATATCGAGCCAGTTGCTGACTTCCGGAAAAAAAAGCCGACGCGGTGTGAACATAATAGGCACGGGGGGCCACAAAGAACTTTTTGCCTATCAACGGCTTGAAAAGCTCTCCGCTGATACCAGCGACCTGGCCTATCGATGCGTCGGCACGCACCTCGGAACCAGGGCCGACCAGGCCAAAAAAGGTGGCTCTTCCCCCGAGGCCGAGCTGGATATCATTCGAATCGTTCGAGGACACAATGGCTCCAAAATTCAAGAACGGAGGGCCGTAGTTTTTGAGACGCGGTCGAACCAACAGCCCAGTCTGTCCGTTTTCATCGATGAGCCTGTAACTTAGGCTGGAATAAAGCCCTGCACCTTGCACCTCTGCGATACTTCCTTCGATTTTCTGGGTGTCGATGGGTTTGTTGATGTACTGCGCGAATTCGTTGGCGATCTCAGTTTTGAGCACGCCATGCATTCCATAGACGTCGACAAACTTAGGTTCGGGCACCTCTGTTCTGCGGCGGGAATTGCGTTGCGTTAAATAGGCCCGCCACTCTGAATCACTTACCGAATATTTTTTGAGTTCTGTGGCGTGCTCCTCCGCAACTTTGACGCCTTGCGGAATAATCTCGGCGCTCTTTTCAAAGTCGCCAGAAGTATATTTGCTTACGTCTGCTTTCAACAGGATGTTCGCATCGTTCATGTTCTGCAACTCGTTCGCTGAAATCATAAGTGACACGTTTCTTCCGGCGACTCCAACTAACGAATTCAATTCCTTCTTGTTGAAGGGACCTGTATCCAGATAGACTGCGATCACAATGTCGGGCCCCATCGTTCGTGCGACATCGACAGGAAGATTGTTGACTGCACCTCCATCGGCGAAGACGGAATCTCCACTTTCTACCGGCGCGAAGACTCCGGGAATCGACATCGTCGCGCGCATGGCCTGTGGCAGCGAACCATCCTTAAATACATGTTCCTTGCCTGTCGTCATATCAGTCGCGACGCAACGAAACGGAATCGGCAGATCGTCAAAGCTCCTCAGCTCGTAATACGGCAACATCTTTTCATCAAGCAAGAGTCCTACAGCTGAGCCGGAATTGAGACCGTTGGGAATACTAAATCCGTGTTTCAGTCCAAACTCGAGCCTGTTAGGAAAGGCCAATCTGTCTTCTTTCCTCCGGTAGCTCAACGCAGGAAATGGTAGCTGGCCACTCAAAACCGCAGGCCAGTTGATACCTTCGACGAAGTTTGAGATCTCCTGCGGACTCATTCCCGAGGCATACAGCCCGCCGACAAGTCCACCCATGCTGGTTCCGGCGACGTAGTCTATCGGAATGTGGTGTTCCTCCATCCACTCAAGGACGCCGATATGAGCAAACCCAAGCGCGCCGCCACCTTCAAATACGATCGCAACCTTGGGTCGTTTTGGAGGCGTTGCGTCAGGCTGTTGTGTCAGGCCAACGGGCATAGCCAGAAATATTACGAAGGGCGCAACAATCGAATGGATTCCAAAGCGCATTCGAGAGAAACCCAGGTTGCATGAAATGTTCATGGTGAAGGTCTCATCTGGATTTCGACCGCGGCCAAGGCCCTGTAATTCTTTCAGTCTGCCGTACCCCAAGCGTAATCAATCCTGCAGTTGCCGTCATCCATCGTGAACCAACAGTGGTACACGTTCGCTATGCGGTCTACAATTTTTGCCCCAACCTTCAGCGTTTGAAAAAACGAGGTCCTTCGAGAGCTACGCTTGAAAAGAAAAGGGCGCGAATCAGATCTCGAGAATCACCGGCATAATCAAGGGTCTCCGGCTCGTACTCTTCTGGATGTATCGCTTGAGGTCCGTACGAATTTTCTCCTTGATCACGCCATAGTCGGCTTTTTCCTCGATGGAAGAGGCATCGAGTGTCCTCTGAACGACCTGCCGCGCTTCCGCAATCAAAGCCTCGTCCGCAATGGCAGTCCCGCGCATGACGATCTCCGGGGTGTTTTCGAGTCTACCGGTTCGTTTATTGATCTGGATGATCGGAAGAACAATTCCGTCTTCGCTGAGATGTTTGCGGTCACGGATTACAAGATCTTCGACAACATCCGTCGAGGCGCCCCCAGAGTCGATACAAACCCGACCGACCGTAACTTTACCTGCCCTTGTTGCGGATTCACGATCAAGTTCCAAAACATCGCCGTCTTCGAGGAGAATCGCTTTTTCAGTTACCCCCATCGAGCTTGCGAGCTCGGCGTGACGCTTCAGATGTCTGTAATCGCCGTGAATAGGAATGAAAAATTTTGGGCGGACGAGGTTGATCATCAGACGCAGTTCTTCCTGGCTTCCGTGTCCGCTGACATGAATCAAGCCCGAGTGGCCATCGTCGTAAATTACCTCGGCATCGCGGCGTTCTAGATGATCGATCATCCGGTAGATCGCCTTTTCGTTTCCGGGAATGACGCGCGAACTCAACAGAACCGTATCGCCTGTGTCGATCTTGGCGAATTTGTGATTGTTGACAGCGGCCCGGCTCAGAGCGCTCATCGGTTCGCCCTGGGTTCCGCTGATCAAAATCAGCAGTTTGTCGGCAGGTGTATCGCGCATCTGTCCCGGGTTGATGATGAGTCCTGGTGGTGGGTCGAGATAGCCCAAATCCTGCGCGATCTCTGTTGTGTTGTCCATCGACCGGCCAATGATGGCAACCTTGCGTCCGTGGTCATGAGCAAGCTCCATTGCCAGGCGGATTCGGTGAATCGAAGAAGAGAAACAGCTAAAGAAGAGTTTCTTTTTCGATTGAGCGAAAATTTCGTCTAGCTTGGGACGCACCGCGCGCTCGCTTGGCGTGTAGCCACTACGATCTACGTTGGTTGAATCCTGCAGCAGAGCCAGCACCCCCTGCTTGCCAAGCTCCGCAAATGCGTGGAGATCGAACGGCTTATTATCCGGGGGGGATAGGTCGATCTTGAAGTCGCCAGTGTGGAGAACGACTCCAACCGGTGTGTGAATCGCAAGAGCAACGCAATCAACCAGCGAGTGCGTGACACGGATAGGCATGATCGAAAATGGGCCAATTGTGAGGCGGCCTCCGGGAATCATTTCGATCAAGTCTGCATCCTCGAGCAGATTGTGTTCTTCGAGCTTGCCTTCGGCCAGGGCCAGCGTGAACTCAGTTCCGTAGACCGGCACATTGAGTTCAGAAAGAATCCAGGGGAGGCCGCCGATGTGATCCTCGTGCCCGTGCGTCAAAAGAATGGCGCGGACCTTTTCTCGGTTTTCGGTTAGATAGCTGATATCAGGGACGACGATGTCAACGCCAAGCAGTTCTTCTTCGGGGAACATTAGCCCGGCATCAATGACAATAATGTCATCCTGCCAGCGGATGACCATGCAGTTCATACCGAACTCACCCAGGCCACCCAGCGGAATTAGCTTCAATTTATCTTGTGCCATCAACGTTTAAGCTTACCATCGGGTTTTTCCATTTGTTTGCGGGCAAAAACTCTCGGAGAAGTTGGTTCCGTATTAAATATGGGTTAGTTTTCATCCTTTGAGAATCAAAGGTATGCGATAAATCCATATCTTCTGGAATTACGCAGGAGGAGACTCACGATGGCAGTGCCGGAGAGATTCGACGCAATCATTATCGGCAGCGGCGAGGCGGGTAAGTACATGGCCTGGACCCTTGGGACTCAGGGGCAACGGGTTATCGCCGTCGAAGACAAACGAGTCGGCGGAGCTTGCCCCAACATAGCCTGCCTCCCCAGCAAGAATGTCGTTCATAGCGCCAAGGTTGCCTCTTATTTTCAGCGTGGCAGGGAGTTTGGCATTGGTTACGGCGCCTGGCACGTCGATATGGCCGGAGTGAACGAGCGCAGACAAAAGATGGTAGACGGCAATCTGCAGGTGCACCTCGCAAATTTTGCCAAGAGCCACGCCGAGATTGTGATGGGTTTCGGCCGCTTTGTTGGAGAAAACACGATTGAAGTTGCGCTGCGCCAGGGCGGAACACGTACCCTGCAGGCCGAGAAAATTTTCATCGACACTGGTTCTCAGGCCACGATTGATCCAATCCCAGGGCTTGCTGAGTCGGGCCCGATGACTCACATCGAGGCTCTCGAGCTTACCGTGCTGCCCGAGCATCTTCTCATTCTCGGCGGCGGATATATTGGATTGGAGTTCGCACAGGCCATGCGCCGCTTTGGCGCTCGCGTTACCGTGATCGAACGAAACGTCTCGCTGGCCCATCGCGAGGATTACGACGTCATTGAAGCAATAGAACAGCTTTTCCGCGACGACGGCATCGAAGTTCTCACAAACGTTGGGGTCGTACGAGTAGGGGGAACCTCTGGCGAAAGCGTCACAGTGCATCTTACGGGGCCGGGCGGTGAGACGACGGCAACTGGTTCTCATCTGTTAGTGGCCACTGGCAGAACCCCTAATACGAAAAATATGGGACTCGAGACAGTTGGCATCGAGACAACCTCATCCGGACATATCAAGGTCAACGATCGGCTTGAGACAACCGCCCCGGGAGTCTGGGCTATGGGGGATTGCGCGGGTTCACCCCTCTTTACGCATATTTCGTTCGATGACTTTCGCACCGTGCGAGACAACCTTGCAGGTGGTCACCGGAGCACCGCAGGGCGGCAGGTTCCGTCGTGTACCTTCATCGACCCTGAGTTGGCCCACGTCGGGCTGCGAGAGTACGAAGCGAAGAAACAGGGCATTTCCTATCGTCTCGCGAAGCTTCCGATGGTCAGTAATCTTCGGGCTCGCACCTTATCTGAGACACGAGGGTTCGTGAAAACCCTGATTTCAGAGAATGACCGCATCCTTGGCTTTACTGCATTTGGCTTTGGGGGTGGCGAACTTCTTCCGACAGTTCAACTGGCTATGGCTGCCGATCTGCCCTATACCGCAATTCGGTCTCTCATCGTTGCACACCCGACAATCGCGGAAGGCCTGGTCAGCTTGTTCTCTGCCGTTCCCCCGCTTGCAGGCCATTGATCTGCAGCTCATATGCTGCGAATCAACGAAGAATATCTTCAAGGACAAGGGAGAGTTCAGTTTTTTCATCGCGGTATTTAACGATGACAGGCGCGGCGAGACTCAAACCCCATTCAGCACCTTTGCCTTTTGTCACTGTTCTCGAGCCGGGCACAACGACGGCTCCTTCCGGAATGATCAAGGGAGTCTCCGCCGTCGCCTTGTAAATCTCACCTTTTACGAGATCGTAGACCGGAGTTCCACGGGTGAGAACTGTTCCGGCGGCCAGAACTGCCCGTTTCCGTACGACAGTTCCCTCGTAGACGCCCGTGTTGCCACCAATCAGAGCGTCGTCTTCAATAATTACCGGGCTTGCATTGACTGGTTCGAGTACGCCACCAATCTGCGCCGATGCGCTGAGGTGAACCCGCTTGCCGACCTGAGCGCAACTGCCTACAAGTGCATGCGAATCGACCATCGTCCCTTCATCAACATAAGCACCTACGTTGATATACGACGGTGGGATCACCGCGACACCTTTGGCAACGTAAGCTCCGCTGCGGACGCTAACGCCACCGGGTACAACCCGCACTCCGTCAGCAACCGCAAAACGGCGGACCGGATAAGTATTCTTGTCGATGAAACGGAGGGTCTCGCCTCCCATCTCCATCATGGTCCCAATACGAAAGCCCAGCAGAATGCCGCGCTTGACCCATGCGTTCACGCGCCAGCCAAGCGGAAGCGTAGGGTCCGGCTCCGCTGAGCGCAGTTCACCGGCTTCCAGCGCCTTGCGAAGCTCTAGGAAGGCCGCAAAAGCCTGTTCGTTGCCGATTGCCGCTGTGCCCGAGCCAAAATGCTGCTCTATCTGCTGTTCGAGACTGTTCATAGATAAGGGAATTGTAGCCGGGTTAAGAAAACCGGTTTGAACTCGCGAAGCAAATCTAGCTGGGAATGTGGCTAAAACATTCTTAGGTCTTCCCTTGTTGGTGGCAGTGCTGCCAACATACCGAGCTCGCCAATCATGCGCTCGAGTCTGCGGCGTGTGGCGTCAGAGACAGGAACCATCGGCAGGCGCAGCACGTCTTCGCCGCGACCGATCATCTGTAAAACTGCTTTCACCGGGGCGGGGCTCGGCTCCCAGAAGTGAGCTTGCATAAGCCGATAAAACTGGCGATTGATGCGCCGGGCGTCGGGCCAATCGTTCTCGAGAGCTGCTCGGACCATACGCGTCATCTGACGAGGAATCACATTAGAGGCCACCGAAATAAGGCCAGCACCACCCAGAGCGAGTATCGGTAGTGCCAAGGCATCATCGCCAGCGAATACTTTGAAGTTGCGCGGAGCAGTTGTGAGAAGTTCGGTTATCTGAGCGATATTTCCGCTGGATTCCTTGATGCCGATCATGTTCTTCAACTCCGCAAGACGGAGCACAGTCGCCGGCTCGAGGTTGGCACCGGTTCTTGGCGGGATGTTGTAGAGCAGCACCGGCAGATCGGTGGCCTCGGCGATTGCACGAAAGTGCTGATATTGTCCCTCTTGTCCGGGACGGTTGTAATAAGGATTTGCGGTGAGAATGCCGGCCAAGCCGTGGATGCGAGAGAGTTTCTTTACGCGTGCGACTGCCTCGTGCGTCGCATTGTGGGTGCAGCCAGCAAAGACAGGGATTCGCCCAGAAGCCGTCGAGACGACGACTTCAACGACACGCAACCACTCCGATTCCGTCAGAGCCGAGGCCTCGCCTGTCGTTCCACAGGGAACCAGAAAATCGATCCCACTCTCAATCTGCCAATTGACCAACGCATGAAGCGCAGGTTCGTCAACGCCGCCATCCCGCCGGAACGGTGTGACCAGCGCTGTTCCACAGCCCATCAATTCCATAGTGAGTTTAAGTTTACCGCGTCTGGATTGTTGATTTCGGGGGTGAATCTCGATAACAAGATGCGAAAAGGCCCCGGCGAACCGGGGCCCGCGCGTTTTCAGGGTTAATTAGCCACGATAGAGCTCGGTGGGAATATGGAATTCCGGGAGATGAAGCGCTGCGGCACCATTTACGGTTCCAGGCGGCATGTCCATACACTTTACGAAGGCTGTCTGGAACTTCGCCATCTCATCCTTCGTGCCGACCGTAACACGTACGTAATTTGGCATCGCAGACCACGTTCGGCCGATCGCCACGTTTTCCTTCAGCATTGCCTGCTGGAACTCACGCCCGGGACGTTTCACATCCACCATGAACATGTTGGCCTGCGAGCCCGGAATAATCTTGTAGCCGTGTTTGGTGAGGAACTCCAGCGTATCGGCCCGAACATCGGAGTTAATCTTCTTCCGCAGCGGCACCAGGTCCTTATCCAACAGACCGGCACGCGCTCCTGCCGCGCTCGTAATCGAGATGCTGGCGAGGCTGCGAGCCGGACGTGCAACCGTGCTGAACTTCTCGAGCAGATCAGGCCGCGCAACCGCAAAGCCAGCGCGAAGACCTGCCATACCGTAGATCTTCGAGAACGTCCGCAGCACGATGATGTCCTTGTCGAGCGCTACCTGATCGATCACCGACTCATCGTTCGAGAAATGGTGATAGGCCTCATCCACAATCACAACCGAACCCTTCGGTTTGTTGTCCAGCAGCCAGACAATGTCTGCCTTCGGAGTCATCGTTCCGGTAGGGTTATTGGGATTCACAATGTAATACGCGCCCGGTGAGGGATGCGCTTTCAGCATTGCCTTGACGTCATGCGCATAGGTCGCGGTCAAAGGCACGGGAAACTTTGGAGCGCCCATAGTTTCAGCCGCCCGCGGACCCTGCTCATAGCTTGGGTCACCGTAGACAAGCGGCTTGTCGGGGCCAATGTTGGACATCAATGCCAGGTCAAGCGGACCACCCGATCCTGGAAATAGTCCCGCGTAGCCGCGTTTCAGGCCAAATTGCTCGTTGAAGACCGTAAGAGTCTTCATCGTCTCTTCGCCGTGATAACGGCCGCCTAGTTTCGCGGTATCACAGATCGCCGTCATCGAAGATTGGGCCGGCCCTAGCGGATTCTCATTCGAGCTGATGATGACCGTGTCCGGAGAAAGTTGACGCATCTCGCCCATATCGGACATGCCGCGCCGGGCACGCTGTTGTCCAGCCGGCGCAGCGGGCTGCTGGAGTGCAAGAGCCGGAAGTGAGGTCGCCGCAGCCGAAGCGGCACCGAGAATGCGCATAAACGATCTGCGTGAAACGCCCTGCGTAAGGTCGGAATTCATCGAGGTTCTCCTGGAAAAGCTTGATTTGTAGAGATGCGACGCTGCTACAACAGAAGGAAATCACCAACTGAGGATCAGGTACTTCGTCCCTGCAAAAACAGATTGCCTTGCAGCTATTTTTTTCTGAGAACTTGTGGGCGAATACGAACGGTAGTCCGATTGGTCTTCAATTTACCGCGAATTTCCAAGAAAAACCAGCAAATTTACAAGGCCTGTGGAGAAATTGGCAGACGAGGCCTTCTAAAGCGGCTTCGGAACGAGCATAACCGACAGCAAAGTGAAGCAAATCCGTTGATTTAAACCCACTCGCCCTTTCGCATAAGAGGCTCAGCGGTACCGTTTGCAGCGACGCCGTCCACATCCATTTCGCCGGAGCCGATCATCCAGTCCACATGGATCAGGCTGTTATTTGCGCCAAGTGCCGCAAGCTGTTCGGTATCCAGCTTGTCCCCGCCAATGATGCAGGTGGAGTAGGCCTGCCCCAGTGCAATGTGGCTGGCAGCATTCTCATCGAACAATGTGTTCCAGAAGAGAACTCCGCTTTGGGCTATCGGCGAGGAATGCGGCACAAGAGCTACTTCTCCCAGACGGCGAGCTCCATCATCGGTGCTGATCAGGCGATTGAGCACGTCTTCCCCGGCGGTAGCGGTCGCTTCAACAATCCGGCCGGCTTCGAAGCGAACCGCGATATTTTCGATGAGCGTGCCTTGATGCGAGAGCGGCTTCGATGCGCGAACCGTACCGTCGACACGGTCTTTGTGCGGCGTAGTGAAGCACTCTTCCGTCGGAATGTTCGGCTGGCAGAAGATCCCGTTCCCTGCTGTCGTTCCGCCGGCGGCCCAAAGATGATTGTCCGCCAACCCAACGGTCAGATCCGTTCCGGGCCCCTTGAAATGCAAGGCGTGAAAGCGCTTCGCATTCAGCATCTCCATCCGCTGCTTGAGCTTCGCGCCGTGATCGTGCCACTCCTGAACCGGATCGTCGACCGCGATACGCGATGAGAGGAAAATTGCATCCCAAAGCTTTGCGACGGCAACATTTTCCGGTTCACCTGGGAAGACGAGCTTCGCCCATTCCGGAGTCGCACAAGCGACGATGGTCCAGTTGATCTCGTGGCGTGTGATCAGTTCCATCGCCGGTTTACCTGCTTTGGACGCTGCAACGTTCGTGCGAGCGACCTTTGCGGGATCCTGTTTCGCAAGAAGCGCAGGATTTGCACCGGCGATTGCAAGTCGTGCGGCTCCGCTTCGGAAACCAGCAGCAATCCCATCCTGCAGCCACGTCGGTGCGTAGTCGAAACTGCCATCCTGAGCATATTGGAACCGGGCGAGCACACTGGGATCGTCGGAGTAGAAGGTCGTCACGAGAAGCGCACCGACTTTGTAGGCATGCTCGGTGATTCTGCGAGCGAGCGGAAGCGCCTCCATGGGAGCAGACATAATCAACTCCTGCCCGGCACGAAGCCCGAGTCCAATCTTCACGGCGACCTCGGCGAGACGATCGAGCTTCTCTTCAAATGTCAGGCTTGCAAACTTTTTGTGGGCGACAGCTTCCATTACGCTCATAGATTCCTCTTCCTTCTAAATCATCTCGCTGTAAACATCCTGGAAGGCGTAGCAACCAGTCCGAGAGGAGAGCCACTCGGCCGCTCGCACGGCGCCTTCGGCAAATCCTCTGCGGGTAAAAGATTCATGGGTCAGGATGAGGCGATCCCCTGCGCCGCTCGCTTCGAGCTTGTGCAGACCCATCACGTCGCCCTCGCGCTTGGACTCGATTGGTACTTTCGCCCCGGAAGCTGCTTCGACAACTTTGGCGAGACTGATCGCGGTTCCGGAGGGGGCATCGAGCTTGCTGACGTGATGCGTCTCCTCGATCGAGAATTGGTAGCCCTTCAACGCCTTTGCCATAGTTCCAGCAAGCTGCATCATCACCTGAACACTGATGGAATAGTTAGTTCCGTAGAGCAGGCCTGCCTGTTTTCTCTCAGCGAGGCCGCGCATATCGGCGAGCTTGTCGTACCAGCCTGTTGTTCCGATGACCATCTTCGCCCCGGTCGCAAGACAGGCACGCATATTTTGAACGACTGCTACGGGCGTGGTGAAATCGATGATGACATCGAAGCTCGCCACGAACGGCGGAGTCAACGCGGAGGCACTGGCATTTTCCTTTGCGTCAAGTACATTGACTCCATGTCCGCGTTCGGCGGCAACCTCGGCAACCAACTTGCCGGTCTTCCCCATTCCCAAGACAAGAATCCGCATGTCTGCCTTTCTAAACCTGACTATTAAGCTGGACGCGGTTAGCGACATCAAAGACGTTCTCATCAGGATCGGCGAAGAAGTACGCGTGAAGACTGCGCACTGCTTCTTCCACATCTTCTTCGTCAATCATGAAGCTCATATTGATCTCACTTGCGCCCTGCGAGATCATTCGCACATTCACGTGCCTCACCGCGCCGAAGACCTGCGCCGCAATGCCGTTATGGCCGCGAATGTCTTCTCCCACCAGGCAGACAAGCGCCTTGTGACCTTCCATCTTGACGTCGGCAATCTTGGCGAGCTCTTCACATATCTCGGGAAGTTGCTGATTGCTGTCGACCGAGACAGAGATACTCACCTCGCTGGTGGAGACCATATCGATCACGCACTTGTATTTGTCGAAGACATCGAAGACGGCCTTCAGGTACCCATGCGACATCAACATACGGCTGGCGACTACATCGATGATAGTCAGCTTCTTCTTAGCCGCGATGCTCTTGAATGGGCTCGTGCACTTTGCAGCCATTGCGGTGATCTGAGTGCCTTCGTTCTCGGGATTGCGTGAGTTCAGAACCCAAACCGGAATGCTCTTCTGGACAGCGGGAAGGATGGTTGCCGGATGCAGCACCTTCGCTCCAAAGTATGCCAGTTCGGCAGCTTCCTCGAAGCTGATCGTCTTTACTCGAAGCGCATCGGGGCAGATTCGCGGATCGGTCGTCATAATGCCGTTCACGTCAGTCCAGATCTCGATTGCCCCAGCGTGCATTCCTCCACCGACCAGCGCGGCGGTGAAGTCGCTCCCACCCCGGCCAAGAGTCGTTGTGATGCCTTCTGACGTGGAACCAATAAAGCCGCCGAGGACAGGGGTTTTACCACCTTCCACCAACGGTAGAACAATCTCCCGCAGCTTCCTTTCGATGATGTCTTCCTGCGGTATGGCCTTGCCGTAATTTGCGTCGGTGATGATGCAGCTTCTGGCATCGACGTGAGCTCCGTTCAGTCCAAATTGATCGAACGCCTCGGCGATCATTCTGCTGGAGAGCCTCTCACCGAAGCTGACGACGAGGTCGTTGGTGCGAGGGGTAAGTTCGCCGACCGCAGCGATGCCACGAAGAAGATCGTCAAGTGAGTCGAACTCCTGGTGCAACAGCGGTTGCAATCGGGTCAACCGCTCGGATTCGACCAGAGCCGTCGCGGTGTCGATATGACGGTGCCGCAGCCGCGCGCCAATGGCGAGCGCTCCCGCCTTATCTCCCCGCCCTGCCGCCGATGCCGCTGAAAGCAGCAGATCAGTGACCTTTGCCATCGCAGAGACGACAACAACGGTCTCAAGACCACGGTCGCGTCTTCCATGAACAATTCCCGCGGTCCGCTTCATGGCTTGGGCATCCTCGACTGAGGTGCCGCCGAACTTCATGACAACTAACTTTTCCCGCGCAGCACTCAAACTGTCACCGCCACAGACCTGGTCGGCACTTCCTTGAACGATGGGCCAAGCTTGTCTAATTTACCCAGCAGCGCCAGAACTTCCGCGTTAAGTACTGCAGCACCCGCAGCGCCGCGGATCGTGTTGTGCGACAAAACAACGAACTTCCAGTCCAGGAGATTGCATTCGCGCAGGCGGCCTACAGTTGCGGCCATACCGTTTCCGCGCATTCGGTCTAGCCGAGGCTGCGGCCTGTCAACCGCGCCGTCGAACTCTACCGGTTGCTCAGGAGCTGTCGGCAGATGCAGTCCCTGCAACGGCAGAAACTCGCTCCAGGCCGCAAGAATCTGTTCGCGGCCGACGTTGCTCTTGAACTTCACACTCACACATTCGGTGTGGCCATCTTCAACAGCCACACGATTGCAGTGGGCACTCACCTTCGCATCCAGATGCTCAATCTCTTTACCCGTAATCCGGCCTAGCAGTTTACCCACCTCTTCCTGCAGCTTCTCCTCTTCATTCTTGATGAAAGGCACAACGTTTCCGAGGATATCGAGCGACGCAACACCGGGGTATCCGGCCCCGCTCACCGCCTGCATCGTGCTCACGAACAGACTTTCAATTCCAAACCGCTCGTGAAGCGGCTTCAACGCAAGAACCAGGCCAATGGCACTGCAGTTTGGATTAGTCACAATGTAGCCGCGACTCTCTTTGCGCCAACTCTGCGTTTCGATCAAAGCAAGATGGTCGGCATTGACCTCAGGAATGACCAAGGGGACGTCCTCAACCATGCGAAACGCAGAAGAATTCGAGATCACCGCGCATCCGGCGGCAGCAAACTTTGGTTCGAGCTCACGAGCGATATCAGCATCAAGCGCGGCAAAGATAATCTTGGGAAGCTCGATCGCCGAGCCTTCGGGCACGTTCGGTTGCAGGATCATTGCCGCAATGCGCTTTGGCAGCGGTGTATCCAGCTTCCAACGACATGCCTCGGCATAGGTCTTACCGGCACTACGATCACTGGCTGCCAGCCACGCAATCTCAAACCATGGGTGATTATTGAGTAGTTGAATAAATCGCTGCCCGACCATTCCGGTCGCGCCAAGAATGCCAACCCTGCGTCGTTCCATATCCTCTAAGAATAACGCGCCTGTGCGGCATCGTCATCCGTTAACAGGAAAGAACTCAATATCCGCGTCGCCTGCGATTTATGTGATGGCCTCCGCTACTCCAAACGACCAGAGCGGCTACAAGATGAACCACAAACCACAGAGTCAGGCCCTGATCCACATAAATCAGGTAAAGCACCAGAATCCTTGGCAAAAACAGCCAGAACAGGGGCGGGATGATTCCCTGCAGATGGAACGGCACCAATGCGCCCTGAAACCACGCCACGACCATTGCCAGCCGCGGCAGGAACAACGCAAACACCAGAAACCAGACCGGCAGGCGGTTGACCACGAAAGCCAGGTTGAAACTGAAGTCGGTGGTGTGTTGAATTGTCTCGGTTAGGACTGCCAAGCCTAAGCTCATCGTGCCTCCGGTGAATTGTTTATATCACTGAGCTTTGAAGGTAAAGTCCGTTTTGACAACTGATTTGGGCGCGACCGTTACGGTCATCGTCTGCTCGCCAAGTTTCTCGTGAACCGCTGCCAGCGTATAGGTCCCGGCAGGCAATCCAGCGATGGTGAAGCTGCCGTCAGCACCAGTCAGCGCAAAAAACGGCGTCGCGGAGACGTTGATAAATGCATTCATCCACGGATGGTTATTGCACCGAACTGGAATCATCGCCTCGGCCTGATTGAATTGCTTTGTCTGCGGAGTACCTTTGGCTCCCTGCGAGATGTCGATCGGGGAACTTCCCTCTGCATTCGGCAAGGTATGAATGTTGTGCATCGTTGAATCGGAGTTGGTGAATTCAACCGATTCGCCGCGCATAATCGCGAGCACATGAGGCACGTATTTGCATCCAACCTGGTCCATGACGGAGGGGGTGACATTCTTTGGCGCAAGAGCAGACATCGCAGCGGGTGGCCCGCTCTTGAGATAGATAAATACATTGGCAAGCTTGCCGCTGTGCACAGCATATTGCTCGGCGAAGTTATCGCCACCCGTCATCGAACAAACGGGGTCCTGACTCATGTCGATCTTCACCGGCGCGGGAGGCTTGCCGGAAAAGATCACGATTCCGTTGATCGTCCCGAGAGTCGCTGGATCCGGAGGCGTGACCGGCTCTGCTGCCGACACGGCTGAGTTTCTTCCATCACCATTTTGTTTTTCGGTAGTATTCGATTTGCATCCCAGAGGAAAAATTAATCCCACTACTAATGCCGCAAGCAACCAAGAACACACTCGCTTCATACAAAACTCACTCCATCTTGTCATATCTACGAAAGGCTAGCAGGTGCTTCCATTGCTCGCAGTACCGCGTTTGCAAAGGCCTTCGTTCCGCCGGTGCCACCAACATCCTGGGTTAAAGTCTTTCCTTCGGTGTAAACCTGTTCCAGCGCAACCTGGACGCGTTCTGCCGTCACGCCTTCGTTGATATGATGCAGCATCAGTACTGCGCTCTGCAGCAGAGCGGTTGGATTGGCCATATCTTTGCCAGCAATATCAGGCGCGGAACCATGAACTGCCTCAAAGATTGCGCATTCCTCACCGAGGTTTGCACCCGGGACAAGACCCAGTCCCCCAACAAATGCGCTGCAAAGATCGCTGAGGATGTCGCCGTACAGGTTTTCCGTGAGAAGAATGTCGTACTGGTATGGATTCATCACCAACTGCATACAGGTGTTGTCGACGATATGCTCTTTGTATTCGACCTCCGGAAACCGTTCCGCAACTGTACGGCAGCATCGTAGAAAGAGGCCATCCGACAACTTCATGATGTTGGCCTTATGAATTGCATGAACCTTCTTACGTGAATGCTTCCTTGCGTAATCGAAAGCAAACTGAGCGATGCGGGTCGAACCCTTCTCGGTGATAATCTTGAGAGCCTGCACCACTCCCGGCACCACAATATGCTCGAGCCCGGCGTAGAGATCCTCCATATTTTCACGCACGACGATGAGGTCGAGACCGGGATAACGAGTCTTCAGCCCAGGTAGATTTTTGACCGGCCTGAAGTTGGCGAAGAGCTCAAATCTCTGTCTCAGTGTCACGTTGATCGACGCGAAACCTTCGCCGATTGGAGTCGTCACTGGCCCCTTGAGAGCGACACGATTCTGTTCAATGGACTCATAAAGTGCCTTCGGGATATATTCTCCGGTTTTCTCAAAAGCATCCGCTCCCGCATCGTAGCGATGCCAATCGAAGTCGACGCCAGTCGCTGCGCCTGCCGCGTCGAGAATTTTGACAACGGCAGCTGAGACTTCCGGTCCAATACCATCGCCCGGAATCAAAGTAATCTTGTGGGTCTTCTTAGCAGCCATGGCTACCGCCTCTTCTTCGGATCTTTTCCGCCGAGCAACTCTTCAAGTTCCGCTTTGAACTCGCTGACGTCTTTGAAGTCACGGTAAACGCTGGCGAACCGAATATAGGCAACCGTGTCAATCGTCTTGAGTCTGCTCATGATCAGCTCACCGACTTCACTCGTGGATCGCTCCCGTTCCGGAGACTCGACCACAAATGCTTCCGTCTCATCGACAATCTCTTCCAGCTTCCCTGCCGCAACCGGCCGCTTTTCGCAGGCATGCAGAAGACCACTTAAAACCTTCTGCCGGTCAAACTTCTCCCGTCGCCCATCTTTCTTAACGACCATGTAGGGAATTTCATCGATACGCTCGTAGGTGGTAAATCTCTTGTTGCAACCTTCACACTCGCGTCTTCGACGAATCGAGTCGGCCTCTTTGCTTTCGCGGGAATCAACAACTCGATCCTGGGTAAAACCACAGTAGGGACACTTCATCGGTATGCTTCGATTTTAGCAGCGCACGCAATACAGGTTCTTTCGGCGCCACTATCCAACATCGCTTACGCCAGTGCCTGCAGCTTCGCTCTCCTGCGTTACACGCTTCAAGCTCACGTGCTCTTTCTGCGAGTAAGCAAAGCCCGTAGGGATGATGCACAGGAAGGTCACCACTAACAACATCGCCCCGCAGGCAGTAGCAGCTTCAATCGGCGCACCATAGAGGGTATGCATCGCTGTAGCCGTCACTGCGATCTGCGTAAACCATCCGATGATCGGAAGCTGTACGAGAGACCCTCCAATACTGGCTGCCATCAAAAGCATCGTTCTCGAAAATGTGAGGCCCGAAAGTTCGGGCGTGGAGACAAAGGCATGCGCCGTTTCGAGATAGGCAAAGCCAATCATGCCCCACATCGCTAACGACAACAACGTGACGAGTGCAAAATCACGAAAAGATGAAATCGCATTCAGGCCGTCGCGGAATCCATCGATCTTTGCCGCAATGCTTTCGCCGGCAGGCTTTGAGAGCAGTCCAACTGTTTTTCGCGCGATCGCGGCAACGGTACCGCCTGCAAGTCTTACTGCCCCTGCAAAGACGGCAATCGCCAAAGTCGCTCCCATACTTATCAAACCAGTTTTGACGAAGACTTCATGATGCGGCAGATTCTTCGGCGTAAATGCCAGGGCCGACGAAAAGACGATGGCTGCGGCACCAAGATCGAACATGCGCTCAATCGTGTACACGGCGATCTGCGAACTCAGGGACAGTCCGGTACGTCGAGCAACCAGGTAGGGCCGTGTTAAATCCGCCAGGCGTCCGAACAACGCGACCGCAGTGAATCCAATGAACTGGGAGCCGATCAAGGATGAAGCAGGGACTTTCTTTGTCGGCGACACAAAGACTGCCCAGCGTACAGCGCGCAACCAATAGGTCGCATAAATAAGGGCGATTCCAAAAAGGATATGGCCGATACTCACAAAGCGCAGTTGCTGCAGAAACATTCGCCAGTCGAAGTGCGCCCTGTCGCGGAACAAGAACACGAGGATGGCTAACGCAACAACAACGACCAGCCACAAAACCGCATTACGCTTCTTCATTGCACTCTTTCGTTGCTTGTTGCGCGGCTACTTCGTCTGCGCGACGAGAGCCTGTTGTTTTCGCCGGTTGAACTCACGGATCACGCGGGCAACGTACTCTCGCGTCTCGCGATACGGAGGGATGCCGTGATACTTGTCGACTGCCCCCGGGCCCGCATTGTAGGCGGCCAAAGCCAGCGACAGATTATCGTGATAACGAGTCAGCAGCGCATCCAGATAGGCTGTGCCCCCAGCAATATTCTGGTTAGGATTGAAGGCATCGTTCACCCCCATGGCGTTTGCCGTTTCAGGCACCAATTGCATCAGGCCCTTGGCGCCAACTCGCGAAACCGCTCTTACCTGTCCCCCACTCTCGGCACGCACGACACTGGCGAGCAAATCTTGATCGATATTGTGAGCAGAACCAGCTTGAGAGATCATCTCCTGCATCTCCTCCTTTGTCGGGAGAGCAATCGCGGTTGCCTTATTCAGCGGGACATCGAGCTTGATTGGCTGTTTAGGCAGGTCGGCAATTGCATCGATCCGAATCACGGAATCAGCCGCTACTTCGAGATAATTGGAATCGTCGGATGTGTCGTTCCCGGCGAGGTAAAGCCTGATCTTGTCCCCTATGACCTCACGGCGAATGCAATCCAACTCGAACCCGTTTTTTAAGGTAACGTGTTCTATCGCATGCGCAAAAGGACTGATCGTCGCAAGCAAGGCACACGCGGCCAGAATCATGCGGGATTGAGATGGTTTAGCAGACATAACCACCCTCAAGCCTACCATTCCACCACTAGGAGAGTCGCTGATAACTCTGCTACGAAAGGGTGATTCCAACCTGAACTCACATCTTCGTTCTTATCTCAGGAACGTATTCCTCGAGACCGGACTTGAGGAATCTATCTGCTGTAATAGCAGGAGTTAGATCAGATTCGCAGGCTTATTTAATGCTGATGAGACGCAATTATTTTCAAATGATACGAACAATTGAAGCAGGGCTGGATTTTGGCCGTCCCGACCTACGCTATTTTTAACGGATGAGTGCCAACCATGTGTCGCCCCCTACCTACAGAGCAGATAAGTGGCACAAGCTGCTTGTTTTGAGCCTTATTTTGGGCGTGATTTTTCAACAGGCGGTTAGAACGTGGGCCCAAGGGGACGCGACTAAGCCCGCCCCGGACGTGATTGTATTCAACAACGGTGATCAACTAACCGGAACACTCGAACGAGCGACCGGTGATTCGTTTCTGTTCAAGAGCGACATTGTGGGAGAGGTGACGGTTTCTGCAGACAAGATCAAGGAGATCCATGCTGGCGGTAAATTTGTCGTACTGAAGAAGGACGAGAAGATCACCCGGACAGAGAAGCATCCGGGCACTCTGACCTACGCGGATAACACCGTGACGGTTGGAGATACTGCAGGCGGTACACCCGAAGTTGTGCCGGTGAAGAATCTGGCATACCTCATCGACAACGCTATCTATTCCAAGGAAGTTTCGGGAAATCCGGGGATCTGGTACGGCTGGAACGGCGCAATCACGGGTGGAATCTCATTGGCCGAAGGCACCCAGACCGGCCAATCCTATACCGCAGGCGTCAACCTGGTACGGCTGGTTCCTACCGTGGATTTTCTCCCCCCGCGAACTCGGTCGACGATCAACGTTCTGGAAACTTACGGGAAGATCAATCAACCCTTTATCCCGTCGACCCCGCCCATCCTTGCTTCGGTGACTAAGACTAGCATCTTCCATGCCGATGCAGAGCATGATAAGTATTTCACCCCAAGATTCTATGGTCTGGTTGGGGCTTCGTGGGATCACAATTATTCCCTGGGCCTCAATCTACAACAGATCTATGGAATTGGTTTGGGCTGGACGCTCGTCAAGACGCCGGTGCAGCAGTTCGATGTGAAGGCAGACGTGCACTACGAACGGCAGAACTTCCAACCACCAACTGTAAGCAAGGACCTGGTAGGCTCCAGCTTTACGGAACTCTATCGCCGCAACCTACCCGCGAAAATCCTCTTCATGGAGAGCGGAACATTTATTCCGGCGTGGAACGACTCCAACGCCTATTCCGCAATCTTTACAGCAGGTTTGCAACTGCCGACGTATCGGCGATTCAGCCTGAACCTGAATCTGGTGGATAACTATCTTCACGAACCAGCTTTCGGATACAAGAACAACAGCCTGCAATTCGTAACGGGCATCTCTTACGCGCTGAAGTAGTCGATTAAAAGGAGGAGCGGTCTTGAAAAAATCAAGACCGCTCGCTCGAACGTGACTAATTATCGGATTTTGCCGAAGCGGTAGACGATTCCGATGTTGAAGCCAAAGTTGTTTTGAATAGTGCCATCCGGACCGTGGTTTACGTCCGCCGCAGGTCGGCGGTAGAACGTTCCAAGGTAGGTCGGTGAGACACGAAAAGCGAGGTTGGGGTAAAAGTTGTAGTCGATGTTGGCTCCGAGGCTGAAGGCCGGTTTGGTTCTGGACTCCCAGACACCAAGAACAGCTGACGGAAGCGCCTTAGCAGCGCCATCGAATTTACCAAGGGCAACTCCGCCTTCGCCTGTCGCCGTGATGGCGATCTTTTCCTTGGCATAAAGACGGTACGCCACTCCCCCCAGAAACGGGTATTCGGAGATCTGCGGGTTGAACCCGAGGAAGACGGGCTGGCATCCGACGATAGTACATGCGGTATTGCCGATCTTCGCATTGCCGTAGCCGCCGCGAATGTCGCCCACGATACCCAACTTCGGATTCAGGAAATAGGTACCTGTCATAAAGAAGGTGACCTCGTTGTTACGCTGAGGAGCACCAGACTGGAAGCGAAGATAACCGCCGCCGCCTGCGACCTCGTAGCGGTGGCTGTAGGTTTCGGCGATAGTTCTATCGATACGGGCTTTCCGGTTGGCGCTGGACTCGCGGCGGGTATGATGCGTCGTCTGCTGCTGCTGCGCCTGAACGGCAACTGCTCCGCTGGCGATCGATCCTGCCAGCAACACTCCTGTGACACACTTCACGTTCAATCTGAAACCGAACATCAACGATTACTCCTGCACAAGCCTGGCTTTGCTATGGTGGAACTCGAGGGCTGCCGTCACGATCAACGGGCTATCCTCTTATTAGAACATCCGCCGCGGTTTGTCGCGGCCTAAACCCTCCATGGAGTGACTCCAAATGGCGAAAAAAGGCAGCGGTGGCGGATTCGGCAAGATCTTTCTTGGCTTTCTGCTCGGTATCGCAGCAGTTGCGATCAGCCTTTTTACCTATCTCAAGTTCGGTCCCCTCCCAGTTGCGGTGGCGGACTCGCCTCTTCCCTTCGAAAAACAGGTCGTGAAACTTCCCTTGAACGCCCGAATTGATCGCGAGTCCAAGACCGCTCCCTTCGGCATCAGCGAAGATGTCTTTGAATCTGGCGCGCATATCTACCGCGCCCAGTGTGCGAGTTGTCATGGCACTCCCGGGCACGATGTTCCATACGCAAAGCATATGTTTCCTGAGGCTCCGCAGCTTTGGAAGAAGCATGGCAGCCATGGGGTCGTAGGAGTGAGCGATGACGAGCCCGGTGAGACCTACTGGAAGGTTGCGAATGGAATTCGTCTCTCCGGAATGCCTGCTTATTCACACGTTCTGACGGACACACAGATGTGGCAGGTCAGCCTACTGCTAAAGAATGCCGACAAGGAATTGCCGTTGCCGGTAACGCAGATTCTCAATTCGCCGACGCCCTGAATCCTGCGTCATTGCAGGATAGGAACACCCGCGAGATCGCCCGCGATACGAGCTTTCCACTCCGCGGGCCCCGTGTCGTGGACGCTGATTCCCCGCGAGTCAACAGCTACCGTTACGGGCATGTCCTTTACTTCAAACTCGTAGATGGCTTCCATGCCGAGGTCTTCGAAGGCCAGAACCTTGCTGTTCTTAATGGCTTTCGAGACGAGGTAGGCGGCGCCCCCTACAGCCATCAGGTAGACAGCCTCGTGGTCGCGGATGGCTTCAACAGCCGCAGGCCCTCGCTCGGCCTTGCCGATCATGCCCCAGAGGCCGGTCTGTTCGAGCATCTGGCGGGTAAACTTGTCCATTCGTGTGGCGGTAGTGGGGCCCGCAGGACCGACAACCTCTTCACGAACGGGATCAACAGGACCGACATAGTAAATAAATCGTCCCTTCAGATCGACGGGGAGTTTTTCGCCACGGCTGAGCATATCGGTCATGCGCTTGTGCGCTGCATCGCGGCCGGTGACGAATTTGCCGGAGAGAAGGAGGACTTCGCCCGGACGCCAGTTTTTGACGGCGTCGTGGGTGATTGTGTCGAGATCGACTCGGCGAGCGCTCGAGACGTCGTAGGTGAGCTCGGGCCATGCCTCAAGCGACGGCGGATCGAGCGCGACTGGGCCGGAGCCATCAAGATGAACGTGCGCGTGGCGGGTAGCGGCGCAGTTCGGAATCATCGCAATCGGCAGGTTCGCCGCATGCGTGGGATAGTCGAGAATCTTGATGTCGAGAACGGTCGTCAGTCCACCGAGCCCCTGGGCTCCGATGCCTAGCTGGTTAATCTTGTGGTAAAGCTCGATACGCAATTCTTCAATCTTGCTCAGCTTGTGGCCTTCATCTTTGCGGACGATGAGCTCCTGCATGTCGATGGGGTCCATCAATGATTCTTTGGCCATCATCATGGCTTTTTCGGCTGTCCCGCCAATACCGATACCGAGCATGCCCGGAGGGCACCAGCCCGCACCCATTGTGGGAACAGTCTTCAGCACCCACTCGACAATCGAGTCCGACGGGTTGAGCATCGCGAACTTGGATTTGGCCTCAGAGCCCCCGCCTTTCGCCGCAACAGTAACGTCGACCTCGCCGCCGGGAACCATCTCGACGGAGACGACAGACGGAGTGTTGTCGCCCGTGTTCTTGCGAGAAAATGCGGGGTCAGCAAGAATGCTGGCACGAAGCTTGTTATCGGGAAGGAGATAGGCGCGTCGAACGCCCTCATCGACCATCTGCTGCACGGTCATCAGCAGCTTGCCGTCGTTGTCCCACCGCGTCTCCATGCCAATCTTGACGAAGGCGGTAACGATGCCGGTGTCCTGGCAGACGGGGCGGTGGCCCTCGGCGCACATGCGCGAGTTGATAAGAATCTGTGCCATCGCGTCTTTAGCAGCGGGAGATTGCTCCAGCTCATAGGCGCGGGTGAGATTGGTAATGAAGTCTTCAGGGTGGTAGTAGCTGATGTACTGGAGGGCGTCGGCGACGGACTGGATAAAGTCGGATTGCTTGATGGTGGCCATAGTCACCATCAATTTTAGGCCGTTTGAAGTATGGTTGTCGTGCAGATTGAAGGACTCGAATTAGAACTTAGGAGAAGATGGAGCGAGGCATTCGTTTCAGGTCAGTTTGGGAAGACAAACGATCTTTTTTCGACGATGCGGGTAAGGCAGATCGGTTTTGGGCACTGGAAGCAAGGCCGTGGACGGCAAAGAGATCGCCATGGGAACGGTGGAGTGGAAATACGATGCTGAGAAGCACACGTTGGAGGCAACCAACTCCGGGGCGAAGATTCAACTCGTGCTTGATGGCAATAAGATAGAGGGCAGCCTCACGCGGGGCAACCGCCCGTACCGCAGGATTCACCTCACGAAGGTGACATGACGCCAAACGTGAAGCGAAAGGAGTGTGGCTGTGACGCAGGTCCGCAAAGAGAGTGACTCACTCGGATATGTGGAAGTGCCTGCGACGGCGCTTTACGGAGCTCAGACGGCGCGGGCAGTGGAAAATTTTCCGATCAGCGGGATGAAGGCTAATTCGTTTTTGATTCGAGCGCTCGGGATGGTGAAGCTGGCGGCAGCAGAGGTGAATCGGGAGTTGGGGCTGATCTCGAAGGAGCAGGGAGATGCAATTGTGCGAGCGTCTGAGGAGGTTCTCGGCGGCAAGCATCATGAGCACTTCGTGGTGGATGTGTTTCAGGCGGGCGCGGGGGTAAGCCTGCACATGAACACGAATGAGGTGCTTGCGAACCGGGCGAACCAGCTTTTGGGCGAGGAGTTGGGTAGTTACAAGAAGGTTCACCCGAACGACCATGTGAACTACGGGCAATCGACGAACGATGTGTTTCCGACTGCGATGCGGTTGAGTGCGCTGCTGGCGCTGGAAGAGCTTTATCCCGTTCTCGACGGACTGGCAGGGAGCTTTGCCGCGAAGGCAGAGGAGTTTCGCGATGTGCTAAAGGCGGGGCGCACCCATATGCAGGATGCAGTGCCGATTACGCTGGGGCAGGAGTTTGCGGCGTATGCGGTGGCGGTGAGAGAGGCTTCGGCGGCGATACGACGGAATGCGGTGATGCTGCGTTCGCTTGGGTTGGGTGGATCGGCAGTGGGAACGGGGTTGAACACGCATCCGGAGTATAGGCGGAACGCAGTGGCAAAGCTGGCGAAGATCTCCGGACAGGAGGTGCATCCGGCCTATGATCTCCGGTGGGCTATGCAATCATGCGCGCCAATGGCGGACGTCTCAGGTGCGCTTCGAAGCCTGGCGCTTGAAATGATACGGATCTCGAATGACCTGCGGCTGCTCTCCTCGGGGCCGAACACGGGTTTCAACGAGATTCATCTGCCGAGTCTGCAGCCTGGATCAAGCATCATGCCAGGCAAGGTGAATCCAGTACTTCCGGAGCTGACCGCGATGGTCGGGTTTCAGGTTGTTGGGAACGATGCAGCCGTGGCGATGGCGGTGCAGGCCGGACAACTTGAGCTGAATGTGATGATGCCGACCATGGCGCACAATGTGTTGCAGTCGATCACGATTCTGACGAACACCTTGAGGGAGCTCGATGTACACTGCGTTCGCGGAATTACGGTAAACCGGGAGCGCGCGGCATTTTATGCAAGTAGCACGATTGCTTTGGCTACGGCCCTGAATCCTTATATCGGCTACGGAAAGGCAGCGGAACTGGTGAAGGAGTCGGTCGCGACAGGACGATCAATCGTCGAACTGGCCCGCGAGAAGAAGCTGCTCAGCGAGGAGCAGATTGCGGAGATTCTCGACCCTGAGAAGATGACAGAGCCCCGGGAGAAACTTTAGCCAGTTCGCGCCCGAAAATAAATTTCAAAATCGAGGCAAATTTTCAGTGCAGGAAGAGTGCACCTAAGCGACGAGCGGAGAGCACCAATTTGCCTTATCACCACGCTGAGAACGAAGCCTTTACCTTGTGGAAACCGCGAAATTCCATGAAAAGACACCATCCCACCACGTCGGAAAAAAACTGCACTTCTCGCCTTTCAGGAGATCTGGGAAGGGTGTTCGGCGGCGGCCTTGGGTTTGCGGCTGAGAACGAAGCTGCGACGCTTTCGGCGATCGTCTGAGGCGTGATCGATCTTCTTCCAGAAGCCGATGAAGTAATCGGTCGCGGAAATGATTGAAACAATCGTCATCCAGTAGATGGCCGTAACAGCAATGAAATGAACGCCAAGTATGAAGCCGCCGTGGAAACCAGGGAAGAAGAGCCAGTAATCCCAACGATGAGCGAGCAAGGCGGCAACGACAGAGACGATCTGAATGACGGTTTTGAGCTTGCCGATCTCACTGGCTTCAATCGTGAAGCCTTCAGCGGCGGCAATGCTTCGTAGCCCGGAAACAAGAAACTCACGGCCGATAACAAGCACCGCAATCCAAGGCTTAACGATGCTGGGAGTGTAGGCAACAAGGATGATGTACGCGGCAGTGACCATCAGCTTGTCAGCGAGTGGATCGAGCAGCATGCCGAGCGTAGTGATCTGATGGCGGCGGCGGGCAAGGTAACCGTCGAGGCCGTCAGTGATACTGGCAAGGATAAAGACAACGGAGGCAACGACCTCCTGTACGCCGTAGTGGCCGGGACCCTGCCAGGGAAAGACCGGGGAAAGAATCCAGATGAGCAGCGGAACAGCGGCAATACGGCTCATCGTGATGGAGTTGGGCAGGTTCATGGACCGGGTTTTTCGTGGCGCCGGAGGGCGTGGTTGGGCGCGGTGCCGACACTAGCATTCTGCCATAGTGAGGGCGGTGTAGTTGAAAAAGGAGCGGGTGGGATTTCCGATATCGGATTTTCCGCTACGCAATTCCCATTGCAGGAATCCCGGTAACGATGTGGATACATCGGGGCGGGTCGTAACTCATTCGTGGAATGCCTGTTATGCCTCCTAAACCCTAGCGTTGAGTCAACGCGCTTTCCGGGCCTGAACTCCTTCGTACGACATTTGTTTTCTGCTTTTTTTACCAGGAACGCCGATAAAGAGGGGAAGGTCCGCACGAGGCCTTCCAAAGGGCGTTCACCAATGCCGATGCAGAGCTTTATCCCGAAATTGGGTAGCCTCAGTACTCTGAGTCTGATTGCTATCGCCGCCGCGGCGCAACCGTATAATCAGCCTCGCGTCGTTGCGACGGGAAGCTGGCCAGTGGGAGTTGTCGCGGCAGATCTGAATGGGGACGGCAATGCCGACCTGATTTACACGGATTTTGGGGCGACAGCAACGGCTTCGAAAACGCACGTTCTGCTAAGCAATGGTGATGGAACGTTTCAGGCCGGGCAGAAGGTTACGACGGCAGGAGCGGTGATTGCGGCAGCGGATTTTGACCATGATGGGAAGATCGACCTGGCCTGGGTATCGGGCACGTCGGGCAAAGGGATGGTGTTTCTCGCCAGGGGGAACGGCGATGGGACGTTTGCTGCGACGCAACTACTGGGAACGTTTGCAACGGTAGGAACGAATGTTCCGGTCTTTCAGTACATAATAGGCGCTCAACTAACTGATTCGGGGTACATGAATTTGCTAGTGGAGGATGTAGCAAATTCCGCGCTCATCTCCCTGACGACGGATGGTGCGATGCTGCTGCGGATTGTGGCGACGAAGCTGTTGAGCGGCACGGGCCCCATGGTTGCGGCGGATTTGAATGGAGACGGACATACGGACCTGGTAGTTCAGACGACTTCGGGGGGCGTGGCTGATGTGTTTTTGGGTTCAGCGGATGGCTCGCTGACTGCGGCGGGAGCTTATGCAGGTTCGAGTGCTGTGCAAAGTATGCTGCTCCACGACGTGGATGGCGATGGTCGCTTGGATCTTGTGGTTGAAGGAGTTTCTGGACAGATTGAATTCCTGCATGGGAATGCTGATGGGAGTTTTACCGGTGCTCCGAAGGGCGGAAGTGCTGGCGTAAATGCTGCGATGGGATTGGGAGGGCATCTTGTTGCGGCGATGGATGTAGGGGGGGAACACCGTTTTTATACAGCAACTCCAGTGGGACTAAGTGTGCTGAGTGAGCAGAGTAATTTGAGCCTGACTTTGCTGGGGATTTATAACGTTGGCCCGGGGCGGACGAGTTTTGCAGTTGGCGATTTCAATGACGACGGCGTGATGGATGTTGCAGTGGACTCGCCGGAGGGTGTGGCGATCCTGTTGGGCAGTACGGATGGAGGGTTGTCTGGGTCGCGGGCGTTTGCGACGGGCACGCCTGCGTTGAATGGGAATCTTGGACCGTTCAGTGGTTCGGGCCAATTGGATGAAGTGGTGAATGTAGGGCCAGCACAGGCTCTGATGCTGCATGGAAAAGGGGATGGGAGCTTTGCCGATCTGGTGACGCCCACGGCACTCTTTGCTGGTGCGGCTTCGCAGGCGATTCAGGTGAGGAATTTGCCCGGAGCGTTGCAGGCGGCCGGAATGGTGCAGTCGGCTGTGGTGACGGCGGATCTGGATGGGGACGGGTATGGCGATGTGATTGTTGCGTATGACAATGCCACGGCAGATCATGCGCATCCTTCATCCATAGCGGCGAATGCTATCTATATCTGGTATGGAAAGGGCAACAGCACGTATACGACCCCGATGGTAATGACGCCTTCACGGAATTTTTATGAGTTGGTCGTTGTGGACGTGAATGGCGATGGGAAGCCCGACTTGGTAATGAGTGACGGGTACGTTGTCAGCTTGCAGTACAACCTGGGTGCGCGCGGGTTTGGTGCGGAACAACATTTTATGGCGGGAATGGGAATTAATTCGATCTCAGCTGGAGATTTGAATAACGACGGATTTACCGATCTCGTAATTGCGAATGGCGGAGCGGTGCTGTCGAATCCCGCAGCTGCCCAGCCACAAGCGATACCTGCTGAGGTGGATACGGGTGGAGTGACGGTGTTATTGAATAGCGGCTTATTGCCTGTTCCGACGACGACGGTGCTAACTATCGCGCCGCCGCTGACGATTCCATTTGGACTGCCGGTAAATGGAACAGCCAAGGTCACACCAAGCGATGGATCGACGTTGACCGGCACGATTAGTTTTTTTGATGGGACGACGAATATCTGCACGATTCCAGTAGTTGGATCGGCGAGTTGTCCGGCGAGTGCCGGGACGGGATTTACTGTCGGAACGCATGTGATGACCGCGAACTACTCAGGGGACTTAACGCATCTGCCTTCGACTTCGGCGCCTGTCACATTGGTTATCGCTGCTGTGCCCACGAAGGCGCAAACGATGACGATGCTGACTTCGAATATGAATCGTGTATCGATCGGGCAAAGCGTTACTTTTACCGCGAATGTGGTTGCTTCAGGTTCTGCGATTGCGCCTTCGGGCTCGGTTACTTTTCTTGATGGGAGCGTGGTGCTGGGGATAGAGCCGCTGATTGGATCTGGGGCGGCTAGTTTTAGTACGGCCTTGCTGAGTGTGGGGGCTCATACGATAACGGCAGCTTACGCGGGGGATACGAATTTGGCTGCGAGTACCTCAACGGTTTTGACAGAGACGGTGAACGGGGTAATTGTGGTTAGTGATGGATTCAGCGTCTCTGTGCCGGAGGCAACGAAGGTGTCTGTTGGAGGAACGACGGAGTTGCAGGTAACTGTGGCTTCGCAGACGGGATTTGCGCAACCGGTACAGTTGTCTTGTGCCGATTTGCCTTCAGAGGCAACTTGTACGTTTGCGGCGGAGACGATTCCTGCCGGCGGTGGCGCAACGAGAATGAGTTTCAGCACCCTGGGACCGCGCTCCTGTGTGGTTGCGGATGCTGGATCGCAGACTGCGGGTGTCCCGTTTGCGGGGACCGTGGTTGCAGCTTTGGTGGTGATGTTTTTGCCGGAGAAGCGACGGCGGATTCGAGGAGTGCTGACAGCTTTGATTGCGCTCGGCGGAATGATTACGTTGAGCGGATGTGGAGCTTGTACAGATTTAGGAACGAAACCGGGGGTTTATACGATCAGGGTGTTGGGAGTTTCACAAGGTGCAGTGGTGACTTCAAGAGTGAAGGTTACGGTCGCGGTGGAATAGGTTTAGGGGGTTGGGATTGTCACTGTGACCTGGTTTGAGGCAACACTCTCGACACCGGCAGGATCGGCTGACTTTACTACATAACTGTAAGTGCTCCCGCTGGTGACAGCTTTATCAACGTACGTCAACGCTGTGTTGGGCGATGAGTTGATGAGAACGAGAGAACCGGAACCTGTCGCGCGATAGATATTGTATCCGGCAACCGGATCAGGCGAGCTAGCCGGAGCATTCCAACTTAGATCGACCTCATGCGCGGTTGGCACATTCGTTCCCGTTCCACTGAGTGCAACGAGGGCAGGGTTTCCGGTGGCTGAGTTGCTGTTGATCGTGAGCTGACCGGAAAAGGCGGTTGCGGTTGTCGGCGCAAATTGAACCTGGAACGTAAGGGTCTGGGAAGGATTCAGTACTACGGGGAAGGTCTGGCTGGTTGTGAAGACAGTTCCGGTAAAAGCTGCGGAGTTGACCGTCACCGGTGAGGTTCCGGTCGAAGCCAGAGTCAGAGGCTGAGTGGCTGGTGTGTTCACGTTGACAGATCCGAAGTTCAAACTGGCAGCGCTTACCGTCAGTTGGGGGTTAGTCTGAGAACCCGATCCCGTTGTTCCGATACCATTCAGGGCCACTACTGCAGTGGTTCCGGTGGTTGAGTTGCTATTGATCGTTAGCTGTCCGGTGAGAGCTCCGGTGGTAGCTGGCAGAAACTGCACCTGAAGGGTAAGGGATTGTGACGGGTTCAGCACTACTGGAAATGTCTGAACGATCGTGAAGCCGGATCCAGTGATCGTCGCGGAGCTCAGCGTTACCGATGAAGTTCCGATGGACGTCAGGGTCAGAAACTGTGTAGCTGGTGTGTTCACATTGATGGAGCCGAAGTTCAAACTAGCTGTGCTGATCGTCAACTGAGGGCCAGTCTGACCCGACACCGTTGTACCACTGCCACTCAGGGCCACCATCGCAGGGTTTCCGGTCGTTGAGTCGCTGTTGATCGTTAGCTGTCCGGTGAGAGCCCCGGTGGTTGTTGGCAGGAACTGCACTTGAAGGGTTATAGATTGTGACGGATTCAACACTACCGGAAAAGTCTGAGCGAATGTGAATCCGGACCCACTGATTGTTGCGGAGCTCAGAGTTACAGGTGAAGTTCCGGTCGATGTCAGAGTCAGGGATTGGGTCGAGACCGCGTTAACCGTGATGCTGCCAAAGGTCAGGCTTGAAGCGCTTACCGTCAGCTGCGGCGAGGTCTGAGGCGTATTTGGCGAGTTCGGAGTGTTGAGTGAAACAGCGGCCGATGGCCCGCAGCCCGATGTCACCAGCGTCAAGCAATAGGCCAGTGCGATCAGAAGTGCCTTTTCGAATCCACGGAACAGACTTTTCAATCTGGAACCCGTTTGGATATTTGACATGGAAGCACCTCCTCGAATCTGCACCATGTCCCGAATCCGGGGAAGAAGTGGCAAGGGCGCGAGAATACTGAATTAGGCAGAATGCGTAAGACCAATGTCCAACCTGTTCAGAGTGGCATCCACCCTGGGGAGGATCAATAACACCAATTGGTTACCTGCTAAACTGCTGTTGTCCAAAGAGAAAGAGGCACCCACGAGGCTGCCTCTCTTGCTGTTTGGCTGAGGAGTTACGCTCAGGCATAGATACCACGCTGTTTGGTGGTGTAGGCTACGCGGTCGATGGCGAGCATGTAAGCCGCGATGCGGTTGTTGACGTTGTGGGTTGCAGCGTAGGTGACGACGTCTGTGAAGCTTTCGATCATGATGTTGTCGAGACGCTGGTTGACCTCGGCTTCGGTCCAGAAATAGCCCATGCGGTCCTGGACCCATTCGAAGTAGCTAGTGGTGACGCCACCGGCGTTGGCGAGAATATCGGGGATGATGAAGATGCGTTTGTCGCCCAGGATCTCGTCGGCGATCGTGGTGGTGGGACCGTTGGCGCCCTCGCAGAGGATGCGGCAGCGAATGCGCTCGGCGTTCTGGCTGGTGATGACGTTTTCAGTTGCTGCGGGAATGAGGATGTCGCACTTGTAGGTGAGGAGCTCGTGTTTGTCGGCTGCCTCGGCCTCGCGGAAACCGTTGATGGTGCCTGCTTCCGCACGGTGCCGGATGAGGGCGGGGATGTCGATGCCGTTGGTGTTGTAAAGGCCACCATCGTATTCCGCGATACCGATGATGGTGTAGCCCTTTTCGTGGAGGAGCTTGGCGGAGTTGGACCCGACGTTGCCGAAGCCCTGGACGATAACGCGGGTACCGTCGATAGACATGCCTAGATGCTTGATAGCCTGGTCACAGACCACGGATACGCCGCGGCCGGTGGCCTCCTTGCGTCCACGCGAGCCACCGAGGTTAATAGGCTTGCCGGTGACGACAGCGTTGACAGTCTGGCGCATGTGCATGGAGTAGGTATCCATAATCCATGCCATCGTCTGTTCGTTGGTGTTCATGTCTGGCGCGGGAACGTCTTTTTCCGGACCAATGAATTCGATGAGTTCAGCGGTGTAGCGGCGCGTCATCCGCTCGAGCTCGCCCTGGGACATTTTTCTGGGGTCGCAGATGACCCCACCCTTGGCTCCGCCGAAAGGGATGTTGACGACGGCGCATTTCCAGGTCATCCACGAGGCGAGCGCGCGGACTTCGTCGAGAGAGACGTCCGGGCCGTAACGAATGCCGCCCTTGGCGGGGCCTCGGGCGATGGAGTGTTGGACGCGGTAGCCGGTGAAGACTTCGATGGAGCCGTCATCCATCCCAACGGGGATGTGAACGATGATTTCGCGAGTAGGGTAGCGGAGAACCTTCCAGATGCCTTGATCGAGGTTAAGTTTTGAGGCGGCGAAGTCGAATCGAGCAGCCTGGGCTTCCCAGGGGTTTGTTTCCTGCTCGAGGGTGAGGGTCTGCATTTTGTGGTCCCTTTTTTCTAGTGCTGGTATCAGCGATTCTCCGGCCATCGTGTGCCTCCACTGCTGGAAGCAGGATACAGCTTGAGCCAGACCGGTCTGTGGCCAAACGTGAGGAGTATAGGCTGGTAGACAGACGATAGGCAATCGAACGAATGGGGTAGGTTAACCCTCTTTCTGACCGGAGGGTCAACAGTTAAGAGACGTGAAGATGTTCTATTCGAGGGGGTTATGATGGAAGGTGCCATGCCTTTGAATGCATCCAATTCCCTCCCCTCGGAACGTGATTTTTTGAGGCTAAGTCGCAAACATTCCCTGGTGCCCGTTTATCGCACGGTCACTGCGGATCTGGAGACTCCTGTGTCGGCTTTTTTGCGGATTGCGGCTGAGGAGCCAGAGGCTTTTCTGCTGGAGTCGGTGGAGGGCGGCGAGCACGTGGGGCGATATACGTTTATTGGAGTACAGCCTTACAAGAAGATCGTGGCGCGGGGTACGCGAATCGCTGTTCGTGAGGGGCGGCGGGAGGTTGAATTTGAAGGAAACATCTTTGAGGAGTTGAAAAAGGCTTTGGGTGGGCATACTCCAGCACGATTACCGGGATTGCCTCCGTTTACGGCTGGAGCTGTGGGATTCTTTGCTTATGACGTGGTGCGTCAGATTGAGCGACTGCCTTCACTGGCCAAAGATGAGCTAGGGGTGCCGGATGCCTGTTTGATGTTTTTCGATCAGGTGCTGGCGTTCGACCATGTGAAGAAAGAGATTCACCTGGTTGTGACTGCAGATCTGGCGCGGGAAAAACGCGAGGGTGCGTATGCGCGTGCGGTGCAGCGGTTAAATACGTTGGAGAAGAGGCTGGACGGGGCGTTGCCTGCTCGAAGAAAGAAGAAGACGCTGGGAAAGCTGAAGGTTTCGTCGCGGACTTCGAAGGCGGCATTTCTAAAGGCGGTGGAGAAGACAAAGGAGTATATCGCTGCAGGAGATATCTTCCAATGTGTGCTGTCGCAACGGTTCGACTGTCTACCTGGAGTGGATGCTTTTGAGATTTATCGTGCGCTGCGGATTGTGAATCCTTCGCCTTATATGTATTTTTTGCGGTTTGGTTTGGATGGGGAGGGAAGGAAGAAGAAGACGGCGGCACATATCGTGGGGTCTTCGCCCGAGTTGCTCGTGCGGGTACATGGGCGGGATGTGGAGTATCGGCCGATTGCGGGGACTCGGCCGCGGAGTGCGGATGAGACGGAGGATCGCGCTCTCGCGGACGATATGCGCAACGATGAAAAGGAGGTCGCCGAGCATGTGATGTTGGTCGACCTTGGGCGGAATGATGTTGGGCGGGTGAGTGAATTTGGGTCGGTGAAGGTCAAGGAACTGATGGTGGTGGAGCGGTATAGCCATGTGATGCACATGGTGAGCTCGCTTGAAGGGAAGTTGCGCGCAGAGTTGAATGCAATCGATGCTTTTCGTGCTTGTTTTCCGGCCGGGACGCTGAGCGGGGCTCCGAAGATTCGAGCGATGGAGATTATCGAGGAGTTGGAGCCGGCTCGCCGTGGGGTTTATGGCGGGAGTGTGTTGTATGCGGACTTCAGCGGGAATCTTGATTCTTGTATCGCAATTCGAACGCTGTATATGAATGGCGAGCGGGGGCACTTTCAGGCGGGGGCGGGGATTGTTGCGGATTCGATTCCGGAGAAAGAGTTTGTGGAGTCGGTGAATAAGGCGAGAGCGGTAGTTAGGGCGATTGAGAGGGCGCGACAGGTTTGACGAACGGCGCAACAGGGCCAAGGGGGCTGCGAATCGATGGGTTCTTTGGGCAATATCCATGGTCGGTTGTTTGGCATTATGTGTCGGGCTGCCGTCGTTGCTCTTGGAGCGAAGCGCACGTCGCGCTGCGACGTTCAATGGCGCATTCAAGGGTCTTCTTGATGTAACTGCCGAGAAACTCGAAAAACATCTTCCATCCCTCGACATTTCATCGAGGGCGTAGAATTTTGCTATGGTCTTTGTTCTCGACAACTACGATTCCTTTACTTACAACCTAGTGCAGTATATGGGTGAGCTGGGTGCGGAGATGGTGGTTCGTCGCAATGATGAGCTGACGCCGGCTGAGGTCGAGGCTCTGCAGCCGGAGCGGATTGTGATCTCGCCGGGGCCTTGTACCCCGCAGGATGCGGGGATTTCGATTGAGCTGATCAAGCATTTTGCGAAGGCGAAGCGGCGGGTGCCGATACTGGGGGTTTGTCTCGGGCATCAGGCGATTGGAGCTGCGTTCGGCGCAAATGTCGTGAGGGCTTCGAAGTTGATGCATGGTAAAACGAGCCAGGTCGAGCATGATGGGAAGACGATCTTTACGGGGATTTCTTCGGGGATGACTTGCACGCGATACCACTCGTTGATTGTGTTAGAGGATGGGTTGCCGGAGGAGCTCGAGGTTTCGGCGAGGACGGCGGATGGCGAGACAATTATGGCGCTGCGGCATCGCGAACTGCCGATTGAGGGTGTGCAGTTTCATCCGGAGAGCGTGCTGACAAAGGATGGGAAGAAGCTGATTGAGAATTTTTTGAAGATGTAGTGTCGCATAACGGTGATTCCGAAGTGTTCGGAATACAACCAGCTCCTTCGACTACGGCGGCAAAAGCGCCGCGTTCGTAATGGGGGACTGATTCAGATCGGGCGTTTGCAGTCGACGCCGAGGCAATCTTTCCAGCGGTAATCGGATTCGACTTCATGGAAACGTGGGTCGGAGGAGTCGCCCATCTGAGCGCGGCGGATGTCGGTGAAGCCGGCTTCGGTAAGTTGTTCAGCCATGCCTTTGTAATCCCACATCCAGAAGTGGCGGGCGCGACCGAAGACGGCTGCGGGGATCGCTTTGAGTCCGCGTGGTGTTGTAGCTTCACCTAGCCAACTCTCCTGCATAAAGCGAGAGCAGGCCGCGGGAGTGGGGTCACCGGTGTAGAGACCTATGAGCTGCTCGAGGTCGGGGAGCACAAAGCGGAAGGTGCCCCCGGGGCGAAGGTAAGTGAAGACGTTGCGGAGTGTGGTGCGGAACTCGTCGAGAGAAAGATGCTCGAGGACGTGAGAGCAGTAGATGGCGTCGGCTGATTGTGGTGCGATAGGAAGGCCCTTGATGACGTCGCCATAACGGATATTTTTTGGATAAGGCGGGAAGCCGCGTTTTATAAGGAGCGGCGTGAGGAACGGCAGACGGTTTTGCAGCCAGAAGGCAGGGCCAGCGTCGAAGTTGATCCATGATTCAGGTGCGCACATGCCACAGCCAAACTGCACGTACGTCTGATCCATAGGCCGTATTATTACATAGGGTGGAGAGCTGTCTGGCGGGGGGAATTAAGTTGCTGGGCTTGCTTGTGAGTTCGTTGCGTATTTAGTCGAGGGCGGGATGAGGTTTCTGCAGATTGGTATGTTCGGGCTCTTGATTTTTGCGTCTGCCACGCAGATGGGGCAGGCGCAGCAACAGTCGATTGGATCGGTTGGGGTGCAGGATGCGACAGTTGCCGGTGCGCTGGAGGTGAGTGGCGGACGAGCGTTGCTGGTGGGAAATACTACCGTGACGGCACGTGATAAGACGGCTGAGGTTGAGTTGAAACGCGGTGGAGTCTTACGAGTGTGCGCGACGACCGGGCTGCATGTGACGGCGGGCTCCGTGGTGGAGAACACGATTCCTCTGATGCTGGCGATCGATCGCGGGGCGATTGAGGTACAGATGCCGGCGACGACGCGTGATGTGGTGACGACTCCGGACCTGCGATTTACGATGCGTGGCGATGGGCCGCTGGATTTACAGCTTCGAGTAACGCGGAATGGCGATACGTGCGTGGAGAATCGTGGCGCGAAGGCTCCGTTGCTGAATGTTGCAGATCAGTTTGGCGAGGCGACGTATGAGTTGAAGGCTGGGCAACATGTGCTGTTCGAGCATGGAAGCCTGAAAGAGGTTGTGGACCACGAGAGCTCGGCTTGTGGATGTCCGCCGGAGCCGACGGTGTCGGTGGCGGATGCTCTGTTGAATGCGAATGGTACCGGGGCAAAGACCGCGGCAGAACAGCATCCGTTCCCGACTGCAGTAAGTGCAGGGCTTACGCCGGCGACGGTGCCGCAGAGTTCTGCGGGTGATGTGCATACTCAGGTGACAGCGGCGCTGAACTCTGGCGAGGGTGGGGATACTTTGGCCGCGACGAAGGCCTCTGCCGAGGCGACTCCTGGCACCCCCAAGATCTCTGCCGCAGCGGCGACTCCGCCCGCACCTGCCAGGTCTTCAAGCAATCCGTTTCGTGCGGTGGGACGGTTTTTCAAGAAGATTTTTGGGGGCGGGTGAGTGCTGTGGCAGACGTTCTGGCGAAGCGAGAGTGCTGCTTCCTGAGCTACAATAGAAGGGTTGCGAGCCAAGTGCAGGATCCCTGTGCGCTCGCGAACTAATTCTCAAAAACCAGCTGAATTCAGCACAGATTAGGGGTTTTTTATGGCGATTCCCGCAACGCAGATGCGCCCGGGCATGATTATCAAGTTCAAGGACGACCTTCACCTGGTGTTTTCGGTGGAGCACCGAACGCCGGGCAATCTTCGGGCGTTCATCCAGGCTAAACTTCGTAATGTTCGCACCGGTGCCATGTTTGTCGAGCGTTTTCGTTCGCCTGACCCGATTGAGCGGGTCATTGTCGATGAAGTGAAGATGGAGTTCCTGTACAACGATGGGGACGAGTATTACTTCATGGACGAGAACTTTGAGCAGACGATGTTGAAGCGCGATACGTTGGGCGATGCGGTGGAGTATCTGCTACCGAATTTGTCTATCAGCGTAAGCTTCCATGACGGCAAGGCTGTTGGTATCGAGCTGCCGAACGTGGTTGAAATGACCGTGGTTGAAACGGAGCCAGGAATCAAATCCGCAACTGCTTCTTCAGTGACGAAGCCTGCGAAGCTCGAGACCGGGCTGGTGGTGCAGGTACCTCCGTTTATCAATGAGGGCGAGAAGATTCGCGTGGATACGGCCGAAGGTGCTTACATGAGCCGGGCGTAAGTCCGGATGAAACGAGAGGCAGAGTCGATTGGCTCTGCCTCTTTTGTTTGGAGTATTGCGCGGGTCAGGTGGCTCTGCGAGACTGGAGTTCGATGGTTTGCCACTACCTCGTAAAAGGGCGCGTGCAGGGCGTTGGTTTTCGCTGGTTTGTACAGCGGGAGGCGGCGGAGATTGGCCTGCGCGGATGGGTTCGAAATACCGAGGATGGGCATGTGGAGGTTGTTGCGGCTGGCAGTGCCGAGGATCTGGCAGAACTGAAGGCTGTGTTACGGAGGGGTTCTCGCGGAAGTCGCGTGGATGCTGTTTTGGAAGATGAGCTGGCTGAGAGCGAAGGCGCAAAGCTTGGGCCATTTGAGATTGAAGGAGCCTGGTAAGAACTGATGACACTGCCAATTAATTGTGAGCCTTTGAAGACGCTGATTCGGACCGTTCCGGACTTTCCGAAGCCGGGAATTTTGTTTTATGACATCACGACTGTACTGAAGGATAAAGCTGGGTTTGCGACGCTGATCGATGCCTTCGCGCAGTACTACATTGGCAAGGAGATCGACCTGGTGCTCGGGATCGAGGCGCGCGGGTTTATTTTTGGACCGGCGTTGGCTTATCGGCTAAATGCAGGTTTTGTTCCCGTGAGGAAACCGAAGAAATTGCCAGCGAAGGTGGCTCGGGTGACCTACGACCTGGAATATGGGACAGATTCGCTGGAGATTCATATGGATGCGATCGAACCGGGGCAAAGGGTGGTAATCGTCGATGACCTGCTGGCTACGGGTGGGACGATGGAGGCTACAGTGCGGCTGGTGCGGCAGCTTGGTGGGGAGATTGCCGGGTTAGGGTTCGCGATTGAGCTGGATTTTCTGAAGGGGCGGCAAAAGTTTCAGGGCTACGACGTGTTGAGCCTGCTGCACTATGACGAGTAGGCTCTGAGCTTTTCAATAGAATACGAACGATTCAATAACCGCCGACACAATAAGGAGCCGCATGATGAAGTCGCTTGGATTTGCAGCCCATGATAAAGTTGCCCCGTTGGCGCCGTTCCGTTTTGAGAGGCGAGACCCTGCGGCGAATGATGTGGTAGTGGAAATTGCTTATTGCGGGATCTGCCACTCGGATATTCATCAGGTGAGGGATGAATGGAAGAATGCGATCTATCCGATGGTGCCGGGGCATGAGATTGTCGGCCATGTCTCGGGGGTGGGTTCGGCAGTGAAGAAGTTCAAAGAAGGCGATCTTGCCGGCGTTGGCGTGATGGTCGATTCGTGCCGAATTTGCGCGAATTGCAAAGCGGGCGAAGAGGCTTACTGCGAAAAGGGGATGGTAGGGACTTATAACGCTTACGACTACAACGGGCAGCTGATGTTTGGCGGCTACTCGAACAATATTGTGGTAGATGAGCGGTACGTGCACTCAATCTCGCCGAAGTTGAATCTCGCGGCGGTGGCTCCGCTGCTATGCGCGGGGATTACAACTTATTCGCCACTGAAGTTCTGGAAGGTGGGGAAGGGTAAGAAGGTTGGAATTGTGGGGCTGGGTGGACTGGGGCATATGGGCCTGAAGTTCGCTCACTCGATGGGTGCTGAAGTGGTGCTGTTTACGACCTCTGCGGGCAAGGTCGCGGACGCACAAAAGCTGGGGGCCGATGAGGTCGTGGTGACCAGGGATGCCGGAGCTGTGGCGAAGCATCGCGGAAGCTTCGACTTTATCCTGGATTGCGTTTCCGCTCCGCATGATGTGAATCCATATCTTGATCTGCTGCGGCTGAATGGAACGATGTGTCTCGTCGGGCTGCCGGAAGCTCCCGTGGCGATCTCTCCGTTTTCGATTATTACGAACCGGCGGTCATTCTCCGGGTCGATGATTGGCGGGATGCCGGAGACACAGGGAATGCTGGACTACTGCGCTGAACATGGGATTGTTTCAGAGATTGAACTGACTTCCGCCGATAAGCTGGAGGAGGCTTATGAGCGCGTGGTGAAGGGTGATGTGAAGTATCGGTTCGTGATCGATATGGCTACGTTGCCTAAGAGCTAGTGTTGGCACTCGGATTTTCCGGAGTTTAGACGAAGAGGGTGTAAAGCGGGGAGTCCAACGGGACGGTCTGGTTGGGACCGTCTAGTTTTCCGGTTGCGGCATCGCGGCGAAAGATGGTGATAGTCGCAGAGTCCTGATTGCCGCAGAGAATCCACTGATTGGTGGGATCAATGGTGAAATGGCGCGGGGCCTTGCCACCACAGGAGATACGCTGGAGAAACTCTAGCTTTCCGTCTTTTGTGCGAATCGAGAAGACGACGAGTGTATCTTCGCCACGGTTGCTGGCGTAGAGGAAGAGACCGTCGGATGAGATAGCGAGCTCGGCTGCAGTGTTTTTCTCCGCAGGAAAGTCCGGCGCGATGGTTTTGACCGGCGTGTTGGTATTAACCAAAAGGCCCTGGGGATTATCAGCGAACCGGGTGGCGGTCCAGAGGTAGTGATCGAGCGTCGAGTCGATCTCGTTGATGCCGTAGACCCAGCGGCTATTGGGATGAAAAGCTAGGTGACGAGGTCCTGAACCGGGGTGATCGTTGGTGAAAGACTTTGGGTCTGAAAGTTGGCCGGTTTCAGGATGGATCTGTAGGACGGTGATTTGGTCGGTACCGAGATCGCAGACCAGGAGAAAGCGGTTGTCGGGTGAGATAGTAACGCAGTGAGGGTGCGGGGAGTCCTGGCGCGTAGAGTTGGGACCCAGGGCCCCGAACTTTTTGGAGTCTTTGAAATCGATGCGATCAACCGGCTGACTGAGAACGCCGTTGGGTTGGATACGGTAAGAGGCAACTGTGCCACCGAAGTAGTTGGCGACAAAAGCGGAGTGGCCGGTGGCGTCGACGGAGATGTAGGCAGGGCCCGCTCCTGATGAGGTGACTTGGCCGAGTTGGCTAAGCGCTCCTGATTTTGGATCGATCGCGAAACTGGTGGCTGTTGCAGCGGGATCGTTGATGGCGTTGACGGCGTAGAGGAAACGTGAACCCATGCCTACGGGAGTGACTGCAAGAAACGAGGGGCGGGCGGTAGCAGCCGCAAGAGCGGGGAGGGCAAGCTTGCCCGTCGTCGTGTCAAAGTGCGACTGATAAATGCCTTTGGCTACGCCCTTGGTGGTATCGGTGCCGATGTAGACCGCGAGTGGGGGTGGAGGGGGCGCAGGTTTTTTTTTGCGGATGTGCCAGCCGCTTTGCGCGCTGGCGGATGCCGCGAAGGCAGGGAGGATGACTAGAAATCTACGGCGGGTGAACATGGGCAATCCTCAGAGGACTACGCTGGTTCGCCTGGAAGGTGGATTCCCATCTCGTCTTCGGGGCGGATATCGGGGTTGATGACGGGGAGGCTGGGGAGGTAGTCGGTGCGTCCTGCCTCCTTGACGACGGAGTTAGCGTGCTCCAGGACCTCGTCAACGGTCATGGTGTACATCTCGCGGCCATTGTCATAACCGGATTGGATGGCGTGCTGAAGATAGCGGCCGGCAGCCTGAGCGGCGAGATAGTCGGTGATGACATAGCCGGTTCGGCGCTTTTGCTCGACCCATGCGAGATTGGGCATGGCGATCCAGACGGGTCGACCATTGACGGCAAAGCGGATATCGGTTGCGTCCGCATGGCGCGTGGCAATGGCGACGACAGTGCCTTTCCATTCGCAATGAAGTTCTTCGCCGGTCCAGCGATCGGTTATTTTAAAGTTTTCATACATGGCTAGCTCCAGCTTAAAACACGGAGGGGGACTGAGCAAGGCAGGTTACTTCCGGATTTCCGATACCTATAACCCAAAGATGCAGAGGCATAACAGGTTAGAGGCATATCCCACGTTAGGGACGAAAGTGTAGGTTACCTTCGTAAGCTATTGAAAATCCTCCTAGCAATATGCAACTTCAGACGACTATTCTTGTTTTTACATTACGGTGACGGATGAACGTGCGTCGAACAGAATCTGAAGCCGCTAGCTTGAGGGCGATTTGGACCCGCGAACTTCTGGACTCCCAGCCAGAGCTTGAGTGCGAAGAACTGGTGCAGCTTGCCGCTGCAATCTGTGGAGTTCCGGTTGGCCTGGTGACGCTGCTTGATGAGCGACATCAGTGGTTTCGTGCGTCGGAACACTTGAAGATGGGGGAGACGCCCCGGGAGATCGCGTTTTGTGCGCATGCGATCCGGCAGAAAGAACTGTTTCTCGTGAAGGACGCACTGATGGATACACGGTTTTCTGACAATCCCCTGGTGACGAGCGATCCTGCGATCCGTTTTTTTGCGGGTGTTGGATTGTTCACTTCAGACGGCGAGCCGATGGGGACGTTTTGCGTAGTGGACATGGCACCGAGAATTCTGGGGCCAGAGCAGTCGAGTGCTTTGGAGGTGCTGGGACGCCAGGTGGCTGTGCGGTTAGAGTCGATGGTGCAGCGTAGAGCGTTTGCTGAATTGACCGCGGAGAAAGATCGGGTTGCGACAAATCTCCGGGTGAGCGAGGAACTGTTTCGGGCGTTTATGAACGCCAGCCCATTTTTGAGCTACATCAAGGATGCTGCGGGGCGGCTGTTATTTTATAACCGCGCCTTTGCACAACGGTTCGGTGTGAGCGAGTATGCATGGCTTGGTCGAACCGATGAGCAGTTGTGGTCGCGTAAGCTGACGAAATCAGTAAGGACGCACGACCTGGAGGTAATGGCGGGCGGCAAGATGGTGGAAACCGAAGAGCATATTCGGAATTCTGATGGATCGGTGAGTTCGCTGCGGTCGTTTAAGTTTCCTTGTCATGACTCGGCTGGGAATGTGTTGCTGGCTGGGGTTGCGGTTGATATCTCCGAAGAGGTGGCGCACCAGATTGAGTTGGAGCGATACCATCGGGAGCTCGAAGAGGCTAACGATCAGTTGCGCAAGCTAGCTGTCACGGATGAACTGACTGGGCTACGCAATCGCAGATCGTTTGAAGAACGGCTGGTGATGGAGTTCTCGATGGCGCGGCGACGGAAGCGAGAGCTTTCAGTGCTGCTGATCGACGTGGACAACTTCAAGACAATCAATGACCGTTGGGGACATGCTGCGGGCGATGAAGTGTTGCGACGGCTCGGAACGATTCTGCGGACGACGGTGCGTTTGCCTGATTTGCCGGCGCGGTATGGTGGTGAGGAGTTTGTGGTGCTGTTGCCGGAGAGCGGCGAAGAGAGCGCGATGGGTCTGGCTCGACGGGTAATGCAGCGAGTCGCGGCGGAGGATTGGGATAATGAGCCGCTGACGATCAGCGTAGGGATGGCGGCTATGAATGAGTCGCTTGAGAATGGATATCAGCTGGTAGAGCTGGCGGATGAGGCTTTATATGCTGCGAAGCGGGCCGGTAAGAACCGCGTGATGGTGCATAGCGGGTAGTTCGCGGTATTGGTGACGGAAACCATCCGCGATTTTTAAAGAGCGGAGGCCTTAAGGAATGAGGCGCACCGTTTGATGGGTGCGCCTCTTTGTTGATCAGTGAAGTTTATGCTTCGGCGTTCGGGTCGCCGGCTTCGCCTTCGCCACGCTCCTCCATCTGCTTGGCGAGTTCTTCGCGCTTCTTGGTGCGGGCTTCGGCGCGCTTCTGGGCCTTCTCGTTAAGTTCGTGCTCGGCTCCAAGAAGCTCGATGTAAGCCATCTCGGCTGCGTCACCCTTGCGGGCTCCGAGGCGCGTGATGCGGAGGTATCCGCCATTGCGTGCACCGTAGCGCGGAGCGACGGTTGCAAAGAGACGATCGACCGACTCGGGCGTCATGAGGTACGCCGCAGCCTGGCGACGTGCGTGAACAGTGCCCTGCTTGCCGAGGGTAATCATCTTTTCGATGAGGGGGCGGGTGGCTTTGCACTTGGTGATGGTGGTTTCGATGCGGTCGTTGAGGATGACCGAGGTAACGAGGTTGCGCAGAACGGCGCGGCGATGGCTGGTGTTGCGGCCTAGTTTATAACCTGCATTGCGGTGACGCATTTTGAAATCTCCTTCGATCCGGCTTTGCTGCCGTGGATCGGCCTTCCTGGTGTCGATCGGATTACGTGTGTTGCTGGTAAATCGAGGAGCAGGGTAGATGTCCTTCCCTGCTCCTCATCGTTAAGGTGTTAGAAGTTCTCGGTCTCGTTCGGGAGCTCGAGATCGTCGTCTTCGTCCTCATCGTCTTCGTCGTCGAAGTTGCCGAAGCTGGCGGCGAGGGTGGCGGCGGGCAGGACGGAGGTAGGTCCGGGCTGCGGGTTGCCGTGCTCGTCGATCTTCATGCCAAGAGAGAGGCCCATCTGCGCGAGGATTTCCTTGATCTCGTTCAGGGACTTGCGGCCGAAGTTCTTGGTCTTGAGCATCTCGGCTTCGGTCTTCTGGATGAGCTCGCCAATGGTGGCAATGTTGGCATTCTTGAGGCAGTTGTAGCTGCGGACGGAGAGCTCAAGCTCTTCGACCGAGCGGTTGAGATTCTCGTTGCGCAGTGCCGGGCCGTCGCCTGCTCCATCGTGACCGGCTTCCATCTCCTCTTCAAAGTTGATGAAGATGGTCATGTGATCCTTGAGAAGCTTGGCGGAAAGGCCGAGAGCATCGGCTGGAGCAACGGTGCCGTTGGTCCAGATCTCGAGAGTGAGCTTGTCGTAGTCGGTGATCTGACCAAGACGTGCGGCCTCGACGAGATAGTTGACCTTGCGGACCGGAGAGTGCACGGAGTCGACCGGGATGAAACCGAGGCCGAGGTCACCGTCGAAGTTCTTGTCGGCAGAGATGTAGCCACGGCCGCGCTTAAGACGCATCTCCATGTCGATCTTGCCACCTTCGCTGACGGTGCAGATGTAGACGTCCTTGTCGAGGATCTCAACGTCGCCGTCGGCTTCGATCATGCCGGAGGTAACGACTCCGGCTGCATCGGAGCGGAGGTAGAGGGCCTTGGGGCCTTCGCCGTTGAGCTTGAACGGAATCTGCTTGAGGTTCAGGATGATGTCGGTTGCGTCTTCGACGACACCGGTGATGGACTGAAACTCGTGAAGCACGCCTTCGATGCGAACGGCGGTGACCGCGGCGCCTTCGATGGACGAAAGCAGGGTGCGGCGGAGGCCGTTGCCGATGGTGGTGCCGAATCCGCGCTCAAAGGGCTGCGCGGAGAACTTACCGTATTTCTCGGTGAGTGTTTCGGTGTCGACTGCGAGACGCTTGGGTTTTTGGAAACCTCTCCAAAGCATTTGTTTCTCCTTTATCCGTCCTAGACGCGATGCATTCTGCGAACTGGCGGGTGGTTCTGTTGCGGGTTAGGTTGTGGGTTGCGGCCGGAGGTGAGGGTTGACCCCACCCCCGGCAAAAACGTGTCGAAGTCGTCGAGGCAAGCAACTCAAGTCCGGACTTCGGAAGGACACCGGAATTAAGGGTGGTTTTATTTCGAGTAAAGTTCGACGATGAGCTGCTCGTTGACGGGCAGGTTAATGTCTTCGCGCTTCGGCAGGGACATGATCTTACCGGAGAAGTTGTCGCGGTTGATGTCGATCCAGGTTGGAGCGTTCTGACCTGCGGCAAAGTTCTTCGACTCTTCGAAGACGGGCAGAGTTTTGGAGCCTTCGCGGAGGGCGATCTCGTCGCCAACCTTGACTTGGAACGACGGAATGTTGACCTTGCGGCCGTTGACGCTGACGTGTCCGTGGCGGACGACCTGACGGGCCTGGCGACGGCTCATAGCGAAACCGAGGCGGTAGGCGACATTGTCAAGGCGGGTCTCCAGCTGCTGAAGCAGGAGTTCGCCGGTGACACCAGTCTTGTTCGATGCCTTCTGGTAGTAGGCGCGGAACTGGGTCTCGAGCGTGAAGTAGATGCGCTTGGCTTTCTGCTTCTCGCGGAGCTGCAGGCCGTAACCGACAACTTTCTTCGCCTTGCGGGACTGGCCGTGCTGGCCTGGGGGGAAGTTGCGTTTCTCAACGGGGCATTTCTCGGAGAAGCACTTGGCTCCCTTGAGGAAGAGTTTGGTGCCGTCGCGGCGGCAGAGGCGGCAGACGGGTCCTGTGTAACGTGCCATTTCGTGTTCTCCTGACTTCGGGTGTCGATCGCTTTACACGCTGGCGGCGCTTCGTCACGATCCGTTATCGTTTCGTCCTACTTGCGGCGGGGCCTGGAAACCAGTTCCCCGCTGCAATTGGGACAGGTGAGATGCATGGCTTGTGCGCATGGAGCGCAGAAGGTGCATTCGTAACTGCAGATGAAGGCCTCACCATAGACAGCGAGTGCGGTGTTGCAACGCTCGCAGGAGGGCTTCATCAAAAGCGCCATAACGTCAAACGCGGCGACGCTTGGGCGGACGGCAGCCGTTGTGCGGCATTGGCGTGACGTCGCGGATACTGCGAACCTCAATGCCTGCGGTTGCGAGAGCGCGGATCGCGGATTCACGGCCGGAACCGGGACCCGAAACACGCACATCGACCGAGCGGACACCGTGGTCGCGGGCTGCGTTAGCCGCACCGACAGCGGCCTGCTGCGCGGCGAACGGAGTTCCCTTGCGGGAGCCGCGGAAGCCGAGCGAGCCGGACGACTTCCAGCTGAGCGTGTTGCCCACCTGATCGGTGATGGTGACGATGGTGTTGTTGAACGAGGCCTGAATGAAGACGAGGCCGAATGGAACATTTTTGCGTTCGCGCTTCTTGAACTTCTTATTCTTGCCGGGCTTTGCTGCCGCGGTCTTCGTATTCTGAGTCTTCGCCATGTCTTATTTCGTCGCTTTCTTCTTACCGGCAACGGTTCCCTTGCGCGGGCCTTTGCGGGTGCGAGCGTTGGTGTGGGTGCGCTGGCCACGAACAGGAAGGCTGCGGCGATGGCGGAGACCACGGTAGGACTGAATTTCAATGAGGCGCTTGATGTTGAGGGAGATGTCCTTGCGGAGATCGCCTTCGATCTGGCCCTCAGCTTCGATGACGTGACGGATGCGGTTCAGCGCGTCCTCGTCGAGCGTGCCAAGCTTCGCATAGGGATCGACTTCAGCCTTTGCGAGGATCTTAGCGGCGCGAGAGTGGCCGATTCCGAAGATGTAGGTGAGACCGATGCGAGCCTGTTTGTTGCTCGGTACATCGACTCCAGCAATACGTGCCATGGGGTTCCTTTTCGGTTGGGCTCGAGTAGCTTCGCCACGGAGCGGGGTTATTTGTTGCGGCGATTCCGACGGGTTCAACGCAAGCCTTGACTTCGGCTAACTAGCCCGACGGGGCCGGTACTGCAAGACCCAAAGTTCAGGGCCGGAGATTAACCTTGACGCTGCTTGTGCTTGGCGTTCTCGCAGATGACGCGGACGACGCCGCGGCGGTGAATAACCTTGCACTTGTCACAGATTTTCTTTACTGAAGCACGAACCTTCATGGTGATTCCCTTCTTTTATTGCAACGTGAGCCGGTGAAGCCAAGGCCATACCGCTTTACGCATGACCTGAATGCCGAGCAGAAACCTCGGCCTGCCTAGAAGCCAAAATCAACCTGGCGATCCGGGAGGTAGAACAAGTGTTGCTTCGTCTACTTGTAGCGGTAGACGATGCGGCCGCGGTTGAGATCGTACGGGCTAAGCTCAATCGCGACGCGGTCGCCGGGGAGAATGCGGATGAAGTTTTTGCGCATGCGTCCGGAGACGTGAGCAAGTGCCTGGTGCTTGTTTTCAAGCTCGACCTTGAACATGGCATTGGGCAGGGTCTCTACGACCGTCGCCATTACTTCAATTGCATCTTCCTTCGACAAACGATCTCCTTTGGAAAGTTGGGAGGCTAAGCCTCTTTATTTCCGTCACTTCTGTTTAGGTAGAGCCTGCGGCAAAAAAGCCGCAGTGTGCCATACTGCACACTTGCACACACCGCATCTCTTATAGTAACCGAAATCCGGTTTATTTTCTACCGCGTGAGCACCTGCGGGCCATCTTTTGTTATGGCGACGGTATGCTCGAAGTGGGCGCTGTAGCTGCCATCGACCGTAATGGCAGTCCAGCCGTCTTTGAGAACGCGGACTTCGGGGCCTCCAGCGTTGATCATCGGTTCGATGGCGAGGACCATACCGGCTTTGAGACGGGGACCCTTTCCCGCCGGTCCAAAGTTGGGGACCTGCGGGTCTTCATGCATGGCACGGCCGATGCCGTGGCCGACGAATTCGCGGACGACTCCAAAGCCTTCGGCTTCGCAGAGCTCCTGCACGGCGGAGGAGATGTCTCCAAGGCGGCCGCCGACCTGGCATTGCTCGATGGCTTTTTCGAGGGAGGCTTTGGTGATTTCAAGGAGCCTGACGGCTTTGGGAGAGACCTGGCCGATGGGATACGTGACAGCGGCATCAGCGTAGTAGCCGTCGATGATGACGCCGCAGTCGATGGAAAGGATGTCGCCTTCTTTGAGAATTCGCTTGGCGTTGGGGATTCCGTGGACGACCTCGTCGTTGACGGAAGTGCAAAGAGCAGCGGGATAGCCGTGGTAACCCTTGAACGCCGGAACGGCGCCTAGCTCGGCGATCTTTTTGACGGCGATCTGCTCAAGGTCCATCGTCGAGGCGCCGGGGACAATGTGAGGCGCGATCGCGTTGTGGACCTGGCGGAGAGCCCTGCCGGAGATCCGCATCTTTTCGATCTCCTGCGGCGTTTTGATCATGATGGCCATAAGGTTGACTATCGTTTCGATGTACGGAGGCGGAGAAGAGCAGCTTCGATGGCGGCGGTGACCTGCTCGACGGGCTTATCGCCGTTTACGGTTTCGAACTGGCCGGTCTTCTGGCTGAAGTATTGGATGACGTCCTGGGTTTTGGCGCGATACTCCTTCATGCGTTCATGGAAGGCGGACTCGGTGTCATCGCTGCGCTGTTCAAGAGGAGAGCCATCGAAATCGCAGATGCCGGCGGCCTTCGGCGGGTGCGAGTAGATGTTGTAGATGTGTTTGCAAACGACACAGCTGCGGCGGCCGGTGATGCGGCGGAGTAACTCATCTTCGTCGACGGCGATGTTGACCGCGACGAGAGGAAGATGAAGGCCGTCCGAAGCGGCTGATTCGGCGCTGGGTTGTTGCGAGGTGAGAAGGGTTTCCATGAAACCGGCCTGCTGGCGCGTCCTCGGATATCCATCGAGGATGAAGCCGCGAGTGACGTCTGGAGCCTGGAGACGGGTGGCGACCATGCCGTTGACGATGTCGTCGGCAACAAGCTGGCCTTGGTCCATGAGAGATTTGGCGCGCTTGCCAAGATCGGTGCCGTGCGCGATGTTGGCGCGAAGGATGTCTCCGGTGGAGATCTGCGGGATGCCATAGGCGGCCATGAGGGCCTTAGCTTGGGTGCCTTTGCCGACGCCCGGTGCGCCCAAAAGGAGAATCGGCCCCGGCAGGAAGGTCTCCGCCCGGGCCGTTGGGGATGCAGTACTCATGCTTGTGCTTATAGTCAAGGCCAAATCCGATAAAACAAAACTGCGATACTTGATGAAGCTTTTCTTTACCAGCTCTTCCGACCGCGGATACGACCACTCTTGGGCGTGAAACCGTCGTAGTGACGCATAATGAGTTGCGATTCGACTTGATTGACGGTGTCCATGGCAACGCCTACGACGATGAGCAGCGAGGTGCCACCGAAGTAGAAGTTGACGCCAAGACCTTGAGTCATCCAGGTCGGGAGGCGGTCAAAGATCGGGCCGATCAGCCAGAGATGGTTGAAGTGAATTCCGCTGATGAGGAAGGTCGGAATGATGGTGATGATGATGAGATAGAGTGCACCGACCAGCGTGATACGGGTGAGCACGTCGTTAATGAAATCGGCGGTGCGTTTGCCGGGACGTATGCCGGGGATGAAGCCGCCGTACTTGCGCATATTGTCGGCAATATCATCGGGACGGAAGACGATGGAGATGTAGAAGTAGGCGAAGAAGATGATCGCTGCGACCTGGAGGATTTCGTACCAGGGCTCACCCGGCGCAATGGCGCGGAAGAGCGGGCCGAAGAAGCGCGAGTCCTGCAGGGAGTATCCAAAGATATGGGCGTTGGAAAAGAGCAGAGGCGCCGACAGAATGGAACTGGCAAAGATGACCGGCATGACGCCGCCGGAGTTCACCTTGAGAGGCAGGAAGGTGGATTGGCCACCCATCATCTTGCGACCTACGATGCGCTTGGCGTACTGGACCGGAATACGTCGCTCGGAGCGCTCGACGAAGACAATGAAGGCGACAACTGCGATCATGCCAGCGATGAGAAGAAGGATTGCGATGGGGGTGAAGGCTCCCCACGCGCTGTCGCGGGCTTTTTCGTATAGATTTTCAACGCCGCGAGGGAGGCCGACGACGATACCGGCGAAGATGAGCAGGCTCATACCGTTGCCGATGCCCCGTTCGGTGATCTGTTCGCCCAGCCACATGATGAAGGCTGTTCCGGCGGTGAGGGTGATGACGCAGAGAGGAATGAAGGCGCCGCGCGAGATCGTGACCATCGACTGGCCAGTGCTGGTGTTTGTCAGCGTGAGCGCGATGGCAAAGGATTGAATGATGCCGAGCAGAACAGTGACGTAACGCGTCCACTGGGTGATCTTGCGGCGACCGAGTTCGCCTTCTTTTTGCAGCTTCGCGAGAGGCTCGTAGATGACCGTGAGCAACTGGAAAATGATCGACGCCGTGATGTACGGCATGATGCCTAGGGCGAAGACTGTGAGCTTGCGGAGGTTTCCACCGGAGAACAGGTCGACCAGGCCGAGAGCCGAACCGGAGTTCTGGTTGAAGAACTGGGCGAGCATGTCAGCGTTGATGCCAGGGGTGGGAATGTGTCCGCCGAGGCGGTAGACGGCCAACATGCCAAGCGTAAAGAGGACACGCTTGCGAAGGTCTGGAATTCGGAAGATGTTTGCGATTTTCTCGAACATCGGGTGTTGGAACCTCGAGTGAAACGGTTGATGCTGGTAAAACGGCGATGCGAGGGCGTGTGCCCTCGCCTGCCAACTCTATTCTAATGAGGATTAGCCAATCAGAATCGCCTTGCCGCCAGCCTTTTCGATGGCTTCCTGTGCGGTTTTGGAGAACTTGTGGGCATGGACGGTAACCGCAGTCTTGATCTCTCCGTTATTGAGGACCTTGATGAGGCCGTTCTTTTTGCGGAGGAGGCCGAGGGAGACAATCTTGTCGAGGGTGAACTCGGAGACGTTCTCTGCAGCAGCGATCTCGGCTACACGATCAAGACCGAGGACCTGATACTCGGTGCGGAAGATGTTCGTGAAGCCGCGCTTTGGCAGACGCCTGTGAAGGGGCATCTGGCCACCTTCGAAGCCGCGCATGAGAGAAGAGCCGGAACGGGAACCCTGACCCTTGTGACCCCGGGTTGAGGTCTTACCCATACCCGAGCCCATACCACGGCCGATACGCTTTTTGTTTTCGTTCGCCTTCTTAGGGGCACGCAGATTGGAGAGATTACGGATTGCCATTTTTTCCTCGCTATAACGCCGGCAGCCTTTGGCTAGCCGACTCGCATTTTGATTTCTAAAAGTTACTCGACCACGCGGACGAGATGGGGAACCTTCGCGACCATGCCGCGAATGGATGGGGTGTCTTCACGCTCAACGATCTGGTTGAGACGGGTGAAGCCGAGGCCCTTGACGACGAGCTTGTGCTTGACCGGGGTACAGATCTTCGAACGGACATACTGCAACTTGATTTTGGCGACTTCGTTCTTCTTAGCCATGAAAGAGCTCCTGAAAACTTTTTGGAGCAGAGTGAGAGCTTAAAGCTCTTCCCCTGCCTTACCGCGCAGGGCGGCGACTTCGGCCTTGTCGCGAAGCTGGGTGAGAGCGTCGAAGGTGGCCTTGATGACGTTGTGGGGATTTTTGGTCCCGAGCGATTTGGTAAGGACGTTCTGCACGCCGGCGGCGGTCATGACGGCACGAACTGTCTTGCCGGCGATGACGCCAGTACCTTCAGGAGCGGGCTTGAGCATCACCTGACCTGCGCCGTAGTGCCCGAGGACCTGGTGAGGAATCGTACTCTGGGTGAGGTTGATCTTGTGCAGGTTCTTCTTGGCAGACTCGATTCCCTTGCGGATGGCCTGGGGAACTTCCTTTGCCTTGCCGGAGCCGTAGCCCACGACGCCTTCGCCCGGATCGCCGATGACGACGAGCGCCGCAAAGGACATATTTTTGCCGCCCTTGACGACCTTGGTGACGCGGTTGATCGAAACGACCTCATCCTTGAGGTTGAGGCGGTTCGCATCGATTTTTTTCTTCATTGCCATAGTGTCTTATCCAGCTTTCTGGCGACCGGTGGGGCGCCTTGGGAAACCTTAGAAATCAAGTCCTGCTTCGCGGGCTGCGTCGGCGAGGGCTTTCACGCGACCGTGGTAGAGATAGCCGCCACGATCGAAGACCACCTTCTTGATGCCCTTCTCTTTGGCGCGTTCGGCGATGAGCTTACCTACCTCACGAGCAGCAGCGACGTTTCCGCCGTAGTGCTTATCTTCACCCTTCTTGCCCATCGAGGACGCGGAGGCGATGGTGACTCCATTGTGATCGTCGATGAGTTGGGTGTAGATGTGATTGAGTGAACGGTAGACGTTGAGGCGCGGACGCTCGGCGGTACCGGACATCTTCTCGCGAATGCGGGTGTGCACGCGCTTGCGGATGACGTTGCGTGGGCGGGGATTGATCATAGCGGCTTTCCTTCCTAGTGGCGTACCCAGAGTGCTGGGGACGTTCGGGTTGTCTGAACTTCGTTGACAGTGAGTGAAAAACTAACTACTCACCATTGAATTACTTCGCGCCTGTCTTGCCGACCTTCTTCTTCAGCTTCTCGCCGGTGTAGCGAACGCCCTTGTTCTTATACGGGTCGGGCTTGCGGAGCGAGCGCATGTCGGCAGCAACCTGGCCTACCTTCTGCCGGTCGATACCGGAGATGGTGAGGTGCGTCTGCTTGGGGTCGATCTCGACGGAGATGCCGGTGGGCAGCGGGAACTCGATGGGGTGAGAGTAGCCGAGCGTGAAGACGACCATGTTCTTCCCCTTCATCTCAGCGCGGTATCCGATGCCGACGATGTCGATGTCTTTCGTCCAACCGGTGGTAACGCCGGTAACGGCGTTGAAGACAAGGGCACGGGCGAGGCCGTGGAAGGCTGCCTGTTTGTCGTTCTGGCGCTCAGTGATGAGATGGCCGTCCTTCTGGACGATGGTTATACCGCCGGGAAGCAGCGCGTTAACTTTGCCCTTGGGTCCTTCCACCAGGACGGATCCGCCACTTTCGCTGACGGTGTACTTGACGCCGGTTGGAAGCGGGATCGGCTTTTTACCAATACGTGACATGATGAATCCTTTGTGGCTTGCGAGTCGCGAGCAGCTTTGCTGTCCGTTCCACTGCAGCCGGTGTTACTTGAATCGTTCAGGTCAGAGCCAAAGCCCTGACGAAATTACCAGACTTCGCAGAGAATCTCGCCGCCTACACCTTCGCGACGAGCTTGACGGCCTGTCATGACGCCCTTCGGAGTGGTCATGATGGAGATGCCCAAACCACCCTGGACGCGGCGAATCTCATCGCGACCGAGGTAGACACGGCAGCCGGGACGAGAGACGCGCTGCAGGTCGCGAATGACAGCTTCGTTGTTCGGGCCGTACTTGAGATAGACGCGGAGGACGCGCTGCCCATTCTCTTCGGTGGGCTTGTAGTTCGCGATGTAACCCTCTTCTTTGAGGATGCGGGCGATCTCGGTCTTGAGCTTGGATGCGGGGACGTCGAGCTTCTGATGACGGGCACGGATGGAGTTGCGGATGCGCGTCAAAAAGTCTGCTACTGGATCAGTGAGGTTCATTCATTCTCCTTCATTCCCCGTTCGCTCACGAGTGTCTCTCGCGAGAACCTAGCGGGAATGCCTGTTTCGGGTGATACGCCCAGACTTCTGCATCAAAAGCCGGTGCCCTGATGAGGTCTCTGGAGTAAGTGCGCTGATAGTACTGCGCACGGGTTCTTTTATTCTACCAGCTCGACTTGACGACGCCCGGAATTTCTCCCTTGAGGGCGAGCGAACGGAAGCAGAGACGGCAGACGCCGAATTTGCGAAGGAACGCGCGAGGACGACCGCAGAGCTGGCAGCGGTTGTGCTGGC
>DATMKY010000069.1:0-13718 GCA_035570955.1 Edaphobacter sp. | reverse complement strand
ATCATGATCGCCAGCAGAGGAGTAATCCCATACTCCAGCGCCTTCCCCACACCCGCCACAGCAAACAGCGCTAGTCCCGCCGCATCCAGAGTAACCATCAGATGCACTGGCACCTTCTCAATAAGCGGATGAAAAAAAAACACCGCACCACCACCCGCAAACGCCGTTGCCCCATACCGCCAGTCACGAATACTATTCGGCGGAATCGCCCCGATCAGCACATCACGAATCGTCCCACCACCGAGTGCCGTCACAAACGACAACACGAGCAATCCGAAGACATCCAGCCCCGCATACATCCCTGCCAGCGCGCCTTCTACGGCAAACACAAACGTCCCAATCAAATCGATGACTAGCAGCAACCGGTCCTGAGTGAACTTAGGAAACCGAACCGTCAGCCATCCTGCCATCAGCGAACGACCGTCTTTACCGCGGCAACGTTCTCATATCGGTCGTACACGCGAACCGCCAGCACATGCTCCTTCGCATCCTGGACAGTCTCAGACGACGCAGGAACGGTCACGATAAAGTCATAACGCTCTGTCTGCGAATCCGAAACCTTCCCCACCGGTTCCAGATACTGCCACGGCCCCGCATCCAACGAATACTCCGCATGCGCGATCGGAGAAGTCGCATCCCGCGCCTCCAGCGTCGCATGAATCTTCACCGGCATACCCGAAACAATCGTTGCACTCAAAACTCCAGGCACTGGAGGAGTCGTGTCCACGACAAACACTTCGCTCGTCTTCTCGCCAGTCAATGCCTCCGCATCCGTATGTACCTGAGCGTCGCTCACTACCACTTTCAACTCATACTTCCCATCCGGCAGCAAAGCCGAATCGAAGCTGTAGCTCTTCTCCGTAATCTTGTCCTTCAACAATCTCCAGTTTGCCTCACCCACCCCGCGATACCAGACCGCAAACACCAGATCATCGCCGTTATCGTCATGCGCCATCCACCGCACCGTAATCGCAGTCTTGTCCTTCTGCGCTGTCAAAGGTTGGCTGCCAGCATCCGCACTAAAACTCACTGCAGGCGCTCCCGCTGCAGGCGGAAACGTCACCTGCACCGTCCCTGCATTCGGCACCGGATTCGCGGTCACCCTTGCCCCCGGAGCCACAACAATCTCATCTACTACCGGAGCTATATTCTTCTGCAGATAATTCAACCCAACCGAATCGACCGACCCACCACTCCGCAGCACAGCTTTCCACTGCACATACCGCCCCGCAGGAACAGCGAACGCTCCATCCGGTCCCACCTTCACCCATTCACTCCAACCCATCAGCGGACTCTCAACATTGCCGCTTCGCACAAACAAGTCGTATCCAGCGGCAACTCCTGCACGAACCTCCGCGCGTCCCCACTGCGCGAATCCCTGCGCATCGAACACATCGCTCGTGTAGGTAGCGTTCGCCGCCACCGCATCGCCCAGCCGGAAAACCTTCCCACTATTGCTGGTGGCCACCAGCAATCCATCCTTCACCGTAGCGAACGCCATCCCCTGCGACGCTTCCAGATGCGCGACGTCAGCAAATCGGCCGGCACCATCGGTATCTACCCTGTACACCCGTCCGCGATTCCCAGTCGCTGCCAGCAGACTCCCATTCCGCACTGTCAGCGCGTACACCACGTCATCCTTCAGCGTTACCAGCCTCATCGGCGACCCATCTGCTGCAATCCTGTAAATCTCCGACCCATCCGGCACCAGGCCATTCGCGCCAGCCGCAGTCGATGAGCCCGGCTGCACGAACGTGATCGTCACTCCGACATTACCCGTCACCGGCAGCGGGGGCAAAGCCGTATGCGTCTTGGTCCCTACGCCCGCGGCATAGACATCTCCCGCAGGACTTATCGCCAGAGCCGTAATCTCCTTTCGCGCTGCCGCATATACCGCAAACGGTTTCGCCCCAGGCGCCCACGTCGAAAATTTATAGATCACGCCGGCCCCATCTGACCCAGCCCAAAGCGTCCCATCGGGCGCCATCAGCAAGCAACGTATATGCTGATCTGCCGTCTTGAACAAAACTTCCGCTTTACCCCCACCCGCAGGCAAGCGATACACGACCGCCGGGGCTCCCGCCGCCACATAAACCTCGCCGGTCTTACCCACCGCCAGATCCCAAAGATACTTTGGCTTTTCCTCCGTCGTCGCAGGATCGAACAACACTGCCGGCCCGCCTCCCGAAGAGGCAACGCGATAAACCTTTCCATCCGGCGAAGTCGCTACCAGCAAGCCTCCGTCGCTGGCTATCTTCACCGCCTGAACCGCCAACTCCTTCCCCTCAAAGACCTGCGTCGCCTTTCCGTCCGGCGTAACCTTCACCACCACGGCCGAACCCGAAGCTGTCCCGCCCAGCCCCAGGTATCCATTCCCGGCCGCATCGCTGGTCATCGACCACACGTAGCTCTTGCCAGTGGCATAGAGCAGGGAAGTCGCCGGCCCCGCCTCCAGCCGCCCGTCGCTGCGAATCGCAACGCCCTCCGTCGAGCCCTTCTCCATCTCGTCGTAGCGCCCAACGCTCCAAAGCTTCGTGCCCTGCGCGCTCGCTAACCCAGGCAGCAGTCCACTCCCTGCCACCAACCCCATCACCAAGATTCGTCGTATCATCCTGACCCTGAGTCTAATCTCCTGCAAACAAAAAGGGCGAGAGCCAAAGCCCTCACCCAATCTGTTTTCTGCATTAATCCGTCCACCAGCGGAGTTCCGCGGTGGTCTCAATTCACCAGAACAGCCCGATAGCGCACCTGGCTCTTTTTCACGCGAGCCACTGCGTCATTCGCCTTGGCCATGGTGAACTTCTCGGTCACTGCCTTCACCCCATGCCGAGCCGCAACATCCAACATCTCGGCGATCTCACCCGGACTTCCCGTGTTGCTCCCGGAAACCGACTTGTTCCCGCTAATCACCGAAAACGCCTGAATCTGCATCGGCTTCGATGCCGCTCCAACCAGGCACAGAGTTCCCTTCGGACGCAGCGCATTCACGTAAGCCTGCCAGTCCTGATCAGCACTTACTGTCGACAGCAGTAAATCGAACGATCCCGCAATCTTCTTCAGCGCCCCCGTATCTCTGGTGTTCACAAAGTTGTGTGCACCCAGCTCCCGAGCCTCGTTTTCCTTGTCCTTTGAGGTGGAAAATGCAGTCACCTCCGCACCAAAAGCCTTCGCAAACTGAATCCCCAAATGCCCAAGCCCGCCAATCCCAATCACTCCTACACGCGAAGACGGCCGCACACGATGACTCCGCAGCGGGCTATACACCGTAATCCCCGCGCAAAGCAGCGGAGCCGCATGCTCGCTATCCAATGCCGTTGGCATCGCCACGGCAAACCGCGAGTTCACCCGAATCTTGTCGGCGAAACCTCCATTGCGTCCCACGCAGGTCGGCTGCGCCTGCGCGCAGAACTGTTCCTCTCCCCGCCTGCACCACTCACAGATTCCGCAGCTATCCGCTTGCCAACCCACGCCTACGCGCTCCCCCACACTGCGGTCCTTTACAGCCGAGCCCACTGCCACGACGTTCCCCACAATCTCGTGTCCCGGAATAAACGGATACTTGCTGAGACCCCAATCGTTGTCAATCAAATGCACATCGCTGTGACAAACTCCGCAATGCGAAATCTTGATCTCCACCTCATTGGCACCCAACGCTCCCGGATCATACTTATAGGCAAGCAGCTGTGCACCGGCCGCGTGCACACCAAGACCATGTATCTCACTCATTCGAATCTTTCCCTTTTTTCGCTCGGCGTTTTTGCCGCGCTGCTCTCTGATGCTACAACACCTCGCAGAGCAAATTTCACAGCAAAGAATAACGCACAGGTGGCATTGCGTTTGCACAGAAATACCGCCCACGTCTCTCTCGAGATTTCTCGAATCACCTCAATGCGTAACCCGCTCTATTTCACCAGAAGGTTCAACACCTGCGACCCGGTGACGGCATATCCGGCATCCGCCGAACCGGCCTCCACCACACTCTCGCTCGTCAACTGCATCTTCTGCGCATCTTTCAGAGGCTCAAGCACATTCGCCATCGAAAGCGGCACCCCCGGAAGAGCCTCTCCCTCCAGCACTGCCTGCGCCGAGTGATTCAGCAGCGTCACATACACGCGGTCATTCGAATGCATCCTGTTCAACTCAGCAACCGTATCGGCTAGTCCTACCGAGTGCGTGGCGCCTGTACGGGTCGTTAACTTATCCACCGTTGCGCCATCGCTCACCACGACGCGCATCATTCCGGGGGCCACCTCGAGCGGCAGCTTCACCTTCACCTTCACGATCCGCGCATCGGCCTGGTAAGGATGCAGCGTCGTTTCCACCTCAATCTCATCTCCAGCCCGCGCATCAATCCTGTTCAGCCGAGCCGACTCCAATACTGCCGTCATTCGCGCAGGGATCGCCTCAGCCTTCAGCTTCAGTCCAGTCACAACAGGCTGCTCCAGCGGATTCCCATACACCTTGCTGAATCGGTCGTTCACCATCAGCGCAGCGTTGATCGTTCCGGGGAAAAAATCACTCTGCGCCATCATCCCCTGAATCCGCACCGGAGACAGCCCCTTCACATCCAACTGCCCCGTCAGCTTGTAACTCATCTCTTCCGCAGCGGTGTTGTTCGTCTGCAGACTCTGATACACAGACACCAGCATCGCCGAAGGCGTCAGCTGCCGGTTATCCAGCACCTCGAAGTGCAATGTCTTCGCCTTCACCGAAGGCTTGTCTGCACCCGCAGGAGGCACAACCTCAACCTCTACCGGAATCATCCGTGCGGTCACGCCGAAGCGCCCCATAATCGCCGAGGCCCGATCCTCCGTAAACGCTCCTACCGTCTCTGTCGTGTTAATAATTTTGAATGAATTTAGCGGAGATGCCAGCGAAGTCAATACATTCGCCTTCGTCATGGGCATATCCACCGGCCCATACTGCGTAATTGGATGCCCACAGGCCAGCAGCCTCGTCGGATCGACGTAAGTCACCGTACAAGTCCCTGCCATCGAAAGATCCCCACGCACCAGCACTGCACTCACCGCACTGCCTGGCACCAGCGGCTCCGGTTGCACCGCTGTTGGGTCGGCACCGCCCAACCCAGCCACCGGCGTCAAACCCATCTCACGAAACTTATCCCCAAACCGCTCTACCGTTTCGCGGCTGAATCCGCCGAACACCAGCGGAGTTTCCATCGGAACCATACCCGTCGCATCCCCACCAGATTTGACTGCAGCCTTCATTCCTGTCGCAGCAGCCACCTCACCATCCCGAACCTGCAGCATCGCTTCAATTGGAGTAATTCCTGCAATCGGCTCCTTCGTAAACTGTCCAATCCGATAACTGATCGCTCCCACCAGACGCCCATCGATATACACCGGACTGCCGCTCATCCCGGCAACCACGCCCGTATATTCCGGCTTCTCTCCGTGCAGACGCGCCAGAATCATGTCCTGTCCCGGCCCGAGCGCATCTCGCAACACGCCAAGAATCTCCACCGGCATCGGCTCTGGATTCACTCCCTCGAAAACCGTATAGGCCACGCCCTTCATCCCGCGTTTCACCTCAGCCAGTGGAAGCACTTTCGTCACGGCTGGCGCGGCAGGGGGCAAAGCCATCGAGTTCCACGCCTCGGAAGAGCCATTAACAGCACTTCCCGTATTTGAGGCAACGTTCACCGGAGTCTGGGCCCGCACCCCACCCGTCAGCATGCCGGCCACAGCCACACCGAGGCCCATCCACCGAGTCTTTGTTCCGGAAATCACGTCTTACAGACTACTAGAACACGTCTTTGGGCAGCATAACTCGTCAATTCTCACCCAGGCTCTTCAAACTCGTCCAACAATCGGAGTAAAGTTTTAGACGATGACGACCACCCATCCCTCTCTTTCGGCCCGCATCCTCCTTCTCGCTGCCACCCTCCTCTTGCTTCCGCTGCCAGCCGTCCAAGCGCAGACCCCGCCCCCGCCGCAGCAGAAACCCACGACTCAGCCCACTCCTGACGACGCTGGCCCAACCACAGACAACGGCTCCATCGTCCTCAAAAAGAAGAAGGAAGGCGACGAGCCCCCGCCGCCCGCTGCGCCAGCCGAGCCTAAGGTCAAGAATCCAAACGGCGATACCTACTCTCTCCGTATCGACGTCCCCATTGTCAACATTGACGCCAACGTAGTCCTCGACAAGACCCACCAGTTCGTGCCCGGCCTCAAAGCCAATAACTTCCTCGTCCTTGAAGACGGCGTTCCCCAGACCATCACCAGCGTCCGCGTCGCCCAAACCCCGATCACTGCCGTCATGCTTCTAGAGTTCGCCGCCAACAGCTACTACCTCATCAATGACATGCAGAACGCCTCGTACTACTTCTTCCGTTCTCTGCGCCCCGATGACTACATAGCGGTCGTCACTTACGACCTCAAAACCCACATCCTCACCGATTTCACCAACAACAAAGACCTCGTCGCCCAGTCTCTCCAGTCCCTCATCATCCCGGGCTTCTCCGACACCAATCTCTTCGACGCCCTCTACGAAACCCTCGACCGTGTCTCCCGTATCGAAGGCCGCAAATACATCATCCTTATCGGCTCGGGCCGTGACACCTTCTCGAAGCTCACCCTCGACAAGATTCTTGCCAAAGTCAAAGCCTCTCAAAACACCACCATCTTCACTATTGGTACCGGCGCTCTCTTAAACGAGATGGCCGGCGGTCGTGGCGGCATGGGGGCCGGAATCCGTGAACTCGATTACCTCCAGGCCCAGAATCAACTCAAGACCTTCGCGGCACTCACCGGAGGCATGAGCTTTAGCCCAATGTTCCAGGGTGCGCTGCCTGAGGTCTTCGGTGCAATCAACGATTCCATCCGCAACCAGTACATCCTCACCTACCGCCCCACCAATAACAAGAACGACGGCAGCTATCGCCACGTCAAAGTCCTCCTCGTCGACAACGAGGGCCACCCCCTCCGCATGCAGGACGAAAAAGGCCATCCGCAAAAGTACACTGTCATCGCCCGCGACGGCTACAACGCCAAACTTCCCGTCGAATAATAACCGGCATTTCACTGATTCTCGGCGGAGAGCTGCGCTTCGATCTCATGTCGGAACCTCATCGATATTTATTCCAGAAAAAATTACAAACACTGTCGATTCTTTGCGTCCCTGTTCGTTATTACCGCAGAAAGATTCCCAACAAGGGAAAGAGGAAAGTTCGATGCCACAATACATGCTTTTATTACGCGACGATCGTGAGCTCTTCGGGAAGCTGGGCCCGGAAGAGATGCAGAAGACGATTGAGAAATATTACGCCTGGCGGAATAAGCCTTTTGTAGTGGATGGCGCGGGGCTGATGGAAAAGGCCGGGCGTGTCATGCAGAAGAAGAATGGCAGCGTGAGCGTAACGGCTGGACCATACAGCGAGTCGCGAGAGGTGATGGGCGGTTACTACACGATTGAAGCAGCCAGCTTCGATGAGGCGGTCAAACTCGCGTCCGACAACCCGCATGTGAACTTCGGAACGATCGAGATTCGCGAAGTAATTCACAAGTCAGCGTGAAGGATTATCCACCGATGAACGAGTTGAGCAGCCCGGTATTGCTGGAACACCTGTTTCGCAGGCAGGCGGGACGAACTGTCTCCGGCCTGGCTGGGCTGCTTGGCTTCGAGCATCTGCAACTAGCGGAAGATGCTGTGCAGGAGGCGATGTTACGCGCAGTACAAACGTGGCCATTTCAGGCCATTCCGGAAAAACCAGAAGCATGGCTCTTTCGAGTAGCGCATAACTATGCGATCTCCGTCCTCCGGCGTAGCACCCGTCTTGAAAGCAAGACGGGCGATTTGATCGCCGCTCTCGAAGCCAGAACGCAGTCCGTTGAGAATGTTGATATAGAGCAGAATCTTCGCGACGACGAGTTGCGCATGATCTTTATGTGTTGCCATCCAGAGCTGGCTCCGGATGCACGTGTTGCCTTAAGTCTGAAGTTGGTAAGCGGCTTTAGTGTTGGTGAGATTGCTCGGATATTCATGGCCGAAGAAAACACGATCGCACAACGGCTTGTGCGCGCCAAGAAACAGATTCGCGAGCGAAGGTTGCCCTTGTTGATGCCGCACAGTCTGGAGCTACCGGAGCGACTGAACTCCGTACTCGAGGTGATCTATCTCATGTTCAGTGGGGGCTATGCGACGCATAACGGAGAAGACCTGATTCGGCGCGAGGTCTGTTTGGAGGCGTTGCGGCTGGGGCAGCTGGTTGCCACATCGTCCATGGCTGCCCCGCGCGTGGATGCTCTGGTAGCGCTGATGGCGTTACAGGCTGCGCGTTTGCCGGCACGCATGGATGCCGCGGGAGATCTGGTTTTGCTTGAGGAGCAGGACCGTAGTCTTTGGGACGACGAGTTGATCGCGCTTGGGTTCCAATACTTTAGCCGGTCGATTGCGGGCGAAGAGATCTCGGAGTGGCATGTGCAGGCTGCGATTGCAGCGACTTATGCGACTGCTGAAAGTTCTGAGGCAATTGACTGGCCGGCAATTCTCGGACACTACGACCAATTGCTCAGGATGACCGGCTCCCCCGTAGTCGCACTCAATCGCGCAGTCGCGGTGGTGAAAGTGCATGGGCCGGAAGATGCGTTGGAAGCGCTCGCTCCACTCGAGAACCACGCGGTCATGCGCGGTTATCATCTGCTTCCGGCCGTGCGTGGACGCGTCCTGGCCGCACTGGGACGGTTTACCGAAGCGGAGGCGGCATTTTCTGCTGGGCTGGAATGTGATTGCGCCGAGCCGGAAAGGCGCTTTCTGCAGCGGCAGTTGGAACGTGTGCGAGCAGATGCCGACAGCCACATGGCTCACAAATCGTTAGCCTAGGAGACCCGTCCTCCGCTCAGCCTACGCCTGTCCCTTCAATCCGGACTTGTCGTAGCCAAGCCCAGACCGAAAGTCTCTCGTTCGAAGACTTTGCTCGCTTTTGACGAGGTGGGGGTACCTCCCTGACAAATCCTCCATCCCAAAATGCGATACTCCAAACTCATGCGCATAGCCTCCCTTCAGCCCTCGATCACAGTCACCCTCAAAGCTCTCAACCGCCTCGACCACCTCTGCGCTTGCACACGATATTGCCTCGAAGCCCTCCCCGAGCTAGCCGAACGCAACCTGAAAATCCTTCACGACAGTTGGACCGCTAACACCGATGAGATCCTCTCCGCCAAACCAGACCTCGTCATCGCGAGCATCCCGTATCGCCTTGAATCCCTGGCCGCGATCCTCAAATCCGGACTGCCAATCCTTACCTTGGCTCCGCACTCGATAGCCGACATCTACAAAGACATCAGCCTCATCGCCGCACCCGTTGATGCAACCGCCGAAGCTGAAACCCTCATAGCCCAAATGAAGTCCACCATCGCCTCTACACGCGAGCGCACAAGAAACCGCACCAAGACTCCAGTAGTCTTCTGCGAAGAGTGGGGAAAACCCATCATCCACTCCCAATCCTGGGTGGCCGAACTGGTCGAAGCTGCAGGAGGCAGCTATCTGGGAACGCCCGGCTCTCACACTACCCCTGAAGCCATCGCCGAAGCCGACCCGGACGTCCTCCTCTTCTCATGGTGTGGAGCAGGGAATCGCGTTCCCCTCGAGCGCGTCATCGGCCACCGCAACTGGCATCACCTCAAAGCCGTCCGCGAAGGCCAGGTCTTCTGCATCCCCGACCAATACCTCAACACCCCGGCCAACACCCTCCTCGAAGGCCTCGCCTGCATAGCCGCCGCAACCCACCCGCAAACCCACCCATCCCACCCCGAACTCATCCAACTCCAGAGGCTCGAATCTACCGAGGCCGAGGCATCGTCAGATCGAGATCAGTCTCGAGCATCTGCTTCGTTAGCAAAATGATCTGCCCCACATGCTGATGCACGTGTGTGACAACCTGGTAGATTGCCTCCAGCACACTCACGTCTCGCCCCTGAGGATGCGTTCGCTCGACGAGCTTCGCCGCAGGCACCCCCGCAATGACGTGTTTCGCCTCCTCCATCGTCGCCTCAAACAGTGCTATCAACTCCGCCCCGCTCATCCCCCCATCCGCGCTGAACTCTTTATCCCGAGTCCGTACATCTTCCACCCCACCCACGCCATGCATAATCCACTGCCGAGCATTCCCGCACAAATGCAGTATCAAATTTCCCACTGCATTCTCATGGGCCCCCTGCCGCCGCCAGATCTGCTCATCTGACAACTTCTTCACGCATTTCACCAGGAACTCCGTCATCTGCCCAAGCCTGCGACACGAGACATCGAGAAAAATCGCAGCCACGCGGTGATCGTTCGACGACGGCGCGAGCTTGCGTAAGACCCCAGCCTCCGTGTGAAGCCGGTTGTCCTCCTGGGTCATTCGTGACAACTCTTCGCGAATTGCCGACAGCTCCAGCCCCCGCTCCCGTAAAATCACGGTGGCAAAACACTTCTCTTCGCGCAACAAACCCAGCAGCAGATGTTCCGTCCCAATCTCACGACTCGCGAGCCTCTCCGCCTCCTCGGCGGCATAAGCCAGTACCCGCTTACTCTCGTTTGAAAGCGGTAGATCAACAGAAGTAGAAATCTTCTCCCTAACCGTCGTGTTCCCTTCAATCTGCTTGCGTATCGACTCCACTGTCGCGTGTCCTCGAAAAAACCTATTCGTCAGCGCCCTATCCTCCCGTAACAAGCCGAGAAGCAGATGTTCAGCTTCGATATAGGGCTGCCCAAAAGCACTCGCTTCATACCGGGCAAAGAAAATCGTCCGTCTTGCCTTCTCCGTGTACCTTTCGAACATAGTCTTGAGCTCTCCGTCACAGCATTCTATTCGCACTCGATAACTGGAAGATCACCTTACATTGACCTTATTCACCACCCCTCGTACACTCTTAACAGGCAGTCAGCACACCACCTGCGGCGCCTTTTTCAACCTGTTGCCTCCTCGTTCAATGGTAGGACAGTCGGCTCTGAACCGATCAATCGGGGTTCGAATCCCTGGGAGGCAACCAACACTCCACTTCCTCGCACTTCTCCAAACCTTGTCAGACGAGAGATTCCTTAAAAATCCAATAATTTAGGGATTTTTGTGCTATTGAGATGCACAAACGTGCGCAGTGAGCCATTTGTCGGAACCGTTGAAGTATTTCTTAGAGGATTCGAAGCAATGAGCCAGATATGGCGACCATAAGAAATTGGCACTAAGTTCCTGAGTAGAATCCGATTCCCCCCAGTATGCCCGGGACGCGCAGTTCTCGGCTTCCTCGGTTCCCCTCATCTCTCTTGCGTCCGGCATTGGTTTGGTTGTCCCGCGCGTGAAGAGCATTGTTGCCGACGACAATTCCAACAGTTTTTGTGAGCAAAACATCCGCCATGTTTCAAGCATGTCCCACTCCACTACGTGACGACACGGGCGTTTATGGAGATGAAATTACCGCGAGCCATGCAGGAATCTGCGGCGCTTGAGTTTTGATAACCTTCTGGCGGAGTTTTTGATGAGCATGTTGCCATCGTCGAAGTGTCGTCTATGAAAACTGAGCCTGCTGACCGCCCTCGCGCTCTGCGGCATGAGAGTGGAAGCGCAGGCCGGTTCTGTAACAAGTGTTGACTCTCGACGTGGAGCAGCGCAAGACCTTGTCGTGCAGGCGCTCGAACGCACGATTCCAAGCTTCATCCGCCCGAGCGAGAGTTTTGACAGCCCTAGTAAGCCTGTGCCCGCGAACGGTGCGCCGTTGTCGGTCCTGATGCGAGGTGGCACGCCGTACTCACGCACAGCTGCTTCGCAGATCGCTCGGACCCGGCTAAGGCTATCGGTAGACGGAACGTTCGTTGAGAAGAATGCCTCGAAAGCATGAGCGGATACAAGCCGGCATACCGCAACAAAATGGCCGCCACGAGCGGATGCATCGCACGTTTCTAAACAGTGGGCCACGATGCGTTCGAACATCTGTCCGAACAACTTCGATTCATGGAAACGCCCATGGCAATTCTTCGAAAACGTGGAGTGATGGGAGTCTCCTGATCGAAACCCAGCCCTGTGAACCAGCGCCACGCCAAATGCATGCGCAACTCTTCTATCAGCTTGCGCTCGCTACTGATGCCGTACAAATAGCCGATCAGCACGATGCGCAACAGCAACTCCGGATCGATCGATGGACGTCCTGTATCGGGTGTAGCTGTCCGTCAGTTGCTCACGAAAGAAGCTGAAGTCGATGTGTGTATCGATCAACCGCAGCAGGTGGTTTGCTGGAACCTGATCTTCCATACGGAAGTAGTAGAACAACGATTGATCCAATTGACCCTAAACTTCTCAAAAGCCGGTTTATAGGACATGCCTCGTCAGTTCGGGGACGTTACGTTTGATCGAGACGGACGGCGTTTACCGCAATTTAATGTCCTTCCCGACCCCGCCTCGTTGCTGTCATTTTTTCCAGTAGGCTGGCCTTGGTGGTCCGCCTATGCTAAGCGACGAATCTCTTGCTTTGGCCACGATGACAAAGATTTATCGCAGCCTACTCCGATACCGGAGAACCTCCTATGAAGAAGTTGAGCAACGAAGCGCAAAACGGTGATTACGTACTGCCCCAGCCGACACCTGAACCTAATGGCGTCATTGGAACTACCTACAAGGACTCCGCACCCGACAAGATCGCCGTCATCAATCTGCCCAAGGGTGCTCCTAACGTCCTGATGATCTTGATCGACGATTCCGGCTTCGGCCAATGGGGAACCTTCGGCGGCCAGACGCCTACTCCTAAGCTCGACCGCCTCGCAAAATCGGGTATCAGCTACCTGCGATTTCACACCACGGCACTCTGCTCGCCCACGCGCGCTGCATTGCTCACCGGTCGCAACCACCACTCCGTAAGTATGGGCACCATCACCGAACTAGCCGACGGGTATCCCGGCTGCTCCGGTCAGATCCCCAAGACCGCTGCGATGTTCCCCGAGATCCTGCGCCAGAACGGTTACGCGACCGAATACATCGGCAAGAACCACCAGATCGCCGACTGGGAGACCAGCCTCTCCGGCCCCTATGACCGCTGGCCCTCGCTGCAGGGCTTCGATCACTTCTACGGCTTCATCGGCGGAGAGACCAATCAATGGCAGCCGCCTCTCTTCCGCGATACCACTCCCGTCGAGATGGAGATTCCCAAAGGCCGCGAGGGAAACTACACGCTTAACGACTCGCTCGCCGACGAGGTCATCCGCTACATCCGCAACCAGAAGTCTGTGACCCCTGATCGTCCCTTCTTCATTTACTACGCTCCTGGAGCCACTCACGCTCCGCACCACGTTCCCAAGGAATGGATGGACAGGTTCAAAGGTCAGTTCGACCAGGGTTGGGACAAGTATCGCGAGGAAACCTACCAGCGGCAGTTGAAACTCGGCGTCATCCCGCCCGATACGAAGCTGACGCCGCGTCCCGAGGAGATTCCCGCTTGGGATTCGCTTACGCCTGATCAGAAACGTGTCGCCTCGCGCCTAATGGAGGCCTTCGCCGCTTTTACCGCCCAAACCGACTACTCCGTTGGCCGCGTCCTCGACACCCTCGGCGAGGTAGGCATCACTCAGGACACACTCGTTTTTTGGGAGATTGGCGATAACGGCGCATCGCTCGAAGGCACCCTCTACGGAGCCTTCAACGAGTTCACAGGATTAGCCGGAGTCCCCGAAGACCCCACCTTCCTCATCAAGCACATCGACGAGATCGGTGGTCCCACCTCATACAATCACAT
>DATMKY010000068.1:0-2276 GCA_035570955.1 Edaphobacter sp. | reverse complement strand
CTCGCTGGCCATCGGCGTTAGCCCCGCTGCGTCGAATTTCTCCGGCTCGAAGTGAAATTGCTTGGTCTTCAATTCCGGCACTGGATTCTTTCCCGTCAGCGGCGCAAGCTTCTCCACATGTTCCCACATGTCCGGAGCAGGCAAATTCACCACACACTCTGCGTGCCGTCGCAAATTGTCCGCGGTCTTTGTCTCGTCGAGCAATCCCAGCAGAACCGTCCACCCCAGTGTCCAAAATGACGATATCGGCGCCAGATTCGTTTCCCCATCTTCATTGAGTGAACTGATCAGCGCCACCGGAGTTCCAAAATAAAGAATCTTCGGCTCGATCGTGCGAAACCTCGTCTCACCCATGTGACAGCTCCTCCTCTCATTGCTAACGCGCAAAAAATCGTCTCAGTTTGTTGCCGTGCTAGTTCACCACCCCACTTTAACTCTATGCTCTACATGAATGTTTCATTCGATGGTGAAATGTCGTCGCCGAAAAACGTGACGGATAGAAAGTGAGGCTGGTGCCGCGAGGCGCAGCCTTATAACCCGGACCGAGGCCGAAGTGGGTGGAAGCAAATAAAAGTCGAAGCGCTCGCTTAAGGGTGTTTGCGCTGACTTCTACAGTAAATCGGGTACTGGCCAAGCTGTCAGGTGCGGATAAACTTGGGGGGAAAGATTCTGTCGTCCTAAGCCCAGCCACGGACTCAGGAGGCAGATGTGAGCTACTATCATTCCCGGCTCCCCAGCAAGCCGCACCACATCCTCTTAATTTCGTTCATGTATCTTGTAGGGTTCGTTGTCCTGTTCACGGCCATGTTTTATGTCATCTCTACAGGCAACTGACCATTCGCCTGTTTCAGTAGCACCGGCACTCCTCTTTACCCTGAGCTACGAAAGGCCTGCGCGCCCTTCATGAGGTGCGGGGCCGAGGAGTGAACGAATACGATCCACCAGTTGGCTCCCCATCCGACTCGCTTCGGCGGAAGAGAAATCATTCGGTAATTGGAGGAAAGGTCTCTGCGGATCAATCTGTCGAATCCTCTCGAGCGATGGCTCGTTAGAGCCCATCTCCGCGCCGTGGACGAAAACGTTTGGACGCGTAGCTACCACCAATGTTCGGGCTTCGGCGAGAGTTGTAGCGGTGAAAACTTCAAATCCTTCATGCCTCAGGACAGCGCTCATGAATGCCAGAAGATCCGTGGACTTGTGTGCGCATACCACTCGCGCCAGCGGTTCTGGAACCTCCGCTGCTGAAACCGGAGATCGGAGGGAAAACGACTGCACTGCCTGCATCTCCGAAGGGCAGATCTGAAAGAACCGGTTCAGAGTCGTCGCTTCGAGCACCTGAAGAACGAAAGGAGTCAGGTGGCAGAGCACCATGCCACCATGCTGACGGCGGAGCACACGAGTCAAGCGAACCAGAGCGCCCAAGCCGCCGCTGTCAAGGTAATCGACATGCTCCAGATTCAATACCACATCCTTCGTATCGAGTGTCAGTTTCTCCACTTCGATCTGGAGCGCCTGCACCTCATCGCCCGTCACGATGCGCCCGTCGCATCGTATGACCGCGACGTTTCCAATTCTCTCGTTTTGTAACTTGAGCTGCATCACACCCCGTCGCACGCCGGAAAAGGTTCAGCGATTCTATCCCACATACGTCGACCGCGGGCCGGGTGATTCGCTCTCTGAGAAAATCCGACGAGATAACCGACGATTCGCGGCGATTTGTTGGCACCGAGTGATTTTTCTATTGCCAAGGACAATCGCCTGAGAGTATTTTCTCGACATCAATTCTGTCGGCGGGGTGGCTCAAGCAACTATTCTTTTTACCAATTCGCTCTTTCCTGTTCGTCTTCTTACTGTTTGCGCTCCCTGACCGCTCATCAGGAGGCAGACATGTTGCGCACTTATGCGTTAGCTTTGCCGCTGTTCTTTTTGTTGTGCCAAGGGAGTACAAGGGCCCAGGAAGTCGTTGTACCGGCCGGAACGCTTCTTCACTGCACGCTCGACGAACCGAACTTCTCCTCAGCGACCGCGGCGGTCGGCGATCCGGTCTTGTGTCATCTCCGTAGCCTTCAGCAATTTGGACGGACCATCTTCCCCCGAGGCAGCTACCTGCAGGGTCATCTTGAAGCAGCCAAGGAGCCCGGTCACTTTTTCGGAAAGGGATACCTGCAAATTCAATTTGACCGCATCGGCCTGCCCAACACAGATATGCCCATCCCAAGCAAGATCGTCCAGGCGCACGGATTTAAGGTCGACCGTCAAGGCGATATCGTGGGCCA
>DATMKY010000067.1:0-16524 GCA_035570955.1 Edaphobacter sp. | reverse complement strand
TGGGCACGGTTTATGTATGGCGGGTCGACTGGGGGATGGGAGTCTCTGGCGGTGCAGATCTTTTATCCCGACCACTACAACGGAGCGTTTGTAGCCTGTCCCGATCCGGTGGACTTTCATGCTTATCTGACGCGAGATTTGTATAAGGACGACAACATGTTCTACATCCAGGGAGCGAACAAGCGTATTGAGCAACCTGCGATGCGGGATTACAACGGCCATACGCTGATCTCGGTTCGAGACAATGCTGCGTATGAGGCGGCGTTGGGGGATCACGGGCGGTCGGGGGATCAACTGGATATCTGGCAGGCGGTTTATGGACCTGAGGGTAAGGATGGGTATCCGGCGCAGATCTTCGATAAAGAGACCGGGGTGATCGACCACAAGGTTGCGGAGTATTGGAAGGATCATTACGACCTGGATGCGATTCTGCAAAAGAATTGGGAGACGCTGGGGCCGAAGCTCCAGGGAAAGATTCACCTGTATGTCGGGGAGGCGGATACTTACTTTTTGAATGATGCGGTTTATCTGATGGAGGATTTTCTGAAAACGACCGGCACGCCGGGGCATGGGGTCGCCTATGAAGGCGAGGTGAAGTATGGGCCTCGCGCAGAGCATTGCTGGAATGGAGATCCTACGCTGCCGAACGCTTATTCGAGGCTGCACTACAACACGATGTATCTGCCGAAGATTATGGAGCGGATTGCAACGACGGCTCCGGCTGGGGCGGATTTGACTAGTTGGAAGTACTAGCGGACTAACAATTAGGCTTGCGATGCACTGGCCGATTGGTGAGGCGTGATGGTAGTTGAGGCTTCCACAGAAGCGATCTGTTGGTTCTTAGAATTGGCATGCTGTAGGACAGATTTGATGATGTAATTGATGCGTGCGAACGACCCTTGCAATAGATGATGCGTTGTTTGAAAAGGCAGTTTCGTACACGGGAGTGCGGGAAAATCGGCACTCGTTCGCGAGGCGTTCAAGGCTCTGATCGAGCCCGAAGCTGCACGCAGGCTCGCCGATCTGGGAGGCACTGAACCGCAGGCGAAGTATATTTCACGACGGCGTCCGGCCAAGTGATTCTTGTTGATACTTCCGTGTGGGTTGATCATCTTGGGGAAACGGAGGCGGGAATGCGGCGCCTGCTCTGAGTGGGACAGATACCAGGCGAATTACTTTAGGCAAAGGTTGCCGAGCATGACGAAGTGCTTCATTTTGTCTCCGGGCACACTCTCTTCACTTTGGGAATCGGATGCATCGCCGGGCATCTATTAGCGGTAGTCCGGCTCATGCCTGGCACTTTGCTCTGGACGCGGGACAAAGGCTGCTAGAGATTGCTTCTAAGCTTCGGTTGGCTGCTCCTGCAGAACCATAACATTCTCATTAGGTTTGGCGGCGGTAGAAGAGACCGGCGGTGAAGAAGACTATGGCTACCGCTACGGCTAGGCGGGCGTGCATGACGTGATGCATGCGCAGACTGAGAAGGGCATCGGCGAGCCAGGCTGCAAAGCCTACAAACCAGATCCAGGATGTCTTCCGCAACATTTCGCTCATGCTCCCGAGTTGGGTCTCTGCCGGTGGAACAGGCGCGGCTCGCTGGCCTTGTTCTACACTAGTAGTTGAGACTCATACAGGAGAAATACGTTGTCACAACGCACATTCAGCATTATTAAACCGGATGCGGTTAAGAAGGGCTATGCCGGAGCCATTCTCGCCGAGATTGAAAAGGCAGGATTTAAGATCGTTTCGATCAAGAGAATGTCGATTTCGAAGGCTCAGGCCGAGGGCTTTTATTACGTTCATGCGGCTCGTCCCTTTTTTGGGGAATTGACAGAGTTTATGTCGAGCGGTCCGATCTTTCCGATGGTTCTCGAAAAAGAGAATGCAATTGCTGACCTGCGAAAGCTAATGGGCGCGACAAACCCCGCTCAGGCTGAGGAGGGGACGATTCGCAAGAAGTTTGCTTCGTCGATTGGCGAGAATGCGATTCATGGCTCGGATGCCGAGGAGACTGCGGCGTTTGAGATTGGATACTTTTTTGCCGGGATCGAGCTGAAGTAGTTTTTGATTGCGGAAGGCGGCAGGCTCGGGTGAGTCTGCCGCTTCTCTCTTTTCGATGGATGGAGATGCGATGAAGTTGAAGCTGCCGGATGGGCCGTTCAAGGCTTATTTGTTCGATTGCGATGGGACGATTGTGGACTCGATGCCACTGCACTATGTGGCCTGGAAGACGGTATTGGCGGAATGGGGATGCGAGTTTGATGAGCAGTTATTTTATTCATGGGGTGGAATGCCCGTGGCTGAGATTATTGCGGCGTTGAATATGCGGGAGGGTCTATCGATGCCGGCCGATGTAATTGCGAAACGCAAAGAAGGAATGTACTACGACATCCTTCCGACGTTGAAGGCGGTTCCTGAGGTGCTCGAGCACATTCATATGAGTCACGGAAAGATTCCGTTTGCGGTGGTGTCGGGAAGTACGCGGGATTCGGTGACGCGGTCGCTCAGCACGCTGGGGATTCTGGATCGGTTTGAGACTCTGGTTTGTGCCGGGGATTATGTGAAGAGCAAGCCTGATCCGGAGCCTTTTTTGATTGCTGCGAAGCGGTTGGGGGTCGCGCCGGAGGATTGCCTGGTGTTTGAGGATACGGAGATGGGGATTCAGGCGGCTACTGCGGCCGGGATGGCTTCGGTAAAGGTGCTGCAGCCGTGGGAGAGGCAGGAGGTAGGGAATAGGGAGTAGGAGGCTCCAACCGGACCCCATAGACAGTCGGAGGCCGGTCTATTTGGCGAAGAGATTGAGATCGATTGAGTCCGCCATGGCTTTGTAGCCGGCGTCGTTGGGGTGCAGGTGATCTCCTGAGTCGTAGGCGGGCAAGAGATTTTCAGGGTGGGATGGGTCCTGGGTGGTCTTGTCGAAGTCGATGACGCCGTCGAAGACTTTGCTGGTACGGAGAAAGGTGTTGACTACCTTGCGGATCTGTTCCCCTTCGGTGTTGTAGTAGGCCGCGCCTCCGTATGGGTTAAGGGTAGAGGCGATTACTTTGATTCCGCGAGCGTGGGCGCGGGAGGCGATCTGTTGATATCCCCAGATAAGTTGTTCGGCGCTGACTTCCTCATTTTTATGCGCCGGAAGAGGGAAGAAGGTACGGCCGATGTCGTTGGTGCCGATTGCGACGATGAGGTATTTTGCGCCGGGCTGAGCGAGGACATCGCGATCAACACGGGCGAGGGCGCTGGGACCGGTGACGTCATGCAGGAGCCGTCCACCACTGATGCCTTCGTTGATGATTCCTACCTGCGATGTTGCTTTGTTGCCTTGCAGCCGCTCCCCTAGCAGATCGGGCCAGCGTGCGTTCTTATCCCGCGTGGAGTTGAAGCCTTCGGAGATGGATGCCCCAAGGATGACAATTGAGGAGGCGTTGTTGCCGGCGTCTACCTCGACTGCTTTAAGCAGATACCACGAGGTGACTTTGGTGGCAGTGACGAGGTCCGTGGTTCCGGTGAGGTTTCCACCGGCGATGTAGTTCGTCGACATCGCGAGTTGGTGATAGGTGAGGCTCGACGGGGATTCGGCCGGGACGTAGAGGCTGACTGCGAGGTTGGCAAATGGCTTGACGGGCATTGCGACCGGGTCACTGACAATGACGCTACCGGTAGGGATCATGACGGACTCGATCCCACCAAAGGTTACGGTGTGATCGGTTCCTGGCTGGGTCACTGCGCCGCCTGCGCTGAGAGCTGCGTGGACGCTGGTTACAGTCAGTGGGGCAGTGCCAAACTCATTTGAAATTCGTAATCGGATTGCATTACCGCCGAGGGAGAGGTGGACGATGTCCCGGTAGGTTGTTCCGTCGGGATCTGGGTTATTGACTGCGGCTGGGGCTGCTACGGGAGCTGCGGCCCATGAGCCTGTCCACATAGGTGATTGAGCGTTGGATGCGATCGAGCCCGAGGCAAGAAGGACGGTAGTTACCGATACGAGAGTAGATCTCTTTGCTAGTTTATTCATGAAATGATCTTCGTTCCGCTCCGCTGGCGGCTACTTGGTGAAGAGATTGAGGTCGATGGATTCTCCCATGGTTTTGTAACCTGCGTCGCCGGGGTGGAGGTGGTCTCCTGAGTCGTCGAGCGGGAGGAACATGCCGGGGTGCGTGGGGTCGGTGGTGACTTTGTCGAAGTCGATGATGCCGTCGAGCTCGTTGGTGGTGCGGATCCATTTATTGATTGCCTGACGTATCTCTTCCCCAGCGGGAGATTGATACTTTGCGCCGACGAAGGGGGTGAGTGTGGCTCCGAAGACCTTGATGCCGTGAGTGTGGGCCCGTGCTGCGAGCTGGCTGAATCCCGCGATGAGGTCTTCGGCGGTGACTACGTCGTAGGGTTTGTTGGGGTCGGTGGCGTGGCCGATGTCATTGATGCTTTCCATAATAACGAGGTATTTCACTCCGGCCTGAGCGATGACATCGCGATCGAAACGAGCGAGGGCGGAGGGGCCTGTCGTGTCGTGGAGAATGCGGTTGCCGCCGATTCCTTCGTTGAGGATGGCGAGATTGGCAGTTTTTTTGTTGGCCTGGAGGCGACGGGCGAGAACATCGGGCCAACGAGCGTTGGCATTGCGAGTGCTGAGTGCCCCGTCGGTGATGCTGTCGCCGAAGGTGACAATGGCGGCGCTTTCGGCGGAGATTCTGACGTCGAGGCCCTTAAGGAACGGCCAGCTGTAGATTTCTTTGGGTGACTCGAGCGTTTTGGCTGTGACTGCGTTGCCTTCCGCGACGTAGCTGGTCTGATCGGCGAAGCTGTGCTGGGAGATCTGGTGGATGGGCTGCGCTGGGACGAAGAAGCTTACGGCAACATCGGCGAAGGGAGTGAGTTTAAGGGTGGCGGGATCGCTGACGGCGAGGGCTCCAGGTGGAATGGTGATCGAGGGTCGGCCGCCGAAGGTGAGGGTGCTGGCTGCGGCCGGATCGATTTCGCCGTTGCCGGTGGTGAGGGCAATGTTGGCGGCGCCGATGCTAAGTGGGTCGGTGCCGAACTCGTTCGAGAGCACGATGCGAACGATGGGACCGCCGAGGGAGATGTGGACGATCTCGCGGAAGGTAGTATCGCTGCTTCCCATCAACAGATTGCCTGCGGGATCGGTGCGATTGACGGCAGCGTAGGGTGAGGCAGCCCAGGTTCCGACCCAATGGTCTGGGGCAGCAGCGGAGGAGGCAGGTGGATTGATGCAAAGGGCTATCAGAGGGAGCAGGAGAAGAGAGATACGCCGGGATTTCGTGATCATGACCTTCCTTCTTGCAATGGATTCGACGATTCATCTTACCGTTGTTTCGTGGAGAAGCGGAGGTTGACGTATATTGGCGGGGACGCCGAGACGAGAAGAATTCCGCGGCGAAACGAGCCGCGGATTGGTTGGCGGCAATTGAAGCAATGGCAAAGGAAACGAAGGGGAAAAATGACGATGCGATGGCTAAAGGTTATGCTGCTTAGCATGGTGACTACGATGGCTGCACATGGAGTGGTGTCTAAGACTGCGTTGGGGAAGATGCCGGATGGAACGGTGATCGACCTTTACACGTTGAAGGGTGATGGAATTGAAGCGTCGATTATGACTTATGGCGCACGGATTATTTCGATCAAGACAGCGGATCGCAACGGGATTTCTGAGAACGTAGTTCTTGGCTATAACAACCTGGATGCTTATCTGGCGGACAAGACGACGTATTTTGGTGCGATAGTCGGCCGCTATGGAAACCGGATCGCGCTGGGGAAGTTTTCGATCGATGGGCATCAGTACCAGGTTCCGGTGAATAACAATGCGAATTCGCTGCATGGCGGCCCCATGGGCTTTGACAAGCTGGTGTGGCAGGCCCACGAGGTTGCCAACGGGGTGGAGATGACCCTCGTCAGCAAGGACGGCGATATGGGCTATCCGGGGACTCTGACAGCGCATGTGCGGTACACGGTTCAGCATCAGGCGTTGCGGATTGACTATAACGTGTCGACGGACAAGCCTACGGTGGTGAATCTGACGAACCATGCTTACTTCAACCTGTCGGGCGACCCGAAGAAGAATACGATTCTGAACGAGGAAATCGAGATTCCTGCGGATAAATACACTCCGGTAGATTCGGGGCTGATCCCTACGGGTGAGCTGGCATCGGTTGAAGGGACACCGTTCGATTTTCGTAAGTTGATGACGATCGGGGACCGGATTAACAACAATAACGCACAGTTGAAGATTGCTGGCGGATATGACCATAACTGGGTGCTTCGAGGATCAAATGGTGAGATGAAGACTGCGGCGCGACTCTACGATCCGAAAAGCGGGCGCGTGCTGACAGTGACGACGACCGAGCCAGGCGTGCAGTTCTATTCCGGGAATTTTCTGGATGGGGCGAAGTTTGGTAAGGCAGGCGAAGGGCATGCGAAGAATTCCGGACTATGCCTGGAGACGCAGCATTTTCCGGATTCGCCGAACCACCCGAGCTTTCCATCGACTTTATTGAAGCCCGGGGAGAACCGGCATAGCACTACGATTTTCACTTTCTCGACACAGAAGTAAAAAGACAAACCTCAGGACTGCGCGGCGTGAGTGTCCGCCGCGCATAGAATTTCTCTATGAACAAAGTCGTTTCTTCCGCGGATGAAGCGGTTGCGGATCTTGTTTCGGGTTCGACGATCATGCTGGGCGGGTTCGGGCTCTGCGGGATTCCGGAGAACCTGATTGCTGCGCTGGTGCGACGGAAGATTAGCGGGCTGCATACGATCAGCAACAATATGGGTGTGGATGGCTTCGGCATGGGGTTGATGCTGGAGGCGGGGATGATCGCTTCGCACGTGGGGAGTTATGTGGGTGAGAATCGGCGGCTGGAGCAGCTAGTGTTGAAGGGAGAATTAAACCTGACACTGATTCCGCAGGGGACGCTGGCGGAGAGGATTCGGGCGGGTGGCGCGGGTATTCCGGCGTTTTATGTGCCGACTGGGCTTGGGACCGTCGTCGCTGAAGGCAAGGAGACGCGGAAGATTGGCGATAGGACTTATGTGTTGGAGCACGCGCTGCACGCAGATGTTGCACTGGTGAAGGCGTGGAAGGGTGACCGGCTTGGGAATCTCGTTTACCGGAAGACGGCAAGGAATTTTAATCCGGCGATGGCGACGGCAGCTGATCTGACGATTGCCGAAGTCGACGAGCTAGTTGAACCGGGAGAGCTTGATCCGGATCATATTGTGACGCCGGGGATTTATGTGAACCGCATCGTGGTGGGAGAGAAGTACGTGAAGCCGATTGAGTCGAAGTTCATTAAAGCCTATGCGGCTGGGGGTGCGGCTTGACTGGCAAAGAGCGGATTGCGCGGCGGATTGCGCGAGAGTTCAAAGATGGATTCTATGTGAATCTTGGGATTGGGCTGCCCACGATGATTGCGGGATACATTCCGGTGGGGATCGATGTGATGTTTCAGTCGGAGAATGGGATGCTGGGTGTGGGCGGGCCGCCCTCTGCTGAGCAGGAGGATCCGGATCTGATCAATGCAGGAAAGCAGACTGTGACGGAAATTCCCGGAAGTTCTTTTTTCGGTAGTGATGTTTCGTTTGCAATGATTCGCGGCGGCCACATGGACATGAGTGTGTTGGGTGCCATGCAGGTAGACGAGAAGGGCGACTTAGCGAACTGGACGATTCCGGGGAAAATGGTGAAGGGGATGGGCGGCGCAATGGACCTGGTGGCGGGGGCGCGAAGGGTGATTGTTGCGATGGAGCACCAGACGAAGGATGGAGAGCCGCGGATTTTGAAGAGGTGTACTTTGCCGTTGACGGGGCAGAATGTAGTGCATGATATTGTGACGGAGCTTTGCTGGATTCACGTGACTCGGGAGGGGTTGGTGTTGACTGAGATTGCGGAGGGGATGGATGCAGCGGAGGTACAGGCGCGGACGGAGGCGAAGCTGATCGTTTCTCCTGCGTTGCGGGCGATGACTTTTGTTTGAGCGCGGTGTGATTTGAGGATTCAGACGCTATGAGTCTTGCTCGTGAGGATGCGCTCGATATTTTCTTACATGCGCTGCGCGCTACGCGGGTGGACGCGGCGATGGAGCGCAGCGTGCGGACTATGGATCGCGTGCTGCAGATCGATCGTCATTCGTTTCAACTTAGTCGATATGGCCGGCTGATTTTGATTGCCATAGGCAAGGCCGGCGGGACGATGGCTGATGCATTTCTGCGGCGTGTTGGTGATGAAGCGTTGCGATTTGAGGGTATCGTCGTAGCGCCTGAGGGAGCGGGGCCAGTGTCGCAGCAGTTTCGAGTATATTGCGGCGGCCATCCCAGTCCGAATGCGGCTTCAGTCGCGGCGGCGATGGACATTTTGGAGACGCTGCGGTCGCTGACGGCGAATGATCTCGTGCTTTTTCTCGTGAGTGGTGGCGGCTCGGCGATGGTGGAGCAGTTCTTAATGCCGGGAATTTCTCTGGAGGACATTGCCGCGACCCACAAAGTGTTGGTGGAGAGTGGAGCGCCGATTGCGGCGATCAATGCGGTACGGAAACATCTGTCAGCGGTGAAGGGTGGGCGGCTTGCTGAGGCTGCTGCACCAGCGGAACAGATGACTATTTTTGTTTCGGATGTGCCGGAGGGCGAGCTGGATGCATTGTCGTCCGGACCGACGATGCCGGATCGGAGCACCGTAGAGGATGTCTACCGGATTGCCGAAGAGTATCGGCTGGTTGAGGCGGTGCCTGGTGTTGTGGGCGAGATGTTGCGCGGACAGATGCTTGCGGAGACTCCTAAGGCTGGGGATGGAATCTTTGAGCGGTCGCGATGGAGTGTGTTGCTGGATAGCGTTTCGTTAGAGGAGGCCGCTGCAGTGCGGGCGACGGAACTGGGGTGGCAAGTGGAGATTGATAATCGTTGTGACGATTGGAGCGCGGACCGGGCTGCGAGTTATTTACTGGAGCGGTTGCAGGTCTTGCGGCAGTGGAGAGCACGAATTTGTTTGCTGTCGGCCGGTGAGGTGACGGTGCAGGTGCCGGCAGGATCGGTAGGGAGGGGTGGAAGGAATCAGCACTTTGCGCTGTTATGCAGCGAGGCGATTGCGGGGAGCGAGGTTACGGTTTTGAGCGCAGGCAGCGATGGGATCGATGGAAATAGTCCGGCTGCAGGCGCGATGGTGGATGGGCTGACTGTGGCTCGGGCAGTCGAGGGTGGGTATGGTGTGCGGGATGCTCTGGCCGCGCACGATTCCTATTGGCTGCTGGCGAAGCTAGGGGACACGATTGTTACCGGGCCTACCGGAAATAATCTCCGTGATCTGCGGATTCTGCTTGCGCCTTAGTGTCTAGCGGAGCACGAACCGTGTGAGTGGGGGCCAGTAAGCAAGAAGCGAGACAAAGAGACCAACCAGACATGCCAGGGCGATGCTGTGCAACAAAACTCGGCGCAGAATATTTCCTTCGCTGCCGTAGGTTTCGGTGGCTGTGGTTGCGACGACGATGCTTTGCGGCGCGACCATCTTGCCCATGACGCCACCGGCAGAGTTGGAGGCACTCATGAGATAGGGCGAGAGATTGAGTTGTTGGGCTGTAAGTTTCTGTAAGCTCCCGAAAAGTACGTTGGAGGATGTGTCGGAGCCGGTGGACGCGGTGCCGATCCAGCCGATGAGGGTTCCGAAGAAGGGATAGAAGATACCTGTGCGGGCGAAGGCCAGGCCGAGAGTGGCGTCCATGCCGGAGTAGCGCGCGATATATCCGAGAGCCATGAGAGCGGCAACGGTGATAAGGGTGTATCGGATCATGATCAAGGTGTCGACAAAGCATTTATAAAGACCACGCAGACCGAGATTCATGGAGAAGCCTGCAAGGATTGCGGCGATGAAGATCCCTGTTCCTGTTGCGGAGAGAAGATTGAGGTTGAAGACTGCTGCTTCTGCCTCCGGCTTAGGAGTCGCGGGCGGCATTCGCATCACGAGGTGGTCGAGCCCGCTGACGTGGATGGGAAAGGTACTGAAGGTGTCGAGCCAGGACGAGAAACGCGGAATCCCCCAGAGGATGATGCAGGTCATGAAGATAATCCAGGGTAACGTGGTGCGGAAGAGCACACCTTGCTCAAGGGGAGGGAGGGCGCGATCGGGTATCGGTTGGAGTGCGACGTTGAGGATGCGACGGGGTTTCCAGACCCTGAAGAAAAGAATGAGGCAGATGATGCTTAGAGAGGCTGAGAGTACGTCGACTAGCCAGGGGCCGTGGAACGTTGCAATGAGGACGAGCGAGGTTCCGTAGATACCACCGGCCACAAGAAGAGCGGGCCAGACTTCGACCATTGCACCGAAGCCCGCGTAGGCCCATGTGAGCCAAAAGGGGACGATGAAACAGAAAGGTGCGATGATGCGAGCGGCGACTCGGCCGAGAAGGAGGGTATCGAGACCGGTGACGCCATGCAGGGCGATGATTGGGATGCCGAGAGCTCCGAAGGCGACTGGCGCGGTGTTTGCGAGCAAAGCGAGGCTGGCGGCTTCGAGCGGGGCGAAGCCGAGGCCAATAAGAAGGGTTCCGCAGACAGCAACGGGAGTGCCGAAGCCTGCTGCACCTTCAAAAAATGCTCCGAAGCAGAAGGCTATGAGCACCAGCTGAAGACGGCTGTCGCTGGTGACGCCGAGAAGACAACGTTGCAGAAGCTCAAAACGTCCCGTGGTGGTGACGAGTTGATACATGAATAGAACGGGGAAGACGATCCAGCAGATTGGAAAGAGGCCGTAGGCGGCGCCGTAGCCAGTGGCGAGTGTCGCCTGGCGGAACGGCATGTGATAAGCGAGCACTGCGACGACGAATGCGGTCCCGAGACCAGCGAGGGCAGCGATGTGTCCTTTGATGCGAAGGCCGGCCATCGCGATGAGGAGAACAATGAGAGGCAATCCGGCGAGAACGGCGGAGAAGAACCACGAACCGAGTGGATCGTAACCCTGAAGCCAGGGAGTTATGATCGGCGGAGACTGCCTGTAGATAATGGCGATTGCGATGAGGACGACGGCGGTGATGAGAAATGACAGCGGATTGCCTCGGCCTGCGGATTGGGGCTCGTGATGGCCGCCGGGCGTGAATGCGGGTTCTTCTGTCAGCACAGGACCGGGGGTGGCAGCCTCATGAGTTTGGTCCACAGGTTTCTCGGGTCTCTGTGGTTTACGCGGAGGAGTAACAAAGTCTTCGATGGGAACCTCGCCGAGAACAGAAATTGGCTACCAGTATGCGTGGCTCGCTTGGTCTATGTAAAGTGATATTGTGCAGATTGTCTGACCATTGGGGTGTGGATAAAAAGATTCGTTTCGGTAGAGCAGCCTGATTGCTCATGCGATCTCTCTACGAATCATGCAGAAGTTGTATCGCGGATTTTATCCGTGCGGGTGCATTTTGACGGTGAGCGTTCTACCATGGATTCATGATTGAGGTTGAAGAGCGGGACACTAAAGGTCCCGCGGGCCATTCGTCGGGATATACGCGAAATAATCCGTTTTTCTCTACAGTGCGAGTGAATGAGCTGTTGACGGCTGTGGGTTCGGAGAAAGAGACGCGGCATATTGAGCTGACGCTGGATGAAGGGATGACCTATACGCCGGGGGATTCGGTAGGGATTCTTCCGGAGAACCGGGTAGATGCGGTGGAAGAAGTTCTCGCCGCGCTGGGGTTCCGTGGCGATGAACGGGTGCTGGATCACTACAAGATCGAGATCAATTTGGAAGAGGCGCTGCGGACGCGGCTGAGCATCGGCAAGCTGATGCGCGGCAGCGTGAAGCAGTATGCGAGGCTGGCGCCGGAGCTTGAGGGATTGAAGGCGCTGGTGGGCCTGGAGAATAAGGCTCGAGCGGAGGAGTATTGCTGGGGGCGCGAGTTTATTGATCTGTTGAAGGATTTTCCAGGGGTAGTAAAGGATCCTCAGGAGCTGTTTCACGTGCTGCAGAGACTGGTGCCGAGGTTATATTCGATTGCTTCAAGCCAGAAGCTGCATCGGGATAATGTGCAGACGACCGTACGAGTGGTCCGGTATGAGTCGCATGGACGGAGCAGGCAAGGCGTTGCGAGTGGGCAACTCGGCGAGCGGGCGGATGTTGGGACGACGATGCCAATCTTTCTGCATTCAAATGTGAACTTTCGTTTGCCTCAGGACACAGCTGCGCCGTTGATCATGATCGGACCAGGGACTGGAATCGCTCCGTTTCGTGCTTTTTTGGAGGAGCGACAGGCTACCGGACAGACGGGAGACAATTGGTTATTTTTTGGTGAGCAGCGCGAGAAGTTGGACTATTTGTATCGGGAGCAGTTTCAGGCGATGCACAGCAATGGTGTGCTGAAGCGACTGGATACGGCCTTTTCGCGTGATCAGGCGAAGAAGGTCTATGTGCAGGACCGAATGCAGGAGCACGCCGGGGAGTTGTTTAAATGGCTGGAGCGCGGAGCTTACTTTTATGTTTGCGGTGATGCGACTCGGATGGCCAAGGATGTGGAGATGGCATTGCTGGATGTGATTGCGAAGGGTTCGAATGGGACTCTGGATCATGCTGCGGAGTACCTGGCAGTAATGAAGAAGCAAAAGCGATACCAGAGAGATGTTTACTAGGCTGCCTGGAGTGCGGCGGAAGAATTCATAAAAAATGCGGTTCCGATGGATGCGGGCCGCATCTGCCTTTAAGGCCGGTTGTGTTTTCAGCCTCAGGAGATTTTATGAATATTGTTGTGTACGGAGCTACTGGCAATTCAGGCAAAGAGATTGTGAAGGAGTTGGTTCGTCGTGGTCACAAGGTGACTGGTGTTGCCCGGAAGGTCGATTCGCTTCAGGGACAGGCAGGAGTGACGACGAAGGTAGACGATCTATCCGATGTGGACAAGATTGCCGCGATTATCAAAGGAGCGGATGCGGTTGTGAGTGCGTATGCACCTCCTCCAGACCATACGGAAGCATTGATCGATGTAACGAAACGAGAGATTGATGCGGTGAAAAAGGCAGGTGGACCACGTCTGTTGGTTGTTGGCGGCGCGGGATTGCTGGAGGTTGCGTCGGGAGTGACGCTGATCCAATCGGGCCATCTGCCTGCGGAGTACATGGCTATTGCCACTTCGCATGAGAAGGCGCTTGGGGTACTGCGGAGATCGGATATTAACTGGACTTATCTTAGTCCGGCGGCGTTTTTTGTACCGGGCGAGCGGACGGGGAAGTTTCGGTTGGGAACGAATGAGCTGATCTCAGACGCAAAGGGAGAGAGCAAGATTTCGTTTGCGGATTATGCGATTGCTCTCGCGGATGAGATTGAAAAACCGAAGCATGAGAGGGCTTCGTTTTCGGTAGGTTATTGAGATTTTCCAATCAGGGACGGCGGAGGCTACGCCGTCCGCTCGATTTTCGGGCTAGACGCGGTGGTAATCGCCACGCCAGTTGACGATACTTCGTTTAATGTCTTTGGGCTCGAGGTTCTGGGTGAGCGTTTTACGGAAGAGCGCCGGGAGTTCGCCGTCGGAGGCGAAGCGGAGGGCAATGAGTTGTTTGACGGAGAGCTCGTCGATGTGGGCGCGTTCTTCGGCGGGGACAAGAGCGGCGAGGCGGAGGCGTTCTTCGAGGCGGATGACACGGTCCTGTGTAGTGAGACTTCCCTCGCGCGCGATGCCAGCCATTACGAAGAAGACGGTCGACATGAGGATCCACCAAAAGTTAAGAGCCCAGTGAGTTGGCCAGTGGTGAATGGTGACGTAGATGGAGAAGATAAAATTGAGCAAGAGTATAGGCAGAACGAAGAAGTGAAACGGCGGGTACCAGCGTGTATGGTTCTTGAGGTTTTGTGCTGGGGGCATGATCGTATCCTTTCGAGATGCAATGGTAGCGGGGCCAGCATAGCAGCTCTGGTGCGATAGGCTTGAGAGATGATGAAGAAGCGGATCGGCGTGCATGTGGGGACGGCTGGTGGAGTATGGACAGCAGTGGACAGAGCTGTTGGGATAGGGGCGAATACTTTTCAGATTTTTTCGGCGAGTCCACGAATGTGGAAGGCTGCGCCTGTAAAGGCTGCCGATGCGGCGAAGATGAAAGAGCTGCGGGCTAAGCACGATGTCGGGCCGGTTGCGATTCATGCAAGTTATCTGATCAACCTATGCAGCCAGACGGAAGCTGTTCGGGCGAATTCAGTGACGGCGTTTCGCGGCGAAGTGGAACGGGCTCTTGCGCTCGGTGCGGAGTTCCTGGTGCTGCATCCGGGCAGCTGGAAGGGGTTAACTCGGGATGAAGGATTGCGACTGGCTGCGGAGTCGATTGAGAAGGCGATAGATGGAGTTGCGTGGCAGGGGAAGGATTTCAGGATTTTGATTGAGAATACGGCTGGTGCGGAGTTTTCGCTTGGCGGGAAACTCGAGCAGGTGGCCGAGCTGGTGGAGCGGTTGAAGTCGTGCGCTCCGGTTGGTGTGTGTTTGGACACCTGTCATGTCCATGTTTCGGGGTATGACATCGTTTCGCCGGATGGGTATACGGAGACGATGATGTTGGTGAAGGATACCGTTGGGTTCGATACGGTGAAGGTCTGGCATTGCAACGATGCGAAAGCGGCCATGGGATCGAAGCTGGACCGGCACGAGCATATTGGCGAGGGAACGATTGGGGCGGAGACGTTTCGGCGACTGCTCCATGATGAGCGGTTTGCACATGCGGCGTTTATTGCGGAGACCCCGGTGGATGCACCGGGAGATGAGGCACGGAATGTTGGCGTGCTGCGAGCTTTGTCTGCTGGTTAGCTTGCAGCGAGTCGAAAGAGGGAAGCGATAAGATTTTGTCCTGTGATCTGGCGTGCTATCGAGCTTCTAGGGCCTTGAACGATAAGGAGAGGCGAGGAGATGAAGACAGGGGCAGGTCTAAAGCGAACGCTGACATCAGCTGAGATTACCGCCCGAGTCAAAGAACTCGCGCCTCAATTGTTGGAGGGATTTGCGCCGCGTGATATCGCAGTCATTCTGGGGATGGCGGCGGTACATCGATTTGAAGCAAACTCCTTACTCGCGATTGAGGGACATCCGGCGAACAAAGTATTTCTGATACTCGAAGGGCAAGCCCGAGCATTCACCACGACTCGCAAGGGAGAGAAGGTTCTGCTGCTCCGGATTCTTCCAGGCGATCCCTCTGGCGGACGGGCGCTGTTGTCTAAACCCACGGACTATCTGGTGAGCACGGAGGCGGTGACGAACGGATCGGCGCTGGTCTGGAAGAGAAGTGCGATTTTGTCTCTGACCAAGCAATATCCAAGGCTGCTTGAAAATGCGCTGCTGATTGCGTCGGATTATGTGGAGATCTACCGTGATCTGCATATTGGAGCGAGCTCTCAATCGGCCGGTCAGAGGGTTGCACGAGTGCTTCAAAGTTTGGCGAAGATCATTGGGCGAAGGGTCGTCGAGGGAGTTGTACTCGATGTCAGCAATGAGGAACTGGCCAACGAAGCTAACGTTACGATATTTACGGTCAGCCGATTGTTGAGTGAATGGGGGAGAAAGGGACTGCTTGTGAAAAGCCGAGGGAGGGTCGTGCTTCACTCACCGGAAGAGTTGGTTCGAAGGGCAGGTTGGGCGTAACCCCTCCATCGTGCTATTTGTGAGGAGTTTGCGCGAGCGCAACGAAGAAATAAGGGCCAACGGTCATCGTATTAGGTGATCGGTTCAGCACGTCCGCATAGCGTTCGGTTGGAACGACCGCTTGCGGAGGCTCAGGCAGTTGGAACCAGTTCGTATTTTGATCGTTGATGACTTTGAACCTTGGCGTCGTGCTATATGTTCGGCCCTGGCAGAGGACGCCAATCTGGAGATTGTTGGCGAAAGCACGGACGGCTTGGATGCTGTTCAGAAGTGTGAAGTGTTGCGACCCCACCTGGTTTTGCTGGATATTCAGCTCCCGAAGCTGAGCGGGTTTGCTGCTGCCGCTCGGATTCGAGAGGTGTCTCCAGAGACGAAGATATTGTTTTTAAGTTCCTACCACTCTAGCGAAGTGATGCTCCATGCTTTGAAGGTTGGCGCGGGACTGGTGGTGAAGGCGGACGCCGCACGTGACCTGGTAGCGGTAATTTGGGCAGTGATTCGAGACGAGCCGATCCTCCGATTCAGGTATTTGGATGAAAAGCCGCCGAAATCCTAGTGAAAGGCGAGGTGGCCAAGGTATTGAGGCCTCGACAGTCGGCAAGAAGTGAAGAGCGGCCAGGACGAGTCGCCAGAGTGCGTGTTTGGCGCGGCTTTCTTTACAATCAAGATATGCCAGAGATTGTGAAGAAGGTGAGTGAGAAGATGGAACGGTATACCCCGGCCGAGATTGAACCGAAATGGCAGTCGCGGTGGGACGCAGATGCGTCGCTGTATGCGGCTGAGGGACATGACTCGGGTAAGCCGAAGTATTACTGCATTGAGATGCTGCCGTATCCGAGCGGGCAGTTGCACATGGGGCATGTGCGGAATTACGCGATCGGCGATGCGCTGGCGCGTCATATGTGGATGCGTGGGTATAACGTGCTGCATCCGATGG
>DATMKY010000066.1:0-67542 GCA_035570955.1 Edaphobacter sp. | reverse complement strand
CATATCGTAGAGTTCTCTTATATCTCGAAAGGAGATGCCTGCTTCAGAGTAGGAGATGTCGCGTGGAAGATCTTTGAGATCGGATGGTTCCCAGTAGTGGCCTCCGGTTTGGAAAGAGAGCTGTTCGAGGAGCGGCCGATTCTGTTCAGTGTGAAAGTTTTCGGCGACGCCGTCTTCACGCTGAAAGGTTACGACATCGCGCCCGAGCTCCTGCGGTTGGCTTCCAGTTGTGCTTGCGGTGAGCTCTGCGAGATAAGTTCCGGGCTTTTCGGCGGTCCAGTCGACTTGGTAGAGGCCAGGCGTATCACGGGATGGATTGAGGTCGATGAGAGCATTGTTTCCGCTTGGCCCGACGATGTGAGCGGTGAGATGGGCGTCGGCTGCAGGCTGAAACTGTCGGTCACGGACTTGCGCTGAAAACTGCACATGACCTTCATCCATCAGAGCTCGTGCAGGCATTGATGTCGTAACGGGGCCGGGAGAATCAGCCACAAGCCAGCGAAGAAGCTGCTGCCAGAAGAGATCATGAGACGGATCGTTGAGAGCTTCGCTCATCTGCCAACGCCATGTACCACCGGTCGCCATGATCGCGGTGCGGCCGTGGCCGTAGTTCTGCGTGATCAGCATCGGCAATTTGCTGCGTCCAACCTTCATCTCGGCCAGGACAGTCGCTCCGGGTTTTGGCGAGCCTGCGTCCTGATAATCGGCAAGGTAGGTGAGCTTTTTCCACCGCTCAACATTTTTTGTCGGGTCATCGAGCAGGCGTGTGATCGTCGAGTCTCTACCTTCTGAAGTTAGCTCGACTGTTGCGGAGTTGCGGTGAAAGTTATTGCGGCCCGGAGGGAGAAAGGTGGGCAACAACTCGTTCATTGTGGAAGCACCCCAGCCACCGTCGCTGAGCGAGGAACGTCCGCCCAGGAAAAGAACGCCTCCGCCACGACGATCGACATACTCTCGTAGGAGTTCCTGTTGCAGCGGTGTGAAGTAGTCTGCATCGACGGAACCGATGATAATCCCGGAATAGCCGAAGAGGTTCTCCGGTCGCACAGGAAAGCCGTCGGCCAACTCGGCCGGATCACCGATGCCCTGCCGATAGATCTTGTTTTCGCTCGTTCGGAGCATGGAGACAAGTTGAACGGTTGGATCGTTCTCTTCAGCACGGCGAATGAATTTAAACTCCCAGCGTGGTTCGCCTTCGATGTACAGGATTCTTCGTTTAGCATCGCTGACTAAGAGCGGGCGCGACATCGTGTTGTTGCTGACGTTCTCTTCCCCGCTCAGCGGCTCGATTCCGTAACGTATGCTCTTCGCGCCAGCCGAGCCTGCGGAGAAGAACACTGGCTCCGTCTGGAGTCCTCCGCTCTTTGAGAGAGAAATTTCATGGGCAGCAAGGGTCTTGTCTCCGTCGCGCACGGTAAGAATCGCCTTCTGTCCAGCGTAACCGTGCTGAATGAGGCTAACTGTCGCGGTAAGATGTGCATCGGCGATTGCGCTCGCCGCTACACTCACGTCTTCGATCTCCACGTCGTGAGCGTTTGCGGGGTTGCCAAAGCCTATGGTGTGGACGGGCAGACGGCGATTTCTCAACGCCTGCAGGGCATCGAGGCCGATACCCGAACCGCCGATGCCTGCCGTATTCTGGCCCCCGTCGGTTAGCAACAAAATTGCGCCGACAGGGAGGTCCGAGGTCTGCTCGACAAGCTGCTTGAGGCCATCTCCGATGTGCGTGGCAGCTCCCGTTGGTTCGATCTCCTTGAGCCCCTCGACCTGCCTGACTCCTAGGTCAAGCCGATAGAGGCGCGTCTGGAAACGTTTCTGCAAACCAGAGAGGATACCGCTTTGGAGGGCGGTGAGCGCCGCGGATTCGCGGGTTTTGCCGTCGCTGTCTGCAATCGCCATGCTGCGGGAATCATCCACGACGACAGCGATGATGTTTTGTTGGGAACTGAGCGCTGAAACAGACATGGCAGGCTGCCAGAGCAATAGAAGAACCAACGACACCAGCGCAGACTGCATGCCCCAGACCGCCCAAGCGCGCCAGCTCTGCATCTTTGGCGCTGCTTCGCGCTGTCTGCGATGAACCAGTACAGCAAGGCCAGCGGCAAATGCAACGATCAGCACCGGCAGCAGCCACCAGGGCCAGGGCGCGAGCAGTACGAAGCGTCCTTTCGTGAAGACTGGGGCTGGATATTTGAAGAGAAACTGAAACATTCACAATTTGCCCTGAGTGAGATTCGAATCGGTACTTGATTCGGTTTTATTGCTCGCGTTTAGTGCGTCATACCATAAAGGATGTAATCGAGCCCGACGCGGAAGGCCATCGAGGCGAAAGGCTCAGGGTAATTGGGATCATCGGCCCACTCCCATGCGTCGCCGAGATGCATGTTGTGGCAGATAGCGACGATGATGCGACCCTTATCATCGCGGATGGCGCGCCATTTGGGTTGATAGCCGTCCTTCTCATAGGTTCGACCCGTGCGAATCCACTGCTCGCCGGGGATCTGCATCTTGTCGTCGACGTCGTAGAGGGTATGGAAGATCTCGTCTCCGCTCTGGAGATCTTCGACAGGACGGTCGGGCAGAACCTGTCGCATTCCATTCATAAAGTTTTCCCAGTCCTCGGTACCATGAAAGTCGTCAACCATTAAGAAACCGCCTTTGAGGAGATACTCTCTAAGACGCTTGGCCTGATCGTCAGTGAACGACCAAAGTTGGACCTGGACGGCATAGATCCAGGGATAATTGAAGATCTCGTCGGACTCAAGGTTGACGACCTGCTCGATCGGCCGGCCATCGATGCGGGTAAGCCTGTGCATAGCGATGAGGAACTGGCGGTCGGCCTTGGGATAGTCGCGTGACCATGCAAAACGACCCCAGTAGCCGCCGCGACGGCCGGAACCACCAAAGCTGTCCAGACTAGTGGTGTAAGCGAGGCGCGACCAGTAGAACTCTGCCTTGACGTTGGTTGGAGAGTCGTCGTTTCCAAAGCCAAAGTCGGCAACTCGCTGATAGGCCCGCAGTCCCACGCAGCAGCCGGCAACAAGGACGGACAGCAGTGCGATCTGCGATAGCCTCATCAAAACCTCCGCGAACGAAGTTGTGCGGCAAGAGCACCAGAATTCCTGGTGTGCTGTCTAATATAGACGGAGCGGACCTATCGCTCGTTGCAGCCAGACCGTCTTTGTCTGGGTGTTTTTCGGTTGAGAAACAAGCCGGCTGGGATTTATGAATGAAACGGCAGAGTGATGAAACGTCGTGAGTTACTCAAACTCGGCGGTATGGCCTTGGCAAACGCTGCAGCTAGCCGTTTACCTCTGCTCGCTCAGAAGGCAGTTGCTGCGCCTTCTGCGCCTCTTGTTACCGTGAAAGCTGACTACACCCTGCGGATTGCGCCTGTGACGGTGGAACTGGACCGATCCCATATTCTCTCGACCATTGGTTATAACGGGACAGCGCCTGGCCCAGTTTTGCGTATGCGGGAGGGCAAGCCGGTTATGGTCGAGGTGATCAATGACACCGACACTCCGGAACTGGTGCACTGGCACGGGATGCTCATTCCATCCGACGTGGATGGCACCGAGGAGGAAGGCTCGCCATTTGTGTCGCCACATGGCCGTCGTGCCTTCCAGCTAACACCCGGGCCAGCGGGCAGCCGGTGGTATCACTCGCATGCCATGGCAATGGATAACCTCCATAAGGGCTCGTATACCGGGCAATTCGGTTTTGTTTATGTCGACGGCGGCAATGATCCGGGCCAGTACGACCAAGAGCTGTTCCTCGCTTTGCGTGATTGGGAGCCGTTTTTCACGGACACGATGGACGATGATGACGACGATACCCACGACGGGCCTCTGCTCGAAAAGCCTGCGACACTGAACACTGATCCGAACGGTCTCGAAGTCGGTTCGATGAACTACTCTTTCAACGACAAAGCTTTGGGCTCGGGGGAACCGATTCGCGTGCGCGAGGGTCAGCGGCTGTTGATTCATTTCCTCAATGCGAGCGCGATCGAGAACAGGCGGGTCGCGTTGGCCGGGCACAAGATGAAAGTGATTGCGCTGGATGGGAATCCGGTTCCTTCGCCCCAGATGCTCGACTCAGTCTTTCTGGGAGCTGGCGAACGCGCTGATGTTGTCGTGGAGATGAATCATCCAGGAATCTGGATCCTGGGGTCGACGGAGAAGATGGTACGTGAGTCCGGGCTGGGTGTTGTTGTTGAGTACGCCGGACAGCATCGTCAGCCCCAGTGGGTCGATCCGCCTAAGGCGCCCTGGGACTACACGATCTTTGGAACGGCTGCAACGAACTCCCCTACTCCGCAACAGACGATCGAAATGGTATTCGAAAAGATTCCCCGCGGGATGGGAAAGTTCAATTCGTGGCTGGTGAATGGCAAACCCTATCCGCACGATCGCGAATTTGTCCTGCAGCAGGGGACACGGTACCGGCTGGTGATGCGTAACCGGACTGACGATGCGCATCCGATGCATCTGCACCGGCACCTGTGGGAGCTGGTGGAGATCAATGGGAAGAAGACGGCAGGAGTTTTGAAGGATACGGTCGTCGTTCCATACTATGGACGAGCAGTGGTCGATTTCACCGCCAATCAACCGGGGCTTTCGCTCTTTCATTGCCACATTCAACAACACATGGATTACGGATTCAAGGCGCTCTTCCGCTATGCGTAAGGCTCGGACGCGCTAAGCACCGTAGAGATTGGTGTCGATAAATTCGTTACGGAATTTGCCCTTAGGATCATACTGCGCGAGAATTGACTGAAAATCGCTCATCTTCGAATATTGCTGCCTGAGATGGGCAGGCTGCATGGTGAACAATTTTGCCCAGTGTGGCCGTGCACCGAACGAGGCAAGCTTTTCTTCAATAAGCGGAAGTACTTTCTTGACGGCAGGCCACTCGGGCTTCCAGGTGAAGTGTATCGCCATGGCCGGGCGCTGAAAGCAGGGGCTGATCCACAACTCGTCAGCTGCAATGGTGCGAAACTCCGTGATGAAAAGATGCGGTGTGACCTGATCGCGGAGTTGTTCGACAGCAAGAATAGCGGCATAGGCTTTGTCGCGAGGGACGAAATACTCGGATTGCAGTTCAGCACCGCTGCTTGGAGTAAAGTTCATGCGGAAGTGTGGGAGACGCTCGTACCATGGCCCGGGTATACCCATCTGCTCGGTGCAGTTTTCCGCGGAATGGCCGGAGAGTGGATGCAGGTTCTGTTTGGCAGGCTTTGCCCCGTAGAAGTCCGCCTTCACATCAAGATGCGGGGTTTGGTCGACCCGCCGCTTCACCCAAACCTGCGTCGCGCGATGATTCTGCCAGTCAGTAAAAAGGCTGACACTGTAGCCACTAAGAAAGATGTCGTCCAGATGATGTTCAAGCTCCGAAAAAGAGAGGTTTTCATAGACCATCTGGGTCATCTGAAAGCTGGGCTGAACGTCGAGCGTAATTTTTGTAATGACACCCAACGCCCCTAGACCGACAATCGTGCCCAGGAACTTATCGCCTAGCTTTTCTCGCGAGAAGGTCGTTACGTTTCCGTCAGCGGTAACGATCTCGATGGCACGAACAGCGGTCGAGAGGTTGCCGTTCTTACTGCCGGATCCGTGCGTTGCTGTGGCGCATGCTCCTACAACGGAGATGTGGGGCAACGATGCGAGGTTGTGGACCGCGAATCCGCGGCTGTCGATATACGGAGCGAGCTGACCGTAGGTGACACCAGCACCCACAGTGACTGTCTTTACCTTGACATCGAGCTGAATCTGATCAAAGTGCTTGAGAGATATCTGCTCAACCGTGCTGTCGGCAATGTTATTGAAAGAGTGGCGTGCTCCGAGTGCCTTGAGGTGAACGTGGCTCTGCACGTTGTGACGGACATCTTCGACCGTACCTGGAACGGCAAGATTTTTGGTGCTGTAAGTATAGTTTCCCGCCCAGTTGGTGCGGTTATCAGGCGGAGTCTGCGCGATGGACATTTTGGGCAGCAAACTACTGGCAAGCATAGCACCCGATGCCTTGAGAAATTCCCTTTTATCCATTGTGAATCTCCCTTTGAATGCAACCCGTCGTTGCGCTCGCTCAATTAACTACAAGATCTGTTCTAAGACGGATATCCTCGGCAGAAGAGCCGACCATGACTTTGAACGTTCCTGGAGCCACGATGAATTTGTGCGTGGCAACGTCATAGTAGGACAGGCGCGAGATTGGAAGTGAAATCGTAAGATGTTTGGTCTCGCCAGGATCGAGCGTGATCCGTTGAAATCCACGTAGGCTTTTGATTGGTTGAACTACATTAGATTTCATTTGGTGGATATAGAGTTGAGCGACCTCAGAACCCGTTCTTTGCCCAGTGTTTTGCAGATCGAACGATACGTCGACTGTTCCTGCCACAGTTGCCTTGGCCTGTGAAAGCTTCAGATTGCTGTATTTAAACTGCGTGTAGCTAAGGCCGTGGCCGAAGGGATAAAGCGGCACGCCTTTAAAGTAAAGGTAAGTGTAGCCCTTTGAAACATCGTATTCGTTGGGCGGCGGCACGCCGTCGAGGCTGGCGTAAACGGTGTAAGGAAGATGGCCGCCGGGGTTGTAATTCCCGAGGATAACCTGCGCAATCGCCGTTCCACCCGCTTCCCCGGGGTACCATGCATCGAGAATTGCCGGGAGGCGATCGTTCGCCCACGTCACCGCAAGCGGCCCGGCATTCATGAGCACCAAAACCGTCTTGGGGTTCGCGGCATAAACGGCCTCGAGCAACTGCTCCTGCGCTCCCGGGAGACTGAGGTCTCTACGGTCTCTGCCTTCGGCTTCGATTCGAAGATTCGTCCCGAGAAAGACGATGGCTACGTCGGATTTGCGTGCAAGATCGGCAGCGCGAGCAATCATCGCTGGGTCTGCCGACTCGATGAATCCACTTCCCTGCTCATACTCAACCTTCACGTCCGAGCCGAGAGCTTCCTTGAGACCTTGAAATGGAGTAACTTTGCGGGCTGGGGTTCCGTAGTAGTTACCAGTCTCAAAGGCCGTGTCACCCGCGGGACCAATAACTGCGAGACTCTTCAGGTTTTCCTTCTTCAGTGGAAGAAAATTGTTCCGATTGGAGAGTAAGGTCATCGACTCAAGCGCCGTCTGGAGGGATAGCTTGAGATGTTCCGGCGAACGAATTACATCCGCAGAGATTTTGGAGTAAGGATTCATCTCGGGCGGGTCGAACGCACCCAACCGGAAGCCGACGTGAAGGACTCGTGCTAAAGCCCGGTCCACGTCGGAGGTTTGCAGCAGGCCTCGTTTTACAGCGAGGGGAATGTTGGTTTCATATTGTGCATCGTCGGAGTCACAGCCGGCCTTGATCGCAGCAGCGGTTGCCTCTACCGGATCTTCGGTAATGTGATGAGCGGCGACCAGCAGATTGACTCCGCCGAGATCGTCCGTCACGAATCCATCGAAACCCCACTGTCCACGGAGAATATCGGTCAGCAGATATTTGTTGATTGCATCTGGGGCACCGTTGATCGCATTGTAGGACGCCATAACCGACTGAGCATGGCCTTCCATGATCGCATCTTTCCAGTGAGGCAGCCAATACTCCATCAGATTGCGCTCGTCGACTTCAGCAGAAAGACGCTGACGATTCGTTTCGACGTTATTCACCGCGAAATGTTTTACGGTTGCGGCGAGTTTCAGGTAATGAGAATCGTTGCCTTGAAGCCCCTGGATGTAAGAGACGGCCATGCGCCCGGTGAGAAAAGGGTCTTCACTGAAAACTTCCTGGATACGCCCCCAAAGTGGATTGCGACTGATATTAATGACCGGCGAGCGAAAGACAAGGCCATGCTTGGAGCGAGGCCCGTCTGCGCCGATGTTATAAAGAGCCCGCGCCTCGTCGGACATCGCGGTGGTGATCGTTTTGACCAGAGCCGGGTCCCACGTTGCTCCCATTGCGATGGCCGCGGGAAAGAGTGTCGTCGGCTGCTTCGACCAGACACCGTGGAGGGTCTGGTTCCATCCACCCCATGCTGGAACTTTAAGGCGCGGAATCCCAACGTTTAGGTGGTTCAACTGCTGGGCCTTCTCTTCAAGCGTCAGCCGACCGATCAGATCGTTCACGCGCTGATCGATCGGTTTGGAGGGGTCCATATACAAGGGTCGCGCAGCATCCTGCGCAGAGGCGCTGCAAAGACAGAGCAGAAGCCCACTGAAAATAGTAAGAGACCTCATGGTTCAATCTCCGATTCAATATTTTGGAACGAACGAACTTGCTACTGCGTCGAGAACAACTACTTTTTGTTGCGGAGAGGTTCGATAACGGAAGACATATCTTCGTCGCCCAGACCCTGTGCAATGGCGGCTTCGAATAGACTCCGTGACACCGCTGCCGTTTTCAGTTCGACATTGTTGTGAGCGGCTTCATTCTGCGCATAGAGAAGGTCTTTGGCCATGAGGTTGAGCAGAAAATTGACCCCGTAGTTCTGGCTGACCATGCGCGCCGAGATTGCACCAAGCAACGGACTGCCCGGCGCACCCGATTTCAATACGGTGAGTGCCTTCTCCCGGTCGAGGCCGCTGCGTTCGATCCATGTGAGTCCTTCGGCCAACGATGCAACTTGGACTCCGCACAGAAAATTGTTGATCAGCTTCATCTTTGCGCCGCTTCCAATCGGACCGAGGTGAATAATCTCTTTGCTCATCGCTTTCAATGCGGGCGTGGCTTTTTCCAACGCGACATCTGTCCCGCCTACAAGAAACGAGAGTTGTCCTGCCTCCGCCTGCATACGGCTGCCTGTGACCGGCGCATCAAGAAAATTCAGCCCGCGTTGCGCCGCTACTTCGACTAACTCTGCAATCCACTCAGGACTCACCGTGCTTGATTCAATCAAGACTGAGTTTTTTTCCGCGGCGTCGAGGGCCCCTTTCTTCCCAATCCAGACGGCGCGCGAAGCCACGTCGTCAGATAGCATGCTGATGATGACGGATGCACCTTTGACAGCTTCCGCAGGAGTTGCGGCTGAGCGTGCACCCAAATCTGTCAGCGCTTTTGCCTTCGCTGGAGTGCGATTGTAAACAGTTAACGAAAAACCGGCCTTCAGTAGATTTGCTGCCATGCCGGCACCCATTGTGCCGAGCCCTAGAAGGGCGACGTTTTCAGCCACGGGATTACTCCTCTTCTTTCTCTCGTCAGGCGAGCGTTCGGACCGCTACCTGACGGCGTTGGGTTTTGGGTTCGATGCGAATCGGGTTACGAAGCGCTCTTCCAAATCCCTCATACCGAACATCCATCCAATCACCATCCTGCAAAACGATGCCATCGCCAAAACTCAACGAATGAGCACCGAAGAAATGCACGTGCACATCGCCAGGCTGACGATGACCCTCGAACTTGAAATGATGATGTTCGAGATTGGCGAGACTGTGACACATGTTCTCTTCACCTGTTTCTACCTTTTTCGACCAGATTGTTTTTCCGTCGCGTTCAATGCGAGCTTCACCAGTAACTGATTGGAAGTTTGCACCGACAACAAGTTCAGGACCAATGCTGCAGGCTCGAAGCTTCGATCCAGCAAGGTTGAGATAGTTGCGCCTCTCAAATTGGTGGTCAGAGAACTCATTGCCCGTGGCCATGCCAATGCGATACGGCGTACCGTCGTCTCCAACGATATAGATTCCGGCAAGCTCCGCTTCTTCGCCACCATCCTCTCCGTATACGGGTATCGTCAAAGGCGAGAATGGCGCTTGTAGCATGAAGCCGGTGCCTTTGTAGAACCACTCCGGTGCAATACCGATCTCACCTGGTGCTGGGCGACCTCCTTCGAGGCCCCACTGGAACATGCGCATGCTGTCAGTTACCGTTTCGGCGGCCTTTATCGTGTCGAGATGCATGGCTTGTCTCTCTTTTGCACTGCCAAGATGCGTGAGGCCAGTGCCAGCGATCGTAAGGCGAGACGGTACTCCTGGAACATCGATCGGAGCAAGCAGCTTCCATTCGGAGGTACCTGCATAGATTTCGTCGTAATCCAGCGACTCGCCATGTGCGAGGGCAAGGGCTTCATCACTTAGCTGACGACCTTGACTCAGGCAGCGCTGTACAAGCTCGTAGACACTTTGCACCTCACGAAGGCAGCAGAGACGCGGTCCCTCAACAACCGCCACTCGGCGCGACGAGTCGTTGCTCAGTTGAACAAGATGAATCATCCTTCTCCTTTGACTTACTCAATAACCTTGAAGCGTTTCAATGACTCTTCGTTCACAGTCAGGCCAAGACCCGGCAAGTTGTCGTCGAGGTCGATATAGCCGTCAACCGGAACCGGCTCACCATCGAAGATGTACCAGAAGAGTTCGTTACCGACTTCGACATCGACCTTCGGAAAGAACTCGGCCATCGGGGAATTGAGGCTAGCCATAACGACGTGGTAGTTATGCATCTGACCTGCGTGCGGCACGACAGGGATCTGATAGGACTCCGCCAGCGCGGAAATTTTACGAGCCTGGCTGATTCCGCCGACTCGATTTGTGTCGAACTGAATGTAGTCGAGCGCATTTGTTTGAATTAGATCGCGAAAACCAAAGATGGTGAATTCGTGTTCGCCGCCTGCAATCGGGACTCGGCCGTACGCTTTGAGTTCTCGGTATCCGCGTGTGTCATCGGGAATGACCGGCTCTTCCAGCCATCGCAAATGAAAGGGCTCCAGCAATGGGAGCATTCGCATGGCATAATCGAGCGTCCATCCCATATAGGCATCCGCCATAAGATCGATACCGTCCCCAATGACTTCGCGAACAGTCCTTAGCAATTCGACATTACGCTGCATTCCTTCCGCGCCATCGACCGGACCCCAGCCGAAGCGCAACTTCATCGCCTTGTACCCCTCGTCTTTATAGCGCTGCGCTTCTACACGAAGTTGATCGAGAGGCATGCTGTACAACCGGCTCGCATAGACGGGGATTTTTTTCTTTGTTCTTCCTCCAAGCAAACGAAAGACCGGTTGCGCGGCAGATTTCCCCATGAGATCCCAAAGAGCGATATCTACCGCGCTGATCGCGGTCATTGCAACGCCTTTGCGCCCAAATGCCATGGTACGGCGGTACATCTGCTGCCAAAGATACTCCGTGTCCCAGGGATCTCCACCCAGCAGTACTGGCTTCAGGTAGGTGTCGATGCAATTCTTGGTTAGAAGCGGCGACAAAGCCGCATTGCCGAGTCCAACAAGACCTGTGTCGGTGAAGATTTCCACCAGCACCCAGCCATGGAATGCAAAGTTACCCATCGATGCTTCCCGAAACATCACAAGGTCCATCGGATTGGTGCAAAAGTGGGGAGGCAGTGGTGTAGTCTTCCCTTCCCATTGAACAACGCGCGTGCGCACTTCTGTAATTTTCATGATTTTGGCTCTCTATATAGGTAAGAAATCCGGAGTCTTGAGTGGTTGCACCCTGCCTCCAACGAGGAGGATGGCTAGAAATCCAATAAGGTGAAACGTCCCGACGATCAAAAACAAGGTTCCATATCCAAATCCGTGACCAAGCAGGAAGCCAGCGACGACCCCAAAGATCGCTCCGCCGATGGCACCGCCGAAGCCAATCAATCCTGAGACTGACCCTACCGCTGACAAGGGAAAGATGTCGGCTGGCAATGTCATAATCAAGCCGGACCAGGACTGCTGACAGAAGAATGCAATGCTAAACAATGCAAGCGCCCAGCCCACCGGGACATGCGGGACCAGCATGACCACCGGCATAAACAGAGCGCTCAGGCCAAGTGCGAGTTTTCGTGAGAAATCCAGTGAGTGGCCCCTTCGCAGAAGAAAGCTGGAGAACCAACCTCCGAGGAAGCTGCCGACGCCTGATGCCGCATACGGAATCCACGCATAGTAGCTGACGTGCTTTACGTCGAAGCCGCGGACATCATACAGGTATTTAGGGAGCCAGAAGAGGTAAAAATACCAAGCCGAATCGCTCATAAACTTGGCAAAGACGAGCACCTGCACCTTTCGCATTCCAAGGACGTCGGTGAACGAGAGTTGGCGGGCGACCACGCGTGCGTCGATTGTCGCGATCGAAGCTGTGTTGGTTCCACGATAGGTGATAGACCACCAGAGAACCCAGGCAAACCCGACTGCCCCGGCTGCAAAGAAGACCATTCTCCAGCCGAGTGTGAGAAGAATTATGCCAATTAATGGAGGCGCGAGCACCGAACCCACTGCCGTCCCGGCGTTAATAATTCCCATAGCTGTCGAACGTTGTTCCGTTGGAATCCATTCTGCGACGACTCTTGTGGCTGCCGGAAATGCTCCACCCTCGCCCATTCCCAGCAGGCAGCGCGTGGCAAGAAGAAAGCCAAAGTTCATCGCAAGCCCATGCAAAGCGCAAGCGCACGACCACCAAAGCATAATTACGATGAATCCGCGGCGCGTGCCTACAACATCGAGCATTCGGCCACCACCCGCATAGAGCAATGCATAAGGGATGAGGAAGGCGAACTGCAGCCACGAAAACTGTTGATCACTGAGGGGTATCGTCTTCTGAATGGCGGAGATGGCAACCGGCAAGGTCTGACGATCAAAGTAGCTGATAGCAATTGCCGCCGTTACAAGCACGACAAAGTACCATGGCGTTCCGATTGTGTTGGGCCGGGTTGTCACTGGATCATTTCTCAGCATGGTAGGCACGGCTTCACCACTTCAGACGTAGGAGCGATGTCGCCTGCCTCGGAAGTTCTGTGGCAATTGTTACCTTGCCGTCATTGACGTCGAGCCACTCTGGCGACTTAAGAAGTTCCAACTGCCCCGCCGCTTTCAACTGAGCGTACTGCTCTGGCGTGGGGTTCTGAGGGGATCCCATCTTCTTCCAAACGCTATAGGAGTTACTGTGAGTCTCGTCGATCCGATAATGCTGAAGCAAAACTTTCTTCACGCCCGATGGAATTCCCCCAACGACAACCTTGGTCGATGCGCCGGAGGCGGGCACATCGTCGTCATGATAGTTCCACAACATCACAGCAGCTTCATGCTCAGCTTTGGTTGCAAAAGCGTCGATGTCGGGTGACTGACGAACTCCCGAAGCCAGAATATCGTCAAGAGGAACCTGCCCTGTGCTGCTGGTGCTTACCCGTTCACCTGACATCAGGCCTGCCATGCGAAAGACATTGAGAACCGGCTTATCGACTCCGTTTGTGGCCAACGTGCGAAAGCCTTCGAAATACTCTTTGTCCTCAAACTCAAACGACCAGGAGAGCATCGAGATCAGATTTACTTTGTAGCGATCCTGCAATGCAAAGAGCGATTTGATCGCCGCTGCAGTGTAAGTCGGATACAGCGGACCATTACGATAAGCGTTGGCCGGATTCACTTTCATCGAGCATGCTGCGCATCCCTCTGGATCAGCTTCGCTAAGGATGATTGGAAGATGGATGAACTTCGGATACTTCGCGACGATACGAAATCCTTCGCCAGCCGCCTTTAATTCGTTCGCGAGCCCCATACGTACGTGCCCGTCAACTACGGTCGGACGCCCTTTGGGATGAAACGAGATGAAATCCAAAGGAATCGGCTTGCCATTTGCGGCGTTTTTATCGTTCAAGCAATGCTTCAGGAAGTTATCGAGGAAAGCACTCGCCTTCTCGGAGGCAGGACCTGTGCTTGCGGGACCTCCTACGATTGCATTGGGAAGGGCCGCTCGGATTCCAGCTACAGAATAATCGTAGAGTTTGAAGTACTCCTCGGGAGTGGCATGCCAGTATGCAATATCCGGCTCGTTCCACACCTCGAAGTACCATGTGCTGACTTTCTCCTTGCCGTAACGTTCAACCAGATGCTCGGTGTACTTCCGTACCAGTTCGCCCCACATCGCATAATCCTTGGGAGGATTATTAGAGGAGCCTGAGATGGTGCTTCCCGGATAATGAATCTGATACTCGGTCACTCCTGGAACAGTTGCGGCCAGATCCTTCGGCATGAAACCCAGCTCAACCAACGGTCGCACGCCCGCCTTCTGGAACTGGTCGAAAGTCTGGTCAGTAATCGTGAAGTCATATACAGGCCTGCCACTCGCATCGAGCGAAAAGACATTCGACGAACTCCACTTCAGCTCCGCAACACCATTTCCCGAAGTAAGAAGGTGATGAGCTCGGATATAAACCGGGACAGGACTGAGATCATGCAGTTCCGTGAGCAGCTGTTTGCCATACTTCATGGTCGTGTAGTTTGATTCGTCGTATCCAAACCAGCTGTAGATGGGCGTATACGGCCCCTCCGACTTGGTCAGGTCGACTTGAATGGAGACGGGAGTTGATTGAGACATCTGTGCCGCCCCACTGATGGCAGCGGCACAGATGAGGGAAATCGCAAGCTTTCGCATTAGTGATGGCCCTTATTCTAGAAGTTGTACTTCAATGCAAATTGAATATCACGAGACGGAACCGAGGTTGCCGTCACCGTGCAGCAGGACGACGCGTCAATGGTTGCGCTTGGAGCGTTGAAACTGGTGGTGTTCGGAAGGTTGAAGAACTCAGCACGGAAGGACAGCACTGACTCCCCGGGCAAAGCAAAGTTCTTGAAGATCGATGCGTCATACTGCCGGAACGCATCCGACTGGAGCGTATTCGCTTTAACGGTACCGTAGGTGAACGTGGGCGCGACAACGTAACGAGTCTTGTCGAACCAACTGGTAAGCGACTTATGGAACGTCGGGGACCCACCTGCTGGATTGATATTCGGCCTCTGGCCTCCGACACCAGTGTTTGCTCTGTCGGTTGAGACGACTGGAGTGTAAGGAGTTCCACTTCGCAGCACGATGATCGTCTGCACCTGCCATCCCCCAAACACCGTATCCACAAAACGGTTGCTGTTTGCCATGTATTTCTTCCCACGACCAAAGGGCAGAACATAAGTACCGCTAATGGCTAGGTTCTGTGGAGTATTAAAGGGGGAATAGGTTCGCTCGTATCCCGTATTTCCGCCCAGTGCCGGAGATTGGTTCGACTGCATGAACTTCGACCAGGTGTAAGAGACCAGGCCGGTCAATCCGTTGCTTGTGCGAAGCTGAATCTTCGACTGCAACGCCTGATAAGTCGTTCCCAGATCCTGCGATTGGAAGGTAATCGTTCCCCAGGGCTGATAGGGACGACGCGCCTGCACTGCTCCTGCTGCCGGAGTCGGGTCATTGAAATCGTCGGTGCTCTGCAGATGAACTCCATGATTTCCGACATAGGCGATTTCGAAGACAGTCTTGGGAGTGAGTTGCTGTTGCACTCCAAAACTGTAGTGTTGGTTCGAACCCATCTTGAGATGGGTCAACGTCGGCAGGATCGCCGGATTTGCCAAAGCTGAACCAAGCTGCGACCCAAGGAAGAAGTTCGCCGTGGTGCGAGTCGGAACTACCCCCTGAGTCTGGTTCACCGTCTCAGACAAGAGGAACGGAAGAATGTTTCTGTTGACGCGGCCGCTGGTACCTTCTGGTTCGTAGAAGATGCCAAAACCACCGCGAATAACCGTATCGTTGCCAAGGGGACGCCATGCGAATCCGACCCTAGGACCGAACTGCGTTCGATCGGTATAGGTGATCGAATAAGGCAGGCCGGCCTGGCTGCTGGTCTGAATGTATTGCCCAAAGAATTGATAGGCCGCAGGAGCAGCGTATTGCGAGGTGAGGTCAACCTGGCTGGTATTGCCCTCGACGATGATTGGCTTCGACTTTGTCGGATCGAAGGTACCAAGCTGGCCCTTGTAGCCGTTTAGCCAGGGCGAGTACTCGTAGCGAAGGCCGACGTTCACGGTCAGTCGGGGATTTACACGGATATCATCCTGGGCAAAGTACTGGTGATACCAACGCTGTCCGCCAAAGTTTGCACCAGGATAAGCTCGCGCCACCGAAGCGGGGTATCCGAGCAGAAAGTCGGCAAAGGCATCACCGCCCGAAGCCGCGGAGTTTTGTGTCTCGACTCCGGAGAAAGTGAAGATGCCAGCATAGTTGGAACTGTCGTACCCAATCCATTGGTAATAGCGGACCAACACTCCAAACTTTACGGAATGCCGTCCTTTGAGGATTGTGAAGTTATCGGTCGGCTCGAAAACGGTGCGGTCTTGCGACTTTGGGCGCTGATCGAACGCGGATCCCTGAAGGGATGCGTATCCACTGAAGGCATAATCAGGGAACGAGCTCCCCGTATCGGGTCGCGTAAGACCCGTGAAACCCTGAATACCGTTGGCAGCATTAAAATCCGGCCCCTGAAGGAATGCCGTGAGCCGCACGTGACTGGGAAGATAGTGCACCCGGAAGTCTTGCACCATATTGGAGCCGATGTTGGTGATCAGACCGATCGCCGCATCCTGTCCGTTGGATGTAAGAGACGCGGTCTTCAGGAGTGGTGCAGCATTGGGATCGGTTTCACGGTTGTTGACGTAGATCCATCGACCAAAGAGACGATTAGCATGATTCAGCTGGTGGTCGATTCGGATCGTGAACTGATCGTAGTCAATCGCCTGGGATGGAACAGCCTTGAATGTATTGGACCCACTGTTGGCGTGAGGTATATAGGCCAGAACGGCAGCCGCCTGAGCAGGAATCCGAGACGGACAAATTACATTGAGCACTCCATTACAGCTCAGCTGCGTACGGGGCGTCGTCGTCGGATCGTAGATCGGCTTCAAACCTGCGGCGCTGAAGTCTCCGTTCCGCTGAGCCTCCGTCGGAACAATGCTATTGACGACGAGACCTTGCCTGAGCCGTTGGGCTTCATAGTCGACAAAGAAGAAGGTCTTATCTTTTCCGTTATAGAGATGCGGGATCGAAAGCGGTCCGCCGATGTCGCCTCCGAACTGGTTTCGCTTGAGAATCGCGCGCGTCGCTGAAAAATAATTGCGCGCGTCAAGTTTGTCATTGCGGATGAATTCGAAGATTCCACCGTGGAATCGATTCGTGCCTGACTTGGTCGTTGCGTTGAAGAAGGCGCCACCGCGGTTGAACTCCGCGGAATAAGGGCTCTGCTGGACGCTGAATTCTTGCAGTGCGTCAATCGATGTCTGGATAAACGTTCCACCCTGATGCTGTTCGCTGACATCGACACCATCGAGAAGAAATGAGATTGCGCTGCCACGAATGCCGCTAATGGTGTTCCCGTTGACGATCTCAGGACGGATTGCCAACGAATTGCCTGTAGGCGGCAGAAGTGCGGCGCCGGGAGTGAGTTCGGCAAGCCGGAAGAAGCCGCGTCCGTTCAATGGCAGATCGGTGAGTTGCTGGTTTGTGACGACGGTACCGAGCGTAGCAGTATCTGTACTCAGCAACGGAGACTCGGTTGTCACTTCGATAGTCGTGGTAGCTTCACCTATCTTCATTTCCAGGTCCTCGCGGACGATCTGTCCGACCTGGACCTCAATATTTGCAGCATTGATCGTCTGGAATCCCGTTGCGGACACGGTCAGGGAATAGTTTCCTGCTGCTACGGGAGTGATGACGAAATCTCCCAGCGAATCAGTGAGTGCCGTCTGGGCAATATTCGTGCCGGAATTTGTGGCTTTTACGATCGCGTGAGGAATTGCCGCGCCTTGAGAATCAGTGATGTGACCTACGAAGCGTCCCGACTCTACCTGGCCATAAGTAGAGAGAGTCCACCCCAGGATGAGGATCAGACCCAATAGGTACTGAGCCCCGATGACATGGTTGCGAGCTTTCATTTCGTCCTCCAGCTCTGACATTTGCGGAGATTCGATCTTGTCTAATCCGAAACTCTTCTCGTATCGAATTTTTCCGACGCCCAAAGGTAGTACCAAGATTTAAGGAGTGTCAAGCCAAAAATCGACATTTCTGTTCCTAATTGTGGAATTCGATCGGCAAGATTCCTCTCATACAAACCTCTCTCGTCCAACAGGTCATTTCCAAAACATCTCTCTTATTCAAATATTTTTTCGTTTTTTGGACCGACTTTTGGCCCAATACGAAAGATTGGGGCTATGCTTGGTAAGCAGAATGGGAGAAAGGCTTCGTGCCCATCCCTTTGTTTTCTTGGTAGCACCATTCAAAGAAGAAGATCGGAATTGTTTATGGACGACAAATCCATTGACATCAAATTGCCGGTAGCACACTATTCCAGGATGCGGGAACCTGGAAAAACCGGGCTTGGCGACGTTGGACATGTCCTCAACGATAAAGAAGATGTCACACAGTTACTGATCCTTCGTTTTCAGCAGTTACTGAGCGAGGGACTACTGTCGCCTGGAACAAAACTGCCGCCGGAACGAGAGCTGGCTGCGAGCTTCGGCGTGGCTCGCTCTTCTCTGCGGCCGGCACTTAAAGTGCTTGAGATCATGGGTGTCATTACACAAAAGGTTGGCGACGGGAGTTATCTCAACAAGGATGCATCCTCGGTGCTCGCCGTACCAATGGAGTTTCTGTTCCTGCTTGATGACACCTCGCTGCAGGAACTTACCGAGATGCGGCTGATGATGGAGCCGGCGCTTGCTGCTAAGGCAGCGGAACGAGCGAATGCACAGCACATCGCCCTGCTCCGGCAGTCTATCCTTGATCTCGAGCAGAGCAAGAAAGACCGCATTCGTCTCGTCTCTTCTGATCTTCTATTTCATCGCGCTATCTTTCAAGCGTCAGGAAATCGCCTCGCTGGACGCCTCTTTCAGACCATTCATCGCGCGATGCTGAATATGATGATGATGACCTCGCAGCTCGTCGATCTGGAGCATACGCTGGAATTTCATAAGCCAATTCTGGTTGCAATTGAGAAGCGTAACCCGGACCTTGCCGCACGTCTTATGACCGATCACCTGACCGATGCACGTAATCTCCTGCTCCACTCCCGGCAGGTGGAGACTGCGCGCCAGCTTCGCGATCATCTCGCTTCGGGCCAGTCTGTTCATAAGCGATTTCGCAAAGCGGCCGCCCTGCCGCGGAGATGAAGCTCCTTTTTTAAAAGACGACAAGACAGCATTACTTCCGCACACAATTAAAGGTAATACCAATTTTGCTCTATCTAAAGAGAGCTTTTTGGCCCAATTATGCATAAATTTCCAATTGCGCTTGACAAAGTTTTTATATAGGTACTACCTTTGCATTCGCTAAAACACAATCGAACAGTATGTTCCGATTTTGGGGGAATTGCATGCACAATCCTGGTGTAGGTCGTCGGCCAGAGACGTCTTCAGAGAATGCTCAGACTAACTTTAAGCAAATAAGTAAACGATTACCCGTCAGCATCCCAGAGATTTTTGCTCTATCTGCCGGGCACTTCTATCCGAAGCGCCGCTATCGGCTCGCGCTAATTGTGGCGACCCTGGCTTTCGTGTTAGAGATGTGCGTGCTGCCGTGCGTGGCACAGTTCAACAGCAGCATACGTGGCGTCGTGCAGGATTCTACCGGCGCGGCCATCGTCGGGGCAAACGCTACGCTGACAAATCTCGGCACGAATGTCTCAAATTCGAGCGTAACTGACAGCTCTGGTGCATACGATTTTCGCAGCCTCCCGGCGGGCGACTATCGTTTGCAGGTACAGGCGACCGGCTTCGCCAACGCGACGATTCATTCCGTCCTGCAGACTGACGAGAGCCAGAATCTTCCCGTAAAAATGGATATTTCGGGAAGCTCGACCATCGTCGAGGTTCAGTCGGAGGCTCCTCTGCTGGACACCGCTGACAGTCGCATTCAAACGACGCTCCCTCAAACTCAGATCGACTCCCTTCCCATGCAAGGACGCACCGTGATCAGCCTGATTTCGCTGGCTCCGGGTGTAACCGGACTCGGACTTGCATCCGGAAGCCCACCCGACAATTTCAACGTAGAGACGACCAACAATGTTACAGCCAATGGTAGAGGGTTCGATGGGAATTTGTATGTCGTCGATGGTTTGGACATTACCAGTTCTGTAAGGCCAGGAGTTATCAATACCTCTCCAAACCCTGATTCGGTGCAGGAGGTCGCGATCCAAACCAACACTTACTCCGTCGAATACGGCCGTGCCGGTTCCATCCAGACAGCGATCAGCACAAAATCAGGCACGAACCGGATTCATGGGTCGGCCAGTTACTATTACACTTCCCAACAACTTTGGACCAGGTCAGAGTTTGTCAGCAAATATGCGCCATTTCACTACAACAACATTGCCGGAACGATCGGCGGCCCTATCATCAAAAACCACACCTTTTTCTTTGCCTCCATTGAACCTTTACGTTCGCTGACGACCACAAGCGCGGCAACAACCTTTGAGTCACCGGAGTTTGTTCAGTTTGCCAAGCAGAACGATCCCAACTCAATCGGTACTTCCCTGCTAAGCAAATATCCCGTGAACAAGGCAACAATCACAAGCGTTGCAAAGACTGCCCAGGCTGTTTTTGGGGCGACATGCGGGACCCCGGCTACTCAGAATATTCCCTGCACGCTGCCGGTAATCGATAACGGCAACTACTCTCTCAGCCCCTACAGAAACGGAACACAATGGTCGCTGCGTATCGACCAGAATTTCAGCCGCGACCGAATCTACGGAAGCTACTACAACACTGGCCTGTCAACCCTGACCGCGTCTCCGCGGCAGGGCATGAATCTCGGCAACTCTCAGACGAGCCGAAACGGACAGGTGAATGAGACTCACACCTTCTCTCCCAAGATGTTGAACGAAGCCGCCTTCGGATACCTGCAGATCGAAGGGATCGCCGGCACTTCCGGTCAATTCGACGTTCCCATCTCAACGATCCAGGGGCAGGGGACAGGTGTTGGAGTAGGCCCTGCCGGTCAGGATTTCATCCAGCACAACTATCACTGGCGTGACACTTTCAATCTTGTTCGCGGACGCCATAATTTGCGCATGGGATTTGAAGGTTTCCACGGCGACGAGCTCACTCTGTTTGCCACACAGTACTCTCAGCCATCGTTTGTCTTCACCAATCTGTTGAACTTTGTTACGGACACTCCCTTCTCCGAGAGCAACATTTACTACAACCCTCTCACCGGTTTGCCACGTCCGTTCAGTCTCGGCGTTTCAAGCACGACTTGGGGATTCTTTGTGCAGGATGAATGGCGAGTGACACCGCGCTTCACATTCCTGCTCGGGGGGCGCTTCGATAACTTCGGCAATCCCTATCCTTCGAAGGCGCTCGGATCTGTTCTGAGCAACTTCATTCTCGGCAGTGGTTCGGATCAGCTAACCCAAGTGGCAAACGGAAGTTTGAAGAGCACGCCGAACGTTTATAACAGCGCGCCTAAGGCTTTCACTCCACGCATCGGAGCGTCGTGGGATCCAAATGGGCACGGCACCTGGGTTGTTCGCGGCGGCATTGGCCTCTATCATGATTGGTTTACAAACGGGGAACTGACAGTTCCTCTCCGTTCCAACCTGCCCGTCTATTCCCTGCCGACTTTCCTTGCAACTCAAGGAACAAAGCCGATCTTTTCAGTTGGAACGAGCGCCACCTATCCTTTCGGCTACATTCTGCCGGTGCAACCACCCTCGGTTCCAGACAGCCATGGTGGCGTTGTTGGCCAGCAGAATTCGATCGGAGGAACGGACCCGAATCTGAAAGAACCAAGCATCCTGAATTACACAATTGGCGTTGAAAGACAGCTTGGCCGTCATATTGTTGCCGGTCTCAACTATGCGGGTTCTCAGGCTTACAATCTGCCGGAAGGCAACGTCTCGACGATCAATGCCAACAACGATGTGAATCGCGTAGCCGGAAATCTCATCACGAACAATAATGTGTTGATTCGTCCCAACCAGAGTTTTGGTGCGATCAACTACACGAAAAATGGCAATCAATCTTCGTATAACGCATTCATCGCCACTCTTACCGGACGATTTGGCTCAAGAGACTCGTTTCAGGCGTCCTATACTCGTTCGCAGGCTTACGACTACGGCCAACAATATCCGGACGCCAACGTCGATATCTCTCAATACCACGGTCCAACCGCCTTCAATGCACCCAATCGCTTTTCCCTAAGCGAAAGCGTGGAGTTGCCGTCGCTCAAAAATCAGAACTTGTTCGTCAATGCGCTGGCCAATGGCTGGGTCATCTCGGGAGCAGTCATCTTGCAGAGTGGCCAGCCCTTCACAGTTCTTACGACAGCAACCTTCCAACCAACATTCGATGCCTCAAACCATGTGAACGGGCTCAAGGCAGGCAGCGGAGACTATAACGGTGATGGCTACAACTACGATTTTCCAAACGCGCCTGCAAGTGGTTATTCGCAACCGACAGACAGACAATCCTATCTCCATGGCCTTTTCCCTGCCTCGTCGTTTGGGATTCCCGCCCTTGGAACGGAGGGCAATGAGAAGCGAAATTTATTCAACGGACCTGGATATGCGAACACCGATATGAGCGTTCTCAAAAATGTTCCTCTCAAAGAGATCGTTCGTCTTCAGTTTCGTTGTGAGTTTTTCAACTTGTTCAACCGTCCCAATCTGTCGGGATTCATCAACGATCTCTCCAACTCTTCATTTGCTAAAGCAACGTCCACTTTCAACCCACGCTATATTCAGCTTGGCGCAAAAATTATCTTCTAAATCGTCAAATGCTTAACAGTTGATCAAACCAAAGAAGCGGTTGAGCGCGACTACGAACGACTCAACCGCTCTATTTTTGAGGTGAGAATGAGTTATTCAAGAAGAGATATTCTCGGGGGAATGGGCGCCGGGCTCGCACAGTTGTTGTTTTCCAGGCCTGTCAATGCGGCGGGATTTTTTGGTGGCGCAATTCCCGCATTGGAAGCAGGTGCAGCGAATGGCTCGCTGACGCTTGTAGCCTTTAGCAACAGAATTCTCCGCATACGTGTTGTTCCACTGTCGAAACTTGGGCCTGCGAGTGAATTGGGGATTGTTCCGCGCGAATCGGCTCCGCTTCTCGATCAGCCGAAGAATCCTGACGGTTCGCGAACAGTGACTTGGGGTGCAAATAAGATTCAGGTGCAGGAAGGCCCGCTCCGATTGACGATCACAGATGCCTCAGGCAAAGTTCGTCAGGAGTTGCGCTTCAATGCACAGGGAGGAACTGTTCAGTTCCGGCTCGGCGATGGGCCCATCTATGGCATGGGGGAAGGCGGTCATCCTTTCGACCGAAGAGGCACAACCGATACGATGCGCAATGGTCAGCATCGCGGAGATCTCGCAACCTATGGGGCACGCGTCCCGGTGCCATGGCTGATCGGAACAGAGGGGTGGGGACTGTTTTTTGCACATCCAACTGGAGCGTTTGATCTGACCGGAGAACAAGGCCTGTTTACACCATCGCCTGAAACGCCAACCCGCGACATTTTTGTCATTCTCGGTGACACACCGTCTGAATTGTTGGGTGCATGGGCTGATCTTAGTGGACATCCCCATATGCCCCCACTATGGTCGCTGGGTTTTCAACAATCGCATCGAACGCTGGAGAGCCGGTCGGAAATACTCGACGAGTGCAAGACTTTTCGCGAGAAAAAGCTGCCTTGTGACGCAATGATTTATTTAGGGACAGGATTCTGTCCATCTGGATGGAACACGGAGCATGGTTCCTTCACGTTCAATCCGACCGTATTCCCGGACCCCGCCGCAATGATCAAGGAGATGCACGCGGAACATTTCAAAGTCATCGTTCACGTTGTCAGCCCGCCGGAAGATCTGCATGGAAGCGTCAAAGACACTGGCGCCGCCGCCGAGGATCCTAGCAACGCAGCAAAATATTGGTTGAAACATAAGGACGTTCACAACCTAGGTGTCGATGCTTGGTGGCCCGATGAAGGAGACGAACTGGCGCCCCCTTCCCGGCTTGCACGTAATCAGATGTATTGGGAAGGCTCGCAATTATTTACGCCGAACGTTCGGCCCTTTTCTCTGCATCGCAACGGCTATGCTGGAATGCAGCGTTATGTCTGGCTCTGGTCAGGAGACACGCTCTCTACCTGGAAGACGCTCGCTGCGCAAATCATGGTCGGGATCACTACCGGTCTCTCCGGAATTCCGTACTGGGGTACTGATACTGGCGGATTCGTGCCCACCAAAGAATTGACTGCAGAGTTATTCGTTCGCTGGTTCCAGTTCAGCGCGTTCTGCCCGTCCTTCCGATGCCATGGCCGCACCTGGAAGCTTCGCCTTCCCTGGGGCTGGAACCTCGGCAACTTTGGCCCTGCCGAGTTTGATGGCCAGTTTGTTGCGACCACTTTGCCAACACCCGAAGAATTGCACAACACAGCGGTCGAAGGCATCTGCAGAAAGTATCTGAACCTTCGCTATCAGCTTTTACCCTATCTCTACTCCACTGTAGCCGAGACGCATGAGACCGGCCTTCCCATCATGCGAGCACTTTGGATCTACTATCCTCATGATCCGAAAGCGACGGCAACGGATGATTCCTACATGTGGGGCACTTCGATTCTGGTGGCCCCGGTAATCGAAAAAGGTGCGACGCAACGCAAGACCTATCTGCCGCAAGGACAGTGGTGGGATTTCTGGTCACAGACCAAGGTCGACGGCGGAAAGGAAGTCACTCGCGACGTCGATCTGGAGACACTTCCTCTGTACATCAAAGCAGGTGCGATTCTCCCCATCGGTCCCGTCAAGCAATACGCCGATGAGAAGATCAACGAGCCGCTAACACTGCGGGTCTATCCAGGAGCAGATGGACAGTTCACTCTCTACGAAGACGATGGAATTAGCTACGACCATGAACGCGGCGACTTCACAAAACTTCAATGCGCCTGGAGTGACGGAGACCGAACGCTCACCGTCAAGACGGCTAACTCGCCAAAAAAGGCGGTGGCTCACAGATCGCTTGTCGTTGAAGTAGTCGGGGTTTCTGACAAAAAGACAGTGACGCTGGATAGCCATCCGCTCGCAGTGAAGTTCTAGACGGCCCATCCTCACAATAAAAAGGCCGCAATCCCAGACTGGGTTGCGGCCTTTCCACTTCTTTAGACTACGCGTCGCGGTAAGGGATCCATACCTGCATCGACGCTGGTTCGCGATTGGCCCAGGCGTAATAAGGAATCAGCGTCAGTGTCGTCGGCGTGACGACCGGCTTTGCTGCATTCTCGACCGGAAAATACAGTCCTGGATCGGCGGCTTTACTGATCGTTCCTGGGTGGCTAAGAGTCATCACTCCATCCAGAAGAGTAGGTTCATACTTCGTTGCTGTTGTTCCGTCGAGGCGAACGGTGTAATCCGCCATGCTCACGCCTGGGGCGTGGTCTTTTTGGTCCAGATGTTCCATGCAGAAGACGATCGGCCCACGCTGGAAAGCGACTCTACCCCGGTCTTCCGTCACAGCAGGATTTGCTTTCAGCAGATGGGTCGTCATGTCAAAGTTGAGATCGACGGTGTCGTTGGCAGCCCACCGGCGCTTGATTGCGAGATACTTCCCAGGCTTGGCTCCCGGAAATTCTTTGCCATTTACCTTGATCGAATTGCTGACCGACCAGCCCGGAATGCGAACGTAGACCGTAAATTCGCTGGGCGTCGCCGGGCTTACGGAGATTTTGACGTCCCCGTTCCAAGGATAGTTTGTCTTCTGCTGAATCTTAAGAGCCGAGCCATCTTGCAGATGCCAATTCATCTCTGAGTTGTCGTAGAGATGAACATAAACACCGTCTGCGCTGGTGCTGTAGAAGTAGCCGGAAAGTGAGGCGAAGGTGCGCTCCAGGTTGGGCGGGCAGCACGTCGTGTCGTACCAGGCGTTCCGAATCCTGCCGTCGACCAGATGACGGTCTCTCGATTCACCTGAGGGATCGAACGCCAACGGATTCCGGTAACAATAAGTTGTGCCATCAAGCGACATTCCGGAGTTGATGCCGTTGTAGAGTGCACGCTCGATTACATCGGTGAACTTGGCATCACCCGAGGCTGCCAACATCCTCCAGTTCCACATCATATTGCCGATTGCGGCGCAACTCTCGCCGTAGGCCTGCGCATTGGGCAACTCATAAGCATCACCGAAGGCCTCGCCCGCAGCACGCGCACCCACACCACCGTTGACATAGAGTTGATGTGCATTCAGATCATCCCAAAGAACGTTCAATGTCTTCCAGTAAGCCTGATCGCCCGTTTCGAGATAGTAGTCCGTTGCACCGCAGCACGCATACATGCAACGTACGGCATGCCCCTCAAGCTTCGTTCTCTGGGGAAAAGGAATCCCGCAGTACATATAGACGATCTGTTGCGGCTTCAGAGGAATTCTTGAATCGCCGTGCAGGATGTAGCCCGCGAGTTCGATGTACTTCGGGTTGCCAGTTGTCCGAGAGAGTTCGATCAGAGCTATCTCGATTTCAGGATGGCCGGAAACGATTCCTTTCTGATTGGGCCCGGGGCCATAGTTCGGTATCAAAAAGTCGTCGACAAAACGCATTCCTGCATTCATCAGCGTCGGGTCGCCTGTTGCCCGGTAGTAGGCAATTGCACCCTGCAGCATGTGGCCGATGCAGTACAGCTCATGTCCGGTTGTTTGGGTGTCGTATTGCATCCGAAGCGGCTTGCGGTCTTCGTTATAGTAAGTATTCAGATAGCCGCTCGGCTCCTGGATCGCCACAACGTCGCGAATCATTGCATCCGTCATCTTTCGCAGTTCTGGTTGGTCGCCATTCTGCAGCTGAAAGCCAACAGCTTCGGTCCATTTATAGATATCCGAGTCGGAGAAGACGGGCCCCTTTTGCGGCTGGGTAGACTTGCCGGTGAGACGCAGAAAATTATCCATCCGGCCATGATCCACCAGTTCCTTCTGCATGCTGGGAATACTCGATGTCAGATTGATCTTGCGCCGCTGCGACCAGAATCCATCCTCGATCACCACTGCTCTCACCGGCACTGTCTTCAACTTGGCATATCGAGAGTTAGACAAATCGATGACTCCGGCATCTTTCCAATTAGTCGAGAATTTGGATGCCTGTTGGGCCTCGCTCAGAAACGAGAGCAGGCCCGCCCCCTTTGGCTGAGCGGAGGCAAGTACGGAGGGAACAATCGAGACAGCAGCGGAGGCGATAAATCTTCTGCGAGATACCCTTTTCTTCATAGCCGATTCTCCATAACAATTTGCGTACTCGTTCTAAATTCTCAAGACGTGCTCATAGTTCTCACTCGCTCTGTATCAAATCCAGAGCGACAGTTTCTCTAGGTTTGATGATAGAGACGATAGTTCTCGTCTTTGATGTAGGCATAGGGCAACATGCGAACCTTGCCGGCGTTAGTTGCAACCTCCCAGGCAGCAGAGCTTCCGATTCGCTGGGCAGCAAGTAGTTGCTTCTGCGTAATCATCGAGGCAGCAGGCTCGATCGCAAATAGGGCCACCGGGCCAAAGAGAAGAGCAACCGTTTGCTGGTGATGGTCATCGATAGGAGCAAGTCGCAGCGGCATATCGAGTGATAGTTCAATACGGTCGCCGTCCTTCCAGGTGCGGTCGAGGTTAGCCCAGATGCCGGGGGTGAGAACCACGTCGATCGCATTGCCATTGACTGTAACTTTGGTCTTGCGGCCAGCCCATGCAGGTATGCGCAAAGCGATCGTAAATCGCTCAGGATGCGACAGCGTAAGATTCATGCTGGCATCGCCGTTGGCCGGATACTGTGTGTGTTGCGTGAGCGAGGCACGCGCGCTTCCCTGCTGCCAGCTAATTCGCGAGGGCACGTAAAGATTGACATTGATCCCCTTCGCACTGCGCAGGTAGGAGCTGATGCCATAGTCGGCAGTGAGTTGCGGAAAGGTGCCGGAGCAACAGGGCCACTTCTGTTCGTAGTCAATTTTTTTGGCACCATGGTTGTTGTAATCGGCGTAGTAGAAACTGACACCGTCCGGGCGAATGGGACGAGCGCCGAGAATCGTGTTGTAGAGGATAGTCTCCATCGCGTCTCCGTAGCGGCTGTGTCCGGTGGCGCGCATGAGATAGCGCGTGACTTTGAATTGCCCGTACGCGCCGCACGGTGTCTCAAAGCTGCTGTGCGTCTTCGTCAGGCTGTCAGCCAGACCATCAGTGCCCGGCTTTTGAAATGTCTCGTCCGGGCCCCATCCTCCGGTGGCATAACTCTGCTGCAGAACGAAGGCAAAGCCATTCTTAGCGGCGAGGAGATGCATCTGACTGCCGTCGGTAAGGTAAGCCTGGATCGCGGAACAGAGCCCGTTAACGTGGCTGTACGCGTGCTGACCAGGCAACATGTTGACGTTCTTCGAGAGCGGCCCAAAGTAAGTATCGTCCTCGAGGAAGCGCTGAGCCAGTTGGCGATAGCGCGCGCCGGCTCCCCGCTGATAAGCAAGGTAGAAGTTCTCTGGAAGCGTATAGCTCTCGTCCCAGGTCCACGAAATGTTCTTGTGCGGGCGCGCAGCCATCTCAGCACGGTCGAGCGCTTTGGGAGGAAGAAACGGAAGAACAGCATCAGTCGCATGACCGAGAACTGCGAAGGCCTGCGGATCCTGTGCGAACTGATGCGCGTCGATGAGCCCGCAGTTCGTTTTGTCAAACGTGTAGGCAGGGATGCAATAGTCGCTATAGAACTTCTGGCTGATCGTAGGAGCAAAACCAGCAATCAAACGATGGACCTTGGCCTGAGTCGCCTTGTCTCCCGTTACTGCGTAAGCGCGAGAGAGACCCGAGATCCACTGGCCGAAGGTGTGACCTGGAATATAACCCGTCATATTCTTTGGCGGATCGAAGAGGCTCGACGGAGTGTACCAGCCACCCAAATCTTCACCCGGAGCAGGTAACCCGGAGAGTTGGCGAAAGGGTTTTAGGATACTGTCCTCGTTCAGATTCATGAAAAGACTATGATTCTGCTGGAACTGCACAAGCATCGGACCATCGAGGAGCTGCACATCTTTGTAATCGAACTGAGTGAGCGGTGTAGCGGGGCCAGCCGCAGTCGGCGCGGCTAACGCTCGAGCATTGCGAAGAACAGCAGTACCTGCGGCAAGAGCTGCACTGCTCCTAAGGAAGGTTCGACGGGATGGCATGGACATTGTCAGAGAATCCTCTCGGTATGCGTTCCACACTAAAATCCGGTAATCGTTTACTCGGATAGGACGGTTACTACTCCTCAAAGGAAGCGAGTCGAGAGTAGCACTCTCGAGGAGGAGCTGTAAATCATTGAAATAATGCAGACGCCCCTGGCAAATGCCACCGCTGACTACAGGTTCGGAACCTGCTGTATCGGCTGGGCTTCCTCGAGCATGTACTTCGTCTTCGCCTCCTGATTATGCGCCTTCGCCTCTTGAAATTTTTTGACCAGAACCGCAGTTTTGTCCGAATGGTTCAATTTACGTTCGGCAAGAAGTTCCTGATAGAGGGCAACCTCGTCGTAAGGATCGCGCTTTGTTGCTTCCTGTGCTTGCTCGATAACACCCGCCAGATCGTTCTTGCGGAGTAGCAGAACACACAGCAGATCCCGTGCGGGTTGATAACCAGGCTCGAGTTGGATGGCGCGTTTTGCGCTTGCAATCGCCTTCTCCATCGTCTTCTCGTCCGCGCCCTCGGTCTGCGAAAGAGCCTCGGCGTAAAGGTAATGCAAGAGAGGGTCATCAGGATGAAGCTGGCTTTGCTTTGCAAAGAGATCAAGAGCGGATGCATTATCGTGTTTTTGGCTGAAGAGCATGCCCATCGCATCTTCAGCGAAAGATAACTTCGGATCCAGACGATGCGCCTCCTCAAAATCACGGAGAGCATCATCCATCTGCGTCATCTGCTCTTCAAGAACACCCCGCGCCAGATAGAGGCGGGCCTCGGATGGAATCTGCTGAATGCCGAGAGTGAGAAAGTCCGCGCCAACTTTAAAAGCGCCGTGGTTGAAAGACATCTCGGCAAATGCAAGATACGCGCTCGCATCTTTTGGGCTGAGTTCGATCGCCTTACGAAACCATTCAACAGCCTGCGGAGTATTGTTATCCGCCTCGGCAAGCTGTGCAGCCAGTAAGAACGCGATGCTATCGCGCGCACCCGCGACGAGTAGAGGTTGAAGAGTCACGAGGGCCGCAGGACGGTCCTTTGCAGCCGCCTGCGCGCGTGCAAGAGCAACTCGATTCATGTTGCTGTCTTCGAGGACAAGCAGTCTCGATAATTGAGGCACAGCTTCCGTCGGACGCTCAAGCGAAACCAAGCATCCGCCGTACTGCCGCAAAGCGGCCGCGCTCCCATTCACCCGGCTCGGCGCCTTTTCGTAATTCTCTACGGCGCCTGCGCAGTCTCCATTGCGGGCATCGATCGCGCCAAGCATGGCATATCCCGTCTCATCCGCAGGACGAAGTTTAATGACCTCGCTGACGAGGTCCCTGGCTTCCCGTTTGTTCAGGAGAAATGCGGTCTCTGCAGCTCCCTCAATCGCTGCAAGAGACTGAGGACACTCACTCATTGCAGAGTGAAATGCCTTGTAAGCAGGCTCCAGCTTGGCTTCGCCACGAAGAGCGAGACCAAGGAGCACATTGCCATTGCAATCTCGCGGATTCGCGGTCACATAGGCAGTGGCCGCCTGCTCCGCCTGTTGAAAGCGATGAGCCGCGAGAAGGTTATAGATCTCTTGCTTTTGTGTTGACGACTGCTGCGCGAACGAAGATGCACTTGGAGGGAGAACTGAAGACAGACAAAGAACCCCGTTCACGAGATTCGACTTGATCAGGGCCGCCTTCATAACTCCTACGATAACTCCTCCGTACTAAAAAAACTGCGGCCGGCACAAAACCGGCCGCAGCTATCATTTTGGGAAGAATTAGAACCGCAGGTTACCGCCTATCTGGATGAGACGTGGTGTGGCTTGTGATGTTGCTTTCCCGAAGTTGCCATCGGGCAGATTGACATCCATGCCGGTTAGGTTCGGGTGATTGAAGAAGTTGAAGAACTCAAAACGCAGCTGGAAATTGACTGATTCCATAATCCGTGTATTCTTCAACACCGCAACATCCCACTGCTGGAACCCAGGAGCTCGGAACGCAGAGTACCGTTCATTCCCTTCACTGCCGAAGGATGGTTGTGGGAAATTTGCGGTTGTAAAGAGTCCATTCAAATAAGACGATCTGCTCGAGTTGTAGCTATAGCTGAGAACATTCGGATAATCGCGGTTGTCCCCATCGGCATTGTAGTCTCCGCTGTTGGCAGCGTAACCGGTGAACTGTCCGCTGGCATTCTTGATGGGTGCGAATGGAGCGTTAGTTGAGACGGTAAACGGATTGCCACTCTGCAGAATGGTCGTTCCGCTGAGTTGCCACCCCGTAGCTACTCGTCCGACAAACCCTTCGCCGTTGTTATAGCCCGGCAGCTCATAGTTCCATGCCAATGAGAACCGGTTCGGAGCATCCCAAATCGACGGCGCGTAGTACTGGTGAGGATTGATGTAGGTTGGGTAGACCTGCGTATCGTCCTTTGACGCAGAGTGTGTGTAGGAAGCGTTGAAGAAGGCTCGGGCGAACCGTCCTCTCAACCCTACGATGAACGCGTTGTAGTTCGACTCGCGATCGTTCTGGGTATAGTTAACCGCACCAAAACTGGTGTTGAGTCGGGTGGGCGCCAGACTGTTGTGCGCAATCAGGTCGCCAGCCACTACGTTGATGTCCTGACCGTAACTTACACTGAACACCTGGCCGCCGCCGGAAAGGAGATTACGCCCATTCGCACCGCTATAGATCGCGGAGGCGACAAATCTTCGTCCGAGTTCCCGGTCGACCGCTACGGAGTAGGTGTAAGTAACGGGCGAGATCAGATTCGGATCGATACCGCCAATCGCGAACTGCAGGCCGACTATTCCTCCCTGTGGCGTTAGAGGTCTTGCCGGCAGAGTCGGATAGGTGTACCCGAATGGCTTTGTGTTTGTAGTTCCCAAAGAAAAGATCGGTGCTGGAGATGAAGTACCTGTCTGGAAGACGGGCATGATGTTGCCAGGAGGGTTGCCGCGATACTGCTCCTGTAGATTCGCGAGGGTTGGCCAGTTGTGGAAGAACCCGAAACCTCCTTTGACGACCCACTTGCCATCTCCGGTCGGATCCCATGCAGCTCCGATACGCGGGCTGAAGACATCCGTGATCGAGCGGTTCAATGCGTGATGGTGTTCGACCACCGAACCGTTGGCGATCTGAGTCTGTAGATCGGGCCCCGGCCCAAGGAAGAAATTACCAAATGCCGTGCTCGGAGTACGCGAGTATGGATTGCCAAAATCATCCCAGCGCAACCCATAGTTCAGGGTCAGCTTACGATTCACCTTCCATGTATCTTCCGCGAAGGCTCCGTGCGTAATGCCCGCGGCATCCCAGCTGTACTGAGTCTTCTGGCCCGAAACCGGATCGTAGGCTACGCCTGTCTCGGTAAAGACATTGTCCCTCGCAAGATCAAGCAGACTGTTGAAGTTGAAGGTTGGTTGATCGTACGGACCGTTGAACACTTCAACGTCATCCGCGAAGAGTCCTTCATAGCCTGCCCTAATGTTGTGCGAGTGATAGACGTGGGTTATGACATCGCGCCAATGGTAGTTGTGCTGGATAAAGTCACCCGCAGCAAAACCGGAACCAAACCCCTGTCCTCCACCTGTAATGTTGACCACGGGAACACTGAATAGGCCGGTCGCGGGCTGAACACCCTCCACCCGCATCGTTGCAAACGATGCCTCGTTCAACGTGTTGGGGCTGAAGGTGTGAGTCTCGTTGCCCTGAATGGCATATTGGGTGAAGGTATTGGTTGTCTTGAAAGCCGCGCGGGGATTGGTGCCGTTGCTATTGAGAGTCGTTCGATACCAAGTACCGTAGAGGCGCTCTTTGCCAAAGTTCTTATCGAGCCGAAGATTAAATTGATTGCCATTACGGTACGCGGTGTCTGCATAGTTTCCACTATCCAACATTGGTGTGGTGCAAGGCAGATTGAATGTGGAAGGAGTTCCGCAAATCGGACTTCCAGTCGTATTGACCGGGAAAAACGATGCAGCGGTCTTCGTAACCTGCACATTGGAGACATTGCTCACCGGATAAGTATTCAGCAGCTTAGTCCCGATTGTATTGGGGAATGCGCCTGCAGCCCATGCGGCAAAAGCAGGATCATTGAAGGTAATAGCTCCCCCCGTCGCATTCGACGCACGATAAGGTTCGATGGCGAAAAAGAAGTACCCGGCCTCGCGGTGTGGGATGATCGGTCCACCAATCGTGGCTGAAATGTTGTTGCTGTGGAATGGCTTGTAGCTGGCCCCGCTGAAATGTGTTCTGGCAAGGAATTTTTGATACGTGAAATAGTCGCTAGCATTTCCGTGATAATGATTCGTTCCGGACTTCGTCGTCATCGTCATCTGAATCGAACTGGAACGTCCGTAATCCACGTTGTACGTGTTCGTTTGAACTGTGGCCTCCTGAATGGAATCAGGATTGGGAGTCATATTCAACACCCCTGGACGAATCGAGCTGCTCACGTCCAAACCATCGACGATGTACATATTGCCAACTGCACCTTGACCATTGGCACTCGCGTCAACCTGTGTTTCCGTCGAGAAGTTATCGCGTCCAGATCCCGGGCTACCATTCGAAGTCACGCCAGTTCCTGTAACGCCCGGAGCAAGCGTTACAAGCGAGATCATATTGCGTCCGCCGAGTGGAAGCGCGGATAGGGTCTCCGTCGGCAATGTCTCCTGAAGTCGCGTATCAGCCGTATCCAGCAGAGGAGCTTGCCCTGTGACTTCCACCACTTCGGTTGAAGCTCCCACCACCAGGTTTACTGGCAGATTGAGGTTCTGATTGGTTTCCAGTGTGAGCGCAATCTTCGACCCCGAAAAACCCTTCATCGTCGTCGTCAGTTCATAGGGTCCCGGCGGCAAACTTACAAACTGGTAGACTCCAGCCGAAGTCGTCGTCGTGATGCGCTGCTCGTTCGTGTTGGTGTTGTGAAGCGTCATCGTGGCCCCCGGCACCATGGCTCCACTCGGATCAACAACTACGCCGGAAACAGTTCCACTGAACTGGGCCAACGCCCCAGAAGCAACCAACAGTAGACCGCACAGAATTGCGAAACGGATATTTCTGACTATGCTGCTCATACTTCAACCTCCTCCAAGTGCAACGAAAACTATGGTGCGCGAGAACTGCCCCTGAATTAGGAAACGTTTTCTACTGGCTCGGGTAAACGGTTTCTCATGTGCCGAACACTCTATGCGCTCTCGATTTGCTTCGTCAATAGAAAATTCCCCTATAGGGGGTTAAAAGAATCAACCTCAAGGTTGAGATTTCTCTACTTCAAGAGGTCAACCATTCTTGCAGGGCTGAACCATTGCCTCTGAGGAATCGGGCAGAGCCCGTTCAGAGCAACACTAATTCTCTTCAAGCACGCCTCGAGACGACCCTTTTTCTACTGTTCAAAAACCCGCAAACCAGCCCTAAGCGTTGGTTGCCGATTTAGCCTTGGCTTTTTTCGCGTTTGTCATCGTTCCACGAGGAAATCCAGTCGACTCCCTGACTATCAGGTCCGTACGGATTTCGTACTCGCGCTGTGGTGCGGGGTCGTTTGGATTTTCAGCATGAGCGCGGAGCGCCATGACAGCAGAGCGTGCAAGCTCGAAGCGTGACATCTGCACAGTCGTCAACGGCGGAATCGTTACCTCGGCGATGTGAATGTCATCGAAGCCGATCACCGAGAAATCATCTGGCACACGCAGACCAGCGCGATACAGCTTGTGCAGAACTCCAATAGCCGTCATATCATTCGAACACATAACCGCAGTCGGGCGCTTCTTGGTCGCGAGCAGGTTTTCCATGGAGGCGATCCCACCCTCCATGGTGTGGTCACCCTCGACAATCCACGAGGACTCCGGCACGATACCACACTCTTTAAGTGACCCCACAAAAGCCGCTCGCCGCGATTGGGCAGAATGAAGCGCCATCGGACCAGTAATGAAGGCGATGTCCCGGTGTCCCATCGCGGCCAGATGCTGTACGCCCTGTCGGATGCCGTGGTGATAGTCAACCTTAAGCACGCTCACGCTGGGCCGCTTTGGACCGACATCGATGAAGACGAGGGGAACCTTGCGTCTGGCGAGTTGATCGAGGAGAGGCTCCTCAATACCGAAGGTCATTACCGCGACCCCCTCCACCTTTCGTTCGAGCATCCGCCGAATGCAGTGCGACATTCGTTTCGGATCGTAGTTCGTGGAGCTGACCAGTATCTCGTAGCCATGTTCCACTGCGATATCTTCAAATCCTTGAATCAACTCTGGAAAGAATGGATTGGTGATCTCGGAGACGATCAAGCCGAAGATCCGGCTACGCCCTGAAACCAGCGCACGGGCCTGGGTGTTTGGAAAGTAATCGAGCTGGTCGATCACCTCCCACACGCGTTTCGCCATCCGTGGATTCACCGTCGGAACGTTATTCATCACGCGCGAGACGGTCGCGATCGAAACATTCGCCGCGCGAGCGATTGTGCGAATATCCATACGCTCCGGCGGCTTGCCATCGTGATTCGAAGATTTCACTTTCTTATCGGGCATTAGGTCCTTAGTGCAAATTTCTGCGTTTCATCCCAGCTTAGCTTAGCAAAGTCGAACACCACGTCCTTTCGTTGAAACATGCAGATGCGCCGTTCATTTGCTCCGGCAAATTCACTAGCGTCCTAATCGATGTCAGTTTCGTCTCTTGAAGAGCGTCGATATTGACAAGGGTTCTGCACGTCTATAGAACTGACTGAGAAAACGATTTCTTTAGCATCATGATTTGTACATCGAGAGAGTAGATCGTGGCAATTGTCGCAGGAGTTGATTTCGGAACACTAAGCGTACGCGTTACCCTGCTCGACAGCCAGCGTGGCCGCCTGGGGACCTCAGCCGCAGAATATCCCCTAAACCGCAAGCGAGAAGACCCTGACTTCGCCACACAATCGCACAACGAGCAAATGGTCGCCCTCGTTCGAGCCATGCGTCAGGCGCTCGCCGAAAGCAAAGTTAAAGGTGAGGAAGTCGTGGCCCTCGCCCTCGACACAACCGGTTCAAGCCTCGTTCCTGTCGATGCTGCGATGGAGCCCATCGACGACTACTATCTCTGGTGCGATCATCGCGCTCACGAAGAGGCCCGCGAGATTACGGAGATCGCCCTCGCCGAGAATCTCGAAGCAATTCACTGGTGCGGCGATGTTTACTCGCATGAATGGGGATTCGCCAAACTCCTGCATTGGCTGCGGCACAACCCCGACAAACGCGCCCGTTTCGCCACTGCGCTTGAACACTGTGACATGGTTGCTGCGACCCTGACGGGAGTTACCGACCCTGCAAAAGTGAAACGAAGCATCTGTGCCATGGGTCACAAATGGATGTGGAATCCCAAGTGGGACGGCCTTCCTCCACAGTCGTTTCTCTCCATGATCGATCCACTCTTTGATGGGATCCGAGAAAAAATCGGTGGCGAATATCTGGGCTCGAATCACATCGCCGGAACCCTTTCTGGAAAATGGGCGCAAGAACTAGGCCTGAAGGCAGGCATCCCGATTCCCGTCGGTGCCTTCGACGCACACTGGGACGCCATCGGCGCTGGTTGCCGCGAAGGCGATGTCGTCAACGTCGTCGGCACCTCGACCTGCATCATCGCGATGGCGAAAGAGACTGAGCTTGTTCCCGGAGTCTGTGGAGTTGTACCAGGCAGCGTGCATCCGGACTATACCGGCATCGAAGCCGGCCTTTCCGCTACGGGCGACATCTTCGAAGCAATCGCACGTCGCGCAGGCATGAAGGTAAGCGAACTCGCCAAAGGCCTCGAAAACTACCGCGCCGGTCAGACAGGCCTTCTGCGCTTAAGCTGGGACAACGGCGACCGCACAGTCCTGGTCAATCCCGAACTCGGCGGCGTTACCTTCGGCTGGAACCTTCTGCACACCGCACAGGACGAGCTGTTCGCCGCAATCGAAGGAACAGCCTTCCACACGCGCATTATTCTCGAGCGCATGGCCGAGCACGGAGTTCCTGTAACTCGGGTCATCAATGCCGGCGGCATCCCGCAAAGCAACTCCGTGCTCAACCAGATCTACGCCGACGTTCTGAACAAGCCCGTTCTGGTTCCCGACGGAACGCCGACCAGTCTCGGCTCGGGAATCTTCGCTCTGCTCGCGGCGGGTACCTTCAAAACGATTGAAGACGCTCAAAAGGCGGTGTGCCTTCCATATCGGACATACACGCCACAAGCATCATCTGCGGCAGTCTATGATCAGCTTTACCATCTCTACCGTAACGCGTACCTTGCTCTAGGCAAACCAAATTCGGAGCCGGCACGCCTGGGCAAAATATTGCCCGAACTGCGAAGAATTGCGGCCAGCGCACGCGCGTGATCCCCAAAAAGCGATGAAGTTGGATCCTGAGGAGCGCCGCAAAGAGGAGATCAATGATCCAAACATGGAGAACGTGGGTCGTGATTACGCTGCTGGTTTCAGCCGCAACTTTTTGTCACGCACAAACGCCTCATGCCTATTCCCTCTCGGGCGACGTCGCCGGAACCCACGATCCCTCCATCATTAAAGAAGGAAAGACTTGGTACGTCTTTGCCACGGGAAAGGCCCCCGACGGCGGGCAATTCGCAATTCGCTGCTCGGATGACCTTGAACACTGGAAGTTATGCGGCCATGTCTTCAACGTAGTTCCCGCCTGGATTCACGAACGCAGCCCCGGCACCAGAGATCTGTGGGCTCCGGACATCTCCTACGTTCACCATGAGTATCGTCTCTACTATGCTTACTCGCTCTTCGGAAAAAACACCTCTGGCATAGCCCTTGCCACCAACAAAACACTCGACTCGGCGAGCGCCGACTACAAATGGATCGACAAGGGTTTAGTCTTCGAATCGAAAGCGGAAGATAACTTCAACGCAATCGATCCCAACCTGATAGTCGACGCAAAAGGGGGAGAATGGCTCGCCTTCGGCAGTTTCTGGGATGGCATTAAGATGCGCCGCCTCGAAGATTCAGGCCTGCTATCGAAGACTGACACCACGCTCTACTCTCTCGCGCGTCGAGCAAAACCTGAAGACGCAGCACCAGCGCCACCCGGGCTGCCTGCAAACTGGCAGGCGATTGAAGCACCCTTTATCGTGCGCCACGGCGGATACTTTTATCTCTTCACCTCATGGGACCTCTGCTGTCGCGGCCTCAAAAGCACTTACAAAACAATGGTCGGACGATCGAAATCCGTAACCGGACCCTACGTTGACGCTACCGGCAAAAATCTTACCGAAGGCGGCGGTACCCTGCTGCTGACTGCCAATGCAAACTGGCTCGGTCCCGGAGGCGAGAGCGTCTTCCTCGGCCCGCACCGCCAGGACCTCATCGTCTTTCACGCTTACGACGCAGAGACAGGTAAGCCCTCCATGCAACTCTCGACCATCGACTGGACCGGTGGGTGGCCGCACGCCGTTCTGCAGGAATAAGCAAGATTAGCAATTCATTACCCGCTACTCCGAAGGAACTGCGGGATACGTTTTGCCTTGCGGAATGTATTGCGCTGCCATCTCACCAAAAGCCGCCACCTGAGCCGCTTCCCAAGCTCGATCTTTCCCAAGCTCCTTCGCAAGCAGAGAAGCAACAGCCGGCGCAATCGCAACGGCCGCGCGCGCATTCAATAAGAGAGCCCGCGTGCGTCGCGAGAGCGAGTCATCGACTGTCCGAGCCATCTCATGCCGCGCTCCCCATACCACCTCTGCCCCGATATAAGGCAAATCAGGATGAAGCTGTCGACCCAGCTCTGGCCTCTCCTTTGCGACCGCTAAAATAGCCGCGGCATCCGAGCCATACACCGACAAACTTCCCAGTTCTTCAGGATGCTCATCGAACCCGTGTACATGCGTCGTCGCCGTCACACACGGCCTTTCATCAAGCCCGCCAAGCGTAATCGCATGTTCGACGCAGTCCTCCGCCATGTGCCGATAAGTCGTCCACTTCCCGCCGGCAATCGTCACCAGTCCTGCATGATCGATATGGATCGTATAGTCGCGGGAGATGGCAGAAGTCCTACCTTCGCCTGAACCCACAGCTTTAGCCAATGGGCGAATTCCCACAAACACACTCAAAATGTCGTCACGGGTAGGTTTGCGACTCAAGTAACGCCCAGCCGTTTCAAGCACGAAATCAATCTCTTCTTCGAACGGCAGTGGCTCATAGGCAATCGAACGGATAGGCGTGTCCGTCGTTCCTACAAGCGTGCGGTTGTGCCAGGGAACTGCAAACAGAACGCGGCCATCATCAGTGTGAGGTACCAGCAATGCAGTATCGCCTGCAAGAAAAGATCGTTCGAATACCAGATGAATCCCCTGGCTCGGTACCATCATCGCTTCAGCATCTGGTTCCGCGAGGCGCCGCGTCTCATCAGTAAAGATACCCGTCGCATTCACCACCGCGCGTGCAGCAATCGTGTAACGTTCTCCGCTTTCCCCATCCACCGCGATGACGCCCCGCACAAAACCATCTTCATCCTTCGTTAGTTCAACAACGCCCGCATAGTTCAGCAGCGTCGCTCCGTGTTCCGCGGCTGTCATCATCAAATGAATCAGCAGACGCGTATCGTCAAACTGACCGTCGTGATACATCACGCCACCGCGCAACCCATCCTGCCGAATCGTAGGCAATAGCTCCAGCGTCTCCGCGAGCGATAGCGTCTTCGAAGAACCGAAGCTGTACTTCCCTGCAAGCAGATCGTAGACCTTCATTCCTATCCCATAAAACGGAGCTTCCCACCACGAGTAATTCGGCACAATAAACCGCAAGTTGCGCACAATATGCGGCGCATTTCGCAAAAGAATGCCGCGCTCCTTCAACGCCTCCATCACCAGCGAAAGATTTCCCTGTTCCAGATACCGCACGCCACCGTGAACCAGCTTCGTCGCACGGCTCGACGTACCTTTGCCAAAGTCTTCGCGCTCGAGCAGCAGGACGTCATAGCCACGCGTCGCCGCATCGACCGCGACGCCAGCTCCGGTCGCCCCTCCGCCGATAACAACGATATCCCATGGCTCCTTGCGATCCCGAACCCGAACCACCATCCCGTCGCGATTCATCGGCTCACCGCTGCCCAGTTCCGCGAGCGCGCTACCGCTTCTCGCCAATTCGATGCCAGCCGTTCCATCTTTTTCTTGTCCGCCTTTGGCTGAAAGACAGTGTCGGCAGCGCGATGCTTTTTCAGCTCATGCACGCCAGTCCAGAATCCAGTTGAAAGTCCCGCGAGATACGCCGCCCCGAGCGCCGTCGTCTCCAGAACCGCTGGCCTATGCACCGGAACACCGAGCAGATCAGCCTGAAACTGCATCAGTGCATCATTCGCCGCTGCGCCGCCATCAACTCGAAGCTCAGTCAGCGGACTCTTTGAACTCGCATCCATCGCGCGCAGAACATCCGCGACCTGAAACGCGATACTCTCAATTGCGGCTTTCGCGATATGCCCAATCTGCGTCCCTCGCTCAAGCCCGATAATCAAACCACGAGCCTGCGCGTCCCAATAAGGTGCGCCGAGACCGGTAAATGCAGGCACAAAAACGACACCACCCGAATCCTCCACCGAGTCCGCAATCTCTTCAACCTCCGATGATCGCCGAATGAACCTCATATTGTCGCGAAGCCACTGCACGACCGCTCCGCCAACAAAAATGCTGCCCTCCAGGGCATACGCAGGCTTTCTCTCGACACTGCAGCCCAGCGTTGTCACCAATCGCTCACTCGAAAGGGCAAACTGCCCACCGATATTCTGCAGAAGAAAACAACCAGTCCCGTAAGTGTTCTTTGCGTCGCCAGCAGAGGTACACAATTGCCCAAACAGCGCCGACTGCTGGTCTCCCGCAATCCCGGCGATCTCAACTTCGCCGAGCCCCAGCGTAGTTGTTACTTGCCCCACTCGCTCGCTCGACCAGACCACCTCGGGCAACATGCTCCTCGGCACACGAAACACCTCCAGCAGATCATCATCCCATCTGTCCTCAACGATGTTGTAGAGCAACGTCCGCGAAGCATTCGTGCGATCCGTAATATGCCGTCGCCCACTTGTCAGATTCCACACTAGCCAGCTATCCACCGTCCCAAACGCAAGCTTCCCTGCCTCAGCTCGCGCCCGCGCTCCGCTGACATTGTCGAGAATCCATGCAACCTTGCTCGCAGAAAAATACGGACTCAATAACAATCCAGTCTTTTGCCGCACCGTCTCCTCAACGCCATCATCAGAAAGTTTCTTCATCAGCTCAGCCGTCCGACCGTCCTGCCAGACAATGGCGTTATAGACAGGCTTGCCTGTCTCGCGGTCCCACACAATCGTCGTCTCGCGCTGATTCGTAATCCCAAGCGCAATGACATCCCTCGGCCGCACTCCCAGCTTGCCCATCGCAGCGACCGCGGATCCCAACTGCGATGTGAGTATCTCAAACGGATCATGCTCGACCCATCCGCTGTTCGGGTAAATCTGCCGAAACTCCTGCGCTGCCGTTCCCGCAACGCCACCATCATGATCGAACAGAATGGCCCGCGAACTCGTCGTTCCCTGGTCAAGCGAAAGTACATACGTCATCTCGTCTCCTTATCCGTCTTCTATGTAGTCGCTGCTCGCAAAGACTATGCTTTCGCGTCATCCATCAAAGCTCGCGCCCGCGCGGGCAAAAATGGACGAATCAGCAACTGATAAACCCCACCGCCAACTACCCCGCCAATCAGTGGAGCAACAACCGGAATCCACCAGTAGTTGTCAGGAGATGGAAACGCCGACGATCCCCACCCCATAAAAAAACAGAAAAGCCGCGGGCCAAAATCTCGCGCCGGATTCAGCGCCCAAGCCTCAAGATACCCCATCGAAGCCCCAATCAGTGCCACCAGGAGCCCGATCATCACAGCACCACCATTTGCACCTGGAGCCATTTCGTTGTACTGCTCCGTAATCGCGAAGATGCCGAGGATCAGAAACGCAGTGAGAATAATCTGATCACCAAACGCATGCATCGGCGTAATCGCGAGCCCCGGATGAGTAAAGAAGACTCCGGCCGCGCCGCCAGAACCCCGGGAAAGATTGTTCACCATATTGAAGTGATCGATCACAGGCGAAAACAGCACATAGACAATACCAGCCCCGAGAAATCCGCCTACTACCTGCGCAACAAAATAGGGAATGACCTTCTTCCACGAAAATCTGCGATATATCGCCAGCGCTAGCGTCACCGCAGGATTCGCATGGCACCCGCTCACAGAACCCGTCGTGTAGATTGCCAGCGTCACCGCCAATCCCCACGCAATACACACTCCCCAATAGGCCTGCTGATACGGACTAGGCGTGTAAAGCGTATACATTGCAGCGACAGAATCGCCAAAGGCGATGATGATAAACATTGCCATCGCCTCAGATATCAATTGACCAGCATAAGTCTTCGTCATGAACCGCAATCTCCAGCGCGAAAAGTCACGTCTTTTGCCGCTTTGATAGCTGACCCTATTTCTCCATAACTGTCCAGACAGATTTTCGTCACACAATCCCGCATAATGGAGAGTCGGGAGTATTCATGGGTCTATTCCGTAAAAAACTCAAGCAGGAACACAAGATCATGCTGCAGCATGACCGGGCCGCCGGCCAGCTTCAGCCGGAGATGCATCGTGCCACACCCGAGTGCCCCGAGCCGCAGCACTGGGCCATGATCGACTCCATGACCGCTGAGGTTGAAGTCCTCGAGTTCATCGCTACCCTCGTCACGACTATCAAGCCTCGTCTCGTCGTCGAGACCGGCTCCTTTCTCGGCATCTCCACCGAATGGATCGCCCGCGGCCTCGAACGCAACGGCTTCGGAAGAGTTATCAGCTGCGAGTTCGACCCCGTCGTCTACGCCCGCGCCAAAGAGCGCCTCGAAGCGTCGCCGCTCAAGCCATGGGTCGAACTCCGCAATCAATCCAGTCTCGAGATGAAAGTCGAAGGCACAATCGATCTCTTCTTCTCCGACTCTGATCCGGACATCCGGGAAAAAGAGGTCCGACGCTTCCTCCCGCAGATCAACCCAAACGGCATTATCCTCATCCACGACACCAGTTCGCATCACAAAATTGTCCGCGACTCCGCCCGCGCCATGGAATCCGAAGGCCTGATCTCCGTCGTCTTCCTGCCAACTCCGCGAGGCCTCGCAATCGCGCAAACTCGGGCTGGACGCAGCTAATGCAAGACCAGCGCACGGAGGAGTCGACTCCAACAGGAAAATCCCAACTCTTCCGCGCACCCATTGCAATGTTTTGGGCCGGCTTCCTCATCCGTGTCCTCTACATCACCATCGTCCACACTTATCGCATCCGTCCCGAAGAAGACCACCTTCAGTTCGGCTGGGAGATGGGACGCATCGCCCGCGCACTCGCCACCGGCTTCGGCTATGCAGATCCCTTCACCAGCCACTCCGGCCCCACCGCCTGGTCGCCGCCGCTTTATCCCTTGCTGATGGCAGGCGTCTTCAAAATCTTCGGCGTCTACACATCAGCCTCGGCTTGGATCCTACTCACCATCAATAGCGCCTTCTCCGCGGCAACCTCCTCGGTCATCTACGAGATCGCAACGCGCTGTTTCCACCGCACCGGTCGTGACAGAAAAATCGCACTCTGGTCAGGATGGCTCTGGGCTCTCTATCCCGCCGCTATGCAGTTCGCCGTACGTTGGCTCTGGGATATGTGCATCACCGCATATCTCTTCTCCAAAACCATAGCCATCGCCCTGCGAGCACGCGGTATAGGAGAAAATTCGCCCCCACCGGGATCCGCTGAATACCAAACCACTGGTCGATGGGCCGCCTTCGGCCTCCTCTCCGGGATCGTTGTCCTGCTCAACTCCACGCTTCTTCTTTTCATCCCGGCCTGCGGTCTATGGATGCTCGCCGGCGCGCGCAAATCCAAAGGCCCGCTGCAACCAATCTTCCTCCGCGCCGCCCTGGCTTCCATCATCGCTCTCGCTTGCATCGCCCCGTGGACGATCCGGAACTACAACGTCTTCCATGCCTTCATTCCTATGCGCGGCAACCTCGGAGCCGAACTCCATCAGTCCATCCTCTCCGAACATCAGGGCTTTCCCTGGGGAGCGACCATCCCCGTCTGCGAACCCTGCCCCGTCTTCCAGCAATATCGCGAGATGGGTGAAGCCGCCTACGTCCGCCGTGAGGGCGAATTAGCTAAGCACGAAATCAGCGCTCACAAACGCCGCTTCATCGACTACAGCCTCAAGCGCTTCTACTTTTTCTGGGTAAGCCTCCCCAAACCAGTCGAGAAAGGCGTCCTCATCGAAGCCGCCCGCGAAGCCAACTATTTCTTCGTAAGCCTCGCCAGCCTTCTCGGCCTCGCACTCGCACTGAAACGCCATATTCCCGGAGCTCTGCTCTTCGTGTGGGCATTCCTTCTCGTGCCGCTAACCTATTACTTCATTACCGTTCAGGCACGTTTCCGCCATCCGCTCGAGCCCATCATGACCATCCTCGCCGTCTACCTCTTCCAATCAGCAGAGAAGGGAAGAAAAACCGTATCATCTAGTTAAATGACTCACGTTCTCATCACAGGAGGCTCCGGTTTTTTCGGCGGTGTCCTCAAACGTCGTCTTCTCGCCGAAGGCTATTCCTGTACCAACATCGACCTGGTCGCTGATTCCGACACAGACCCCAAACTGACTGGTGTCCAGGGCGACATCCGCGACAAATCTCTTCTTGACAAAATCTTCGCGACACAAAAATTCGCAGCCATCTTTCACTGCGCCGCGCAGCTCGCCCACGACGCCATCGATGACAACCTCCTCTGGACCTCCAACGTCGACGGCACTCGCAATCTCGCCGAAGCTGCAAGACAATTCGGCATCAAAAAGTTCATCTTTATCTCCAGCAACTGCCTCTGGGCCAGCAATCTCGGCCACGATGTGGCCGAAGGCGAGACTCCGAACCCCATCGAGCTCTACGGTCGCTCCAAACTCGAGGGAGAAAAAGTTCTCGCCGAGTACACCAGCGACCTGGACATCATCACTATTCGTTGCCCAACCATCATCGATAGTGGCCGCCTAGGCCTCCTCGCCATCCTCTTCGAATTCATCGACGACCACAAAAAGGTCTGGGTCGTCGGCGACGGCAGCAACCGCTATCAGTTCATCTACGCACAGGATCTCGCGACCGCCTGCCTCCAGGCCCTTGATTACAAAGGCTCCAATCTCTTCCACATCGGCTCGGAGAATGTCGCCTCTCTCCGCAGTGTCTATGAAGCCATCATTCAAGCCGCAGGAAGCCGTTCCCGCGTCGCTTCGCTCCCCAAAGCGCCCACCATCGCCGCCATGCAACTGGCACACAAGCTGAATCTCTCACCGCTGGGCCCGTATCACTACCGCATGATCGCCGAAAGTTTCGTCTTCGACACCACACGCATCCGCAAAGAACTCGGCTGGTCCCCCACTCTCACCAATGAAGAGATGATGGTCCGCGCCTACAAGTACTACTCCGACAACCGCAACGAGATTCACGCTCGCACCGACGTCTCTGCCCACTCGCGCCCAACCTCCATGGGTATCATCCGCATGCTCAAGTGGCTCTCTTAGTCTCTCGCCCAATCCGCCAGGCCTTCGCATACTTCCAGCTCACGTAGGCCGAGTGGTACAGATGCAGCAGCAAACCCTCACGCCCATCCAGAAATCCAAGCCGAACAAAATAGTTCCAGAAGAAGGTTGCCTTCGGAACGAACACAACGTTCCAAAAAAATGCCGGCCATGATTTGCTTACCTTCCCCTTCTCCGAAGCAATCTGGCCCCCCAGGGTGCTGTAGCGATTCATGTGTTCCAGATAAATCTCCAGGTTCGGATACCCATGATGAAGAAAATCCTTCTCCATCGTCTCCACCCGTCCGGCAACGTGCACCGACTCATGCACCGCGCGCTCCGTAAACTTGGCCGCTCCTGCCGCAGTCGCCCGCCGAAACAATCGCAACTTGAAATCCGGATAGTATCCCCCGTATCGCATCCACCGCCCTAAAAAGACATGCCGCAGTCGAAGCCGATACCCATCGACCGGTGGGGTCATCCCGGCATCGGCATCCAGCATCGCGCCAATCTCCGCCTGCAGCTCACCTGTCAACTCCTCATCGGCATCCAGCGAAAGCACCCAGGTCCCAACGCACTTATCAATTGCTGAGTTCTTCTGTGCGGCAAACCCCTTCCACTTCTCGACGAACACTTTCGCCCCGAAAGACTTCGCAATCTCCACTGTCCGATCGGTTGAACCGGAATCGACGACAACTGTCTCATCCGCAAATCGCACGCTTTCAAGCGTACGGCTCAGGTTGTCTTCTTCGTTGAACGCAATAATGGCTACAGAAAGAGTTGATCGCGGCATTCCTGCCTATTCTATTGGCCCGTCGACGTAACCAGAACCCTAAAAAGACGCATCGGGCAAGTGAAAAAAGTGCCCAAATCTCCAATTTTTGCTGCCACGTAGGTTGTATTGGCCCACCTGATTCCCGACTCTACATTGATTTGAGGCGAGGTCCATCAGGTTCCCAACCTGTTGCTGTTGCAAGGCCTCGCTGAGCCGTTTGAGGCATTCATGACCGAATTAATCCAAAGGTACAGGCACGCGGGCTCAGGAATCGTAGTAACTTCAGCCACCCTCATCGGTCTGGTGGGCTGCATTGCTCTCTTTCTTCAGTCCCGGCTAGGTGCCTTGCATTATCCTGGCGTGGCCCTCACCAACAAACTTACCGCCCATCTCGCGTTTGAAAGAATTATCTGGGTTGCCTGGTTCGCTCTTGGTATCTCTCTCCTGCTTCTCGTCTACGAATGCCGCAAAGACAAGCTAATTCGCTGGGTCGTCGGAGCGTTTCTTGTCTTCCTTATCGCCGATCTCGTCGATCGCGAAATCATCGTAAGAACTCTCTCCGCGCAATACCCATGGATCGCACGGCTCTGTGCGACCATAGGCTCGCTCGCGGCGACAGCCTTTGTCGGGGGACTTCCTCTTTGCGTTCGCCGCCTCGCCCTGATCGTCCGCGATACGACCCGCGCCCGCGACAACGAGCTGCGCCTAATCACGGCCGCCGAATCTAGCGCAGACTCCGTCATCCTTTACGACAGCGTCTTCGACGACAAACGCGAGATCTGCGACTTCAAGTTCATCTTTCTCAACGGCAACGCGGAACGCATGATCGGCATGCACCGCGACGAAGTGCTGGGAAAAAATCTCTATGAGGTCTTCCCTTCCATCCGCTCCGAAGACATCTTCCAGCGGCATAAGCGCGTCGCCCTCACCGGCGAACCAGCTGTCATCGAAACCACGAGCACAGCTTTCCCATCAGGGGACCAACCCGCGCGGCACCAGATTCAGGTTGTCCAGCTTTCGAACGGAATTGCCACAACCATCACCGACGTCACCGCCCGCCATCGACATAAAGAGGATCTGACGCGCGCACTCAACTTCAACAAATCCATCATTGCCAGTTCTCCTTTCAGCATCATCGTCACCGACAAGGCGGGAAAGATCACCTCGATAAACCCTGCAGCAGAAAAGATGCTCGGCTATCAGGAAAGCGATCTCCTCGGCCACGAAGGAATCGAGCTGCATGATGAAGAAGAGCTTCGCCAGCGTGCCCTCGACCTCTCCGTCCAGTTCGACACCGAGGTCGAACCCGACCATCACGTATTCCGTGTCGGCCCGGAAAAAGGCATTATTGACGAGCGCGAGTGGACGTACATCCGCAAAGACGGCTCACGAATCCCCGTCCAGCTTGTTGTCACCGCCCTCCGCGACAGCGACGAGCACATCACCGGTTTTGTCGGGATCTCCTACGACCTCACCGAGCGGAAACGCGCCGAAGAATACATCTACCATGTGGCGCATCACGATCACCTTACCGCCCTTCCCACACGCACATTGCTTCGTGATCGCCTGGAAGTCGCGATCGAACGCGCGACTCGTTCCCAGGACAAACTTGCCGTTCTCATGGTCGACCTCGACAACTTTAAGCGCGTCAATGACTCGCTCGGCCATCAGGCTGGAGACACCGTCCTCTGCGAAATCTCCAAGCGTCTCAAGGCCGGTGTTCGTAAATCCGACACGGTCGGCCGCATGGGTGGAGACGAGTTTGTCGTCCTGCTCCCCGACCTCCGCGCCGAGAAGGATGCTGAAGAGATCTGTCAGAAGCTCCTCGCCTCCGTCGCTCAACCCATTCGCATTGGCAAGCACGAGATCATCGTCACCTGCAGTATCGGCATCAGCCTGTTCCCGATCTGCGAAGACGTCGACAGCCTCTTCAAGAACGCCGACTTCGCGATGTACCGCGTCAAAAACACTGGTCGCAACGGATCGCAGGTCTATACACCCGGAATCGCCATGCAGGGCCTTCAACAGCTTCAAATGGAATCGGCCCTGCGTACCGCCCTCGAAGATCAGGAGTTCGAGATCCTCTATCAGCCGCAGATCTCTTTCGCCGATGGCCGCATTCTCGGTGTCGAGTCCCTTCTCCGCTGGAACAGCTCCGAATTCGGTCTTGTCGGCCCCAATGTTTTCATCCCTCTTGCCGAGGAAACCGGCCTCATCGTCTCCATCGGGGAGTGGGTCCTCCTCCAATCCTGCAAAGAGATCGCTGCGCTGCAACGCAGGCTCGGAACTGAATTCACTGTAGCCATCAACATCTCTCCCCGGCAATTTCAGCAGAGAGACTTCCCTGCCACAGTCGAGCAGGCACTCCAACTAAGCGGCCTCAAACCAGAACAACTCGAACTCGAAATCACCGAGCATCTCCTCATGGTCGACTCCGAAGAATCGCTAGAGATCATGCAGCGTGTCCGTAAACTCGGCGTCCGCTTCTCCATCGACGACTTCGGCACCGGCTTCTCCAACATGGGCTACATCACCCGCTTCGCCGTCGACCGCCTCAAGATCGATCGCTCCTTCATCTCACGTTGCGACGTCGACGAAAACAGCCGTGCCGTCACTGCAGCAATTATTGCTCTCGCTCACAGCCTGCAAATCGAAGTCATTGCTGAGGGAGTGGAAACCGAAGGACACGTTCAGACACTTCGCCAGATGGCCTGCGATCAGGCACAGGGCTATTTCTACTCCCGTCCTATCAAACTGATCGACCTGCAAAGCTTCTCGCTCCAGAATCTTCACGAACATCCTCAGATGCTTACGGAAGCTCGCAAGCCCGCAACCAACGTACTCGCTCTCTCAGCTGTGCCCTCGATGGCACAGGCCTGAATTCGCTAACCTCAACCCACAGAGAAGGAAACTTTTTCATGAGCGAGCGAACCCAGAGACGATGCATCGTTCTGCTTCCCCCGGGCCCCCACTACGATCGCCTGTTCAACGAAATTCTTGATCCTGTCCTCTTCAATGCCGGGCTCGCTTCCTATCAATTCCAACGCGATTCCCCATCGATACCAATCGACATCTTCGTCGATGAAATCGAACAAGCCGAGGTTCTCTTCGCCGACGTCTCAGAGAACACTCCTGAAATTTGGATCGCAGCCGGTTGTGCCATGGCGCTCGGAAAACCGCTCGTGCTCATCTCCTCAGACGCGATCCCCCTGGGAATCCAGTATCCGCTAATTCCCTACCCCGCGGATGCATTTCCAGGCGACTATATCCAACTTCAACAAAACATCGCCGACCGCCTGTCATCTGCTCTCGCTCCCCCAGATCTCTTTGAGCCCGAACCTATTCTTCACGCACCGCTAGAGCAACCTCCGATCCCCCCTGCAGAAGACCTCGCTCCCTATGAAGTCATCGCTCTCACCATCATTGATGTTCGATCAACCGAAACGGGTCTAAGTCCACGCGATCTCGGCATCGAGATGAAGATTCACGATTCAGCCCACCTTACGAGTCACGCCATGAACTCTCTCAAGCGAAGGCAGTTCATCGAAAAGAGGCCTGTTCAGCTTAGCCACGGAGACGAAGTCCACTTCTCCGAAAACCTCTTCCTCACGAACGCCGGCCAGGAGTGGTTGATGCAATATCACCGGCGCGCAGCTTCCCAGCATCGCTCGACCAGTCGCGCACGACATCTCATGCACAGCCGCTAGTACTTCGTTTCGCCTTATCTCTTATGAAGTCGTAGTCGAGAAACGCTGCCCGGGCGCCACATGCCGATACTCTGACTCGTAGCCAAGCTCACGCGCATAGTTCAGTATCCGCTCAAAATCCAGGCTGATTGTCGCGCCGGCCTTTTGCGTCACCTCATCCTCAATCGGCAGATCGAAATCATCTGCGCCATAGTTCAACCCCTCCAGCGCCCGCTGGTTCTGAGTCAGCACAGAGGTCCGAATCCGCGGAATATTGTCGAAATAAATCCGGCACAGCGCCAGATGCCGCAGATACTCCGCCGTTGAAATCTCAATTCCACCCATCTGAGTGAAGTATGGCTTGTACGTCCAGCAAAGAAAACTTGCTAACCCGCCGGTCTCATCCTGAAACTGCCTCGTCCGCTCCAAATGCTCCAGCCGCTCCTCAAGACTCTCGTCAAACCCGATCACCATCGTCGCCGTCGTCTTCAATCCCGAATCAACAATTGCTCGCTGTGCCTTAAAGTACTCCGCTACCGTGTACTTGAACTTCGAGTGTCGTGCACGAAACTCCTCTGTCAAAATCTCAGAACCCCCCCCCGTAATCCACCGCACACCGGAAGCCTTCAACCGCCCCGCAGCCTCGGCATAGCTCAGCCGCGCGTGGTCGGCGAGGTACATAAACTCCGCAATCGTCAGCGCATAAAACTCCAGCGAATCCCCATAGCGCGCACGAATCGCCGCAAACAACTCGCAGTAATAACTCAGCGGTAAATGCGGATTAAACCCACCATTGAACGCCGCGAGATCCCCGCCCAGCGCCAGCAGTTCATCCAGCTTTGCAAAAACCTGCTCCTGGGTCAGCACATAGCCACCCTCCTGCGAAGGCAGCTTATAAAAGGCGCAATAGTCACACTGCGCCACGCATACATTTGTGTAGTTGATGATCCGCATCACCATGTAAGTGCATGCGCCGGGCTTGTGAAAACGTGCCCGCACCAACCCCGCAAGCGAGCGCAGTTCAACATCCGAGGCATTCTCCCAGAGCCACCGCGCCTCATCCCGTCCTATCCGTAACCCGTGACCTATCTTCGCGGCAATCCCGGCAACTGACATCACCAGCGAAGTGGTGGAAGAAGAACTCATACGTCCAGTGTAGTGCCCTCCTTTCCAAACCACCCAACTCAATAATTCCGCCTAAGAAACTATTTCTCATTAGCATCCGTCACAGTGTATAAATCCTTCGAACCCTGCCGAGCCGTTCCCTTCGTCGTCCATCAAACCCGTGCATGGTTCGAACAGACCGCAGGAGAGTTCGCCATGCCTTCCCTGACCCGCCCCACAGCTGCGTACGTAGCTCTTCTCGCCGCCCTTTCTTCCGTCGCTTACTCTCAGAACCCTCCAAAATCATGGGTCGACAAAGATACAGGCCATCGCATCTGGCGTCTCTCCGATGAGGCCAACTCCGGAGGCTTTTACTTCAACATCAACGCTTATACTCCTGACCACAAGCAGATGGTCTACACCGCACCCGACGGCATCCACGTCCTCGACATGGAGACGCTGAAGACGAAGCTCCTCGTTCCCAATCCACCGCGCCCTCCTGTCAATCAGCAATCCCCTCCCCGTGGCCCGGTCCCCGGCTTACTCCACACCCTCGTCGTCGGCAACAAAACCAACAGCATCTTCTACACCTCCACCGACGCCAACAAGATCACCTCGGTCTATAAAGCCGACACCAACACAGGCGCCATCCGCAAGCTGGTCGAACTCCACGCCAAACCCAACACCTCGGCTATGTCCGTCGTCAGCGTCAACGCCGACGAAACCCTCATCGCTGGTACCTACATCGAGGGTGACGCCACGGGCAGGGAATACGGATCGAACGTTCCCGCCCCCGCTCAGCCTGCCGGTGCATCCGACAACCGGATAGGCACCGCAGCTCAGGGCCCGCACTACCAACCGGAAAACAAAGGTCAGATGATGGAACGGCGCCTGGCGGCGCGTCTTCCGCTCGTTCTCTTCACCATTCGCCTCGAACCCGGCCCCAACGGCGAAAAGCCTGGCGACATGAAAGAGCTTCTGCACTCCACCGACTGGGTCAATCATCTTCTCTTCTCCCCCGCCGACCCAGAACTCCTCATGTACTGCCATGAAGGCCCCTGGCAGAAGGTCGATCGCATCTGGATGATTCACACCGATGGCACGCACAACACCCTCATTCACAAACGAACCATGGCGATGGAGATTGCAGGCCACGAGTTCTGGGGACTCGACGGCGAAACCATCTGGTACGACTGGCAATATCCCAAAGGAGAAGACTTCTTCCTCGCCGGATTCAACCTCAAAACCGGCAAACGCACCGCATTCCACCTGCAACGCAACGAGTGGTCGATTCACTTTAATCTCACCAAAGAACTCGATCTCTTCACCGGTGACGGAGGCGATCCGGGCCAGGTGGCCAAAGCCCTTGACGGCGAGTGGATTGAACTCTTCTACCCGCACATAATCCCGCAGGGTGAAGGCGCACTTAACAGTCCAGACTTCTGGCAGCCCGGAGTCTTCAAGTCCGAGCGCCTCGTCAACATGTCACATCACTACTATCGTGAAGAACCCAACGTGCGCTTTAGCCCCGACAAAAAACTCGTTCTCTTCACCAGTAACATGTTTGGCCCCAGCTACGTTTTCGGAGTCGAGGTTAAAAAAGCCGAAAACCCGCCAGCCACAGACGTGATCTCCACACCGGATCTTGCCCGCAAGTTCAACCCAACCGAACCGCCCAACAGCAAAGGACCTGTGGTTCTGCCTCAGCCTCAGCCTTCAACGGACTTAAGGTAAATAGGAGTTTCTCAGAATGAATCGCCATCGGATCGCCACCTTGGCTGCATTTGCATTCATTGCGCTGGGTGTCATGCAGGCACAGTCTGGCGCGCCAACCGAGCAGCTTCCGCCCAAAACCTGGGTCGACAATGACACCGGCCATCGCGTCTGGCGCATCTCCGACGAGCCCAACTCCGGCGCTTACTACTTCAACGTCAACGCCTACACCCCCGACCACAAACAGATGGTCTACAACTCCCCGGAGGGCATCCGCGTCCTCGATCTCGCCACCATGGAGACGAAGATGCTCGTGCCCAATCCCCCGCCACCCGCCAACGCACACGACTCACCGATAGCCCGGTTTGGCCGCGGAGCACGCGCCATCGTAGTCGGTCACAAAACCAACAGTGTCTTCTTCACCCGCATTGACCCCGCCACGCGCACCAACACGCTCTACAAGGCTGACACCAACACCGGCGTAGTGTGCAAGCTCATCGACCTGCCTGCCCCCCTCAGCATCTCCAGCATCAACGCCGACGAGACCCTCGGCGCCGGCACCTACAACGAGTCCGACGTTCCCGGCGGCGATCCCAACGCACCCAACGGCTTCGTGGCCAACGCACCTCCGCCGCCACGCGCGGCCAATGCCAACGCCGCCGCCAACCTCGGGGGAGCCCATGTCCAGGCCGACGACAAGGGTCAGATGATGGAGCGACGCCTCGCCGCGCGCATCCCCCTCGTTCTATTCACCATCCGCATCGAGGCCGGCCCCAATGGCGAAAAACCGGGTACCATCAAGCCGCTCCTTCACTCCACCGACTGGGTCAATCACCTCCTCTTCTCCCCCACTGATCCCACCCTCCTGATGTACTGCCATGAAGGTATGTGGCAAAAGGTCGATCGCATCTGGCTCATCCACACCGACGGCACTCACAACACCCTCATCCACAAACGCACCATGGCCATGGAAATCGCAGGCCACGAGTTCTGGGGACTTGATGGTAAAACCATCTGGTACGACTGGCAGTATCCCAAAGGCGAAGACTTCTTCCTCGCCAGCTACAACCTCGAAACCGGCAAGCGCACCGCATACCACATGCAACGCAACGAGTGGTCGATTCACTTCAACCTCACCAAAGACCTCGACCTCTTCACCGGTGACGGCGGCGACTCAGGCCAGGTCGCGCAAGCCCCCGACGGCCAATGGATCGAACTCTTTTACCCGCACATGATCCCGCAGGGCGAAGGTGCACTCAGCAGTACTGACTTCTTCCAACCGGGCGTCTTCAAATCCGAGCATCTCGTCAACATGTCTCACCACAACTATCGTGCCGAACCTAATGTCCGTTTCACACCAGATAAGAAAATCGTCTTCTTTACCAGCAATATGTTCGGTCCGAGCTACATATTCGGCGTTGAAGTCACCAAGGCCATCAACCCACCCGCAGCCGAAATCCAATCCACCCCCGACCTCGCCCGCAAATACAACCCGGTAGAACCCACCGCAACCACGACGGAAAAATGATTGAAGCAACAACTCGGGTGGCCCCATCTTCGCGCGGTATCATCGCGCTAAGGTGGGCATTCGCGGGTTTCGGGGACCACTCCCGTTCGTCTCATTGGAGAAAGAATGCTCGAGAAGATGATGCGCAACCGAATTGATTCAGTTTCTGTCTCTCCCCTTGCACTAATAATGCTTGCACTTCTCCGTGTGTTCCCCGCATCTGCACAATCTCGCCAAATCCAGCAACTGGACACCGACTGGCGCTTCCTCCAGTCTGACGCCCCCGACGCCCAATCCCCCACCTTTGACGACTCCGCCTGGAAAGCGATCACCCTCCCCCACGATTGGAGCATCGCAGGCCCCGTCGAAGAAAACGCCCCCAGCCGTGCCGCCGGAGGCTTCTTCCCTACTGGTATCGGCTGGTATCACCGCACTCTCGAACTCAAAAAACTCGACCCCACCAAACACACTTACATCGCCTTCGACGGCATCATGGCCAACTCCGACGTCTATTGCAACGGAGAACTCCTCGGCCATCGCCCCTACGGCTACGTCTCCTTCAACTTCGATCTCACTCCGCATCTCCACGCCGGCAAAAACATCATCGCCATCCGCGTCGACAATTCACACCAACCCGCCTCCCGTTGGTACCCCGGTGCCGGCGTCAATCGCCAGGTCCGTCTCATCACAACCAGCGCCATCCACATCGCACCCTGGGGAACCTTTGTCACCACTCCGAGGGTCTCCGCCGAATCCAGCACTATTCATGTGCGCGTCACGGTTACAAATGACTCAGATAAGCCCGCCTCCATCACATTCGCACCCGAACTTATCGGCCCAGCCGGCGCACACCCCACCGAACCTGCATTCCTCTCCAAAACCGCAACAATTCCGGCACACGAGTCAGCTGACCTTGAAGTCGAAACAACGATCCCCCATCCCGACCGCTGGGACCTTGAACATGGCGCACTGTACACCCTCAACGCCCGAATCCTCGAAAACAACAAGCCAATCGACAACGAAGAAGTTCCCTTCGGCATCCGTGAATTCCATTTCGACCCCGAACAGGGCTTCTTCCTCAACGGCGTGCACCACAAAATCTACGGCGTAGCCCTCCACACCGACGCAGGAGCGCTGGGCACCGCCGTGCCATTAGCCGCATGGCACCGCCGCCTCGAAGCCCTCCGCAAACTCGGCGTCAACGCTATCCGCACCGCGCACAACCCACCCGCGCCCGAGTTCCTCGACCTCGCCGACCGCATGGGCTTTCTCGTGATGGACGAGATGTTCGACTGTTGGACCGTTGCCAAGAATCCCTACGACTACCACCTCTACTTCAAAGAGTGGTCTCTTCGCGACACCGCTGACACCGTCCAACGCGACCGCAATCATCCCAGCATCATCCTATGGTCTGCTGGCAACGAAATCCACGACACCCCCAAACCCGAAATCGCCATCCCTATCCTCAAATCTCTTGTCGAGACCTTCCACCAGTACGACCCGACACGCCCCGTCACCCAGGCACTTTTCCGCCCCAACGTCTCCCACGACTACGACAACGGCCTCGCCGACCTCCTCGATGTAGTCGGCCAGAACTACCGCGAACAGGAGATCCTCAAGGCCCACGCCGATAAACCCACCCGAAAAATCATTGGCACTGAAAACACCCACGACCGTAACCAATGGGTTGCCATGCGCGACCACCCTGAATACTCCGGCCAATTCCTCTGGTCGGGCATCGACTACCTCGGCGAAGGTGGTCGCTGGCCCTCCATTGGCGCAGGCAGCGGCTTACTCCTCACCACGTCACTTCCCCGCGCAAGAGCCTTCGAGCGTCAATCCTGGTGGACCGATGCCACCACCGCGCCAATGGTTCGCATAGCCCGCCGCGTGCAAGCCGCCCGCAAAGGCCCCATCGACCCCGGCTACGCATCACCCATTTCCAGTAACCAGGCCGCCACGACCGCACCCAACGCTCCAGTCGACCCAACCACTCGTTTCGGCCAGCCGCTCCTCCTGGACTGGACGCCCAAAGATCAATCCCCCCACACCGAAAACATCGAAATCTACACCAACGCAGAAGAAGTCGAACTCTTCCTCAACAACAAATCCCTCGGTACCCAGAAGCTCCATCCCGACGCAAGCCCAATCCTCTACGAAGTCCCGTTCGAACCCGGCACCCTCAAAGCCGTCGCCCGCCACGACAACAAAATCGTTGCAACCGACGAGCTCCGCACCGCAGGCAAACCCGCTCACCTGATTCTGTCAACTGGCCTGACGGCCTCTCAACTCACAAACCAGCCAGTCCACGAAACATCCCTCGTCTTAACACCAGACTGGAACGACGTAACCTACATCACGGCCACGCTCGTTGATACGAACAACACCGTCATCCCCGACAGCGAGATTCGCATTCACTTCACCACCAGCGGCCCAGCCAAAATCATCGCTGTCGACAATGGCAATCTCCTCGACCACGACCCCTTCCAGGCACCTACTCCAGAAAAAGATCGCAAGCTCTACGTTGGCCAGGCCGTTGCAATCGTTGGAGCCACTGCGCCAAACGGCAACATAACGATCAACGCAACCGCAGCAGGCCTTCCTCCCGCAGCCCTCACCCTTCACGCAGCTCCCGCACATCCATCAGCAACCGTTCGCAGCTTCTAAAATCCATGGCAACCACCATGTGGAGTCGCCGCCAATTTCTCGCAACCTCCGCCGCTACTGCGATCGGGCCGCTCCAATCTGCCGCAACACCGCTAATCGACGCCCACGTCCACGTCTGGAAGCACGACGCAGCCTTCCCCTTCGCCCTTGGAGCCAACCCGCCCGCAGAAGACGCCTCCGTCGAACAACTCCTCGACCTGATGCACGCCAACAATGTCCTCCGAACCGTTATCATTCAGGTCATCCACTACAAGTGGGACAACAGCTACCTCGCCAGCGTTCTCAAGCGTTACCCGCGCACCTTTCAGGGCGTCTGCCGCGTGAACCCGCAAGACTCCGCCGCTCCCGACCACCTTAGCCGGCTCATCGAAGTCGACGGCTTTCACGGCGTGCGCCTTAGCCCTTCGGCCTCACCCTCCTACGACTGGATTCGTGGGCCACTTATGCCGCCCCTCTGGCGGCGATGCTCTCAACTCAAAGTCCCGATGACTATTCTCGCGCCGATCACCCGCATGCCTGATCTCGCGTTACTCATCGAAAAAAATCCAGACCTCACCATCGTCATCGACCATATGGCCGACTGCCCCATCGATCAACCAGACAAATTGCAACTCTTGCTGGACCTCGCCCATTACCCCAAAGTCTTCGTCAAAATATCCCATCTCTGGTCGCTCTCCGCCCAGCCGTACCCCTACGTGGATACCATCCCACAGATCACAACCCTCGTCGAAGCTTTCGGCGCATCACGCCTCATGTGGGCCACAGACTGGCCCATCTCCCTCACGCAGCTCTCCTACTCAAAGGCTGTCGCCCTCTACCGCGATCACCTCGACTTCCTCTCGCCGGCTGATCACCAGCAAATCCTCTACAAAACCGTGCAGCGTGTCTGGCCCTTCAACGTCTCCTGACCGTGACAAATCCCAGAAATGGAAAGAGCGCCCAGCACGGGCGCTCTCGAGAACCAATCTTGAATCTTTCTTAGGCAATAAATCTACGCCGAACAGCACCCGCCAGGCCAAGCAGTCCGCTACCCGCCAGAATCATGCTCGAGGGCTCAGGAACAGCCGGAGGTGGCGCCACAGGTCCCTCCGCTGTCCCGGCAAGCGGCCCCGAAGTCGTTGTCGCGCTGTAGGAAACATCCCCAACAGTCGTATTCGACGAATCAATAAAAAATAGATCAGAGACTTGCGCCGGCGACCCGGTCGGATTGGCAGGAGTCGATGCTCCGCCACCGGTCTCTGTAAACGTCACGCTGGTGGAAGTGAAGGTCACAATGAAGCCCGTGTCGGGTGCAGCACTCGCTCCCGTAACCCCAGACAAACCGAGAAACATCAACGTGTCGCCATTGGCAACAGCCACTCCGGGAGAATTCGGATTCAGTAGAACTCCGTATCCATACACCCCGCCGATTTGAGAGGTCAAAACGATGGAGTCGGCCCGCAAAGCCTGCGCACTCAGCAACAAAACCGACAAACCGAATAAAGAGATTCCAAAACGTTTCATAAAAGCCTCCAAACCTTTCAGTTGCTCTATCAAATGCAAAATCGGCCCAATAAGCAAGCGAGAAATAGTAACTTCGCAAGTTTTTACCTACAAAAGCCCCTCGTGAGACAACTGACTGATCCCGAAAACAAGATAGATTTCGGCTAATCATATGTATTTCAATGATTTACTGCTGTACCTCTTCAGCCTCGGCTCGGCTTACTCCCTAACAGTTCTCGCGCAATCACCATTCGCTGAATCTCGCTCGTCCCCTCCCCAATGGGGCACAGTCTCACATCGCGGTAAAACTTTTCGGCCGGGTAATCTTTGATAAACCCATACCCTCCATGGATTTGCACTCCCTCATCGCAGATTCGGCAAGCCGCCTCACTTGCGTACAGTTTCGCCATCGCCGACTCTTTAGTTACCTTCAACCCGGCATCTTTCATCTGAGCAGCACGCATCGTCAATAGCCAGGCCGCGTCCAACTCGGTCGCCATATCCGCCAGCTTGAACTGAATTGCCTGAAACTCACTGATGGTCTTCCCAAACTGTCGTCGCTCCTGCGAATACTTCATCGCCGCATCGAGCGCCCCACGTCCCATCCCCAGACTCAGCGCCGCAATCGAGATCCTCCCACCATCCAGCACCCGCATCGCATCCTTAAAACCCTCGCCCTCCTTACCAACCAGATTCTCTGCCGGAATCTCACAGTCCTCAAAGATCAGTTCCGACGTATCGCTCGCCCGCAGCCCCAGCTTGTTCTCCTTACGTCCCGGCCGAAACCCAGGCGTCCCCTTCTCCACGACGAAAGCCGAAATCCCCCCACTGGCTCCCTTCGCCTTGTCTGTCACAGCGAGCACAACCGCGCAACCGGCATAGCTGCCATTCGTAATAAAAGTCTTCGACCCGTTCAGCACCCACTTGTCGCCCTTCTTCACCGCAGTAGTCCGTGCACCGCCTGCATCCGAACCCGAGCCCGGCTCCGTCAAACCCCACGCACCCAGCCACTCACCGCTAGCCAGCTTCGGAATCCACCGCTGCCTCTGCGCATCATCCCCCGCCAGCATAATGTGATTTGTGCAAAGGGAGTTGTGCGCCGCCACAATAATCCCGACACTGCCATCCACACGCGACAACTCTTCCACCGCCAAAACATATTCGACATAACCCATTCCCGCGCCACCAAGCTCTTCAGGAAAGATCACGCCCAGCAGTCCCATCTCACCCAGCTTCTTCACTACGGCATGCGGAAACTCACTCTTCTCATCCCACTCGCTCACATGCGGAGCTATCTCGCCCTCCGCAAACGACCTCACCGCGCTCTGCAACTGTTTCTGCTCGTCAGTCAACCCAAACATTTTCTGACCCTCCGTTCACATAATCAATAGTTATAGATGTATCACATCCACGCATACCCCGGCTCCCCTGCCAATGTAAAAGGTTCGTTGGTCCCCAATTCGGATGCAAAAAGAGGTCCGGCAACCTCACTGACACCTCTCCGTGGAAGTACGGGAAAGTTAAATGCTATTCAGCGCCTGATCGAGATCCGCCACAATATCTTCGACATCCTCAATTCCCACCGAGACCCGCATCAGCCCATCTGTAATCCCCAGTTTCGCTCTTCCCTCCGCGCCAACAGCCGCATGTGTCATCGTCGCCGGATGACAGATCAACGTCTCAACTCCACCCAGCGACTCCGCAAGATACCCCAACCGCAACGAACTCGCAAAACGATTCGCATTTTCCAACGATCCCAGTTCCATCGAGATCATCGATCCAAACCCCTTCTGCTGCCGCTTCGCTAACTCATGATGCGGATGCTCCGCGAGTCCTGGATAAAACACCTGCTGAACCTTCGAATGTCCCTTCAAAAAGTCAGCCACTACGCGCCCATTCGCATCGTGCTGCTTCATCCGCACCGCCAGAGTCTTCACGCCGCGCAGGAGTAGATAACTCTCAAACGGCGAAAGAATTCCCCCAGTACACTTCTGCACAAAACGAAAAGTCTCCGCATGCTCCGGCTTCGTTCCCACAAGCACTCCACCCAACCCATCCGAATGTCCATTCAAGAACTTTGTCGTCGAATGCATCACAATATCCGCGCCTAACGCAATCGGCTGCTGCAGGTACGGCGACAGAAAAGTATTATCAACACTCAACTCCACCCCACGCGCATGGCATATCTCCGCCACCGCCCGAATATCCGTAATCGACATCATCGGATTCGTCGGTGTCTCAATATGCACCAGCTTCGTCTCCGGCCGTATCGCACCCGCAACATTTTCCGCAATGCTCGTGTCGACGTACGTAAACTTCAGTCCATAATTCGCCAGCACCTTATCGAACAGCCGCCCCGTCCCGCCATACATATTGTCCGTGCAAACGATGTGGTCGCCTGACTTCATCATCGTGCACATCGCCGTAATCGCCGCCATGCCGCTGGCAAACGCATGCGCGCTTGTCCCGCCCTCCAGCGAGCGCAAACTCTCCTCCAGTGCATCACGCGTAGGATTCGTCAGCCGCGCATATTCATGTCCTTTATTCTTGCCGATCGCCTCCTGCCGATATGTCGACGTCAGGTAAATCGGCACATTCACAGCCCCTGTCAGCTCATCCGGAGCCTGCCCATCATGTATCGCCCGCGTCGCAAACCCCATCTTCGAATCAGCCATCACACTTATCTCGCTTTCTATTCCAAACCTACTTCCTGTTTCAATCGAACAGTCCCTTCGACAAATATCTCTCCGCCGAATCCGGAATCACCGTCACCACTCTCTTCCCTGCACCCAACTCTTTCGCAACATCGACCGCAGCACACACCATCGCCCCGGCGCTCGATCCCCCAAACACACCTTCTTCCTCCGCCATCCGCTTCACCATCGCCAACGCCGGCCCATCCATCACCATCATCACGCGGTCACACACACCCCGGTCAAACGTCGCTGGAATAAATGACACGCCAATCCCCTCCACCTTATGCGGCCCTGGCTCGCCCCCCTCAAGCACGCTTCCCTGAGGCTCAACCGCTACCGTCAATATCTTCGCTCGCTTCTTCTTCAAAAAACGCGCGACACCCGTAAACGTCCCGGCCGACCCCACACCGGAAACCCACGCGTCCACCCGCCCCTCCATCTGCTCCCAGATCTCCACCGCTGTCGTCTCTTCATGAAAATCCGGATTAGCCGGATTCTCAAACTGGAGTGCCGCAAACGCCCCCGGAGTCTTCCCCTCAAACTCCAACGCCTGTGCAATCGCTCCAGCCATCCCGCCAGCCTCGGGCGTACGAATCACCGTCGCGCCCAGCCCTCGCATGAGCTTTACCTTCTCTTCTGCAAACTGCTCCGGCACATACAACACCACCTTGTACCCACGATTCACCCCAATCAGTGCCAACCCCACACCAGTATTCCCGGCAGTTGCTTCAACAATCGTGCCTCCCGGTTTCAACACCCCACGCCGCTCTGCATCGAGTACCAACCCCAACGCTGCGCGATCTTTCACACTCCCGCCCGGACTCAAATACTCCAGCTTTGCCCAGATCTCCGCGCACGGTCCACTCCCGCTCGCCTGCTCCAACCGCCGCAACCGCAGCATCGGCGTCTGCCCCACCAGCTCGAGTACATTCTCTACAACCCGCATCCGCTCAACCTCACACACAAATTCGTTCGTCAGCGCTTCTCAACGAAAGGCGCAACACCTTGCTGTTGTACATCAATCAAAAGAAAGCCGGCTCCGCACTGTTGAAGCACGGCGTCTTAATCCGACCTTCCGTTCAAATATTGTCAGGGTTTCGTTGGTGAACCGGCAAGGCTGGCCTGCGAACCAGTGGCAGAGCGGGCAACCCGTGGATAATATCCACTCCGCGTTCGCACCGAAAGCCTGCCCATACTCTTCGCCTTCGCCTCCACGTGCACCTCGCGATACCCACCCAGCGTCGGAGACTTCGTCGAGTGATACGAGATCGTGTACTGCGTCCGGATATCCTGCGCGACCTCAGCGGCAATCTCATCCACCTGATTCACTGACTTCGGAAAATAAGCCGCTCCGCCCGTCTGCTCAGCCAGCGTCTCCAGCACTCTGCGCGCATGGCGCGACTCCCGCTTATCTGTATCCTCACCAAACAACAGCCCTACGCAATAAATCACTGGCCCATCCAGATCCTGAATCCTTCGAATCGTCTGTTCCAATGTCGCACTCGAAGCATTATCCTCACCATCGGTCACCACCAGCAGCACCTGCTTCGGATGCTTGGCATTCTTAGCCAGATAATCCGCCGACGCCACAAGCGCATCATAGATCGCCGTGCCGCCACTCGATTTGATATACCCCAACCCTTCACGCAACTTGTCGAGATTGTTCGTAAAGTCAGTGTCGATGAAAGCCTCCCACGAGAAGTCCACCAGAAACTCCTCGTCCGCGGGATTCGACAACTTCACAAAATCCAGCGAAGCCTTTTCCACCGCTGCCCGCTTGTCATACATCGAGCCAGAGCTATCAATCAACAGTCCCAGCGACACCGGCAAGTCTTCATGCCGGAAGGAATTAATCGTCTGCTGCACACCATCTTCATAAACAGTGAAGGCGCTCTTGTCTAAAGTTTGCACTGACCTTCCACTGCCGTCCAAAACTGTAGCGTTGAGTCGAACTTCGTAAGCATCCTCATGCAGCGTGTATTTGCCACCCTCACGCCCAATCTGGCTCTGCTGCCCAACACCTTGGGGCGCGCCAGTTTGGCTCTTCGCCGGAGCATCGGGATCGGGCGAGAGCACCGGATCACGATCTACTGTCAGAGAAGGATGCTGCACTGGCGGTTTCGCTGGAGTCTGCGTTGTCGCAGGTTGCTGAGCCCACTCGCTCGACCCACCCGCCACCATTAACCACCCAACCGCAGCCAACTGCGGCAACCAGCTTTTACGGCGAAGGTGCATAGTACCCCTGGCGATTGTGCACCGTCAGCGTCGGAAGTCCCGGCGGCGGCACCAGTCGTATCTTCAATTTACGCCAGTTCCCGTCCTGCTTCACATCCGAAGGCCTATACCCGATCACATATTCGTTCCGCAACTCCGCGCTGATTCGCGACGCGATGTCCCCAAGATCATTGATATCCAGCACGCGGAACATCCGTCCGCCTGTCATCTCGCAGATATCATTCAGCAAAATCGGTCCAAGTTGCTCTTCCGTAGTCGGCGCATACTGATCGAAGATTCCAATCGAGTAAATCTGCACATCGCTCTCACGCACCACCCGTCGCAGTTCGCCCTCGGTATACCGGCTCCGGTTGTCGCCCCCATCGGAGATAATCAGCAAAGCCTTCCGTTCATACTTCGCCTGCTTCAACTTGTCCACACCCAGGTAAATCGCATCGATCAGCGCCGTCCGGTTCTCCGGCTTCAGCATCACCATCCGCGCTTCCACATCATCGATATCCGAGGTATAGTCCACAATCACTGCCGGCCGGTCGTTAAACCCCACGACAAAAAACTCATCCAGGGGATTTGAAGTCCTCAAGAATTCACTCAAAGCCTTTCGGGCCCGCATGAACTTCGACGACATGCTCCCGCTCAGGTCAAAGATAATCCCAATGGTTACCGGAGCATCTTCCGTCGAAAAACTCTTGATCACCTGCCCCACGTTGTTGTCGTAGACCTCAAAATTCTCCTTCTCCAGACCCGTCACCAGCCGGTTCATCGGATCGGTCACCGTCGCCGGCACCAGCACCAGGTTCACATCCACGCGAATCCGTGCATCCCGCCGTGAAGTCGCCAGCCTTGCCGCATTGTCCGCCCCTTCAATCAGCGGCTTGGTCTCTTCCGGAGTCTTCGGCGCCGGAGGAGGTGTCGGTGTCTTCACGTTGCTTAGCGGATTCTCCTGCGCCCAGCCAATCGTGGTTCCCGCAGAACCCCACAACAGTGCACCCACCAAAATCACCGCAAGCTCGATAATTCCGTGCCGCATCCGGTTCCCACTTCTCGGCCTGTCACTCTCGTTTCGCATATTGATGTCCATACTGGCACCCATGCCGTTTCCTGCTATTGAATCGAGCTCTTCAAAACCCGCCGAACCGCATCTGAATCACAATTCATTGGTCGATCATTCTAACTCTAAGATGACGTAGCCTACAGCCCATCAGATGCCGGATCAAGAAAATAATAGACTCCGGTGTTAATCCAGTTGTCACAGATTTATCTCGTGGCGCCTTTCCTTTGCGTGCCCACATCCGCCACTTCACACCATACGCACCGGCCGGCCTAAACGTTGCATTCACACCACAGCCCGTACAATCGTTCCATACCTTAGACGTCTGGAGAACCGAAAAAGCATGGCTCGCCTTTACCCTTTCCGCGCCCTCCGTTACGACCCCGCCCGCGTCAATCTGGAGGCTGTCGTCACTCAGCCCTACGACAAGATCACCCCCGCCATGCAGCAGCGTTACTACGAGGCCAGCCCCTACAACCTCGTCCGTATCATTCTTGGCAAACACGAGCCCGGCGACGACGACCAGAATAACGTCTACACCCGCGCAGCCGAGTATCTCCACGACTGGCGCCGCGAGCGCATCTTCGCCGAAGAATCCGTGCCCGCCATCTATGGCTACTCCCAAACCTACGTCGTTCCAGGTACATCCGAAACCCGCGAGCGGCGCGGCTTCATCGCCCTCGGCCACCTCTATGACTACGCCGACAAGGTTGTCTACCGCCACGAACAGACCTTCCCAAAACACAAATCCGACCGTCTCGCCCTATTCAAGGCCACCCGGGCCTATTGCGAGCAGATCTACATGCTCTACTCAGACCCGGCCTTCACCGCCGAAAAACTCATCTTTGAAGGCGCATTCCCCAATGGCTTCGACGACAACCCCGCCGACCTCGCCATCACCGACGAATACGGCGTAGTCCATAAGCTCTGGAAACTCACCGACCCCAACCTCATCAATCTCCTCCTCACCGCCATGGCCGACAAAAAGCTCATCATCGCCGACGGCCACCACCGCTACGAAACCTCAGTCGCGTATGCCAAAGAGCGAGGCGCCCAGCTCAAGCTTCCCCTCAACCAGCCTCTCGACGAAGACGAGCGGGTCAGCCCCAGCTCTCTTCCTGTCCCCGCTTTCCCCGAAGCCGCCATGATGATGACCTTCGTCAACATGGACGCCCCCGGCATTACCATCCTGCCCACGCATCGCGTCGTTCAGGGCATCGAAAACTTCTCCTCCCCAGATTTCATTACCAAAGCGAGCGCCTACTACACCATCACCGAACTCGAAGACGAGTCTCCCGCGCCCGATCTCGTCGATACCCTGACCAACTCCTCCACCGACTCCTTCCTCGCCGTCACTGGCGACGGCAACTACCTCCTCACCCCAAAACCCGAGGCCATCACCCCGCTCCTCGCAGGTCTCCCGGCAAAACAACGCCAATTGGGAGTTGCCCAGCTTCACACCGTAGTCCTCGACCATATCCTCGGCCTCACCGAAGAAAAAGTCCGCGCACTCGGCAGCATCCAATACCTCCGCGAAGCCGCCGAAGCCGTCTCGCTCGTTCAATCCGGCGAAGCCAACATCGCCTTCCTCATCAAACCCATCACCCTCGACCAGCTCAAAGACGTCTCCCTCTCCGGCGAAGTCATGCCGCAAAAATCCACCGACTTCTACCCTAAACTCCTAAGCGGCCTGGCAATCTACGCCCTCGATTAGGCGCCCCGCACGCGTCTTTGCAGTTTCGCACTCTGTGCGTAGCCGGAGGGAAAGAAACCTGCTACTCTCCGTGGGTGCTAAAACCACAAGCCCCATCCTTCGCAGTCTCATCGCGGGGGGTGGATTTCCCCACGCTAGCGTGAACCGTTCTCCTTTCCTCACTCACAACTCAGTCGCAACCCCCACCCATTACAATCAACCAGACCCTTGAGCTGTTTCCGACACATCGCCGCGGCCCTCACCCTCGCCCTCCTCGCGAGCGCCAACGCACCCGCCCAGCAACCCGCCCCTCGCACCGTCATCTTTATCGACCCCGCTCACGGAGGCCCCGATCCCGGAGCCCATCTCCCCAACGATCTCCTCGAGAAAAACTTCACTCTGGCCTTCGCCACTCGCCTCCGAGCCCAGCTATCCACCAGCGGATTCGCCGTCATCTCCACGCGAGACACTGATCCTACCGTCCCCTTCCCCACAGACCAGCGCGCTGAGATCGCCAACCAGCGCCATCCCGGTGCCTGCCTCATCCTTCACGCTACCGACAGCGGTAGCGGCGTCCACATCATCACCTCCGCTCTCGCACCGACCCAAGAGGACCAACACGCACCCATCCCGTGGAACACCGCGCAAGCCGGCACCATCCCGCAAAGCCTCACCCTGGCCAACCAGATCGGCCTCGCGCTCCAACGTGCCAAGCTCCCCGTCATTCTCAGCCGAGCTTCCATCCGTCCCATCGATAACCTAATCTGCCCGGCAATCGCTATTGAAATCGCGCCCCTGGGCACTGGCGACGACCAGACTGCCATCACCGATAGCGCCTACCAGCAAAACATCGTCAAGGCCCTCGCCGACGGCCTTACCCAGTGGCGCGCCCACCAGCTTGCCGCAGCAGCTGCTGGAGCACAGAAATGATCCCCCGTTACCAACGCATCCTCTTCTGGAGCCTCATCGCCGGCATCGTCCTAATGGCTGCCTTCCTCCTACGAGGCTGCCAACAAGCGCACAAGCGCCTCGGCGCCTCTGTCGACACCACACCTATCGCCGCCCCTACCACCGCCCCTACTGAAGACGTCACTCTCTACCTCGCCAACGACGCCGACGCCTCCATCACCCCCACCACCCAATCCATCGCACTCCCGCCGCAACCAACCCTACGCGCCCGTTCTCTCGTCGAGCACCTCCTCGCCGCCTACGTCGTACCCAACTCAGGCCATCCACTTCAAGGAGGCCCCACCATAGACGACGTTTTCCTACTCACCGATCCCAACCCGGCACCCGGCGAACCTTCGGGCCAACTGGCCGTCATCAACCTACGCAGTAGCTTCGTCAACAATCACCCCTCCGGCGTTCAGGTTGAAGCACTCACCGTGCAATCCATCATCGGCACTCTCCACGCGGCAAACCCAGACATCACCTCCATCCGTTTCCTCGTCGACGGTCAACCTCATGACACCCTCGCCGGACACGCCGACCTCCTTCGCACCTACCCTGCCACCGA
>DATMKY010000065.1:0-13831 GCA_035570955.1 Edaphobacter sp. | reverse complement strand
CGTTTGCCAAGGCTGAGATCAGCGATTCGAAGAGTTAGGTCGCGAAAAACAAGAGATAATTAGAGATATGTCTGAAAAGAGTGGTGAAGAAGTGGATCTGTCGGCGCCTGCGGGCGAGGGGATGGTACGCGTGACCTTTTTGCCTGAAGGCAAGACGGTTGAATTTGAGTTCGATACGCTGCCTTATGACGGGCACGGGGAGCCGATGTCGTTTCTGGATGTGGCAGAGAATTACAATATTTTTCTTGACCATGCTTGCGGCGGGGTTTGTGCATGCACGACCTGCCATATTCATGTGAAGGAAGGCGCGGATGGAATTAGCGAACCGGAGGACAAGGAACTGGACCGGATGGAGACGGCGGCGGACGTTCAGTTGAACTCGCGCCTGGGCTGCCAGGCGGTGATTGAAAAGCCAGGCACCTACGTGGTAGAGATTCCGAAGTGGAACCGAAACTATGTGCAGGAAGGAAAGCCCGCTCACGGACCAGGAAGCTAGTCCGCCCCCTTATTTTTCCTTAGTCTCCCTTTTCAATACGGCGTAAGTTCATTTAGGTGGGTTGGGACTTAACACGCGATTTTGCCGGGAATTTTCAAAGGAAAAAATGCAATGCGGACGTGAGTTGCGTTTTCTCCGAGGACTGTTCTGGCACAGATGTGACAGTTGCGAAAGTGTCCTAGACGGCCCCATGTAGCAGATCGGTAGAAGATAGGCTGCACTCCTGAACGCTTCAGGAGGCTGCACGACGATGAGAAGTACGAGCTGGGTGTTTTGGATCTTGTTTGCGGCGTGTGGAGTAGCGTTCGGGGCGGACGGAAAAAAATCTCCTGACAAATTGGCGCAATGGAGTCGGGTGGAGCGTGTGCCGGTGAATGCATTGATCGAGGTGGAGCGCGAAGGTCAGGCTGGCGTGGATGAGTGCCGGATTGAGTCAGTCGATGATAGTGCGCTGACCTGCGTTGCTGAGAGGCCGGAGGGTGATATGCGGATAGTATTCCCGCAAGGATCGGTCGAGAAGGTTTGGGTGATCGAGCAAGTGAAGGATCGACATATCGGACGGTGGATCGTGGTGGGTGCCGGGATCGCACTGATCGTTGCGGCCTGCGTGGAGGGTGGAGTGATAGGTTTCGTTACAGTCGGTGTGCTGGTTCTGGGTGTAGGAACCTCTTATCTTGAAGATACATTGTGGCGGCAGCCGCCACCGACGCCCCGGATGCGATGGAGATTGATTTATTCGGCGCCATGATCGACAGCAGGGGCAATACCGTATTTTGTTCTTAGAAATTGCTGCAGGTCTTCGGGGAGGGCAGTCGATAGTTCCTGCCATGTTAAAAGTTTCAGGCGGGTGGCGAAGGTGAGACTGTGGACTGCGGAGAGGACCGCGTACCAGGTTTCGATGAGGTCGTGACGGCGGGCGTCGCAAAGGACGCAGAAGGATGCATCGCTCGCATAGGCAGCGAGTACGTTGCGGATCAGTTGGTAGCCGTCCACTACTGTTGGAAGATTTTTGGGAGCGTTCGGGCCTGGATGGCCTTCGATTGGAATGGTGGCATCGACTTCGGAGTCGGGTCCGAGTTGCGAAAGATCTTCTATTTGTGGCCGAACGGGTTGGGTGTTGCGAGTTCTTTTAGGGAGGCGGGTGATGTCGAAGACGGCTTCGAGGTCGCGGTAGCGTTCGATAAGGTGCGGGGCAGCAGTCTGGAAGTTCGACTCGGTGAGCTTGGCTTCGAGAAAGAGGTTGTTGAGCTGTAGGTCGATCTCGGTTTGGTCTGTGAGTTCGGATGGAAGCCTGGTGCGGCCTTTGCGAAGTTGCTTGAGAGGGACGCCCGGCGTGAAACCGAAGCGGGGAGTGACGAAAGGGTCGACGACTCCGAGAAGATTGGCTACTGCGGGGGTGAGAGCCCCTCCATTGAAGACGGAGGGATGGCAGAAGATGTTCATGAGCAGGGCGTCGGAGCTGATCGCGGAATCGAGCTCGTGCCATTGCCAGTCCTTGCGGGCTCGGGAGCGGCGTGAGGCGGTGTGGGGCTTTGATAAGCGGCGGAGCCAGGCTGGGTTAGCGCAGATGTTGGCATAGGAGTCGGGATCGAAGTTGCCGTGGCGGCCCTGATCGTCGTGGCCGAAAACAACTGCGGGATCGTTTTCGGACTTCGGTCCCAGGGAGATGTCATGAAGGAGATTGTGAGTGCGGGCGAGGTGGTGGGCTCGGGCGTTGAGATCGCGTCGGAGGAGGGATGCGGACCACGATGGGGTGACGGGTTTCGTCATATTCGTGCGGTAGTTCTTGTAGTCTTTGGAGAGCAATTTTTTGCTGCTGGGATGATTGTAGTGAGGAGAATGATATGCCGCGTGAGATTGAGTGGAACGATGCTGAAGAGATTGGGATTTTGTTACAGGAGACGTATCCGGAGATTGAACCTTATTCGGTGCGGTTTACGGATCTGCATAAGTACGTGACAGGGTTGCCTGGATTTATAGGCGATCCGGCCAAGTCGAATGAAGGGATTCTGGAAGCGATTCAGACGGCTTGGAATGAGGAGTGGGAAGACGCGAAGTAACGGTTTGGTAAAACAGATCCTCTTCTCCGCGAAGGATGGCAACGAAAGGCCAAGATGTTAAAAGATGCGATCGCGGAGTTGAAGGAGGATTTTTGAACCGGTGAAGTGGAGGGTTGTGGCAGCCAGAGCGGCCCAGACGGAGCCCCCTAAGGCGATCGCGGTAATGTCACCGCGATAGGTCTGGGGTTGGGGAAGGAAATGAAGAACGAGAGTTGTTCCCGCAAGGCTGACTAGACCGGCGAAGCCAGCGCGGGCGATTTCAGGCCAGTTTGGGCCGGCGTAGGGTGTGCCTGCCGGGCCGAAGAGCGGGACGAGCGAGTGACGGTGCGCGAGGGTGGCCAGAGTCCCGGTCTGAAGCAGGATGGCGATGTTGGATGCCCAGGCCAGACCGATGACCCCGAAGTGCTCATGAAGCTGCCAGTAAATTGGAATACTGGTGATGGTGATGATCGTTCCGGCGAGCATCGGCATAAAGGTTTCACCGGAGGCGTAGAAGGCTCTGGCGTAGATGGACTGTGCAGTCCAGAAAGCGAGCGAGATAGCGAAGATCCCGAAGTAGGACGCAGTGGCGATGGAGTCGGCTGCGTGAAAGGAGCCGCGACGGAAGATGATGTCGACGGAAGGCCTGGCGAGGGCGATCATGACCGCGGAGCCGAGAACCGAGAAAGCGATGAGGCTGGTGACAGAGCGGTTGACCGCAGCAGCGAAGGTGGCGAACTGCTTGCGGCCGAAGAGTGAGGCGAAGAAGGGCATGGACGCGGCGCCTGCGGCTTGCCCGATGATGGCCGTGGGTGCGGTGAAGAGACGCTTGGCGTAGGTGAGGCGGGTGATATCTCCAGCGCCGTGTTTGGCGAAGTAGCCGAGGATTTGATTGTCGAGCGTGATGATGGTGACGCCGAGCATGAGAGGCAGGGAGAGACGAACCCACTCGCGAAGGCCTGGGTGTTTGAAGTCGAGGAGGGGCTGGTATCGCATACCAGCGCGATAGGCTCCATAGGCGTTGAGGAGAAAAGGACCTAAATAAGCTCCGGCCAGGGCACCGTAACCGAGTGAGGAGACGCCAATACGGTCGGCGAGAAGGACTCCGCCCGCGATGATGCAGATGTTATAGATGAGTGGAGAGAGCGCCTGGAAGGAGAATTGTTTGCGGACGAGCAGGACGGACGTGAGGACTCCACCGCAGAAGAAAAAGAGCTGGCCGGGCAGGAGGATGCGGGTAATGTGGGTGCAGAGAATTCCTTCGGGCGATGCGGGATCGAAGTAGATGCGAATGTAGTGAGGAGTGAAGATCTCGGCAATGAGGATGGCAGTGCCGAGGACAAGGACCATAGTGTTGAGGATGATAGAGAGCGCGCGTTCCCCTTCCATCTCGTCGTTATCGGCGCGGTAGCGGTCGAGGATCGTGACGAAGGTGATGGAGGCGGCTCCGCCGACGAGGAGATAGTTGATAAGTTCGGGAAGAAAGAAGGCTACGTTGTAGGCGTCGGTCTGGGGGCCAGCTCCGAAGCGGTAGGCGATGAATTGTTCGCGCATAAGTCCGATGACGCGCGAGGTAAGAGCGGAAAGAGTGAGCAGGAGGGTGGCGGAGGTCGCCGTGTGACTATGAGAGGGTCTAAGGAAATCGAGAGGGCCTCGGCGAGGAGCGATGGGCGGATTGGCGTTTTTATTTACAGTCACGGTCTACAGTCGTGGGGATGGCTGATTTGATTCTATCGGGTGGGCTTATGCTGATGGGGTGGCAGGTGTGGTTCGTTGCCAGGAGAGGGATTGGAAAACTTTCGGCTGAAAGTGTTTCGCACGGTCGCGGAGAAGGTGAGCTTTCGGAAAGCGGCAGAGGCGTTGCATCTGAGCCAGCCTGCGGTGAGTCAGCATATCCGGGCTCTGGAAGAGGAGGCAGGGGTTCGGCTGTTTGACAGGGCGCGCGGCGATGGGCATGGAAGCCAGATTTCCTTGACGGAAGCAGGACGGATTTTGCTGGGGTATGCAGAGAGTGCTGCGGAGATTGTGGCTGAGGCTCAACGGGCCTTGATGGCATTGAACGATGAGGTTGTGGGAGAGCTTCGACTGGGTGCTTCGACGACGGTGGCGCAGTATGTTCTGCCGCGAATTTTAGGGGCGTTTTTGAAACAGTATCCGCAGGTTAAGCTTTCGCTGGTGAGTGGCAATACGGAACACATTGTTGAAGCGGTGGCCGAGGAGCAGGTAGAACTGGGGATTATCGAGGGGCCGGCGATGCGTCGCGATGTGAAGACCCAACGCATGATGCAGGATGAGATGGTGCTGATTGTGAGCCCGAACCATTCGTGGGCCGGGCGGAAGCTGCAGCCGATTGCTCCAGCTGAATTGGAGAAGGTGCCGTTATTGCTGCGCGAGAAAGGTTCGGGCTCGCGGCGCGTGGTAGAGCAAGCATTGAAGAAGAGGAGGTTGCCACTGCGTTCGTTGCGGATAGCGATGGAGCTAGATTCGACAGAGGCGATTATCTCGGGTGTCGAGGCAGAACTTGGAGTGGGGTTTGTCTCGCGATGTGCTGTCAATAAGGTATTACGGCTGGGATCGGTACAGATTGTACCGGTGGAAGGATTGGAGATTCTGCGGGATTTCAGCTTCGTCTGGCTGGTAGGAACTGAGGCGACGGGCACGTCAGCGGCTTTTCAACGATTCGCTTTGGCTACGGTCTGAATAATTACCCCGATAAGTATTACTTATCGGCAATTGAAAAACACTTCTCGACTGTGTGGGTGAAAGCGTCGATTCTGGGTAAGTGCTGAAGAAGAATCTTTTCTACGTTGGCATTATTGTTGCGGCGAGTGGATTGATCGGGCCTCCGTTCGCGCTAGCTGCCGGCCTGGTCTTCGGGCTGAGCGTGACGCACCCATTTCCTTCAGAGAGCCGTAGTTTGTCAAAGTTTCTCTTGCAGGCTGCGGTGGTTTGCCTTGGATTCGGGATGAACCTCAAAGAGGTGGTTCATGCGGGTGCTGCCGGATTTCTGTACACGGCGATCAGCATTGCGTTTGCGCTGAGCGTCGGGGTTTTGCTGGGCAAGATGCTCCAGGTGGGCAAGACGCAGTCGATGCTGATCAGCTTTGGTACGGCGATCTGCGGAGGAAGCGCAATTGCGGCGATGGGGCCAGTGCTGGAGGCCAATGATGAGGAGATGGCAGTCTCGCTGGGAACTGTCTTTGTGCTGAATTCGGTGGCGCTTCTTATATTTCCGCTGATCGGCCATATGATGCACTTCGGCGAGACGCAGTTTGGGCTGTGGGCAGCGCTGGCGATTCATGACACGAGTTCTGTTGTTGGCGCGTCGGCAAAATATGGGCCGATAGCTTTGGCGATAGGGACGACGGTGAAACTGGCGCGAGCATTGTGGATTGCGCCGATTGTGATTGCGACCGCAGTGCTGAAGAAAAGTCGTGCGAAGGTCAGTTGGCCCTGGTTTATTTTGTATTTCTGCATTGCTGCAGTTGCGGCGAGCTATCTACCGCACTATATTCCACAGGCTGAGGGTCTTTTCTCGGCTTTGTACCGGCTGGGTCGCGCTGCGTTGACGGTGGTGCTGTTCTTGATTGGGACTGGGATTACGCGCAATACTTTGAAAGAAGTCGGTGCTCGTCCCTTGGTACAAGGCGTGGCGCTCTGGATCGTGGTAGCAAGCCTGTCGTTGTGGGCGATCCATGCAGGGTGGATCAGGTTGTAGGCCGAACAAGCGATGAGGTTGATTGCTCGTCGGAGGGTGCGGGAGCCAGGGGGTTTGGGGCGTCGGGGTGCCTGGTGAAATCAACCCAACGCTTGGATGGGTCAACGGGGCGGTGCCTGCGTCGGGGTTTTACGCTGGACGAGATGGCAAGGCTCGCAATGGTGTAGCTAACCATCTGGCGTTGACCGCAGCGGAGGCAACGGACCGGATAGCGCATCAACAGAATTTGTGGGAAGTCCTCGCCGCGGAGCGTGGAGCGGCGGAAGCTCTGGCCGGAACAGAACTGACATTGAATCGGTACGCCGTTGTAGGGGTCGAGGCCTAAATACGGAGTACGGTGGTGTGAAGAGGAATGGGGGCGTCTGCGGGAGCCTTCGAATTCGTTCTTGAATTTCATCTTCAGCGATTATTATTTTCCGGGCGAGGGCGGCAGGTCGAAGAGTTTTTCTGCGGTGTGTCTCGGGGCGTTGTGTGTTCGTGGCGTGCGAATTGGGTGGACGGCAGACCGGCTTGCCGGTTTCGAGAGCAGGGTGTGCAGATCGCGAAGGTCTTTCTGAAGTTTGCGAAGCTGGCGTGTGTCGACATGGAGCGGAGTGTTTTCGACGGAAAGGGCAAGTTGCGGTTCTCTGTGCCTGAGCTCGGCCTTAAAGACCTGACGTGCGCCGGGGATGGTGTAGCCCTCGTCGTAAAGAAGGCTTTTGATGCGGAGAGCCATTTCGACGTCGCGGCGACGATAGAGTCGTTGGCCAGTGCCGCCTTTGTGAGGTTTGAGCTGAGGAAACTCACTTTCCCAGAACCGGAGAACGTAGGCGGGAACGTCGCAAAGTCTGGCAACTTCCCCGATGCGAAAGTAGAGCTTGTCCGGGATGTCTGACCCAGAAGGAGGGATGGCTTTACGGATTGGCTGGTGCTGCGCCATGCCAGAGACTCCGATACCTATGCGCCGAATAGCGGATATCCGGCTTGTGTAAGTATAGGACACCAAATCGGCTACTGTTTGTATTTTTCTTGATGCAAGGGTCGTTCCCGTGTTCCCGCCAGCAGGATGTGCTTCCGGAAAGAAACAGCCGGAGTGAAAGTATTGAGGGATGCGGGGAACCGGCGAGTCCAAGGTGGCGTATCTTTTTGGAAGATCACGGGAGGCAAAAGATGCGGAAGAGAGAAATTGCGGTCATGGCATCGATGATTGCGGCAACGAGCCTGGTAATTGGATGCCGAATCGAATCGGATAAGAAGAATGGGAACGATAACGTCAAGATAGCGACTCCGTTTGGTGGCATGACGGTGAAGACAAATGACAATGTCGTGACCGAGGGACTTGGTTTGCCGGTGTATCCCGGCGCCGAGCTGGTAAAGAAGGATAAAAATAATGGAGCGGCCGATGTGAACATGAGCTTCGGCAGCTTTCAACTGCGTGTGAAGGCAGCGAGCTATCGGACGAAGGACAGCCCGGATGAGGTAACGGCGTTCTACCGCAAAGCACTGGAACGGTATGGCGACGTGATCCAATGCCAAAACGACAGGCCGACAGGCACAACAACGCGTACGGCCGAGGGGTTGACCTGCGACAACGACAAACAGAATCATGTGTATGTCAATGATGACGAATCGGGGAAATTGGAGTTGAAGGCGGGGTCGAAACAACATCAACATATTGTTGCGATCGACGCTGAAGGCAATGGAACGAAGTTCGGGCTAGTCTCGCTCGATTTGCCGGGCCATCTGTCCTTTGGGGAGAAGGACGAACCACAGCATACCCAGTGAGTGATGCCCGGTTACGGGTTCGAACTTGCCGCACCTCACATCGTGGGATAGCTTCATAAGATATATGCATAAGTATTGTCACCGGTGCGGCGGCGAGCTTCCTGCGAGTGCTGAGGTATCGCCGTTTTGCCCACATTGCGGCGCGCCGCAGATTTATTTTCAGGACCAAGAGAAGCAGGCTTCCGATGCCGGGCCAGAAACGACCGGCGCGATTCCCCCACCCAAACTCCAGCAGGTGGAGTGGAAGACGGCAATAAGGTGTGCCTTGCTCGTGGCCGGGATTGCCGCCGGGTTGAGCCTGGTGGCGGCGCTAGTGCAGGTTTTGTCGCCATTGAGCTGGCTTTGGACGATCAGCGGATCAATTATTACTCTGGGGCTCTACCAGAAGCGTCGTCCCCTGGCGTGGATGGATGCCGGAGTTGGTGCGCGCATTGGAGTTGTGGTTGGCCTTGCGCTCGTGGCGTGCTTCGCGATTGTAATGGCGGTTGGAGGACTGGCAGCGAGGTACGGTCTGCATAGCATGGCAGGCTCGGATGCCGAGATTACGGAGTTGCTTCATGCTCAATTTGAAAAAGCAAACGCAATCAGTCCGCAGCCACCAGAGATACAAAGATTTTGGTTTTCGCCCGAATTTCGTGCGGGAATGATGCTTATGGGCTTCGGCCTGATTTCAGGGATTCTGCTCATTCTGTCGACGGTTGGGGGAGCCATTAGCGGATTCATGCGGACGCGGAGGAAGGTCTCGATCTAGGGAGGTTGGGGAGGCAAAATGGCGCCATTTCGATATCCGGTCAATTCCTGGGTAACGTGGAACTGGTTCTCCCGAAGGATTGGCATACTTGATATCATCAAGCGCAACCGTCATGACTGAGATTACTGAAGTACGAAAGCCAAAATTACGAGAAAAGGGCCGGCTGATGTCGGCCTCGGAGATCGAGCGCACGCTGGTGAGGCTTGCGCATGAGATCGTTGAAAAGCATGATGGCAGCAAGAATGTCGGACTAATCGGCATCAAGCGGAGGGGTGTTCCGCTGGCGCAGAGGTTAGGAAAGCTGATCGAAAAGATCGAGAAGCATCCCGTGGATACGGGCGTTCTGGATATCAGCTTCTATCGCGACGATCTTTCGACGGATGGTCCGCGGCCTAAGGTGGTGCCGGGAGCGATTGGGTTCGATGTGAATGGGCGGGACATCATCCTGATGGACGATGTGCTGTACACAGGACGAACAATCCGCGCGGCGCTGGACGCGCTATTTGATTATGGCCGGCCAAAAAGTGTTCGACTGTTGGTGTTGATCGACCGCGGACATCGTGAGCTGCCGATTGAGGCGACTTATGTGGGTCGCACGATTCCGACGTCGAAACGCGAGATCATCGAAGTGAAGTTGAATGAGGTGGACGGTCAGGAGCAGGTGCTGCTGGTTGAACTGGTGGACTAACGATTGGCTTCGATGATGCATTCAGGGCACGGCGCGACAAAGAGCTTTGGCTATGCTGCGGGATCTCTGTTGGCCGTGGTGGACCTGCCGGTGATCGAGACTGCTACGATTCTGGCAGACGCGGACAGACTCGACCGTCTGGATGATGACAGCAAGCTAAAGGTATTGGCGCGACGACGGATCGCACTGCTGTTTTACGAATCGAGCACGCGAACGCGAACGTCGTTTGAGCTCGCAGCGAAACAACTTGGCGCTATTACGACGTTGGTGAGCGATAAATCTTCGTCGATTGAGAAGGGCGAAAGTTTGAAGGATACGGGTCTGACGTTGCGGGCGTTGGGCGCGGAGTGCATTGTCCTTCGCCATCTGAGTTCAGGAGCTCCATATCTGCTGGCAAGATCGACCGGGCTGCCGGTTCTGAATGCGGGGGATGGAATGCACGAGCATCCTTCGCAGGCGCTGTTGGATCTGCGTACGATCCTGGCGCGAGTGCCGAACGTGAATGCGAAACGTATCGATGAGAAAACACTAGCGGGCGTCACGGTGGTGATTGCCGGAGATATTCTGCATAGCCGGGTAGCGCGTTCGAACGCGCTGCTGTTGCCGAAGCTGGGCGCGAGAGTGCTGCTCTGTGGACCTAAGGAACTTTTGCCGGAGTATGCGCTTGAACTGGGGCAAGGCGTGGAGATAGAGCGGGATTTCGATAAGGCTCTGAAGCAGGCGCAGGTGGCGATGATGTTGAGGATTCAGCGTGAGCGGCTTGCGGGGCTTGAGCTCAACCTTGACGACTATATTGCGCGGTATCAGTTGAATTATGTGCGGCTGGCGGCAAACGCGCCGCATGCGCTGGTGATGCATCCGGGCCCGATGATTCGCGGGCTCGAGATCGACGACGAGGTGGCGGATGGACCCAACTCCGCGATTGAAGAGCAGGTGAGACATGGTGTCGCGGTAAGGATGGCGTTGCTGGCGCGGGCCCTGGGTGTGGTTGACTTCGAGAGTGTGATTGCATGAGCGATGTATTGATTTTGAATGGGCGGCTCGTCGATCCAGCGAGTGGCGTAGATTCGCAGCGGGATTTGTTGCTTCGAAGCGGGCGCGTGGCGGCTGTTGAGGCACCTGGGGCATTGAAGGATGCCAAGGCGAAGAAGACGATTGACGCATCGGGGATGATTGTTGCTCCGGGGTTCGTGGATGTTCACGTACATCTGCGTGAGCCAGGGCAGACTTATAAGGAGTCGATTGCGACCGGGACAGCTGCAGCGGCCGCTGGTGGTTTTACGACGGTTGTTGCGATGCCGAACACAGTTCCAGTCAATGATTCGGTAGCGGGCCTGGAGTGGATGCTTGACGCTGCGCGTGGGGCGTGTGTGAAGCTGTTCGCAATGCCGGCTGCTACGTTTGGAAGCAAAGGCGAAGAGATCACAGATTTTCACGAGTTAGCGCGGGCGGGAGCGGTTGGGTTTACGGATGATGGGAAGCCCGTGCTTCATGACGACGTGATGCGCCAGGCGCTCGTAGCTGCGGGTGGAATTGGAGTTCCGGTGTCTCAGCATGCGGAGGATACGCGCCTGACCGGCGGCTGCAGTATGAATGCCGGACCTGTGGCGTTTCGGCTTGGACTCCGTGGGATGCCAGTGGCGGCGGAGGCGGGTATTGTGGAACGCGATATCCGGCTGTTGCGAGATATCGAGCGAGTCGATCGCCTCCGGCCACATCTGCATGTACAGCATGTTTCGACGGCGAAGGCGATGGATCTGATTCGGGCCGCAAAGGCGGATGGTTTGCACGTGACCTGTGAGGTGGCGCCACATCATTTCACGCTAACCGATAATGCGATTGGGGACTACAACACCAATGCGAAGATGAATCCTCCATTGCGAGCGGAGACAGACCGGCTGGCGATGATTGCAGGACTGATAGATGGAACGGTGGACTGCATTGCTACCGATCACGCTCCGCACGCGCTGTTTGAGAAAGAGCAGGAGTTCGAGCGGGCTCCAAATGGAATTACGGGACTGGAGACGGCTTTGGGGTTGGCTCTGCGAGTGCTTCATAAGGGGCATGGGATGCCATTTTCTCAACTGATCGAGTTGATGAGCGCGCAGCCGGCCAGAGCGATTTCGTTGGAGGGTCGAGGAACGCTGAAGGTGGGAAGTTTTGCGGATGTGGTGGTGTTTGATCCAGCCGCAGAGTGGGCCTACGATGTGGCGAAGACGAGATCGAAGTCGCGGAATTCTCCTTTTGACGGCGCGCCCATGCTCGGACGCGTTGCTTTTACTTTGAGCGAAGGGCGCGTCGTCTTTCAGAATTAACTGTATTCATGGTTAGTCGCGCTGCATAACTGCCAGTTCGTTGCCTGCGGGATCGGTGAAGTGAAAGCGGCGGCCGCCGGGAAAGTTGAAGATGGGTAGCGCGATCTTTCCTCCGGCTCTGATGATGCTTTGCTCGGTTGCTTCGATATCGTCCGATTCGATGACTGCGAGAGGCGCCGTGGTGCGCTCGGCGGGATCAGCGTTGAAGCCGCCTTCGGTTCCACTGTTGGAGAACGCACTGTAGGTTGGACCATAGTCCTGAAAGGTCCAACCGAAGAGATTGGCGTAGAAGGTTTTGCTTGCATTCAGGTTTTGAGATGGGAGCTCAAGGTAGACGATCTTCAAATTGGGCATACTTGTCCTCACGCATGTCGCTGCTTCCTCCATCCGCGCTGCCGCGAACCGGTTTGCAACGCAGGTAGAGACCGGCGGTTCCGGCCTCGCGAGGGACAGAGATCAAAATAAAATGGGTAAGCAGAGCAGTCAACAGGCTTGACTCATTTTAGGCAAGAAACTCGCAGTGGATTCGTAGGTAGCCAAAGAGGTCTATTTCGTGTGGAAGACCTTCTTGTTGACGTCGGGCCAATATTCTTTCCAGAAGAAGTTGAAACAGTCGATGAGGTCGCTGGTGAGCCATCGCTGACCGACCTTGGTCCAAGTCCTATATTTTGATGGATAGTAAAGACTACCGACGCCAGCGGCAGCGCCAGAGCCGACGATCTCAGAGAAGTTAAACATCTTGTTTCCGTTGTCCGAGCGACTGACAAGAACACGAGTTACGGCATACCAGGTACGCTTACGGAAACCCCCGTGGCCAAGCGTGTAGAAGCGACTGTCCTGGTGAAAGGCGATAGGGCCGAGGCCGCCGACCATAAAGTTTTCATCGGCTGTATCTGCTTCCGTATGCCAGAAATAGCGGGCGTAGCCCGCTGCTCCCTGATGAAATTCAGGATAGGATTTGCTGTTCATGGAGATGCCGGCCTGAATGCCGGCCACGAGAAAGGAGGAATAGTCGAAGCTATTTTTCGCAGCGAGAACCAACTTTTCCTTCGCGGTCTGCGGGGGCAGTTTCGTATCCGCAGAGACGGAACTGAAGTTGGGCACGATCCCAAGGACGCGTTTGGTTTGCTTGGTACCGTTGGGACTGACTACGTCGGGGTCGGTCGCCTGAGACGATGGTTTGGGTGCCTGGGCAGACTGCGAGTTTGGGGGGCTTTGCGGATTTTGAAGCACTCCGGGCGCATCGGGGAGTTCGGTGATCGGAAGAGGCTGCGCAAGAATGCTGGATTCGTTTGAAGGAGCTACGGAGAAGCTGGTGGAGGAGGTCTGCGCGTGAAGGCTAGGAAATGCCCCGATGGAAGTGATCCAAAGTGCGGCGCCGCCCAGCGTCAGGCAGATGCGCCCGAGGTGGGGAGTGTAACAAAGGGGCATACAGATAAGACGCATCCTGTGGAGAATAGACTCGGAAAGTTGGGTCTTTGATAAAAATAGGCTTAGTTTTACTTGAGAATGCAGCTTGCTAATAGGCATTCAGTTTTGAAGAATTCCCATCTTTTTTGCAACGGAGGTGAGGACTTCAAGAGCCTGATCGATCTGGGCGCGTGTGTGTTCGCTGGTCATGATGGTGCGAATGCGGGCTTTACCCTCTGGGACCGTTGGAAAAGCAATGCCGGTGGCCATGACGCCGGCATCGAAGAGTGCGCGAGAGAAGTCCATTGTGCGTTGTCCGTCACCGATGATGATGGGGGTGATGGGTGTTTCGCTTTTCGGAGTGGAGTTGCCTCCGACGTCGAAACGTGCGGTGGTGAGCTGCTGCTTGAAGTAGTTCGTGTTGTCCCAGAGACGCTCAATTCGGTCAGGTTCGTTTTCGAGGATGGCGAAGGCGGCGATACAAGTGGCTGCGACTGAGGGTGGGTGCGAGGTGGAGAAGAGAAACGGCCGGGCGCGGTGGTAGAGGAAGTCAATGAGATCCTTCGACCCGCACACGTAGCCGCCCAGCGCGCCGATGGCCTTGGACAGCGTGCCCACCTGGATATCGACGTGGCCGTGGCAATTGAAAT